>JBATXM010000155.1:0-12957 GCA_049673305.1 Pseudonocardiaceae bacterium | reverse complement strand
GGACGCCGATACTTCTCGCCACCTCAGCGATCGATCGGCCCGAATCGAGATGCAGGCTAACGGCCTGGTCCCTGTATTCCTGGGTGAAGCTTCGGCGTGTCGCCACGCGATCTCCTCCGCTGGCACTTAGCGGCAGTCATGACCGGGTGTCTACAAAATCGGGTACGGTCCAGAATGGCGTTTGGCGGGGGTTCAGGTGAGTGTGAGGTTGAGGGGGCCGGTTAGGCGGAGTTCGCGTAGGGGGCGACCGTTGGCGTCTAGGGTGCGTATGGTGGCGTCGGGGTACCAGCCGGCGCGACGGTGGTAGAAGTTCAGCGAGGCTGGGTCCTTGGCGGGCACCCAGACGATTCCCCGGGTGGCGCCGGCGTCGCGCAGCATCGCGGCGGCTGTGGCGAGCAGCCGCCCACCGTGACCTCGGCGCCCCCACCTCGGCTCCACCAGCAGGATGCTCACCAGCATGGTGTGCGCCGCATCAGGCGGCAGCGTGCCATCGGCGGCGGCCACGTCGTCCTTGGGTGCCGGGCCGGCCACCACGAACCCGACCTGCTCGGCACCCTCGGTAGCGATCAGCACCGTGGCCCCACCATGGATGGTGTCAGCCCAGGCTTGCCGCACCTGTAGCGTGTCCAGCCCATCAAGGGTCCCGGGCGGCAAAAGCTCGGAGTAGGCGGCCTGCCAGGTCGCCCGCTGCAGGGCGGCCAGCGTGGGAGCATCCTCAAGGGTCGCGGCGCGCACCCGAGCCAGTGCCATGGCACTGAAGATATCGAGAATCCCAGCACCACTGGGGCCAGCCGCGCGGAAATTGTCGGTGCTGGATGGAAGCATCGGTGACCATGCAGATCATGGGAACGGACGCCGCGCGACGCACGGCGCTGGCCGCGCAGGGCTTTGCCGACCCGCGCCCCACCAGGTTGGTGACCCGGCGAGACCTGCTGCGGGTGCTGGGCCGGATTCGGCTGCTGCAGCTGGACTCGGTCACTGTGCTGGCCCGGGCGCACTACCTGCCGGTGTTCAGCCGGTTGGGGCCCTACCCGAAGGAACTGCTGGACAGCGCTGCCTGGGCGCACTCGGTGCGCCGTCCTCGCCTGCTGGTGGAGTGCTGGGCGCATGAGGCGAGCTTGATTCCGGTGCGCGACTGGCCGTTGCTGCACTCGGGGGCTAAGAAACCGGGTTGGTGGCACCGGTACGGCGAGCTCGCGGCCCGAGCGCCAGGACTGGTCTCGGCGGTGCTGGACGCGGTCAAGGAGTACGGCCCGGTCAGCGCGGGCACCCTGGAGCGGGAACTGGGTGGTGAGGCCCGCGCAGCTCCGGGATCGTGGTGGAATCGGACCGATACCAAACGAATCTGTGAGTGGCTCTTTGGTATGGGTGAGCTCACCACCGGCACGCGGCGTGGATTCGAGCGGCTTTATGACCTGCCTGAGCGGGTGCTGCCCGCTGAGGTGCTCGCCCGGCGGGTCGCCGTTGACGAGGGTGCCCGTGAGCTGATCGCCCGGGCTGGTGCCGCGTTGGGCGTGGCCACCGAGCCCGACCTGCGGGACTACTACCGGCTACGACCGGAGCGCAGCAGGCAGGCGGTTGCGGAGCTCGTGGCGGCCGGGGAGCTGGAACCGGTGAGGGTCCGGGGCTGGCAGGCCCCGGCCTACCGGCACCACGATGCCCGCACCCCGCGACTGATCACCGGCGCCGCCTTGTTGTGTCCGTTCGATCCGCTGATCTGGGACCGGGTGCGCACCGAGCGGCTGTTCGGCTTCCGCTACCGGATCGAGATCTACGTTCCGGAGCACCGGCGTCGTCACGGCTACTACGTGTTCCCTTTTTTGCTGGACGGGCAGTTGGTCGCCCGAGTCGATCTCAAGGCCGACCGCGCCACCGGCATGTTGCGGGTGCCGGGTGCCTTCGCCGAGCCCGGAATTGCCAATACTTCGCGGGTGGTCGCCGAGCTCGCCAGAGCATTGCGGGAGATGGCCGGATGGCTGGAGCTGGAGGGGATCGTCATGGGGCAGCGCGGCGACCTGGTTGCCGCGCTCGGTGCCGCAACCAGACATGGGGCCAGCCCCACGCCGGTCAGGATGGTGCCGCGGTGACCAGTGCGTCGCCCGATCCGGTGCGGGCCCGTACCCGCAGTGCGACGTTGCCTTCGGCGGGCGCTCTGCTGACCGGTAGGTCGCTGCGCGCGTGCCCGGAGCCGGAGCTGACGTCCAGCTCGGCACGGACGCCGGGATGGATCCCCACCCGCAGCTGCCCTGAACCGGTCGTGAGCTCGAGGCCGCCGGCACAGGCGTCGACCACAGTGAGGTCACCGCTGCCAGTACGTGCGTTGATCTCGTGCTTGACAGCGCCCAGGTTTACTGAACCCAGCCGGACGTCGCCGGAACCGGCCTGCACGGTGGCGCTGCCCTGCGCGCCCTCGATGCTGGTCACATCGATCTGCCCCGAGCCGGTCCGTACCTGCAGCCGGCCCAATACCGTCCCAAGCCGCACGTCGCCCGATCCGGTGCGAACCTCAGCTGCGCCGGTGCAGCGCTGCGCCTGGACCTGTCCGGAGCCGGTTGCGGCATCGACGCTGGCAGCCACTCCGGTGACGGTAACGTCTGCGGAGCCGCTGCGAGCGCTGATCGACGAGCCCGACGGCGCGTTCACCTGGATGATCAGCGGCACAGTGCGCAGCGGGTATTCCCTCGGAGTGCGCACGGTGAGCCGCTGCCCGGTGAGGTCGATCACCGTGCGGCGCACCGCTTCGGCGGCCAGTTCGCCCAGGTGGATCGTCCCGGCCTGTTCACCCAACCAGCTCAGCAGGCCGCCAATCCCACCGCTGCACGCCAGTTGGCTGGCCGGAGCGGAGTGGATCCGCACGGTTACCCCATGGGCAGCGGTGCCATCTGAGCCTTTCTGGCCTTCCTCTAGCGTGACATCCAGCCGGCCACTATCGAGTTCGGCCCAGACGTCAATCGGTCCATCGCAGCTGAAGTCCTGCTGCCGGCGGACCGATGTGTCGGTGTCGTCGTGCTCCACGATTGCTCCTCAACGAGATTGTGGCAGCTCCGGAAGGTTGGTCGGCCCAGCTTGTTCGGCTCGGCGTGGTCAGCCCTGGACCCAGCCTCGGACCCGATTGTGGCTGCGGCGATCACCCGGGGCCCATGGCGGCTCGTTCCACGGCTCACCGCGCAGCGCGCCCGCTACAGCCTGTGAGACCCAGGTGTTCAGTGACACGCCCTGCTCGGCGGCGGCACGCTCAGCCTGGGCTTTGACCTGGTCAATCAGTCGCAGGGTCATCCGCCGGATGTCGCCGCCGGCGTCGCCGAAAGGGGCCGCGTCGGGCTCGAAGGGCGGTGGCGGTCCATCGGCCCGCGCGCTCACCACGATCCGCACATCACGGCCATCGAGGCGCACCTCCACCACCTGGTTGTCCAGCGCTGCGGTGACCTCTGCGGCAACGTCGGACAGTGCGTTCATGATGGCCAGGCGGGCAGCGGGTTCCAGCGCAACGCCCAGTGCAGCCGCAGTGCGTTGGGTCTGCTCATCGCCCGCGGACGCCGCGGCGGTGAGGTCTTCGCGCAGCTGGCTGATGTACGAGGTGAGATCCATGACGTCAAGTATGACGTCATGGATGACGTCGGTCAAGACGCCGCTGATGTCACAGTAGGCTGCGATGCCCGGAGCTGGGCTCGGGTGAGAGGAGTGGTGCGCCGTGAACCAACCTGACGACGTTGACGCCGAAGTGGGCACTGTGCCGTTGCGGGTCCAACTCGTTGCCAAGACCGAATTTTTCCCGCCCACTGATGTACCATGGTCCACCGATGCTGACGGCGGGCAGGCGCTCGCCGAGTTCGCCGGCCGGGCCTGCTACCAATCCTGGCGCAAGCCCAATCTGGTGACCGCGACGAATGCCGGCTACCTGAGACATATCCTCGAAGTCGGGCACCTGTCAGTGCTCGAACATGGCACAGTCAGCTTCTACCTCACCGGGGTGTCGCGGTCATTGACCCACGAGCTGATCCGGCACCGGCACTTCTCCTACTCGCAGCTGTCCCAGCGCTACGTCCCCGAGCGCAGCGCCGCCATGGTCGAGCCGGACGTCATCGCCAGTGACCCTGAGCTACACCAGCTATTCCAGGCATCGGCGCGAGCCAGCCAGCAAGCCTACAATGAGCTGCTCGTCGGGTTGGAGAAACGCTTCGCCGATGAGCCGAACGCCACGCTGCGCCGTAAGCAGGCTCGCCAGGCGGCTCGTTCGGTACTGCCCAACGCCACGGAGACCCGTATCGTGGTGACCGGCAATTACCGGGCTTGGCGGCACTTCATCGCGATGCGTGCCACCGAGCACGCTGACGTGGAGATCCGCACGCTGGCGGTAGAGTGCCTGCGCCAGCTGCAGAAGACAGCCCCTAACGTGTTCAGCGACTTCGAGATCTGTGCCTTGCCCGACGGTACCGAAATCGCCTCCAGCCCGTTCGTGTTAGAGGGCTGAGTAACGAAAGGGGTGACGTGAGCAGTGGAAGAAAATACGCTTGCGGCCAGTGAGCGGCATGAGTTGTGCACGCTGATGGATCAACTGGGCCCGGACGCCCCCACACTCTGCGGGGGGTGGACGACCCGTGACCTGGCGGCGCATCTGGTGGTTCGGGAAGGCCGGCCGGTCGCTGCCGCTGGCATCCTGCTACCGCCGCTGGCTGGGCTGACCGCTCGGGTACAGCAGCGCACCACCGAGCTACCCTGGCCGGAGCTCGTTGACCTGGTCCGCAATGGGCCGCCCTGGTGGTCGCTGATGCGCCTGGGGCCAATGGGCGAGAAAATCAACGGGGTTGAGTTCTTCGTCCACCACGAGGATGTTCGGCGGGCCAGAAGAGACTGGGAACAGCGGGCAGCCGACCCGCGCCGCGCCGAGGCGCTCTGGGCTGTGCTGTCCCGGCTCGCCCGGCTGTGCTATCGGCACTCGCCGGTCGGTGTCGTGCTGCGCCGTCCGGAGGGCACGGAACGCGTCGTTCGACGTGGCCAGCGTAGCGTCACCGTCGTCGGTTCGCCTGAGGAACTGACGCTGCACGCCTATGGTCGTGCCCAAGCGATAGTCGACGTTGTGGGCGACGAGACGGACATCGCGCGCCTGCAGGATACTCAGCGTGGGTTTTAGTCAGCACTGCCTAGTCAGCACTCCCTACCCAGTGCTGTCGAGGTGTCCTTGCTGGGGTTGCGGCGGGAAACGGTAACGTCCACCTATGAGTACTGCGCCGACGACTGCGTCCGGCCGGCCCTTCGGTCGGGTGCTCACCGCCATGGTCACCCCTTTCGCCGCCAATGGTGAGCTGGATCTGGGCACTGCGGAAAAGCTCGCCCACCAGCTGGTGGAGCGGGGTTGCGAGGGGCTGGTGGTGAACGGCACCACTGGCGAGTCGCCGACCACCACGGACGCCGAGAAAGCGGACCTGGTGCGGGCGGTGGTGGCGGCGGTAGGGGACCGGGCTGCCGTGGTGGCCGGGGCCGGAACCTATGACACTGCGCACAGCGTGCGGCTTGCCCGGCAGGCGGCGCGGGCCGGTGCGCACGGCCTGCTGGTGGTGACCCCGTACTACTCCCGCCCACCGCAGGCCGGGTTGGTCGCGCACTTCACCGCCGTTGCGGATGCCACTGACCTGCCGGTGATGCTCTATGACATCCCGCCGCGTTCGGTGGTGCCGATCGCCAGGGAGAGCCTCTACCGGTTAGCCGAACACCCACGGATCGTCGCGGTCAAGGACGCCACCGGAAACCTCGGGGCCGGCGCGGAGATCATCGCCAGCACCGACCTGGCCTACTACTGCGGGGACGATGCGCTCAACCTGCCGTGGCTGTCGGTAGGGGCGGTGGGGTTCGTCAGCGTCATCGGCAATGTCGTGCCCGACCGGCTGCGGGCCATGGTCACCGCCTTCGATGCCGGCCAGGTGAACACCGCTCGGCAGGTGCACGCCGCGACGCTTGGTTTGATCCAGGCCTTCTGCCTGGCTGGCGGGGTGGCTTTCGGCAAGGCAGCGCTGCGGCTGACCGGGCTCGATGTCGGTGAACCCCGCTTGCCGCAGGTCGCCGCGGCGCCTGACCAGCTCGTCGCGATCGCCTCGGCACTGACGGCGGCCGGGGTCCTCGGGTGAGCACTGTCCCTACCGGCACCCCGCTGCCCGTGCCGGGTGTGCCCACCACCGCGCCGCCGCCGTTGCCTGAGGGCGGCCTGCGCGTGGTGGCGCTGGGCGGTATCGGGGAGATTGGCCGTAACATGACCGTCTTCGAACACGCTAAGGCGCTGCTCGTGGTGGACTGCGGGGTGTTGTTCCCCGCAGACGACGCGCCCGGGGTCGATTTGATCTTGCCTGACTTCCGGGCGATTGAGCACCGGCTGGATGACATCGAGGCGCTGGTGCTCACCCACGGGCACGAGGACCACATCGGGGCCGTGCCGTTCCTGCTCAAGTTGCATCCCGACCTGCCGGTGGTGGGGTCTGAATTCACCCTCGCCCTGGTCCGGGAAAAGTGCCGCGAGCACCGCCAGAAACCGCGGCTGGTGCAGGTCGTGGAGGGCACCCGGCACCGGTGCGGGCCATTTGACTGCGAGTTCTTCGCGGTGAACCACTCCATCCCCGACGCGCTGGCGGTGGCCATCCGCACCCCGGCCGGGCTCGTGCTGCACACCGGCGACGTCAAGCTGGACCAGCTACCACTCGATGGGCGGCTGACCGATCTCGCCGGGTTCTCCAGGCTCGGTGACGAGGGGGTGGACCTGCTTCTGATCGACTCCACCAATGCCGAGGTGCCCGGTTTCGTCACCTCCGAGCGGGACATCGGCCCGGTGCTGGACTCGGTGATCGGCAAGGCAACCCAGCGGGTCATCGTGGCCTGCTTCGCCAGCCATGTGCACCGGGTACAGCAGGTCCTGGACGTCTCCTCGGTGCACGGACGCAAAGTGGCGTTGGTAGGCCGTTCGATGGTGCGCAACATGGGCGTCGCCGCCGAGCTTGGACTGCTCCGAGTCCCGCCGGGTCTGCTGGTGGACCTCGAGGAGGCGATGGTGATGCCCGAGCACCGGGTGCTGTTCGTCTCCACCGGCTCGCAGGGCGAACCACTGTCGGCGCTGTCCCGGATGGCTCGCGGCGAGCACCGGCAGATCCGGATCCGCCAGGGGGACACCGTCGTGCTGGCCAGCTCGCTCGTCCCGGGCAACGAGACTTCGGTGTTCCGGGTCGTCAACGGACTGGTCCGGCTGGGTGCGACAGTGGTGCATCAGGGAACCGCAAAGGTCCATGTGTCCGGGCATGCGCCGGCCGGAGAGCTGCTGTTCCTCTACAACGCGATCCGTCCGTCCAATGTCATGCCGGTGCACGGCGAGTGGCGGCACCTGCGGGCCAACGCCGCCCTCGCGGTCCGCACCGGGGTACCCGAGGAGCGGGTGGTGATCGCCGAGGACGGGGTGGTCGTGGACCTGGTGGACGGCCGGGCGGAGATCACCGGCCGGGTCGAGGTAGGCCAGGTCTACGTGGACGGGCTGTCGGTCGGTGACGTGGGGGACTCCACCCTGTCCGATCGGCTCATCCTCGGCGAAGGTGGGTTCATCGCGATCACCGTGATGATCGTGTCGGCGACAGGCCGGGCGGTGGCGCCACCGACGATCTCGGGCCGGGGGTTCTCCGACGACCCTAAGGCTCTCGAGGGCGTTGTGCCGCTGGTGGAGGCGGAATTGGCCCGCACCGAAGCGGAGGGGATCACCGACCCGCACCGGATCGCCCAGGCGGTGCGACGTGTGGTGGGCCGGTGGGTCGCTGATACCTACCGGCGCCGGCCGATGATCGTGCCTACGGTGCTGCCCGTCGGCTGAGGTTCGTCGGCGGTGGCGTTTGCTGCCGGGAAGCAAGGGGCGAATGGGCTAGCGTGTGGGACATGCCAGGGCGGAGTTCCCCGAAGACCACGACCGTGCGGTCCCGGAGTTCGGTGACCAAGCCGCGCCCGCGGTCGACCCCCCGGCGGTCAGTGCCCAGAAGAGGGCCGAACCGCATTCTCGGCCGTGGTCTGGTCGGTGCCTGGTCGCTGCTGGCCCGCGGCGTCGGAAGACTTGCCAGAGCGGTGGGGCGCACGCGTGAGCTTGAGCCCGAACATCGCCGGGACGGCCTCGCGCTTGGTTTGGTCGCCCTCGCTGTGGTCGCCGCCGCTGCGGTGTGGTGTGCCGCCGGGGGACCGGTCGGCGCTGGTCTGCAGCGCATGCTCAGCGCCCTGTTCGGCGCCGTGTCGGTGGGCTTACCCGTGGTGCTCGCCGGGGTCGGAGTGACCCTGATGCGCACTGAGCCCGATGTGGCGGCGCGGCCTCGCCGCACCGTTGGCACCTTGTTACTGACGCTGGGGACGCTCGGCCTGTGGCATCTCGCGGCTGGCGCGCCAGCGGACGGGGTGGGACGCTCCCGGGCTGCTGGCGCGGTCGGTTTCCTGGTCGCGGATCCGTTGGTCGATGGATTCACCGTCTGGGTGGCGGCGCCCCTGCTGGCGTTGCTGGCCGGTTACGGGCTGCTGGTGCTGACGGGGACGCCGGTGCACGCGGTGCCCGGGCGTATCCGCCGGCTGTGCGGGGCGCTGCCCGAGTCCGATGACGCTGATTCCGATGCCGAGGTTACCGGCGCCGATCCGGGTGCCGCCCGGCTGCGCCGCCCCTCCCGGCGTCGGCAGGCCAGCCAAACCGCAAAGATCGTTGAGGAGGACGCGCAGGACGCTCCTGCTGCGGCACCGACCCGCCCGCCGGCGCAGCCGAAGCCCGCTGTGTCAGCTGAGGGGCCGGTTGACGGAGCGCTTGACAGCAAGCCCGGTTCAGCCACGTCCACCCACCGGGTGGTCGAGGGTGACTACCAGCTGCCTCCGCCCGATCTGTTACTCAAGGGCGACCCGCCGAAAACCCACAGCAAGGCCAACGACGCGATGATCGAGGCCATCACCGGGGTGCTCGACCAGTTCTCGGTGGACGCCCAGGTCACCGGGTTCTCCCGAGGACCGACCGTCACCCGTTACGAGGTGGAGGTGGGGCTCGGGGTCAAAGTGGAGAAGATCACCCAGCTGACCCGCAATATCGCCTACGCGGTGGCCACCGACAACGTGCGGTTGCTCGCCCCGATCCCCGGCAAGTCCGCGGTGGGGATCGAGGTGCCCAACAGTGATCGAGAAATAGTGCGACTGGGTGACGTGCTGCGTTCGTCGACGTCCAGTCGCGATCAGCATCCCATGGTGGTCGGGCTCGGTAAGGACATCGAGGGTCGTTTCGTTACCGCGAACCTGACCAAGATGCCGCACCTGCTGGTGGCCGGTTCCACCGGCTCGGGCAAGTCGAGCTTCGTCAACTCGATGCTCGTCTCGCTGCTCACCCGGGCCACTCCCGACGAGGTCAGGATGATCCTGATCGACCCGAAGATGGTGGAGCTGACCCCCTACGAGGGCATCCCGCATCTGATCACACCCATCATCACCCAGCCGAAAAAAGCGGCCGCAGCGCTGGCCTGGTTAGTCGAGGAGATGGAGCAGCGCTACCAGGATATGCAGGCCGCCAAGGTGCGGCATATCGACGACTTCAACACCAAGGTGCGCAGCGGCGAGATCGTGACGCCGCCGGGGTCGCAGCGCGAGTACCGCCCCTATCCCTACATCATGGCGATCGTCGACGAACTGGCTGACCTGATGATGACCGCCCCGCGCGACGTCGAGGACGCCATCGTCCGCATCACGCAGAAGGCCCGAGCGGCCGGAATCCATCTCGTGCTGGCCACTCAGCGTCCCAGCGTCGACGTGGTCACCGGACTGATCAAGACCAACGTGCCGTCCCGGCTGGCCTTTGCCACCTCCTCGCTCACCGACAGCCGGGTGATCCTGGATCAACCCGGCGCGGAGAAGCTGATCGGCATGGGCGATGGGCTCTACTTGCCGATGGGCGCGTCGAAGCCGGTACGCATCCAGGGCGCCTACATCGGTGACGCCGAGATCGCCAAGGTCGTCGCCTACACCAAGGACCAAGCCACTCCGGAGTACACCGACGGGGTCACCGCATCCAAACCCGGTGAGCACAAGGAAGTCGACCCGGACATCGGCGACGACCTCGATGTGCTGCTGCAGGCCGCTGAGCTGGTAGTGACGTCGCAGTTCGGCTCGACGTCGATGCTGCAGCGCAAACTGCGAGTCGGCTTCGCCAAGGCCGGTCGGCTGATGGATCTGCTGGAGAGCCGGGGAGTGGTGGGCCCCTCGGAGGGGTCCAAAGCTCGCGACGTCCTCGCGAAGCCGGATGAGCTCGACGGACTGCTGTACCTGCTTCGCGGCGGCGGCAACCCAGGTGACGAGGCGGACTGAGCCGGCGTGTGCTCAGGCAGCAGGTCTCTCATCGCAGGGGGCCACTGCCTCTTCCGCGATGTTCCGAATCGCGTCGATGAGCCGTTGCGTGCGGGTCTGCGATTGCATCCACGACGGCAGATCCAGCAGCGCCATGATCTCGTCTGCGAGCACGTCGCCGATTACTCCCGGCCACAATCGCTTGGCCTTCGCGGCGGCGGCGGCGGCCATCCGTTGCGGGGCGTACTGGTCGACTTCCTGCGAGACCGCGATGTGTGTGTCCGACATCGGAGTCCTCCTCCGCCACTGGCCAGTGTCGGCCCTCGGCGTCCTGGGCGTCGGTCATGGCCCAAACCGAACTGAGCGCCGACACCAGTTCCTGCGTCCCGTCATTGGGATGATTCTCCCAGTTCATCACGTGCGGGTTTCGATCCTGTGACGGGGGTCCTGTGTCGGACTGACCGGCCGCGGGTCAGCGGACTCCGGCCCTCGGCCGGCGCGTCGTCGGGGTGCGCCGAGCCGGATGAGTGTCACGGACTGAGGGGGTTGCTTCGCGACGGCGACCCAGGTAGCGGGGTCACAGTTCGAGAAGCATCCGGGTGTTACCCAGAGTGTTCGGCTTGACGTAGGGCAGGTCGAGAAATTCCGCGACGCCTTCGTCGTGCGAGCGGCGCATCTCGTCGTAGACGTCCGCGGTCACCGGCGTCCCGTCGATGGCCCGGAACCCGTGCCGGGAGAAGAAGCGCTCCTCGAAGGTCAACACGAACAGGCGGCGCAATCCCAGCAGCCGTCCATGCTCCACCAACTGCGCCACCAGCGCGTGCCCTATCCCTTGACCTGCAGCATGCGGGCGCACAGCCAGGGTGCGGATCTCGGCCAGGTCCTCCCAGAGCACGTGCAGCGCGGCGCAGCCCAGGATCGCGCCATCCCGTTCGGCCACCCAGAACTCCTGCACGTCCTCGTAGAGCGTGACGAGCGCTTTGGTCAGCAGCACCACGCCGGCGTAGCAGTCCACCAGATCCTTGATCCTTCGCACGTCCCCGACCCTCGCCCGACGCACGGTGATCGGAGTGGCCACAGGCCTGAATCTATCGCCGGGCCATCAGACTGAGACAGCACAGTCGAGATCGAGGTGGTGCCCCGGATCTCGTCAGTACCCGACCGCGCAGCGGGTAACGGATCACCCGCAGGTAAGACTGCACACTATGCGCCAGTTGCTGCCCGTCGCCGCCGATCTGGTCGATCCCGCCCTCGTCTACGCCGATCTGCCGGTAGTGCACGGCCGTCCTTCGGTACGGCTGAACATGATCGCCAGCCTGGACGGCGCGGCCACCGTCGACGGGTTGTCCGGCGGCCTCGGCGGGCTGGCTGATCAGCGAGTCTTCGGCGCGTTGCGCGAGCTGGCTGATGTGGTGCTGGTCGCTGCCGGGACGGTGCGCGCCGAGGGCTACGGTCAGTCGAAGGTGCCGATGGCGATCGTCACCCGTTCCTGCGCGCTGGACTTCAGCTCGCCGCTGTTCGGCGATAGCGCCCGCACCACGGTAGTGACCGTCGCGGAAGCGCCGCCGGACCGGGTGGCCGCGGCCCGCGAAGTCGCCAACGTCCTGGTCGTGGGGGAGCGCGACGTCGACCTGCGTGCCGCGCTGCAGTGCCTCGGTGAGGCCGGGTACCGCAACGTGCTCGCTGAGGGCGGTCCCAGCCTCAACGCGCAGCTCGCCGCCGCCGACCTGGTGGATGAGCTGTGCCTGACCATCGCGCCCCGACTGGTGGGCGGGGACTCCCGCCGGATCCTCGCCGGTCCGCCCGCCGGCATGACCGGGTTTGTGCTGCACACGATGTGTGAGGACGACGGTTTCGTCTTTCTGCGGATGCGCCGCGCCGGGTAACGGGTGGCGTCAGCCGCGGACGCGGTTCAGTTCCGCGACCGACCAGGCCTGGAAGGGGCAGCCGGTGGCGGCGTGTGGGGCGTCGCCGTCGGCGGTTTCGGAGACCGAGCCCAGACCCCACTCGGCCAGGTGCGCCGCCAGACCGTCGAGCGCACCATCGGCGGGGACGCCGGTGCGTTGGCAGGCGTCGACGTAGGGACTGATCAGCCACGGCCATACGGTGCCCTGGTGATAGGCGCTGTCGCGGTCGCGCGGTCCGCCGCGGTGCCGGCCGCGGTAGCCGGGTGAGCCGGGCGCGAGGCTGCGCAGCCCGAGCGGGGTGAGCAGCGGTGCGGCAAGCGCGCGGACCGCGTCGGGGTCGGTGAGTGGCGCGTGCGGCAGCGAAAACGCCAGCAACTGGTTGGGTCGCGTGGTGTCGTCATCGCCTGCCGGGCCGTCCACGACGTCATAGAGCCCGCCGCTGCCGGTGGGGTACCGAGTGGCGAAGGACGAACGGGCACGCTCGTGCAGCTGGGCGATGTCTGAAGCGTCCGAGCCGAGGTGCGCGTGCAGCGACCGCAACGCCGCGAGACCGTTCACCCACAGCGCGTTGATCTCCACCGCCTTGCCGATGCGAGGCGTCACGCCGATCCCGTCGACCCGGGCATCCATCCAGGTCAGGGCGTAGCCGGGTTGCCCCTGGCGCAGCAGCCCGTCGGCCGGGTCGACGCCGATGCCGTATCGGGTGCCCAGCACGTGCGCCTTCACCACCCCGTCG
>JBATXM010000154.1:0-2503 GCA_049673305.1 Pseudonocardiaceae bacterium | reverse complement strand
CAGGCCCGCTTCCTTGTAGAGCACGCGGAGGTTGACCGGCTGCATCCACCACTCAATAAAGGCGCGGGCCGCGTCCTTGTGCTGGGCCGTCACCGGGATCGCAAGACCCTCGGGCAGGCCGAACGTCATGCCGGGGCCGCGGACACCCGGGACAAGTGCGGGCTTAGCGCTGGGGGCAATGCTCGACAACTTGGGGTCGTTGGCGGTCGGCAGATTGCCCGGGCTCGCGGCGAGCAGGATCGCGCTTGAGCCGGCTGCAAACTGGTCAAACGCAGGCCCATTGTCCAGCGTGACGCTGCCCGGTGAGACCCAGCCGTTGCGCAGGGCGTCGACCTCGAACTGCAGGGCCCGGTAACCGGCCGAGCCAGGGTCGGCGAACAGGGGTTTGAAGTGCTGGTCGAACAGCTGACCGCCCATCGCCAAGGTGAGCAGATACCACGGCGTGACGCTGCCCTCCGTGGCGGCCATGGGTATGCCAAGCGGATAACGCACACCCGAAGCCTTCAACTTGGCCAGTGCCGGGCCGAGTTCAGCGAAGGTTTTCGGGAACCCGCGCAAGCCGGCCGCCATAAACATCTTGGTGTTGTACAGCGACAAGCGATAGTCGTTCGAGTAACAGGCCGCGTAGGTGTGTCCGCCCGCGGTGAAGGCCCCATCCGCCCGGGATAGATCCCCTACCAGCGCCGGATCGAGCATCTTCTCCAGTGGCTCGTACCACCTGGCAGCGGCGAACTGACCAGTGAAGGACCAGTCGAAGTCCGTCACGTCGGCGACGTAGGTCTTCGCCGTGTTGGCGACGATCAGCTTCGAGTGCACCGCGTCCCAATTGGTGACGTTGACGCTCACCCTCACGCCGGTCTGGCTCGTGAACTGCTCCAGGAGCCGCTCGGAGATCTTGTACGGCAACAGGACGTTGATCTCCTGACCTGCAATCGAGACCTGGTTACGTGGCGCGAACCCCGAGCTTGCACCGCTGTCTTCGCCACACACCGCGATGAACAGCACGGCCACGCAGGCCACCGTCCAGAACACACCACGCATCGCGTGCTTCCTCACCACAGCTCGTCCTGGGCACCACCGACCGGACGAAATGCCATGATCGATCGGGATCCGATTCCCCGTCGGCACCTAAGCCCCACCGCCGCCCTCTGGACGATTACCACCTTGAAGTCCCTGATGGATCGCGCAGGTGGGCGCCGTCCCGCGACCTGCCGGCAAACCTCATCCCGCGGCTTGATCGCCGCGCCCACGTCCTCAGCTGAACCGATCGGTAACACCAGCTCGCCGGTCACCGGATCCTGCCCGCCGAAGAGCCGGATCTGGTACCGACCCCCACGCTGCCGGACGCCGGTCAGACCCTTCGGCGCCTGCCTCCTGCATGCCATGGCGCGAGTGTAAGTCGCGAATCGGACAGCCAGCCGGACAAAGATCGATCGAAGATCACCATGAGGGACCACTTGTCTCACGTAAACGTGGTGGCCAGGGACGGGGTCGAACCGTCGACCTTCCGATTTTCAGGGCTAGGATGCGAGTCCGCCGCGACCTGCCCCCGTCCGTGACCTGCGGCGAAGCACTGATCCGGCCGCCGGTGAACACCGGCGAATGAGCGCGGATGAGACCAGAGATGAGACCACGGCCTTCGTCCGGGTGGGGCTGTTGCGTGGTGCGAAGCCGGGGCAGGGGAGATCGTTGATCCCGGTTGGTCAGATCGCCAGGACCAGTTCGTCGAAAGCAGCCAGGACCCGGAGGTTTACTATTTCCTCGGTTCCGAGTTCGTAGTGGCTGCGGCGGAGGTTCTGCACGAAGCCGTGACCAGTGTTGACCACGCGTGCGCAGCGGAGTTGCTTGAGGCCGCTCATCGGCCGGAGTCGGGACTTTAACCGGTCGTGGTCGGATTCGATCCGGTTGTTAGCGTAAGGCTCGGTGTGGTGCCAGGCGCCCGGAGCCAGCTCATCGAGGACGGGCGGGTAGGCCGCCGTTTTGTCGGTGATGACCTCGGTCGGGGATGGCCCGTGCTCAAGGGCGTGGGTGAAGAATCGGCGGGTGGCGGGCATGTCCCGCTTTTCCGACGCCAGAACATCGATGACCTGCCCGAACTGGTCGATGGCGCGGTACAGGTAGATCCAGCGGCCGGCGACCTTGACGTAAGTTTCGTCAATGAACCAGCGATCTCCCGGGGTGTGCCGACACGGTCGTGCCGCGTCGATCGACAACGGTGGAAACCGCTGTACCCACCGATACACCGTCACGTGATCCACCTCGATGCCACGCTCGACCAGCAGCTCTTCCACGTCCCGGTAGGACAGGCCGTAGCGCAGGTATCACCGCACCGCCAGCACAATGACCTCACGAGGGAAGCGAAACCCTGCGAAACCCGACTTGGACCGGGACAGATCGTGCATGCGGACAACAGTGCGGTGCATGTTGCGGACTACGAGGGCCGCCCGGCGCGACGGCCGTTGACCCGGGTGGAGTTAGGAGAGCGGGGCAAACCGTGGTTGCG
>JBATXM010000153.1:0-16622 GCA_049673305.1 Pseudonocardiaceae bacterium | reverse complement strand
CGTTGCGGATCGCGCTGGTGCGGGAGACCAGGTTGAAGGACTGGAACACGAACCCGATCTTGCGGCTGCGGATCTTGGCCAGCCGGTTGTCGGACAGGCTGCTGACGTCAGTGCCATCCAGCAGGTAGCGCCCGCTGGTCGGGATGTCCAGACAGCCTAGGATGTTCATGAGCGTGGTCTTGCCTGACCCGGACGGGCCCATGATGGCGACCATCTCACCGTCGTCGATCGTCAGATCAACACCATAAAGTGCTCGCACCTCCACTTTGCCCATCCGGTAGACTTTGGTGACGTCTTCAAGCTGGATCATCTTTCACTCCCCCCATGCATCTAGGATGTGGCCCTACCCCCGATGGGGCTCATCTGGGATACCGACCGTGCTCGGGTTCGGCTGGGCGGGCACCGCGCCAGCCTTGCCGGGCCGGACCTCGGGGCGGGAGGGAACGTCACCCACCGTACGCGATCCACTTTAGACGCTACCGCGTTACGCTCGTCACGGAAAGTACGCACCCGAGCAGTTTTGGGGCAATCTGGGGGGCGGTCCTTGGTTCATCAGGGCGGTTTTCCCCTCAGCACGAGGCGGGAAGGATCTGCCCATGGTCGGGTAGCAGCTCCAAGAGCGGGCGCAGGGTGGCCGGAATCTCGGTTTCGCTCAGCTCTACCTGCCGTTCGTGGCCGCCCTCCTCGGTGACCACCTCGTAGCGGAAGCGGTCCGCCCCAGTGGGCCGCGCGGCAAGCCTGTCCCAGGGTAAGTCCCGCAGCGCCACCTCGGCGCGGGCGGCGTCACCAACGGACAGTTGGGCGGTGTCGAGGACGGCGTGCAGGGCAACCCCGGCGAGGCCGCCGCGACGAGTCACGTGTACGCGCATGTCCTCCAGTGTCCAGCTGTGTCCAGCTGTGTCCAGCTCAGTTTCCCGCTGGGGCTTGCGATGACTCCGGCTCAGATGATCATAACGCAACCTTGACCGCTTCCCAACCCTGGCGCACCGCGTGGGCCTCATCGCTGGCCACGCCGTAGGTCTGTCGGGCGTGACGCACGGTGATCCGCGCAAAGTCACGGAACGTCGCATTGGAGTGCAGCTGCGGGTCTGCCAGCGCGGCATACCAGATCGGCCCGGCGGCGTCCCAGGCATACCCGCCGAGGGTGGTAGCCACCACGTAGAAGGCGTGGTTGGGGATGCCCGAGTTGATGTGCACGTCACCGCCGGGTACGTAGCCGCTCATGTCCGCAGGTTGCGCGTCGTGTGGGTTGGCGGTACCGGGCTGCTTCATCGACCGCAACGCCGGACGCAAGGCCGGCCCGACGATGTCCGCCCCGATGAGCCAGTCGGAGCTGTGCACGTCCTGGCCGAGCGCATGCTGTTTGACCTGGATCCCAAACACGTCCGACACCGACTCGTTGAGCGCTCCGGACTGCCCTGAGTACGTCAGGTTCGCCTCGTGTTGGGTGACACCGTGGGTGAGCTCGTGGCCGATGACGTCGATCCCGGCCGCGGTCTGAGTAAGGATCCGCCCATCGCCGTCGCCGAAGAACATGTGGCCAGCACCGTCCCAGAACGCGTTGTCGTAGCGCTGCCCGTAGTGCATCAGGCCGAGCAGGGGCATACCCGCGCCGTCGATGGAGTCGCGCTCGAACACCGTCCAGTAGAACGAATACGTGGCGCCCAGTCCGTCATAGGCCTGGTTGGCTGCCTTGTCCCGGCACGGCGCTTGACCCTCCACCCGCATGACGGCACCGGGCGTTTGGGACTGGCTGCCCTGCTGGTCGTAAATGGTCCGCTGCGGCCGGCCACCAATCTGGGCGAAGGTGACCGGCCTGGGCAGCCGGAGCAGACGTGCCGCAGACTCGGCGCGGGCCAGCCGGAAGCGGCCATCCAGGGCCAGCGTGCTCAGCGCGGCATCCCGCAGCGCTTCCTCATTACAACGGGCGAGGCGATACAGCAGGCTGGGCGGCAGAATGCAGTGCTGGGCACAACGAGCAGTCATGAGTCTGAATCCTCTTCACGTCAGCGTTGCGACCCGCTTCTACACTGGCCGCCGACCAGAGCCTGGGGCAGGGTGAGGGGAGATCGCATCGTGGAGCAGAGCCGGATCGAGATCGTACCCGTAGACGGCGAAGGGACCTTTTGGGATGACCGATCTGCTCTCGTGGCCGGTCTTCGAGCGACCCCGCCCCAGTTGCCCGCCTACCTCGGGTACGACGAGATCGGATCGCTCCTGTTCGAGTCGATCACCGAACTGCCTGACTACTATCTCACTCGCGTCGAGCACGGGTTGCTGCGGCGCCACGCCGAGGAGATCGCCGAGCAGATCGGGTGTGGACGGATCGCAGAGTTGGGCAGCGGGAATGCGAAGAAGACCCGCGTGCTGTTGGCGGCCTGTGTCACGCACCGTGCGACCACCTACCTTCCGATCGACGTCAGTCGCGAGATGTTGGCGAGAAGCGCACGTGAGTTGACCGTCGAACTACCTGACCTGCGAGTGCAGGGCCTCTGGGGCCGGTATGAGGCGGGGTTGGCCTGGCTGCGGGACGACGAACCCAAGCCGGTGGTGGTGGCCATCTTCGGGAGCAACCTGGGCAATGGCACGCCCGAGGAGCGCGACGCGTTGCTCTCCACGATTGCGGACACGCTCCGGCCCGGCGACGGCTTCCTGCTGTCGGCCGACCTGCACAAGCCGGCCGAGGTGTTCGAAATCTGCTACAACGACCCGCCCGGCCAGTCGGCCTTCGCGCAGTTCCGGCTCAACTACCTGACCCACCTCAACCGGCGTTTCGGTGCCGACTTCACCGTGGAGCACTTCTCCCCTCGGGCGCATTACGACTGCGCGACCACTGCGGTCCAGGCGCACCTCTACGCGACCAAGGACCAGACCGTCGAGCTACGCGAGCTGGGCCTCGAGCTGATTCTGCGGCGCGGTGACTCGCTGAATGTTGGCTTGTCCCACAAGTTCCACCGCTCCCATTTCGAGGCCGACATCTGCGCGCACGGCTTCACTCTCAGCGCGCAGTGGATCGATGTGCTGTGGCAGTACGGCATCTTCCTGTTCATCCGCTCAGGCTGATCGCTGCTCCCGGAGGTAACGACGAGGTTTCGCCCGGTCGTGCCTGGGGTACAGGAAGGTCGTGCTGCTACTACGGCTTCCTGGGGTGTATCGAGCCGATAGCGACACTTCTTTGCTGATCAATGTCCTATGCGAAGGCGGTTACGCGGCTGGCCGCTGTGTCCTGGACATCGGAACCGGCACCGGCGCCCTGGCGCTGGCCGCTGCCCGGGCCGGCGCCGCCTCAGTGACAGCGGTAGACGTTTCGCTGCGTTCGGTGGCCGCTACATGGCTTAACAGCCGCCTGCACCGTGTTCCCTGTACCGTGCATCACGGGGACCTGTTTAGCCCCGTAGCAGGCCAGCATTTTGACCTTATCCTGGCCAACCCGCCCTACGTCCCCGCAGCCACCAACGTACTGCCCCGGCACCGGATCACCCGCTGCTGGGACGGGGGCCGCGACGGACGCGCCGTGCTGGATCGAATCTGTACCGAAGGACCCGCCCTGCTCGCACCCCAGGGCATGATGCTGCTCGTTCACTCCGCTGTGTGCGATGACGACGCTACGCTGCGCCACCTCGCCGACGCGGGTCTGCACGCCGAGGTTCTTGCCCGCTGCGCGGTGCCCTTCGGCCCAGTCATGCGCCTACGCGCCGCCATGCTAGAAGCCCGCGGACTCGTCGAACCTGGGCAACGCCAGGAGGAACTCGTGGTCATTGGAGCACGACGTGACTCCTGAGCCCGTGCGACGCCGGGTCATCCTGACCGAGGAGGGGCCCGTACTGATACATGGTCCGCTCGAGGTCATCCTGGCCGACGGCCGGAAGGTGACCTCTGACCGGGCAGTCACCGCGCTGTGCACGTGCCGCCGCAGCGGCCGATACCCATTCTGTGACACCAGCCACCGGCGACGGGTTCGCCCCCTCAGCAGCGGTCCGGTTGCGGGTTCTCCGGGACAACAATGCTGACCACCACTACAGCGCCCGCTCTTCCGGTGCCGCGCGGACCGCTCTGTGCCGTCGTGCTCGACGCGCTGCGCGGCAATACCACCGCTTCGGCACAGGTCGGGGCAGTGCTCCAACAGGCCGACCCGTACGGTGAGGACCTGCAACTGGCGCTGTACTGCTGCTACGAGCTGCACTACCGAGGTTTCGCCGGGGTCTCCGATGATCTGGAGTGGGACCCGGGACTGCTTGGCCTGCGCCGACAGCTGGAACGAGTCTTTCTTAGCGCGCTGCGGACCGACGTCCGGGGCGGGACCGACGTCGCCGCCGAAGTCAACACACTGTTGGTGGAGCCGGCGGACGCCTGGGGCGTCTCGCACCACTTGCGCCACGGAGGGCAGCTCTGGCAACTGCGCGAATACATCGCGCAACGCTCGATCTACCA
The DNA here is from genome assembly GCA_049673305.1 of Pseudonocardiaceae bacterium. Lineage (GTDB taxonomy): Bacteria > Actinomycetota > Actinomycetes > Mycobacteriales > Pseudonocardiaceae. The sequence goes on along the minus strand of JBATXM010000153.1, from coordinate 12,191 downwards.
CCTCAAGGAGGCCGACCCGCACGCGTGGGTCATCCCCCGGCTGAGCGGGTCGACCAAGGTGGCACTGGTCACCGTTGAGCACGATGAGTACGGTTCGGGCAACCCAGACCGCATGCATGCCCAGCTGTTCGCCGACATGATGACCGAGTTCGGGCTGTCGTGCGAGTACGGCGCCTACCTCGATGCCGCGCCAGCCGCCATGCTGGCTGAGGTCAATTTCATGTCGCTGTGCGGGTTGCACCGCCAGCTGCGCGGGGCGCTGGTCGGGCAGTTGGCCGCTGCGGAGCTGACTTCCTCCCCGAGTTCAGAGCGGCTGGTCCGGGCCATGCGCCGGTTGGGCTGCGGACCCGCCGCCATGGAGTTTTTCGCCGAGCACATCGAGGCCGACGCGGTGCACGAGCAGCTCGTCCGCCATGGCGTGATCGCGCCACTGCTCGCGGCCGAACCTGAACTCGCCGGCGACGTGGTGTTCGGCATCCAAGCCAGTACCCTGCTGGCTGATCGGCTCTCCGACCTACTGCTGCGCCGATGGACCGAGGATCAATCCACGCTGCGCACCCCCCTCCCAGACGCCCCGCTCTAGATCACTACCCCAGGTAGAACTCCAGGCGTATGTCAGGGTTGTCCCGCAGGACGATCGTGCGCATTCCGGGCCGCCAGTTGGCCGGGAGCAGAATGTACCCGCCGCTGGCCCGCACCAGCAGACGCAGTCCGTCATAGCGGTAATAGCGACTTTCCTGATCGCCGATCAGTACGGTCTCCCGGATCTCCCCGCCACGGAGGTGCAGTGGGTGCGGCGCAAAGACGACAACGCCTGGGAGAGACGCGACCCCTTGCGCGATGTGCTGGGCGTCCTCGAAGCCGCGGATCTGCGCGGATATAGCCACTGACCAGAACATCGTAAGGATCAGGAACGTCGTGAACGCGACCCGGGTGACAATGTCGATGACATCGCTGTCGCCAAGGGGCTGGAGCACTGTTCCGCCCGCCGCGCGCCACAGTGCGGTGGCGTAGCCAATGAGCAAGACGCCCAACCCGAGCGACATGGGGATGAGCGGCCATGCGACTGAGTAGGTGACCACGTCCAGGAAACCGAGCAGACCAACTACGGTCGAGGCCATCCCGGTCACAGCCAAGGGGAGGACCAGCCGTTTCCGCCACCCCCGCGCCCTCATCAGCTTGATCAGCCCAAGGTGGGTGGGGATCGCAACGAGGATCAGCAGTAGGAGCAACGCAAGGGGCTCGAACGTCTGACTGATGCTGCGAAATAGGTAGTCCTGGACCGAAAATCCAAGGACACTGTCACTGATGCCGAAGATCTCATAGGTGGTGCGGGTGCGCACCCATCCGAAATACACCATCAGCGCTGTGATGGTAACCGGAGCGACGACCTTACCGGCAATTTGAGCCAGCCGTGAGAGTCCCTCTGTCGTCCCGCTCTTCTGGGTCTCCGTCTCGTCCGCCATCACGAATCTGTTCTTGATCATCCAGCCGGAGTGGTCGACGTGCTGCATCTCGGCTTGCTCGGCGTCGGCGTCGGCGTGGTCGTGGTCGGCGTCGGCGTGGTCGGCGTGGTCGGCGTCGGCGTCGGCGTGGTCGGCGTCGGCGTCGTGGCACACTGTGCTGCAGCGCTTCGCTGCTTGGTTACCTTGCAAAACTCATTGACGATCAATCTTTTCTTGTCGGGGGACAACTCGGCCGCGATATCGAACTCACGCTCGGCCGCAGCCTCATTACCGTTCTGTGCGTACGCGTAGCCTGTGGCGCGGTGATACAACGTGGCCATCGCAGGTCGCACATCCTCCGGCACGGAACTGATGGCGCACATGCCCCGTTGGAGTTCCTGGAGCCCCGCTTTAGGGTCCCTGCGGTTAACGTCCGCGATGCCCTCGACCGCGTCGGCGATACATTGGGTCTTCGTGTCCGCTTTGCCTGCCTCCTTACGAGCACGCTGGGCTTCCTTCGCGACAGTGTTGAAGTCCCCAGCCCGTAGTCCACGATCAGCTTCCTGTAGGAGCATCCGCGCGGGCGCAGGAAAGCTCGCGGCGTCTGGAATGTTCCTCCCTCCGGTGAGCGGCACGATCGAGCCGAGCGGAACGACGGCAACGGCTTCTTCGCCAGGCCCCCTACCGGCAACGGCATGTCCACCACTCTCAACGGTAGATCCGCTCGTCCTGCACGCCGGAACGAGGAGAACGACTGCGGCGACCAGTCCGAGGAACGCCACCCCAAGCGGCTCGTGCGCACCGAACCCTCGGATCGCGGTCAGCGGGCTCCTGGTCCAGGGCACGAGGTGTCTCCTCCCCGAAGGAGTCACCGATAAGGCTACCCGTGATACCCCGGTGACTCGCTCCCCATCTTCGCCAACATGCCGCCCAACTGGGTCGCATGCGAGGCGGCGATGTCAGCTGACGAGCTGAGAACTCGGATACCAAGGCCGAGGGCGGAGAACACTCGATCGCGGCCGAACTGCTCCTTATGCGGCACGCCCGACGTCAGGCACAGCTACGCCACCGCCCACTGCGCACGGGGGTACCTGTCAAGGTCGTCAGCGAGCGACTCGGGCACGCCTCCGCAGCCTTCATGCAGCAGGTCGATACGCACGTGCTCCCCGGCCATGGTGTCCCACCTGATCCAACCGCTGCCCACAGCGTCCTTACTACCGTTTCTACTACGACCGCCCGTGGATCATCTCGGAGAACAGCGTTGCCCTTCCTGCCCACGGGGATGACCTTGCACGCTGGAAGCTGTGCGGTCTCCCGTCCGAACCGTGAGAGTAGGCTCTTGGTCACAAAGCTGGTCACATGACCTACGAAAACAGCCCCCGGACAGATGTTCCGGAGGCTGTTTTCCCTGGTAGCGGGGGCAGGATTCGAACCTGCGACCTCTGGGTTATGAGGGGAATGGGCACCGTCCCATCCCTGTCATCGGGTCCTGCGGCGTCCTGCCTAGCCACGGCCGATCGTCCGTGGTGTCCCACCTCGTCCAGCCTGCCCGACCGCTGCCCACAGCGTCCTTACTACCACTTCTACTACGGCCACCAGAGGACCGTCGCGGACAACGGTGCTCGCAACGAAAGGCACGTGGAACGGGTGGTGGGGTCGCGATGCTCCCCCCTCCGTAGTCGCAACCGACGCCGGTGACGTGATGATGGTCATCAGTCCCCTTATTTTTGCAGGTCGGGCTGGGTCGGTGCTGGTGAACAGTTCGCACTTTCAGACCACCGAGTGTCACCGGCCTCGGCGTGAACCGGGTACATCGGCGATGACCTGCGCGGACAGTTCTCAGTGTTTGTCAGCGATCGTCACGCATCGCCGACGTCTCACGGCATGGAGACGACATGATCTTGGAGTGGTAGTGAAGGCGAGCCCCAGTTTGGAGGCTACACCGGATGAGTGGTCAGAACTCTCGACCTGCCACCCGGCCGGGCACTGGTGCCACGTTGTTGATCTTGGCACCAGCGTGAGGACCTCTCTCTGGCCACTAACGGGCCTCGATCTGGCCATCAGTCGGGACCTTCCATGGCGTCTCGACGTGCAGAATCGCCGAGAAGGGTAGCCCACCCTTGTGAGCGCAAGCACTCACAAGGTCTGAGCGTGTACGCTCACGCCAGACTGAGCGGAGGCAGTGTGGAGTACCTGACCGTGGAGGAAGTGGCAGACAGGCTGAACCTGTCTGTCGCGACTGTTCGGCGCCGCTGTGCGAGCAGTGAGATCGACGCGATCAAGGCGGGACCGCAGTGGTTGGTCGATCCCGAAGCGCTCGATAACCCTAAGGTCAAGCGGAAGCGCAAGAGTGTCCGACATGAGACAGAGTATAACTTCCGAGTTGCATTCACTCATGTTCAGTCTACTGATCTTTCGGAGGCCTGGGTCCCTGATGTTCTGCGGTTTAGAGATCAGACGGACAATCGAGACTTTGTGATTGCGGAAGCCCAACGGAGGATTTCGGATCACGAATTTCTGCCGCCGCACCGGTTGGACGTGCCGAAGACACCGTTCTCGAACCGTCCAGGTGTGCTCCTGGATCTCCCTGATCGGGTAGCGTACCAGGCCGTGGTGGCCACGTTCGCAGATAAAATTGAAGCTGCGCTCACAGAAGCCGTGTATTCATCACGACTGTCTGATGATCCGAAGTATTTTTTGCAGCATGGCCCCAGGCGCTGGGTCAAGTTCGAAAAAGACGCGGAGGGGCGCGCTAAGGGAAACTTCGAGTGGGTTGCACAGACTGACATTTCGTCGTATTTCGAGCATATACTGCATCAGAGGCTATTTGATGAATTGTCTCATCTTGGCGTAGGCGGGTCTCCACTTCGGACCCTTCGTGAGATGTTGTCGAAGTGGTCACTCGTGCAAGGGATGGGCTTGCCCCAGGGTCCGAACGCTTCACGAGTCCTAGGAAACTTCTATCTCGTTCAGGTTGATGAGATCATACTGGACGCCGGCTACACCTACTACCGATACATGGACGATGTGCGGATCTTGACTCAGAGCAAGGCTGAAGCTGTGGCCGGGATACGGCTATTCGAGCACGCGTGCCGTGGTCGTGGCCTCACCCCCAGCAGCGCCAAGACTAAGGTGCTTCCGGTGGAGGACTATGTGAGGCTACGCGCAGACCCGGATACCGACAGGGCTTCGTACCTTTTCGATCACGGCAGTCTTCCAAAGGTCCGCATCGAGCTCAAGAAGGTACTTAAGAAGGCGCTGGATGATAGCGGTGTGAATCATCGGAAAGCGCGATTCAGTATCTGGAGGCTGGCACGCATCAGGGAATCGACCGTATTGGGTCAGATTCTTGAAAATTTGGAGATGCTTGCGCCGGTTTCCTCTGCGGTCGCTGCCTACCTCAAGCATTTCGTGTCCCGTTCGTCAGCACACTCACGTATCGCTGCATTTTTATCGGATCCGACACGATCGTACTCTAGCTTCCTTCGTTCATGGGTCTACGCTGCCATGCTCGAATGTAAGAAAGTGCCCGAGCAGTGGAGGCGACTCGCTGAACAGGATGCCCGGAATCGCAATAACCAGAACTACCTCCGCGCAGTCGCGGTCTGCGTCCTAGCGCGTGCGCGAATTCCTCGCGACCTTAACTGGATCAGGTCGGAGCTTGAGATGGAACACGATCCGGTCATGAAACGGGGATACATCGTCGCGCTCGCATACGGCGGCGGCTTGGACAGGACTACCACCAATGCCGCGACGAGGTCTGATGCGGTTCTAGCGGTGACGGCGAACTGGCTCAAAAGCCGCACGCGGCTGCCGTCGCTGCTGTACGCGGATCAGTCGATTAACATTCGATAGTTTTCAACGTACCCGTCGCTCGCACAGCGGCATCCTTTCCTAAACCGTGTGTCGCAGGTTCGAATCCTGCCGGGGGCACCACCATTCACCGGACAAAACCAGCGTTGAGCAGCACAAACCTCGAACGATTCCGATCTTGTGTTCTGTCGCTGTCTGCCGTCATCAGGCCCCGTCTGCCACCGTTTGCGAAACCATCGCGAAACGGGGAACGGGTCTGGGGACCTCTGTTGACCGACCCGTACGGCTGCGCCGCGCCGCTTGCACGCTCGTCGTCCCGGACCCGGATTCTCGGTCAGATCGCCCATCGCGGCAGACTGACCGTGGTGGTCCCGGAATCGTCCTGTCTCGGTGCCGACTCGTGCGGCGGTGCGTTGAAGGTCGTAATGCCTTTCCGCCGCCTGACCACAGGTGATCTTGCGCGCTGGGGGCTGTGGGGTATCCCGTCGAGCTGGCGTAGCCCGACCGCGCGGCTCCCCCAGGGGGGCGGCCCTCGACGTGAGGGGCAGTGGTCTCGGGGGTGGGATGCTGGGTGGTGTGGTGGGGCCTCGGCGGGTGTTTGTGAGTCATACCTCGGAGTTGGCGCGGTTTCCGGTGGGGCGCTCGTTTGTGGCGGCGGCGGCGCGGGCGGTGTCTCGGGCCGGGGATGCCATTGTCGAGATGGCGTCTTTCGGGCCGAGGGAGCAGCGGCCGGCACAAGTGTGTCGGGATGCGGTGGTGGGTGCGGATGTGTATGTGGCGGTGGTGGGGTTTCGGTATGGCTCGCCGGTGGCTGATCGCCCGGAGTTGTCCTACATGGAGTGGGAATTCGAGGTGGCCAGCGAGGCGGGGTTACCGCGGTTGGTGGTGCTGCTGGGTGAGGAGGCCGAGGGCCCGAGGGATCTGTTTGTCGATCTGCGCTACGCGACTCGGCAGGAGGCGTTCCGGACCCGGCTGGCCGAGTGTGGGGTGACTACGGCGATGGTGAGGACCCCGGAGGAGCTCAGCGAGGTGTTGTTCGCGGGATTGCGGGATCTGCCACGGACCCGGTCGGGTGATGCGGTGGTGGGGCGGGTGTGGAATGTGCCGGCGCGGAATCCGGTGTTCACCGGCCGGGAGGAGCTGCTCACCGCGCTGCATACCGCGTTGGAAGGCGGGCGTTTGACGGCGGTGGTGCGGGCGCTGCATGGGATGGGTGGCATCGGGAAAACCGCGCTGGCCATTGAGTACGCCCACCGGTACGGGGCGGAGTATGACGTGGTGTGCTGGGTCCCAGCGGAGCAACCCACGTTGGTGCCGGCTCGGCTGGCGGAGCTGGCTCACGCCCTGGGCGTGGCGAGCCTCACCGACTCCACCACAGCGGCGGTGGCGCGCCTGTTGGGGGTCTTGCGGGACCGGGACCGGTGGTTGCTGATCTTTGATAACGCTGAGGACCCCACAGCGTTGGCCCCTTATTTGCCGGGAGGTGGTGGGCAGGTGATAATCACCTCCCGCAACCCAGGCTGGCATGAGCTGGCCACCCCGATGAGGGTGGATGTGTTCGATCGGGGTGAGTCGATCGCGCTGTTGCGTCGCCGCGCCCCGGGGCTGACTGAGGATGAGGCGGGGCGGGTCGCGGAGGCGCTGGGGGATCTACCGCTGGCGCTGGCTCAGGCGGGGGCGCACCTGGCCGACACCCCCATCGGTGTGCAGGGCTATCTCACGTTGCTGGCCGAGCGGACTAGGGACCTGTTAGCTCAGGGTGTTTCCGTCACGTATCCGGTGTCGTTGGCGGCCAGTGTTCAGATCGCCCTGGACCGGTTGGCCCGCCAGTCCTCGGTGGCGTTGGAGCTGCTCACTCTGGCCGCGTACCTGGGGCCGGAGCCGATCCCGTTGACCCTGTTCAGCAGCCACCCCGCTCAGCTGCCCGACCCCCTGGCGATCGTGGTCGGGGATCCGCTGGTGTTCAGTGAGGTGCTCCGGCTGCTGCGCCAGCACGGGCTGGCCCGTGTCGAGCCCGCCACCTTGGAGCTGCATCGGCTGCTCGCCGCGATTGTGCGCACCCAGCCTCACCAGCAACCCGGCCTGTCCATCCTAGTGGTTCGGCTGCTGCGTGCGGCGGTCCCGGATGCGCCGTGGAACAACCCGGAGGCCTGGCCAGCGTGGCGTCAGCTCCTGCCACACGTCCTGACCGCCACCAGCCCCCACCGTACCTTCATCGGGGTGGAGCGGGACGTGGCCTGGCTGCTTCACCGCGCCGCCGAGTATCTGCACACCCGGGGGGAACCCGCCACCGCCCGACCACTGTTCGAACGCGCCCTGGAGCTGCGTCGCTCCCTGCTGGGCGAGGACCACCCCGACACCCTGGCCTCGGCCGGCAGTCTCTCCTTCACTCTGTATGAGTTGGGGCAGTATGAGCCGGCCCGCCAGCTCGCTGAGGACACCCTGACCCGCTGTCGTCGGGTCCTGGGCGAGGACCACCCCGACACCCTGCGCTCGGCCATCTACCTCACCGTCGCCCTGGTGGGGTTGGGGCGGTATGAGCCGGCTCGCCAGCTCGCTGAGGGCACTCTCACCCGCTGTCGTCGGGTCCTGGGCGAGGACCACCCCGACACCCTGCTCTCGGCCACCGCCCTCGCCGCCACCCTGCGGGAGGTGGGACAGTGTGAAGAAGCCCGTCAGCTCGGCGAGGACGCCCTCACCCGCTGCCGTCGGGTCCTGGGCGAGGACCACCCCTACACCCTGCTCTCGGCCACCGCCCTCGCCGCCACCCTGCGGGAGGTGGGACAGTGTGAAGAAGCCCGTCAGCTCGGCGAGGACGCCCTCACCCGCTGCCGTCGGGTCCTGGGCGAGGACCACCCCGACACCCTGCGCTCGGCCACCGCCCTCGCCGCCACCCTGCGGGAGGTGGGACAGTGTGAAGAAGCCCGTCAGCTCGGCGAGGACACCCTCACCCGCTGCCGTCGGGTCCTGGGCGAGGACCACCCCGACACCCTGCGCTCGGCCACTACCCTCACCGCCACCCTGGGGCGGTTGGGGCAGCACGGGCTGGCCCGCCAGCTCGCCGAGGACACCCTTACCCGCTGCCGTCAGGTCCTGGGCGAGGACCACCCCGACACCCTGCGCTCGGTCCACAGCCTGGCCGCTGTCCCGGCGAATCTCGGTGAGCATGGCCAAGCCCGTGGCCTGGACGGGTGAATCAGGTGTCAGCGTGGGAAATGAACCGGCTCTTAAGCGACCCCCCTCCTCGTGTGCGACTTCTCGGTCCTTCCTCGGCGCGCGGGCTGGGGATGATCGATGTGTCATCGCGACACGGTGGGTTGGTGTGAACGCTGATCGACCGTGCATCCGCTGGCGTAGGAGCGCCGATGCGTGCCGCTTTCGCTGACGATGGTCACCTGCGAGCCCCAGCTTGGAAGGCTGCGCCCACTGCGCCGTCAGCGGCCTCGATCGGTGGTCAGCCCCGGTCAGGGTGTCCCGCTGTTGACCGTGGTTGACCGGTGTTAATGGCACGCTAATGGCACACGGGGGGTGTTGACTTGACGCAGGACGGGGGCGGGGAGTGGGTATCTCGTCGCGTCGGCGAGCTTGCCTCCGACCCGCTACGCCTTTGGCGCCGACGTGACGGGATACCCACTCCCCTGGTGACCCACCACTATCCGGTCCCGGTCCTGGAGCAATCCCGGAGCGGAGGCCCGCCGGAGGCGCCTGTTGGTTGGGAGCTTGGGAACCCTATGGTGGTGCCCTGGTCTAGGCCTTGACCTGCGGTCGGCCGTGGTCAGGAGTGACCCTAGATGACCGTGACTGACCCCCTGTTGTGGCACGCGAGTGGCATGAACCAAGATCGTCCCGCCCGGTGGCAGGGTGGTGACCGGCATGCCGGTGCCGACGAGGATGGCGCGGGACACGTCTCCTTGTCGTCCGCCAGTTGATCTGAGGCATTGAACCATCTTTGACCTGCGGTGCCTCAGATTATCTGGCAGCCGAGGACAGCTCGATGTGCCAGTTGATCTGAGGCAACTTGATGTGTAGTCGGCAGTGGGCATTGACGTTGGGGGGCGCATCGGTGCTGGACAGCGCGAAGCCGGGGTCCCGATTCCATCACAACGTCAACGGCTGGCGACGCTCAACACCGTCCACCTCGGAGAAGACCACCTCGTACGCAACGGCGGGTGAGCCAGGGTCCTGCGTAGCCAGCGCGCCAGTCACCAGGGCCGTGCTCCCGCGAGTCAGACGTGATCGAGATGCCTCAACTCTAGTGTCAGTACTCGGCCAGTTGCCTCAGACACGCTGGCAGTGCCTCAGCTCAACTGGCGGAGGACACTCCTCCTTGAGGTGAACAGATGGTGACCTAACAGCCGAGCTTGCCCATTGATTTGATTTCTGTCAACGTAGAAGGATGTCGAATCAACGAGGGGTGTCCGTGACGGCCGAGCCGGTGGTGTTCTGCTGCTCGCCGGTGACTCGCCGGCCGTTGTCCGCTGAGGAGGCCGTCGAGTTGGCCCGGGTGTTCAAGGCGGTGGGGGATTCGGTGCGGCTGCGGTTGCTGAGCCTGATCGCCGCGCACGCCGGTGGGGAGGCCTGCGTGTGTGACCTGACTGGGGCGTTTGACCTGTCGGGGCCGACGATGTCGCATCACCTGAAGGTGCTGCGGGAGGCCGGGCTGATCGAGGGTGAGCGGCGCGCTACGTGGATCTATTACCGGGTCCGCCCGCAGGTGCTGCGCCAGCTCTGCGACGTGCTGGTTCCGAACCCCGCGGGGGTGAGCGGGTGACGGCCACGGTGAGCCGGTCCTCGGCAGGTGTGGTGGGCCGGTTGTCCAGGCTGGACCGGTTTTTGCCGGTGTGGATCCTGGCCGCGATGGCGCTGGGTTTGGGCGCTGGCCGGCTGGTCCCCGGCCTGGGTGCGGCGCTGGATGCGGTGCAGGTCGCTGGGATCTCGCTGCCGATCGCGGTGGGGTTGCTGGCGATGATGTACCCGGTGCTGGCCAAGGTCCGCTACGACCGTCTGGACACCGTGACCCGGGATCGGCGGCTGCTGGTGCTCTCGTTGCTGCTCAACTGGGTGCTGGGCCCGGCGTTGATGTTCAGCCTGGCCTGGGTGTTGCTACCGGATCTGCCCGCTTACCGCACCGGGCTGATCATCGTCGGACTGGCCCGGTGCATCGCCATGGTCATCATCTGGAACGACCTGGCCGGCGGAGACCGGGAAGCCGCCGCGGTGCTGGTCGCGCTGAACTCGGTGTTCCAGGTGCTCGCCTTCGCCGGCCTGGGCTGGTTCTACCTCATCGCCCTGCCCGGCTGGCTCGGCCTGGACACCACCACGCTGGGCGTGTCCACTTGGGCGATCGCCCGCTCAGTGTTGGTGTTCCTCGGCATCCCCCTGCTGGCCGGCTACCTGTCCCGTCGCCTGGGCGAACGCGTCAAGGGCCGGTACTGGTACGAGACCCGCTTCCTGCCCAGGGTTGGGCCGGTGGCGCTCTACGGGCTGCTGTTCACCATCGTGATCCTCTTCGCCTTGCAAGGTGGGGCGATCACCAGTCACCCGCTGGGCGTCGCCCGCATCACGCTACCCCTGCTGGCTTACTTCGCGATCATGTGGGCTGGGTCGCTGCTACTGGGTAGGGCAGTGGGGCTGGGCTATGAGCGGGCCACCACCCTGGCGTTCACCGCCGCCGGCAACAACTTCGAGCTGGCGATCGCGGTGGCCATTGCCACCTTCGGCGTCACCAGTGGGCAAGCCCTCGCCGGCGTGGTGGGCCCGTTGATCGAGGTTCCGGTGCTGGTCGCGCTGGTCTACGTCTGCCTCGCCGCGCGACCCCGACTGTTCGCAGGTGAGCGATTCGCGCTACCCGCGACCGGCTCACCGCCGCCACTCAATCCCGAGGAGCCATCGTGACCACCACCCCTGAGGTGCTGTTCGTCTGCGTGCACAACGCCGGGCGCTCCCAGATGGCCGCTGCCCTGCTCGACCATCACGCCAACGGCCGGGTTCACGTCCGCTCCGCCGGCTCCACCCCAGCCGAGCAGATCAACCCCGCCGTCCGCGCCGCAATGGCCGAACTCGGGCTCGACCTATCCCGCGAGTACCCCAAGCCGCTGACTGACAACGTGGCGCAGGCCGCAGACGTGATCATCACCATGGGCTGCGGCGACGCCTGCCCGGTCTACCCCGGCAAGCGCTACCTGAACTGGGACCTACCCGACCCCGCCGGCAAGAGCGTCGAGAAGATACGCCCGATCCGCGACGAGATAAACCGCCGCGTCCGGACGCTGCTGGAGCAACTGGTGCCGGCGACCTGACGCCCGATGACTGTGCTTAAGGCAAAGACCCAGATCGACAGAAGACATTCTTTGACCTGGGCTATTTGGAATGGAGCGGGTGACGGGAATCGGACCCGCGTCTAGATCTTGGGAATCTATCTACCGTGCCAGGTGAGTGTGGCTGACCTGCGCCTGGCCTGCACCTCGGTGTACCGCAGTTGACCGCTACTGACCCCTCCTTACAGCACGCGGACAGCACGACCGGTACGCCATGACTCGGCTCCGCATTGTGCTGGTAGTGCTGAGTTGTCGTCACAACCTGTCATCAGCGCACCGCCAGAGCCTGACCCTGTTCCTCATTCCCATCTACCCCGACCAAGCTCCTCAATGTGGCGGCGGGATCACCGACGATCTTGCACGCTGGGGCTCGTGTGGCGTCCCGTCGGCCTGGCGCAGCCCGACCACACGGCAGCCCGGGGGCAGCACTCGATGGAACCGGCACGTGCGTCGTCTAGCTCTGCCCCCGGGCTGCCGTGTGGTAGCCCTTAGGCCGAACTTGCTGTGACTCTCCGTAGCAATGCCGGTCTGACCAGCGTCTGAGTCCACGACACGCCTCCAATTGTAGTCACTAAAATACTGGCAAGAAGAAGATCGTTGTGATCTAATTGTCCTG
>JBATXM010000152.1:0-19909 GCA_049673305.1 Pseudonocardiaceae bacterium | reverse complement strand
GGGACCGGAACGTCGGGCTGGAAAATGGCTTTGAACACGCTGGTCGTTCTCTTCCCAGGACGACTGCCTCTGTGATAAGGTAATGCCATCAGTCATCCGTGGCTTACACGGAAAAAATGACAGGCTCTGCCGGTGCCCGCGAAGGCCCGCACCCGTCGCTGCAAAGCCTGAATGTCCCTGGCCAGAGTCACCGGCTGGGCGGTGGATGGGTTGCTCGTCTGGTTCATCACGTCACCTCTCCGTGGCTTCCTTTGCTCACCGCGGGCGCGGTGAGCAAAGCCATGACACCAGCACGGTGCGCGGGCTGCTACGCCCTGTGCGTTGCCGCCTTGTTGCCGACCTGCCACCTCCCCGTTCCACGCGGCGCCGCCGGTCCGCAGCAACCGCTACGGTGCGGACACATGCACCCACTGCGAGGCGAGGTCAGATGCGGCAAACGATCTACCAGCACCCTCTGGCTGCGCTGCGCGCCCACCTCGGACTGTCGGCCACCGAGTACCTGACACTGCTCGACCAGCGCCACCGAGCGCTGAGCCTGGGTGCGATGGCCATCCGCCGGGAGAAGGTGTGCCGCTGGGAAAGCGGCCTCTACGCCCCGGAACCCTCCGCGCAACTAGCGATGGCCGACCTGCACGCGGTGCCTGCGACCACCGTCGCGAGCCGGGGATGGCCGGACTGGCTGCTGGCCGCTGATGCCCTGCGCAGCAGGGACGACGACGTCGTTCTCCGAGGCCCGTGGTCGACGGCAGGTACGATCGCGGCACTGGCCGCCGACTCGCGGGGAGACTCTATGGAGTGACGGGGATTCCTGATCACCACCGGCACCGAGTTGACCGCCATCACCCACGGCTGGCTTGGCGAGTTGCATGCCCACTCCACCAGCGCTTCGGTGACCGGGCGACGCCGGCTCACCACCGACATGGTCTCTCACCTGGACCAGCGCCTCGATCACTTGCGGCGCTTGGATGACGTTCTTGGTGGCGCGCAGCTTCGCCGCGCCGCGCTCGCTGAATGCGAACTCGTCCAACACCTCGCGGCGGACACGATCTACGACGACGCGGTGGCCCGCCAGCTCTACAGCACCATCAGCGAGGCCGCCCGCATCTGCGGCTGGCAACACTTCGACGCCGGCCTCCACGCTGCGGCGCAACGTTTCTACACCACCAGCCTGCGCGCCTCAGCCACCGGCGGTGACCCGCAGGCTGGCGCGCACACCCTGAGTTTCATGGCGATCCAGACCTACTCCGTCGGCTCCCCCCTCGACGCCGTAGGGCTCGTGGAGGCTGCGGTGGAGCAGACCCGACAGACTGTCACACCCCGCACGGCCGCGATGCTGCACGTGCGGCTGGCTCGCGCGTTGTCCAAGACACCCGATGGTGCCCCGCGCTGCCTCGCCGAGCTCGACCGGGCACAGGACGCCTACGCTCGCGGCACCCACGACGACGACCCGCCCTGGACTTACTGGCTCACCGACGGAGAACTGGAAATGCTCGCCGGTTCGTGTGCACTGGACCCCGGCCGCCCCGACCGCGCTCTCGACCACTTCGCCACCGCGCGCCAACTGCACTACGCGGCCGAGGGCTACGTCCGCGACGACGCCCTTTACCTCACCCGCGCCGCTGTTGCCCACCTCGACCAAGGCGACGTCGACCAAGCCTGCGCCGTTGCCCGCCAAGCCCTCGCCCGCAGCAGCACCGTCGACTCCACCCGCCCCACCGGCGCACTCCGCGAATTCAGGACACGCCTATCCACCGAACACCCCCGCCATCACGAAGCCCAGGCGTTTATCGCACAGCATCGCGAAGCTATGGCGTACAGCGTGAGGTGAGCACCGGGCGAACCGGCGCTAGGTGCCTGGACGCTGAGCGGTTACAAGGTCGTCAGGGTGATGGTGGCGCCGGGGCGAACGGCCTGGCCGGCCCCGGGTGACTGCGAGATCACCTGGCCGACGATGCCACCCATGAGGCCCTCGAGGAATCCGAATCCGGCGCCCGAGTGGTTGACGGTGCTGTTCAACCCCGCGTCAGTGAGCACCTGGCGGGCTTGGGCGACCGTCAGCCCGACTACCTGGGGAACGACCGACGCCGTGCTCACCAGCAGGATCACGCTGGTGCCCCGGGTAGTGCTGGTTCCGGCCTGAGGTTCGGTGCCGATCGCCCGCCCACCGGCGATCTCCTCGTCGAACTGGCGCCGCACCTGCGCGGTCAGGCCAGCGCGGGCCAGCGCGGCGACCGCCTCGGCCTGGCGCAGTCCCCGGACGTCGGGCACCGTGCTGGGGGCTGGTCCCTTACTGATCACCACGGTCACCGGTGCGCCGACGGTGAGCGTGGTGCCCGACGCCGGTTGAGCTCCGATCACGGCGCCGACCGGGACGGTGTCGTCGAACCTTGCCGCACCCGGGTCCAGCTGGGGGCTCAAGTCTGCCTGCTGAATCACCCGCTCGGCCTCATCAGTGCTGGCACCGACTGTCAGGTTGGGCACCACCGGGTGGCCCAGCGAGATCACCACGGTAATGTCCGAGCCGCGTATCGCCCGGTGGCCCGGCGCGGGGTCGGTACGGATCACCGTGTTGGCCGCGACGGTGTCATTGTGGTCTTCAGTCAGGGTGGCTTTGAGGTCAGCGGAGGCCAACGCGGCCGGCACCGCCCCGCGTGGCAGGCCCGTCAGGTTGGGCACCACAGTCCACCGGCCGCTGCCCAGCCACCAGGCGCCCACCCCGATGGCGCTCGCGAGCATCAACACGATCACCATCCAGGCGATGAAGGCGCGCCGGTTGCGCGCCCGCTCACGTAGGTAGAAATCGTCCGGCCGCACCGCCGCATCGGCCCTCGCAAGGGCTCGGGTTCCGCCCGGCCCATAGCGGGGCGGGGCGGCGACCATCGTGGCGCCGGCCAACCCAGCGGCCAACCCAGCCGAGGGCACGGGCACCGGCACTCGATCGATGCCCAGGTCGGTTCGCACGTCGTGCAACGCGCTCAGGAACGCCGCCGCGTTCGGCGGGCGGGCCGCTGGGTCCCGGCGGGTGGCCCGCACGATCAGATCGTCCAGCTCTGCTGGCACCGCCACACCGGCTGTGCTCGGGGCCGGCATATCATCGTTGACGTGGCGATAGGCCACTGACAGCGCGGTCTCGCCGGTATAGGGCGGCGCCCCGGTGAGCATCTCGAACAGCATCACCGCAGTGGCGTAGACGTCGCTGCGGGCGTCGGCCGCTCCGGTCGCGACCTGCTCGGGCGAGAGGTAGGCCACCGTTCCAAGAATGACGTCTCCGGTACTGCTACTGGCCTCGGCAACCGCGCGGACCAATCCGAAGTCAGCAACCTTCACCACACCGCCAGGCCCGATGAGGACGTTCTCCGGCTTGATGTCGCGGTGCACCAGCCCCTCCCGGTGTGCCGCGGCTAGCGCCGAGAGCACCATGTCGGTTACCGAGAGCGCGAGCGGCACCGGCAGCCTGCCGCGCTGGCGCAGCAAATCCCGTAATGTCCCGCCCTCCACCAGTTCCATCACCAGAAACACGTAGTCACCAGCGGGGGAGGAGTCGACACCTTGGTCATGCACCCCGACGACTCCAGGGTGGTGCAGCCGCGCGGCGGCGCGGGCTTCGCGCTCGAATCGCTGCAAGAAGACCGGGTCCACGGCGAACCGAGGGGCCATCACCTTGATGGCGACGGGACGCTCCAGGCGGGTGTCCGTGCCACGGTAGACGGTGGACATGCCGCCCAGCGCCAGCACAGGGCCAACCCGGTAGCGCCCGTCCAGCAGGGTGCCGACCAGGTTCCCGTCGTCATCGGGTCCCTGTCGCTCCACAGTCCGAGGATCGTACGGACCGTTGCTCCTCGAACGCCGGAAGGGCGCCGGTTGGCGGATATGGCATGGTGACCACTGTGAGCGACATTCCCATCGCCCTGGACGTGCTCGATCCTGACGTGGTGCTGCTGCCGCTACCTGACGTGGCGCAACGGTTGGGATTGCCGATAACCCGAGTGCACCAGATGTTGCGCGACGGGCACCTGCTGGGGGTACGCCGTCACGGTGTGGCGGCGGTGCCTGCGGAGTTCCTCAACGGCGATGCCGTCGTCAAGGGACTGAGCGGCACGATCACCCTGCTGCGCGATGCCGATTACTCCGTCGAGGAGATCCTGCGTTGGCTGTTCACCGCAGAGGACTCGTTGCCCGGCACCCCGATCGGCGCGCTGCGGACCGACCGAGGTCGCGAGGTGAAACGCCGTGCCCAGGCGATGGGATTCTGACGGTGATCCGGACGCGGTATCCTCACGACCTTAGCTGTGCTCTCGTGAGAGTTGTGGTCGGTCAACTATAAGGAGGACATACAGTGCTGCGGTTGCTGGGGAGGCTCATTGCGCTGGCGGGGGTCGTCGAGGCCGCTCGCCGGTTCGCCAAGCAGAATCCCGAAGTGGTCGGTAAGATCGCCGACCAGGCTGGTCGCCTCATCGACCAAGTTACCAAGGGCAGGTTCAGCGCCCAGATCGATGGGGTGGTGAGCAAGGTCCAGGACACCGCTGGCCGAGGTTCGGCGTAGCGGGTATCCGATCAGGGTCGCAAGTCAGGCCCGTCGAACCGGTCCACGGTGGTGAACTGCTCGACGGGCTGGCGGCGGAGCTTACCGCCTGATGGCCACTGGTGAGAGACTGGTGACCATGGCAGTCAACTCGTTCATGGTCCCGCTCGGCACGCCGGCGCCACCGTTCGTCCTGCCGTCTGTCTACGGCCAGATCGTGAGCTCAGACGACCTCGCTCCTGGCCATCCGCTGTTGGTGATGTTTCTGTCCAATCACTGCCCCTATGTCCGGCACATCGAGCGCGAGCTTGGCTCGCTGGTTGCCGAGTACGCACCTGACGTAGTTGCGGTGGCGATCTGCAGCAACGACACCCAGAATTACCCCGACGACGGCCTAGCCGGGCTGACCGAGCAGGCCCACCGCGCCGGGTTCGCCTTCCCCTACCTGCTCGACGACACCCAGCAGGTCGCGCTGGCCTACCGGGCCGCGTGCACCCCGGACTTCTTCCTCTACGACGCCGAGCGCCGGCTTGCCTACCGGGGCGAGTTCGACGAGTCCCGTCCGCGCAACGACACTGCGGTAACTGGCAAGGCGTTGCGCGCGGCGCTGGATCTGGTCCTGGCCGGATCGCCGGTACCCGAACCACAGGTGCCCAGCGTGGGCTGCGGCATCAAGTGGAAACTCGGCAACGAGCCGTCCTGACGGTTCACCTGCGATCAGAGCTGGCCGACTGTAGTCACCCGTAGCACGGCGGTTCCGGACTCATCGGAGGCGGGCAGGTCGACCTCGGCAGTGATGGCCCAGTCATGGTGCCCGGCCGGGTCGTCCAGGATCTGCCGCACGACCCACCGTCCGGGCTGGTGATCGATGATCAGCAGCTGTGGGCCTCGGGCGTCAGCGCCGGTGCCGATCTCGTCGTGCTCGTCGAAGTAGGGCTCCACGGCCGCTCGCCAGGAGTCCGCGTCCCACCCGGCGTGCGCGTCGAGCTCACCCAGCTCGTCCCATCGCCGCCGGGCCGCCAGCTCCACCCGGCGAAACAGCGCATTGCGCACCAGCACCCGGAAGGCTCGCGGGTTGGCCGTCACCGGTGCGGGCCGCTGGTCCAGCGACGTCGGTGGCGCGTCCTTCGCTTGCGGGTTGCGCAATTTCTCCCACTCGTCCAGCAGGCTGGAGTCGACCTGGCGGACCAGCTCGCCGAGCCACTCCTGCAGGTCACGTAGCGCGTCGGTCTTGGCGTCCTCAGGCACCGTGCGGCGCAGCGCCTGGTAGGCGTCGGCCAGGTAGCGCAGCACCAGCCCTTCGGAGCGGGCCAGGCCGTAGAACCCGACGTACTCGGTGAAGGTCATCGCCCGCTCGGCGAGATCCCGGGCCACCGACTTGGGGGACAGCCGGTGGTCGGCCACCCACGGGTGCCCGCCCCGGTAGGTCTCCAGCGCGGCGCCCAGCAGCTCAGCCAGCGGCATCGGGTAACTGACGTCGTCGAGCAGCCGCATCCGCTCCTCGTACTCGATGCCCTCGGCTTTCATCGCCGCCACGGCCTCCCCCTTGGCCTTGGACAGTTGTGCGCTCAGCACTTGCCGTGGATCCTCCAGGGTGGCTTCGAGGACCGACAGGACGTCCAGCGGGTAGTTAACCGAATCCGGGTCGAGCAGTTCGATGACGGCCAGCGCGAACGGGGACAGTGCCTGGTTGAGCGCGAAGTGGAGTTGCAGGTCGCCGGTGAGTCGCACGGTGCGACCGTGGGCGTCCGGCACCGCCAACCGCTCGATGACGCCGGCGGCCAGCAACGCGCGGTACATCGCGATGGCCGCTCGGATGTGCCGGCGCTGCGCGGGGCGGTCCTCGTGGTTGTCGGTGAGCAGGTGGCGCATGACCGCGAATGCGTCGCCGGGTCGGTTGGCGACGTTGAGCAGCATCGCGTGGCTCACGACGAAACTGGATGTCAGCGGTTCCGGTTCGGCCGCGATCAGCCGGTCAAAGGTGCGGTCGCTCCAGGACATCGACCCCTCGGGGGGCTTCTTGTGCACCACTCTGCGGCGCTTGCGGGGATCGTCTCCGGCCTTGGCCAGTGCCTTGGTGTTCTCCACCACGTACTCGGGGGCCTGCACGACGACATCCCCGACCACGTCGTAACCGGCCCGTCCGGCCCGACCGGCGATCTGGTGAAATTCCCGCGCGGTGAGATGGCGGGTGCGGGTTCCGTCATATTTGCCCAGTGCGGTGAACAGCACCGTGCGGATCGGCACGTTGATCCCCACGCCCAGAGTGTCGGTACCACAGATGATCTTCAACAGACCGGCCTGGGCGAGCCGTTCGACGAGCCGGCGGTACTTCGGCAGCATCCCGGCGTGGTGCACCCCGATTCCGTGGCGCACCAGGCGGGACAGTGTCCGTCCGAAACCAGCGGTGAACCGGAACCCCCCGATCAGCTCAGCGATGGCATCTTTTTCCGCCCGGTTGCAGACATTGATGCTGGTCAGCGCCTGAGCCTGCTCGGCGGCTGAGGCCTGGGTGAAGTGCACCACATAGACCGGGGCTGCTTTAGTGGCCAGCAATTCCTCCAGTGTCTCGTGCAGCGGTGTGGTCACGTACCGGAAATGCAGTGGAACTGGTCGCTGCGCGGAGCGGACCACCGAGGTGGGGCGGCCGGTGCGCCGGGTCATGTCCTGTTCGAAGCGAGTGACGTCGCCCAGTGTCGCGGACATCAGCAGGAACTGGGCCCCAGCGAGCTCCAGCAGCGGTACCTGCCATGCCCAGCCGCGATCAGGGTCGGCGTAGAAGTGGAACTCATCCATCACGACCAGGCCGACGTCGGTGTCCGGCCCGCTGCGCAGCGCCATGTTGGCCAGCACCTCCGCGGTGGCGCAGATGATGGGCGCTCCGATGTTGACACTGGAATCACCGGTGGCCATCCCGACCTGCTCAGCGCCGAAAACGTCGCACGCCGCGAAGAATTTCTCCGACACCAGTGCCTTGATCGGCGCTGTGTAGACGCTGCGCCTGCCCTGCGCCAGCGCGGTAGCGTGCGCGCCGGTGGCGACCAGGCTCTTGCCGGATCCGGTTGGAGTGGCCAGGATCACATTCGAGCCTGAGACGATCTCGATCAGCGCCTCCTCCTGGGCCGGGTACAGGGTAAGGCCCTGGCCCGAGACCCAGGCCACGAAAGTGTCGAACAACTCGTCGGGCCCGGAACAGGTGGGCAGCGTCTGGGTGAGCGTCATGGTGACCACGATCGTGCTCTCGGCCTTTCGGCCGGGCACATCCGGGGTTAAGCCCCGGCCTGCCGGGTAGCCCGGGTCGGCGCGCCGATCCAGCTGCGGCGCGATAATCTGTTTTCTGGTCGGGATGCCGTGCTCCCAGCACAGCCCAGAGGGGGTGACCGCATATCGACGCAGGTCAGCTGATCGCCGGCCACTACCGGGTGCTTGACCGGATTGGCGCTGGCGGCATGGGCGTCGTCTGGCAGGCCAAGGACGAGCGGCTGCAGCGGCTGGTTGCGGTGAAACAGTTACTGCTGCCGCTGGAGCGCAGCCCCCGGGCAACCGACGAAGCCCGCGCCCGGGCGTTGCGTGAGGCGCGGATTGCCGCGCGCCTGCACCACCCGCATGCCATCGTCATCTACGACGTGGCCGAGCATGAGGGTGAACCCTGCCTGGTGATGGAGTACCTGCCCTCACGCAGTCTCGCTGCGGTGTTGGGCGAGCGGGGTTGCCTCCCGGTGCCCGAGGTCGCCTCGATCGGCAGGCAGATCGCCTCAGCGCTGGCCGCCGCGCACGCCGCGCACATTGTCCACCGGGACGTCAAGCCGGGGAACATCCTGATTACCGACGACGGCACCGCCAAGATCACCGACTTCGGTGTCTCGCGTGCCGTGGGTGACGTCACGATTACCCAGACTGGGATGATGGCCGGCACCCCGGCCTACCTGGCCCCGGAGGTGGCTCGCGGGCAGGTCCCGACTTCAGCGTCGGATGTCTTCTCCCTCGGCGCCACGCTGTACGCGGCGCTCGAGGGGCGGGGCCCGTTCGGCGAGAGTGACAACCCGTTCGCGCTGCTGCACGCGGTGGCTGGTGGGCAGGTGCAGCCGCCTCGACACGCGGGCCCGCTGTCGGCGCTGCTGATGAGGCTGCTGGCCACCGACCCGGCGGAGCGTCCTGACATGCACCGCGTCAGCTTGGAGCTGGCCGAGGTCCGGAAGCTGGCTGAGCTACGGACCGATCAACCGGCGCCCGGCTCAGCGCCGGACCACAGGCCAGCCGCCGCAGTGGCGCCGACCCGGGTGACCTTGCCTGCCTGGCCCGCTGAGAGCCTTCCGACCCACCCGAAGCGACGGCGCGGGCGGGCGGGCGCGCTTGCCGGAGTCGTCCTCGCGGTGCTCGCCTTCACCGGTGTCCGGGCGCTGCTGTCGGAAGGGTCATCCGGAGAACAGGGCGCGCACTCCGTCGGGCAAGCGGCCACTTCGCCGCCCCCGGCGGTGCTGGTACCGGCACCGGTCGTGATATCGCCGCCGCCGCAGGTGGAGCGCGTGGACCATGCCCAGCCAATCGGCTGGAGTGACGCTGGGCAACTAGTGATCGACTACTACAATGGCCTGGGCAACGCGTCGTCGGCGTGGCAACTGCTTTCCCCCACCGCGCGGGCGATCTTCGGTGACGAGTCGGTTTTCCAGTCGCATTGGACCCAGTACTCCTCGGTCAGCGCGCGCAACGCCTTCGGAGTCACCGACAATCCTGACGGCTCGGTGCGAGTGCCCGTCGAGGTCACCTACAACACGAAGGGCGGCAGCGATCAGGTCATCAAGCGGGTGCTACGGGTGACCCGGCTGGATGGCCACCTGCTCATCGACTCGGATCCGCGGTGAAGCCCGCACCGACTATTCAGGCTCAATTCATCGGCCCCCGGCAGACGTAGGTCATGGCCGGTGGCAGGTGGCGCCACATGGTGCGGGTGGGCAGTACCTCGCCGAAGACCCGTGCCAGCTCATGGCGAAACCGGCGGGCTGCGGGCATCCAGTAACTCAGGCTGTAGGCGGCGGCGGTGAACACCCCGTCGGCCGCCAGCGCGCCGGCAAAGATCGTCAGAAACTCGCGCTGTTGCTGCGGGCTGAACAGGGTCCACGGCAGTACAGAGACGATTACATCGGCGCGGTCCACGCCATGGTCGGCGAGGATGGCCGCAAGCGTGGCGGCATCTGCGGTGACCACCCGCACGCCCAGCTCGCGGGACCGCAACTGATTGGCCAGCCCGGGGTCCTTCTCGACCGCGATCACCACCGCGTCGTGGTCCGCCTCCCGGGCGATCGCTGCGGTGACCGCCCCGGCGCCGGCACCGACCTCCACCACGACTGCGGGCCGCCCAGCCTGGCCCGCTCCGGGTACCACCGCAGCCAGCCGCTGGGCCAGCTCGGGACCGGAGGGCAGGAGCGTCCCGACATCGCGGGGAGACCGTATCGCCGCCGCGAGAAAGCTGCTCCAGCCGCCACCGAGAGTGCGCCGGACGGGATCTTGTGGATGCGAGCCGGAATACGAGGCCATAGGGCACAGTGCCACATCACCCGACGCTGGCCGCCTGTCACCCTCGCGCCCGCGCAGCTCGAGCCTCGCCGTGCAGCATCATCTTGCGGCTTCGAGGGCCTGACCGTGCTCGCCGAGCTGGCTTGTGGCGTCACTGGGTTCTGACTCTGCACGCGCCGAGTTCGACAGGAGAGCTGTTAGGGTGGTTCCCGACAGCTCTCCTGTCGAACTCGGCGACAGTAGAGTCGATCACGTGCACCGAGCGCTCTCGGTATCCTTGTCCACAGCCGGTTCGGTGGGGGAGAGGCCTGATGGCACATTTTCGGGCTGTCCTTGACTGGACTGATGAGGACGGGGAAACCCGATCCGCGTTGTGGCGTTCGGAAAGCGGAGCTCCGCTGCCTACTCGGGTGGTTGTCGCAGACGACCGGATCAAGGCCGATGTCGCTTATCGCCTGGCAGGTGCGGGCACCGCGATCCTGTGGCGAGGGGACTTTCCGAACGCCCGTCAGCTGCTGGCAGCGATGGGGCGTCGGGTGGACCGCAAGCGTCGGGTCTCCGTGCCCTCGCCTGAGCTCGCCTTTCATCAGTACCGCCAGACCCGGGCGCAGCGCGCGCGGACGCTGGGCATGCTGCTGGTGCCCTTCGATGCGGGGTGCGTCATCCCGTTGCGCAGGGCACCGGATGTTCGGCGGGCCTGTGTCGAGGCCGGGTGCCCGACGGATGAGCCATTCGTGATCTCGTTGCGGGAACTGCTCGGCATCATCAGCGCCCGCGAGTGGCGCGAGAAAGGGGTCGTGATCCCGGCACTGGATGCCCGCATCCATCCGCACTACGGCGTGTTCTCCCCTGTTCGAGGCGAATACGTGGACTTGGTGGCCACCGCACCGCTGCCCTCGCTGGACTCAACCTCCGACATCGGGGCCGCCGAGATCGGGGCCTACGACATCGGCACGGGAACTGGTGTGCTGGCCGCCCTGCTGGCCCGCAGGGGAGTCGGTCGAGTGGTCGCGACCGATCAGGACACCCGCGCGTTGACCTGTGCTCGCGAGAACGTGATTCGCCTGGGGTTGACCGGCCAGGTGGACGTTGTCGAAGCGGACCTTTTCCCTGACCGGGGCCACGACGGGGGCCGCGTTGCGCTGGTGGTGTGCAACCCGCCATGGGTTCCGGCGAAACCCAGTTCACCACTTGAGTACGCGATCTACGATCCCGGCAGCCGGATGCTGCGTGCCTTCGTTGGCCGCTTGGCCGATCACCTCCAGCCGGGCGGCGAGGGGTGGTTGGTTCTCTCCGACTTCGCTGAGCACGTGGGCCTGCGCACGAGAAAGGAGCTGCTGACCCTGTTTGAGGACTCCGGTGTGGACGTCGCCGGCCGGTTGGACGCCAAGCCGAGGCATCCTCGTGCGAGCGATCACACCGATCCACTGTGCGTGGCGCGCGCGGCAGAGACCACTTCGCTGTGGCGGCTCACTCCGCAGTGACTGAATGTTGAATGATTTTGCACTATAATGCATAATAATTCACATGTCGGTGCGAGTGGCGGTGGCGGGGGCAAGCGGGTACGCGGGTGGCGAGCTGCTTCGCCTGATGCTCGGCCACCCGCTGATCGAGATCGGTGAGCTCACCGCGGGTGACAACGCGGGAAGCAGGCTCGGCGAGCATCACCCGAACCTCGTCCCGCTGGCCGAGCGCATCTTGTCCGCTACCACGGCACAGCGGTTGGCTGGACATGACGCGGTGTTCCTTGCCTTGCCGCACGGCCATTCCGCCACGCTGGCAGCCGAGCTGCCCGAGGACACCGTAGTGATCGACTGCGGTGCTGACCACCGGCTCGGGGACCCTGCGGCCTGGCGGCGCTGGTACGGCGGGGACCACCCCGGGACCTGGCCCTACGGGCTGCCTGAGCTGCCAGGCGCGCGGGAGAAGCTGCGTGGAGCCCGCCGCGTCGCGGTGCCCGGCTGTTACCCGACGGTGGTCAGCCTCGCGCTGGCTCCGGCGCTGGCTGCGGGGCTTGTCGCTCCCGACGTCGTGGTGACCGCGATCTCCGGCACGTCGGGGGCCGGACGCGCCCTCAAACCCCACCTGTTGGCTTCGGAAGTGCTGGGCTCGGCCAGCGTGTATGGGATGGCCGGCGCGCACCGGCACCTCCCGGAAATCACTCAGAACCTCACCGGCGTCGCTGGCCAGGCGGTGACCGTGTCCTTCACCCCGGTGCTGGCGCCGATGTCGCGCGGGATCCTGGCTGCCTGCACCGCCGCGCTGCGCCCAGGCATCGACGACAAGACGACCCGCAGCGCCTACCACGCCGCATACGCCGCTGAACCGTTCGTGCACCTGCTCGCGTCAGGCCGCTGGCCGGCCAGCGGAGCCGTGTGGGGTTCCAACTCCGTGCAGGTGCAGGTAGCGGTGGACACCGACGCTGGCCGGCTGGTCGCGGTCGGGGCGGGCGACAACCTCACCAAAGGCACTGCGGGAGCGGCGCTGCAGTGCCTCAATCTGGCGTTGGGACTTCCCGAAACCACCGGCCTGCCAGCCTGGGGAATCGCTCCCTGACAAGTCGAACACCGAGAGGGAGGACACCGCGATGAGCGTCACCGCAGCCGGCGGGTTCCGGGCGGCCGGGGTACCCGCCGGCATCAAGGCCAGTGGAGCTCTGGATCTCGCCCTGGTGGTCAATGACGGGCCTACCACGGCGGCCGCCGGGGTGTTCACCCGCAACCAGGTCAAGGCGGCGCCGGTGCTGTGGTCGGCGCAGGTGCTCACCGGGCGGCGGTTGCGGGCCGTCGTGCTGAACTCCGGCGGAGCCAACGCCTGCACCGGCCCTGGCGGTTTCCAGGATACCCACGCCACCGCTGAGCGGGTCGCCACGATGGTGGGTTGTGGAGCGGTCGAGGTTGCCGTGTGCTCCACCGGACTGATCGGCGAGCGGCTGCCGCTGGAGGCGGTGCTGTCCGGAATCAACACCGCCACGACCGCATTGGCCGCCACGCCGGAGGCCGGCCTGGCCGCCGCCACCGCGGTGCTCACCACCGATACCCTTCCCAAGCAGGCCGCCGTCGCCGGCCCGGGTTGGACGGTGGGCGGGTTCGCGAAGGGAGCCGGCATGGTCGCGCCCAGCCTGGCCACCATGCTCTGCGTCCTCACCACCGACGCGGCCGTGGATGAGTCCACGCTGGACACGGTGTTGCGCCGCGCCAGCGCCGAGACCTTCGAGCGGCTGGACATCGACGGCACCTGCTCGACCAACGACACCGTGCTGCTGCTGGCCTCCGGCGCCGCGCGGGTCGAGCCAGATCAGGCGCAGTTCGCTGCCGCTGTGGCACAGGTGTGTCGCGAGTTGGTCACGAGTTTGCAGGCTGACGCCGAGGGCGTCACCAAAGAGATCACGATCACTGTCTGTGGGGCGGCCGGTGCCGCCGACGCGCTCGTCGTGGCCCGCGCGGTCGCCCGGGACAGCCTGGTCAAGACCGCCTTTTTCGGGTCCGATCCCAACTGGGGTCGGATCGCCGCCGCAGCGGGTGCCTCGCCGGCTACCGTGCGGGCCGACGCGCTGGACATCCGGATCAACGGAGTGCTGCTCTGCCAGGGCGGCGCGATGGCGGCGGATCGCTCCACGGCTGACCTGTCCGGCCGGGAGATCACTGTGGAGATTGACCTGCACCTCGGAGAGGGACAGGCCACCGTGCTCACCACCGACCTCTCGCCCGGGTACGTCGAGGAGAACAGCGCCTACTCCTCATGACTCCCACCATTGGTACGGCCGCCCAGAAGGCCGAGGTGCTGGCCGAGGCGCTGCCCTGGTTGCAACGTTTCCACGGGACCACTGTCGTGATTAAATACGGTGGCAACGCGATGCACGACGATCAGCTCAAGCGGGCCTTCGCCCAGGACATGGTCTTTCTGCGGCTGGCCGGGCTACGCCCCATCGTGGTGCACGGCGGCGGCCCACAGATCAACACCATGCTGAACCGGCTGGGCATCGTGGGGGAGTTCCGTGGCGGCTTGCGCGTCACCACCCCGGAGACGATCGACGTGGTGCGCATGGTGCTGTTCGGCCAGGTGGGCCGAGAGTTGGTCGGACTGATCAACGCGCACGGTCCGTTCGCCGTCGGCATCTCCGGTGAGGACGCGCACCTGTTCACCGCCGCCCGGCGCACCGCTACCGTGGAGGGTGCGCAGGTCGACGTGGGGCTGGTCGGCGATGTAGTTGCGGTGAACTCTGCGGCAGTGCTCGACATCGTCAACGCTGGGCGGATCCCGGTGGTATCCGGATTGGCCCCGGACGCTGACGGCGTGGTGCACAACATCAATGCCGATACCGCAGCCGCGGCGTTGGCCGTCGCGCTGGACGCCGAGAAGCTCGTCATGCTCACCGATGTCGAGGGGCTCTACGCCGACTGGCCGGACCGGTCCAGCCTGTTGTCCCACGTGACGGTGGACCGGCTAGAGGAGTTGTTACCAGCGCTGTCCGCCGGAATGGTGCCGAAGATGGAGGCCTGCCTGCGCGCCGTCCGGGGTGGAGTTCCCCGGGCCCATGTGATCGACGGCCGGGTGGCGCATTCGGTGCTGCTGGAGGTGTTCACCACTGAGGGAGTGGGGACGATGGTGCTGCCCACAGAATTGCCCACAGAATAAGGAGGCCTGATGTCTACCGCCGATTTGCAGCGGCGTTGGCAGACCGCGCTGATGGCCAACTATGGCACGCCACCATTGGCGCTAGCCCGCGGTGCCGGCGCGGAAGTGTGGGACGTGGCGGGCCGGCGTTACCTGGATCTGCTCGGCGGTGTCGCGGTGAACGCGTTGGGCCATGCCCATCCGGCCGTGGTGCGCGCCGTCACAGAGCAGATCAGCACCCTGGGGCAGGTCTCGAACCTGTACCTCAGCGAGCCGGCGATCACCCTCGCCGAGACCTTGCTGGACCTCCTCGGCGCCACCGGGTCGGGGCGGGTGCTGTTCTGCAACTCCGGCGCGGAGGCCAATGAGGTCGCATTCAAGATCGCGCGGCGAACCGGACGGTCCAGGATTGTCTCCACTGACGGGGCGTTTCACGGCCGCACCATGGGGGCGCTTGCGCTGACCGGGCAGCCCGCCAAGCGGGATCCTTTCGAACCGATGCCGCCTGGTGTGGTCTTCGTGCCCTATGGTGACCCCGCAGCCCTAGCGGCAGTGATCGACGGGGACACTGCTGCGGTGTTCCTCGAGCCGGTGCAAGGCGAGAACGGCGTGGTGATCCCCCCAGCGGGCTACCTGCAGGCAGCCCGGGAGATCACTGCGGCGCGGGGGGCGTTGCTGGTGCTCGATGAGGTCCAGACCGGTATAGGACGGACCGGCACCTGGTTCGCCCACCAGGCTGCGGGCGTGACTCCCGACGTGGTGACGCTCGCCAAGGGCCTCGGCGGCGGGCTTCCGATCGGCGCGTGTATCGGCATCGGAGCCGCCGCGCACCTGTTGCAACCCGGTCAGCACGGCAGCACTCTCGGGGGCAACCCGGTCTGTTGCGCCGCCGCGCTGGCCGTCTTACGGACGATCGTCGCGGACGGGTTGCTCGACCACGTCGCCCGGCTTGGCAAGGAGATCGCCGCCGAGGTGACGGCGCTGCACCACCCACTGGTCAGCTCGGTCAGCGCAGCGGGCCTGCTCATCGGGATCGGGCTGACCTCACCCGTCTCCGCGCAGCTCGCCACCGCCGCGCGAGACGCCGGCTTCCTCATCAACCCGGTCGTGCCGGACCGGGTCCGGCTTGCCCCGCCGCTGGTGCTCACCGAGGCGCAGGCGCGAGAGTTCCTCAGCGCACTGCCCGCGATCCTGGATGGGGTGCACTAGCGGCATGACGCTCACCCGGGCCGGCCGTCAGGCTCGCATCGTCGATCTGGTGACCCACCACACGGTGCATAGCCAGTCCGAACTGGTCACTCTCCTTGCTTCCCAGGGCATCGCGGTCACCCAGGCCACGCTGTCCCGGGACCTTGATGAACTCGGCGCGGTGAAGCTGCGGGGCATGGACGGCGGTGCGCCGGTGTATGTCATCCCCGAGGACGGCAGCCCGGTGCGCGGGATGGCCGGTGGCACTGCCCGGCTCGCGCGAGTGCTCGCCGAGATGCTCATTTCCGCCGACGCCAGCGCGAACCTCGCGGTGCTGCGCACACCGCCCGGCGCGGCGCACTTCGTGGCCAGCGCCCTGGACCGGGCGGCGCTGGATGATGTCATCGGCACCATCGCCGGTGATGACACCATTCTGGTCGTCGCCCGAGAACCCCTTACCGGGGCACAACTCGCACAGCGGATCAGAACGCTAGCGAAAGGAGAGCAGGAATGACTGAGCGGGTGGTGCTGGCCTACTCCGGTGGGTTGGACACCTCGGTGGCGATCGGGTGGATCGCCGAAGAGACCGGAGCTGAGGTCGTCGCTGTTGCGATCGATGTCGGCCAGGGCGGCGAGGACCTGGAGACCATCCGCCAGCGGGCGCTCGCCTGCGGTGCGGTGGAGGCCGTGGTCACCGACGCCAGCGACGAATACGCCGAGCAATACTGCCTGCCGGCGCTACAGGCCAACGCACTGTACATGGACCGCTACCCACTGGTGTCAGCGCTATCCCGGCCGCTGATCGTCAAGCACCTGGTGGCGGCCGCGAAGCACTACAGTGCCTGCACCGTCGCGCACGGCTGCACCGGCAAGGGCAACGACCAGGTGCGCTTCGAAGTCGGCATCGGCGCGCTTGCCCCAGAGCTGCGGGTGATCGCCCCGGTCCGGGACTACGCGTGGACCCGGGAGAAGGCGATCGCCTACGCCGAGGAGCGCGACCTGCCGATCGACGTCACCAAGCGCTCGCCGTTCTCCATCGACCAGAACCTGTGGGGCCGGGCGGTCGAGACCGGGTTTCTCGAGGACCTGTGGAACGCTCCGACCAAGGACGTCTACTCCTACACCAGCGATCCGACCGAGTGGAAGGCACCGGAGGAACTGGTGATCGCTTTCGAGTCCGGTGTGCCGGTTGCGATCGACGGTGTCCCGGTGACGGTGTTGGAGGCGATCAAGCAGCTCAACGCGCGGGCCGGGGCGCACGGCGTCGGCCGGCTGGACATGGTCGAGGATCGGCTGGTCGGCATCAAGAGCCGGGAGATCTACGAGGCGCCCGCAGCGATCGCCTTGATCACCGCGCACCAGGAGCTGGAGAACGTCACTGTCGAGCGCGACCTGGCCAGGTACAAGCGCACCGCCGAGCAGCGTTGGACTGAGCTGGTCTACGACGGGCTATGGTTCTCCCCGCTCAAGCGGGCCTTGGATGCCTTCGTCGTCGAGTCCCAGCGCCACGTCACCGGCGAGATCCGGGTCGAGCTGGCTGGCGGCCGGGCCACAGTGACCGGACGGCGTAGCCCGTCGTCGCTCTATGACGTCAACCTCGCGACCTACCACGCGGGCGACACTTTCGACCAGTCCCTGGCCAAGGGGTTTGTCCAGCTATGGGGGCTGCCCTCGAAGATTGCCGCACAGCGAGACCTGCTGGGCAGTGTTGAGCCAGCAACCCCGAGGGAGCTCTCGTCGTGACTGCACTGTGGGGTGGCCGGTTCAGCGAGAAACCGGCTGATGCACTGGCGGCACTGAGCCGCTCGACGCACTTCGACTGGCGGCTGGCGCGCTACGACATCCGTGGTTCCCGGGCGCACGCCCGGGTGCTGCACAGCGCTGGACTGCTTAACGACGGTCAGCTGACCGAGATGCTCGAGGCGTTGGACCGCCTCGACGCCGACGTCGACTCCGGCGCGTTCATCCCGGTACCCGAGGACGAGGATGTGCACACCGCGCTGGAGCGTGGCCTGATCGAGCGCGCTGGTCCGGAGCTCGGCGGCCGGCTGCGCGCCGGCCGCTCCCGCAACGACCAGGTTGCGACGCTCCTGCGGATGTGGCTGCGGGACGCTGCCCGCCGCGTTGCCGCCGGCACCCTGGACGTGATCGACGCGCTACTAGAGCAGGCGCAGGAGCATCCCGACGCCCCCATGCCGGGCCGGACCCATTTGCAGCACGCTCAACCCGTGTTGCTCGCCCATCACCTGGGGGCCCACGTGCAGGCCTTGCTGCGGGACGTCGAGCGGCTGCGGGACTGGGATGCGCGGGTCGCCGTCTCGCCCTATGGCTCGGGTGCGCTGGCCGGTTCGTCGCTGGGCCTGGACCCGGCAGCGGTGGCCGCTGAACTCGGCTTCACGGCACCGGTAGAGAACTCGATCGATGGCACGGCGTCGCGGGACTTTGCCGCTGAAGCCGCGTTTGTGCTCGCGATGCTGGCCGTCGACCTGTCCCGGATCGCCGAGGAGATCATCCTCTGGGCTACCGCCGAGTTCGGTTACGTCGTCTTGGATGACGCCTACTCGACGGGTAGCTCGATCATGCCACAGAAGAAGAACCCCGATGTGGCCGAGTTGGCCCGGGGCAAGGCCGGCCGACTGATCGGCAACCTCACCGGCCTGCTGGCGACGCTCAAGGCGCAGCCGCTGGCCTACAACCGGGATCTGCAAGAGGACAAGGAGCCGCTGTTCGACTCTGTCGACCAGCTGGAGCTGTTGTTGCCCGCGATGGCCGGGATGGTCGGCACGCTGGTCTTCCACACCGAGCGGCTCGCCGAGCTTGCCCCGGCTGGGTTCACTCTGGCCACCGATCTTGCTGAATGGTTGGTGCGCCAAGGGGTGCCGTTTCGCGCCGCGCACCAGGCGGCCGGAGCGTGCGTGCGGCTGGCCGAATGCCACGGGGTGGGCTTGGCGGAGTTGTCAGAGATGGAGCTTGCCGCCGTCCATTCTGAGCTCACCCTCGACGTTCGTCGGGTGCTCAACGTCGCTGGGTCGATCGGCTCCCGCGACGCCTACGGCGGAACCTCTCCCGCCCGCGTCGCCGAGCAGCTGCAGCGCGCCCGGCATGCCGTCGGACGGCACCGAGCCTGGATCACGTCGTGACGGTGCGGACCTTCGCCCGGGAAGACCTCGCCGTGGACGTGCTGCTGGCCGCCCGGCTGCTACTGGGCGCCCGGCTCGTCGCGGACAGACCGGAGGGTCAGGTGGTGGTCCGCCTCGTCGAGCTGGAGGCCTATCGCGGTTCTGACGATCCAGCGGCGCACTCGTACCGTGGTCGCACCGCCCGCAACTCTGTCATGTTCGGCCCGCCCGGGCATTTGTACGTGTATTTCGTTTACGGGATGCACTTCTGCGCCAACATCTCCTGCCTGCCCGACGGAGAACCCGGCGCGGTGCTGCTGCGCGCCGCTGAGGTCGTCTCCGACCTTGCCGCTGCCCGGCTGCACCGGCCCACCGCGCGGTCTGACGCAGAGCTTGGCCGCGGCCCCGCACGGCTGGCGACGTTGCTCGGGCTACGCCGTGAGCACAACGGCTTGGACCTCACTGACTCCACGTCACCAGTG
The DNA here is from genome assembly GCA_049673305.1 of Pseudonocardiaceae bacterium. Taxonomy (GTDB): domain Bacteria; phylum Actinomycetota; class Actinomycetes; order Mycobacteriales; family Pseudonocardiaceae. Next base: position 467 of record JBATXM010000152.1, on the reverse strand, counting down.
CGACTACTGCCCGGTGATCCAGTGCCTACCGAACGGGTGCGCACTGGTCCACGGGTTGGTGTCGCCGCCGCGTGGGATCGTCCTTGGCGGTTTTGGGTGGACGGCGCTCCGGCGGTGTCGGCCTACCGCCGGAGCACGGGAACCCGGCGTGATGCGGCCCGCTGACCACCCCGGCACCCGCCCGGACCCGCCGATTTGACTTTTACCGTGCCCTGGCCGTACCTTTTGCCTCGCCCCGCAGCGGAACGGACGAACATCCCAGCGAGCTGGTGCTGAAGATGTTCGGCCAGAGCGCGGAGGCCGGGTCGAGTAAGAGCGCGACTCGGAGGGCTGGTAAGCTTCATGGTGTGTGTTTGTTCTTTGAGAACTCAACAGTGTGCCGAAATGTTAGTGCCATGTTTGTTTTGTGTTTTTTTGGTTGTGCTAGTGATCAGTGCGGCGCTTGCCTGGATTGTTTGTGGGTGGGT
>JBATXM010000151.1:0-3459 GCA_049673305.1 Pseudonocardiaceae bacterium | reverse complement strand
AGCAACCGAGTCGACGACGGGCACCAGAACCCTCACCTCACCAACCACACCCCAAGCCAGCGACAGACAGCCACTGACCTGCACTGACACCACGACACCTGAACGATCTAGCTCTGTAGTACTAGGGCGAGGTGGCTGACCAGGCGGTGGTCAGGGCGTTGAGCGGGAGGAGTTGTTCCTCGCCGGTGGTCAGATCACCCTCTGGTAGCAGGGCGGCCCAGAATGGGCGGTGGTCGTCACCGGTGAGTACCGCGGTGACTCGGCCGTGGACGGGGTTGCGGTGGAAGGCGGCGGTGACTTGGATGTAGCGGTTGCCGGAGTCCTCGGCGCGCCAGGCGCAGATGGTCGGTTCGGGTAGGGCGTGGGCCCAGGCCAGCAGGTCGGAGGGGGTGGCGACGGTGGCTGTGACGTCGCCGACGATGTCCAGTTCGCTGCTGAGGCGCAGCAGCGTCGCCACCTGCTGGGCATCGATGGATGTTGACATGGTGGCGTGTTCCTTGCCAGGAGGCGGGCGGTCTGGGCGTCTGCTGTCGGCTGTGGTGGTCAGTGTGGCTCCCCGACGCGGCCGGGGGGCTGTGGTGGGTGCCGGGTCAGGCGTTGATCACTTTGGGTCCGCCGTTCCCGGTGATGTGGATTTTGCGGGGTGTGGCTTTCTCGGCGATGGGTAGGCGCAGGGTCAGCACCCCGGCGTCGTAGTGCGCCTCGATGTGGTCGGCGTCGAGGGTGTCGCCCAGGAACAGCTGGCGGGAAAACACTCCGCGGGGCCGCTCAGCGACGTGGAGCTCGACGTCTTCTCCGTAGGTGGGGGCGCGTTCGGCTTTGACGGTGAGCACGTTGCGTTCCACGTCGAGGTCGATGGAGGCTGGGTCTACTCCGGGCAGGTCGAACTGTACGACGAAGTGCTCGTCGTGGCGGTAGGCGTCCATGGGCATCACCGCCGGTCGTGAGGGGGTGCCGTTGGCGCCGAACAGGTGGTGGGTCAAGCGGTCAAGCTCCCGGAACGGGTCGGTACGCATCAGCATCGTGGGTTCTCTCCTTTCCAGGCGTCGGCACGACGCGACAAGTACGCACCGCTATCGCGGTGCGAGTATGCTACCGGTAGCGGAGACAGTCGTAAAGTTCTTCCCGCCCATAGATTGTTCTTGATACGAACCCACTCCAGATACGACGGTGGCGAGGGGGACGCGCTGGCTGCCAGGCACAACGGTCGAGCACCCCGTGGTGACGCTGGGGAGCACCGGTCCGGTTTTCGCGTCGAATAACCGTTGGGGTGACGCTCCGTCGCGGGGCGGGTGTCCGCCATGGTCATCTGGGTCGGACCGCGGGACTCGCTGGTCGAGTCGCGGGGCGCCCAGCGCTGCCCGCTTCCTGGCCTGCTACCGGTGTGACTCGTGCGGTCACGGTCCACCGGCGGCCACCCCTGATGAAACTTCTCCCGGCGAGGGGTGGACACCATGTGGTGGGCGCTCTACTGTTTGCTGTGCACGCGGTAAGAGGTTGTTCCTTCGTGAGGAGGTGATAGCCGCGGACTGTGACACCGGTGGCGACGGTGCGTCGCTCTCCCGCATCGCGATCACCCGCTCGGGTACTCCCGGACCGCGCGGCGATAACCTGTGGGGCTACCGCCGCCCAAAGGAGAGCCCACCCCGCTGAGGGGCCCTGGCAGCCGTTGCTCCGTCGCGGCTGCCAGGGCCCCGTTTACGTGACACGACCCAGGGCGGCACCACGGACAAGCTCGACGATATGGACTACCCGGCCTACACCATGGGCACAGCCGCAGAGCTGCTCGGTGTGCAACCCGCCTTTTTGCGCAGCCTGGATGCCGCGGGGCTGCTGATCCCGGGGCGCTCCGCGGGCGGGCAACGCCGCTACAGCCGGGCCGATCTCACGCTGGCCACCCGGGTCCGGGCACTGCTTGATCAGAACCTGTCCCTGGCCGCCGCCACCCGCATCGTTAGCCTCGAACACCACCTCGCGACCGCCCACCAGCGCATCACCCACCTCGAACAGAGCACCGGCCAGTCCAGCGCGAACGCGAGCGACCGTTAGGCCGCCTACACCCTGATACCTCAGTGCCGCCGGCCAACCGGTGTCCTCCCGCCGGGTTTGACAGCCCTGGCGGTGGATGGTAAAAAATGCGCCGACAGCAACGGTGGACAGGTTAGGAAGCGCTCGCACGAGGCAGCGCAAGGGCAGGTGCGCAAGAACACGCAGGAGGTTGAGGAACGGTCACGATGGAGGTGGTCGCCGCGACGTTGTGGCGTACATCGGAATCACGACAGGTTCATTCCCTCTAGAAAGGGGCCCGGCCGTTCGAACGGCCGGGCCCCTTTCCTTGGTTACGCCTCGATGCCGCCGAGCGGATCTGTCCGAATTCGTCGCCGTGGCTGTGTCGGGTGAGCATGGTGATGTTGGTGGCACTGTTGCGTTGTGCGAAGCGGTGGCGTGCTGGATCTCGTTCCTGTGGTTTGATCAGATCGCTACGGCCAGCTCGGTGAAGGCAGTCGCCACCCGCAGTGTTGTGGGTTCCTCGACTCCGATCCCGCTGACCGCCGTGCCCGCAGTTCGGGACGAAGAGGTCGCAGCTCCTTCAGGTACGTGTGCGCCTTGGTTGGCGGAGCACGGCGGCCCGGCAGCCTGTAGATCAGCTCAAGGATCGTGCGGCACCACATGAATGCCGCAGTTCGGGTGGTGCCGGGTCATCTGACAGCGCCAGCGCCAGCGATCCGCGAAGCCGGTTGCTCGGATCACGGACGCACGTTGACACCGCGGCGCTCCCCGGCAGCAGGCTCGGAACAATCCGGTACAGAATACCGTCGGCACGCGCTGTCACCCGTGTTATTCAACGCTGGGTCAGAACGTTGCTGCCGACATCGCGCTTGGTCAGACGCAGTTCACCAACCATCGCTGGAGCACTACGAGCATATACCGGTTGAGTTTGAGCACGAGCGCCGTCGCCGTCGGGCAGGTTTCCGGGATGACCGACGAAGTGGGAGGCGGGCGCCCGGGTTGTGTGGTGGGCCGAATGCCCGGCATAGCGTCGCTTCCCGAGGGCTACTACACGGCGTCTCAGGCGCAGACTCGGCAGGTTCGGTGGCGGCTGGGTAGGCAGGGGCTGTGCCCGGGGTCGAGGTTCCCACCGCAGAACCGACAGGGGTGTCCGTGACACTGGTGGCGCACCCGGGCGGTCGGGTCGGTGGCCAGTTCCCGGGTCATCGCTGGACCGGGTCAACATTGCGTTCATCGCCGCGCTCGCGCGCGGCCGCCGGTAGCGTCGGGTCGGCCGCCGTGACCGCGGCGGGGATCTGTTCCGCGCCGGTCCGCCTTTTAGCCCGAACTTGCTGTGACTCTCCGTAGCAATGCCGGTCTGACCAGCGTCTGAGTCCACGACACGCCTCCAATTGTAGTCACTAAAATACTGGCAAGAAGGAGATCGTTGTGATCTAATTGTCCTGTGAG
>JBATXM010000150.1:0-74247 GCA_049673305.1 Pseudonocardiaceae bacterium | reverse complement strand
GGCGCTGCCGCGCCACGTGGTGGGCGACTTCGCCCGGGCGGAAGACCTGTGCCAGTATCTGCAGAGCCGCTTCGATGCGGCGACAGACTCGCTGAGCTGGCCGAGCTTCATTTATGCCGCTGTCATTCGGGACGATTCCACCAGCTTGTATCTGGCCTTTGATCACATCAACGTCGATGCCTACTCGCTCCAGCTTATGGCCGCGGAGATCCATGATCTCTACGCGGCGAGCGTCGAGGGCCGCGCGGCAGAGCCGCCGGAGGTCAGTAGCTATGCGGACTTCTGTGCGATCGAGCGGGCACAGGCCGATCAGATTGACGACTCCCACGAGATCGTCGCGCGCTGGAGGGAATTTGTCGCCTCCTGCGACGGCATGCTGCCGACCTTCCCCTTGGACCTCGGAGTCGTCCCCGGTGAGCTACCCCAGCAAACTATCCTGGCGGAGATGCTGGTGGACGACTCGGACGCGGCAGGATTCGACGCGTACTGTCGGCGGTCCGGGGGCATCCTTCCTGGCATCCTGGCTATCTCCAGCATCGCCGTCCTTGAGGTCGGTGGCCGCCCCACCTGCCGAATTGTCGTCCCGCTCCACACCCGGGTGCGGTCGCAGTGGTCGGAATCAGTGGGGTGGTACGTCGGTGTGGCGCCGATCGAGATCCCCACAGCGCAGGCCCAGGACTTCCGGGGAGTACTGGAAATGGCACGCGATGCCCTGCGCACCAACAGGTCTCTGGCCCGAGTGCCCATCGCCCGTGTCCTGCACCTGCTGGGGTCAGACTTCCGCCCCGCGTCACCCGACCTGTTCTCGCTGATCTCCTACGTTGACGCACGAGCCGTGCCCGGGGCTGATCGGTGGGCCGAGTGGAACGCGTCCACCCTCGTCAGAATGTCGCACGGCGATCAGGTAGGTGTTTGGTTCACCAGGATTCACGAGGGATTGCAGGTGGCCTGTCACTACCCGGATACCGACATCGCGCACAAGAACATCCTACGTTTCGTCGAAGAACTGCGGAAGATCATCATTTCGGTCGCCCGGACCGGCGAGTACGGGGAGTACGTGGTCACCTGAGGTTGGCGCTGAGGAGCCCGGCCCCGTAGTGCGCGGCCAGTTGCATCGCGCTGTCGGCATACTTGTCAGGGCGCGAGTAGGGCCGCTGGGATGACCGCAATGCCGTCGCTGCGGCGGTAGGCGTAGGTGCCGGTGGTGGTGATGACGGCGGTGTCGAGGATGGTGGGTCCGAGGTGGTTGCGTAGCCAGTGCAGGTGGGTGTGGAGTCATCGACGGTGGAACTGAGCTTGACTTCCAGCGCGACGATCTTGTGGTCGTCTCGTTCGATGATGAAGTCGATTTCGTGGTCGCCGTTGCGGGTGCGCAGGTGATGGACCGTTGCCTCGTTGGCTTGGGCATAGACCCGGAGGTTCAGCGCGATCAGGGACTCGAACAGTCTGAAGTGCCCGCCACTCCACGATTGTTTCAAGATAGTCAATCATGAAACAACTGTGCCTAACAGGGGCAGTCCCAGAACAGGGAGCGCTAAAACTCGACCCCGGGTCCTGAACGAAACGCCCGACTGTCCACACTCCGAGCTGCTATCGCCATTCGGAGCCAAATGGCGGTGTGGGCGGCTTCCCGTTCGCCATTCGGCTCCGAATGGCGGTCTGTGGCGCGCACGGTCATTGCACACTCATATCATGATCTTGAAAAGACGGTGAGCTCCGGACACTGCAAGGGCAAAGCTCACCAACTCGAACACTTCGGCATCGCCAGCCGGCGGGTATCCGCAGATCAGCCGCTGGGTGACAGCGCAAGCGGTGGCGGCCGCCTCGCCAGCGCGAACCCCCCGGTGAGGGCACCCATAGGATGGACTGGCGAGGGTCTAAGAACGTTTTGGAGTTCTGATCAGGTTGATGCTAGGTTGCGTCTTTCCGGTGGAGTCTGCTCACCCCAATGGTCAAAGGTAAGGTACAGGCATGGATTGGTTCGAGGCACTGTCCCGTCCAATGCACCAGGCGTTCGGCGACGACGAGCACGACCACATACCCTCACGATTCGGTCAGGGGCAGCGAACCTGGTGCAATCTCCCGATTGACCGAGCCCATCGTGACTCATGACACTATACCCAGTTGTCGCGCCCGCGACCGACGTGTCAAAACTGTCTCAAGTCGCGCGAGGCTGGGAAGATTGGTGCGTTTCCGAGTGGCAGCGGTCACTGACTCACGGGACGTTAGCGTGGGACCGGTCGGTCAACGCCGATTGAAGCTGGTGCGAATCCCGCGGCTCTCGTGGACGCACTCAACAAGGCGGAGGAGGAACGACAGGCAGCCCGCGCGATCTTGATAGGATTCCCGTCGGACGTGTACTGAGCCACACAGACATCGCCACGATGATCGACGAACTAGGCGACGTGGGACACGCCCTATGATCGTGCAGACCCTGCTGGCCTGGAGGAGTTATCCTCCTGCCCTCAAGCTGGAGATGGTCTACAATGTCAGCGCCAAGACTGGCAACGTGGCCATGCGACCAACCGGTAGGGGTAGTGAGCGTGTCCGAGGGGGGACTTGAACCCCCACCCCCTAGTCGGGGACTAGCACCTCAAGCTAGCGCGTCTGCCATTCCGCCACTCGGACATGTTGCACGAGGGTAGCTGATCGCCACCTGAGGCTCCAAACCCGGCGCGGGTATCGTGGCTTCGGTGGTTCAACGGTGGTAAGAAGACCTGATGGAGGGACTCGCAGATGCCACCAGCACTGCGGAAGATGAGGTCGTCGGCCTGGCCAGTGACCTGATCCGGATCGACAGTACCAACACTGGTGACCCAGACACTCTGGTCGGAGAGCGGGTCGCGGCGGAGTACGTCGCCGGCAAGCTCGGTGAGGTGGGTTTCGAGACGATCTATCTCGAGTCCGGGGCTCCCGGACGGGGCAACGTGATCGCCCGGCTGCCCGGTGCCGACCCCCAACGTGGCGGGCTGCTTGTCCACGGCCACCTCGACGTGGTGCCCGCTGACGCCGCTGAGTGGTCGGTGCACCCGTTTTCCGGCGCGGTGCAGGACGGCTACCTGTGGGGCCGGGGCGCGGTCGACATGAAGGACATGCTCGCGATGACCATCGCCGTCGCCCGGCGGTTCCGGCGCGAGGGCATCGTTCCGCCGCGCGACCTGGTTTTCGCCTTTCTGGCCGACGAGGAGGCCGGCGGTGGATACGGCTCGCACTGGTTGATCGAACACCGTCCAGACTTGTTCGAGGGCTGTACTGAGGCGATCAGCGAGGTCGGCGGGTTCTCCCTGACCGTGCGGGAGGGACGCCGGCTGTACCTGATCGAGACCGCCGAGAAGGGCATTGCCTGGATGCGGCTGCGGGCCCGGGCCCGGGCCGGGCACGGATCGATGGTGCATGAGGACAACGCGGTGACCGCGCTGTGTGCGGCGGTGACCCGGCTGGGCAAACACCGTTTCCCCCTGGTGATGACCGACACGGTGCGGGAGTTCCTCACCGCGATCGGCGAGGAGACCGGGCTGGACTTCTCCGGTGACGATCTGGACGGTGCGGTCGCCAAGCTGGGCGGGCTGGCCCGGATCGTCGGCGCGACGTTGCGGGATACCGCCAACCCGACGATGCTCAACGCCGGGTACAAGGCCAACGTCATCCCCTCCACGGCGGAGGCGGTGGTGGACTGCCGGGTGCTGCCCGGTCGCCAGGCGGCGTTCGAGCGGGAGGTCGACGAGCTGCTTGGCCCCGATGTCACCCGCGAATGGGTGGTCAACCTGCCGCCGGTGCAGACTACCTTCGATGGTGGCCTGGTGGCCGCGATGGACGCCGCGATCCAGCAGGAGGATCCTGGTGCCCGAACCATCCCCTACATGCTCTCCGGCGGCACTGATGCCAAGGCGTTCAGCCGGTTGGGAATGCGCTGCTTCGGGTTCTCGCCGTTGCGGCTGCCGCCTGATCTCGATTTCGCCGCGCTGTTCCACGGTGTCGACGAGCGGGTGCCCATCGACGGGCTGATCTTCGGTACTCGAGTCCTCGATAGGTTCCTGCGGAGCTGTTGATTCTGCTAACGTCTGCGCTCGTAGCAGTCTTGGTTCCAAGGACGCCTGTGGAGCAAGCGCCACAGGCGTCCTGTGTGTCCGGCCAACGTGGTGGGTCCACTGCTCTGGCGGGGCGACACGACAGCGATCCGAGACATCCGCATTGCGGGCCGCACAGGCGGCCCGAGAAGGAGATGGAAGATGGCGACCGGCACGGTCAAGTGGTTTAACTCGGAGAAGGGGTACGGTTTCATCACCCAGGATGGTGGTGGTCCCGACGTCTTCGCCCATTTCTCGGCGATCGAGGCGACCGGTTACCGCTCGCTGGATGAGAACCAGCGGGTCGAGTTCGAGATCACTCAGGGGCCTAAGGGTCCGCAGGCCGAAAAGATCCGCGCGCTCCGGCCCTGAGCCGGCGCGCACAATCCCACCAACCAGACTCACCAGTAGGGTCCGTGCCGGTGGGTGCGGACCCTACGTCATGTCTAGGTCCTGTGCGGGAGAACGCCTACGACGACAAGTTGGGTTGCGCGACCGAGGTGCGCTGGCGGCGCAGCCATATGGTGCGTGTGCCGTCGGAGTACATCCGCACCCGGGACAGCTCCCATCCCGCGAACTCAGCTTGCACCGCGAGCTGAGTTGCCGCAGTTCGCCGGGACACCTCCGGCGGCAACCGCAGCGGCTGGTACTCCCAGTCAAGGCCATCACCGTCACCTGTCTCGATCATCATTGAACCACCTGTTCGGGATCGATCACCTGCAGTCCTGCGCCTGACGCGGAGACGACCACGACCCGGCCGCTGGCCGGGTCGACCGCCACCGCATGCGGTTGATGCACCGTGGGGAACCGGTGAACGATCACCGGCTCGCCCGCCGCTACGTCGAGCCCGACCACCTCATCGCGGCTGGTCAGAGTGACCCACGCCAGGTCTCGCTGGCCGTCGTAGGCCAGCCCGTAGGGCGCCCCGGGCAACGGAAAGCGCTGCCGCAACACCGGTGGGTCGCCGGCAAAGACCAGCAGCTCGCCGTCGCGGGTGTTGGTCACCAGCATCCGGGCGAACCTGTCGGCCACCGCACTGGTGGCCCCATTACCCGCGCGCAGGGCGGGGCTGATCTCGCCGGAAGACAGATTCACCACACTCACTGCGCTGCGCCCCCGGTCGAGTACCCCGAGCTTGGTGGCGCCAGGAGTCCTGACCGGTACCAGGCGGGCGGCGTCGATGAACCCCGGGATGGTCGTGCGCGTCCGGTTCCCGTCCAGCACAGCCAGCCGGTCGCCCAGGGCGACCACAGTGGTCTGACCCACCGTGACCGCCCCCTGTGCCGGGCCGCCGAGATCGGTCCTGCTGGGCGCCCCACCATCAAGCGGGACCCGGATGAGGGACCCCGGCGCGGTGATCGGCACCAGCAGTGGGCCTCCCTCGGTGGAGAGGACGAGGTCCGCGGCCGGGCCAGGCAGCGGCACCTGCCGGGGCAGCGCGGCACCGTCCAGCCTCCGCAGCAACAGCCGTGGCGGGTCATCCACCGCCACCGCCACCGTCCCGGTGCGGGGATCGAGTGCCACCTCGGTAGCGGGCGAACCCAGCGCCACGACGGTCCCGGCGGGGGCTGGCCCGCCCAGGGGAGCCACCGACGGTGCGGCGGGGACGACGTCATGCTCGGCGTCTGAGGGTCCCGAGGTGGCGCATCCCGCGATCAGTCCGGCGACGAGCAACGCAGCGGGTAGAGCCACGCGCAGGGCACCGAGCACACTGATCTCCTTGCCGCTGGGGAGCCGGTGGGGGACTGAGGTGTAAGGCAAGCATCCCTGACGCGACACCCCCGCGTCATCACCAGGTAGCTGCTTGTTCGTGTCCAAGCGCTCAGCGGACGCCACTCCCGCTGACGCTGCGCAGCGCAGGCGTCATCGATCTGTAACCAGCGTGACCTGCACTGCGCTCTCCGTAGCCGATAGCATTCCCCACTGTGATGTCCATGACCCCCGGGACTCGAATGACTCCGACCGTCGACATCGTGCTGCCCTGCCTGGATGAAGCTGAGGCGCTGCCGGGTGTGCTGGCCGCGATGCCGGCGGGCTACCGGGTCCTCGTGGTGGACAACGGCAGCACCGATGACACCGCTGCGGTCGCCGCCGCATGCGGCGCAACCGTGGTGCACGAGCCGCGGCGCGGCTACGGCGCGGCGGTGCACGCCGGGTTGATGGCCGCGACCGCCGATCTTCTCGGCGTGCTGGACGCCGACGGATCCCTGCCGCCACAGGCCCTGCCCGAGCTGGTGGCCGCGCTCGCCGGTGGCGCTGATCTCGCCGTCGGTCGCCGGATACCGAGGGCCGGCGCCTGGCCGTGGCATGCCCGGGCGGGCAACGCGGTGCTGGCTGCGGTGCTGCGCGAGCGTGGGCTGGCGGTGCACGACATCGCACCGATCCGGGTCGGGCGCCGCCAGGCGCTGCTCGACCTAGGCGTCACCGACCGTGGCTTTGGCTACCCATTCGAACTGCTGCTCCGTGCTGGTGCTGCCGGCTGGCGGGTGCGCGAGGTCGACGTCGAGTACCGGCCGAGGACCGGCGGGCGCTCCAAGGTGTCCGGATCGATCCGGGGCACCTTCCGAGCCGCCCGCGACATGGCCGCCGCGTCACGGCGGATCAGCCGAGCGGGCGTTCGGGGTAGCCCAGCTCAATCGCGCTGACATCATCCAGCGCGGCCCGGATCGCGGGAGCCAGCTCTACCTCCTCGGCGGCGAGTGAGCCAGCCAGCTGAGCGGTGTCCCGGGCGCCGACGACCGGGGCGACCACCCCCGGCCGGTCCCGGACCCAGGCCAGGGCCACTTCCAGCGGGGAGGCGCCCAACCCGTCGGCGGCGGTGACCACGGCCTGCACGATCCGGTTCGACTGCTCGGTGCGGTGGTGCTCGACGTAGCTCGCGTAGTGCGGCGACGCTGCCCGGGAGCCGGCCGGGGTGCTGTTGCGGTACTTGCCGGTGAGCACCCCTCGGGCCAGCGGCGCCCAGGGCAGCAGGCCCACCCCGTGGTAGGCCGCCGCCGGGGCCAGCTCCCGTTCCACCCCCCGTTCCAACAGCGAGTACTCCACTTGGCTGGACACCAGCGGCACCTCGGAGATGGCCTTCGCGGTGGCCAGCTGCCAGCCGGTGTAATTGGACACCCCGACGTAGCGGACCTTGCCGCAGCGCACCGCGTCGCTCACCGCGGACAGCGTCTCCTCCAGCGGTACGGCCGGATCCCAGGCGTGCAGCTGCCACAGATCGATGTGGTCGGTGCGCAGCCGGCGCAGTGACCCGTCCAACGCCGCGAGCAGCGCCGCCCGGGACGCGCCGCCGCCGAATGGCCCGTCGTCCCGGCGCGCCACCGCCTTGGTGGCCAGCACCACCTCATCTCGGGGGATGACCTCAACCAGCAACTCGCCCAGGATTCGTTCGGACTCACCGTCGCTGTAGACGTCCGCGGTGTCCACCAGCGTTCCGCCAGCGTCGATGAAGGCGACCAGCTGCGTGGCGGCCTCCTCGGCGTCGGTGTCCTGACCCCAAGTCATGGTGCCCAGCGCCAGCCGGGACACCCGCAGCCCGCTGCGGCCAAGATAACGCTGTTGCACGGATGCACGCTATCGGGTGGGTAGGGTGGCGGGCGTGGGCACCGTGATCCTGTTACGGCATGGCCGGTCCACGGCGAACACCGCTGGAGTGCTGGCCGGGCGCACCCCGGCAGTGTTCCTCGACGAGCATGGCCAGGCTCAGGCTCAGGCGCTGGTCGAACGCCTGGCGGCGCTGCCGCTGGCGGCGCTGGTGAGCTCTCCGCTGCAGCGTTGCCAGGACACGGTGGCCCCGCTGGCGCTGGCGCGTGCGCTCGAGGTGACGGTGGACGACCGGTTCGTTGAGGTGGATTACGGCGAGTGGACCGGACGGGAACTGCGCACTCTGGGCAAGGAACCGCTGTGGAAGGTGGTGCAGGCGCACCCCTGCGCGGCGGTGTTCCCCGGTGGCGAGGGCCTGGCCGCCATGCAGGCTCGGGCGGTGGCTGCGATGCGGGAGTGGGATGCCAAGCTGGCCGCCGAGCACGGCCCCCAGGTGCTGTGGCTGGCGTGCACCCACGGCGACGTCATCAAGGCAGTGCTCGCCGATGCGTTGGGCGTGCACCTGGATGGATTCCAGCGCATCGTCGCCAATCCTTGCTCGGTCAGCGTCGTCACCTACACCGAGACCCGGCCATTCGTGCAGCGGGTCAACGACTGCGGTGACGACCTGCGCTCACTGGTCCCGCCCAAGCGCCGGCGCCGGCGCCGGCCCTCGTCGGACGCCACGCCCGGGGGACCAACCGGTACCAGCTGAAGGCTGGGGAGGGTCGTTGCCGAATAGTGCGGGTGCTCTAGTGTCATTACTGCCATGTCGCGTGTCATCCATGTCTTCCGCACCCCTCGCCGGTTCGTCGCCGGCACCGTTGGCGAGCCCGGCGACCGCACCTTTTACCTGCAGGCCGCTGACGAGGTCAAGGTGGTCAGCGTGCGGCTGGAAAAGGAGCAAGTCGTCGTTCTCGCCGAACGCCTGTCCGCCTTGCTCGAGGAAGTTGTTCGACGACTGGGCGCCGAGGCACCCGCCGAGCTCTCCGAGCTCGAGGTGGACACCGAGCCGTTGCGCTCACCCGTCGAGCAGGAATTCATGGTGGGCACCATGGGGCTGGGCTGGGACGTCGAGTCGCGGGCCATCGTTGTGGAGCTGCTCGCCGTGAGTGAGCAGGAGGTGGACGAGTCCATCGTGCTCGACGACACCGAGGATGGCCCTGACGCGGTGCGGGTGTTTTTGTCACTGGAGCAGGTGCGGGCGTTTACGGTGCGCGCTGAGCGGGTGCTCTCAGCGGGGCGCAAGCCTTGCCCGTTGTGCGCGGAGCCGTTGGGGCCCAAGGGGCATATCTGTCCACGGCAAAATGGCTACCGTCGTCAGGTCGAGGCCTGAGCGAGGCCAGCGGTGCTGCCCACCGATCCGGCGGCGCTGCCGTTGTTACGCCATGGTCACATTGACTTAACTGGCCGGATCGTTGAGGCGTCCAATGCCACCCTGTTGGGCACGGTGCACTGTGACGGGGTCAGCGCTGAGTGTGTCTACAAGCCGATCCGGGGGGAGCGCCCGCTCTGGGATTTCCCCGATGGCACCTTGGCTGGTCGTGAGGTGGCCAGTTGGCTGCTCTCCGAGGCGACTGGCTGGTCGCTGGTGCCGCCGACCGTGCTGCGGTCGGGGCCGTTGGGGCCGGGCATGGTGCAGCTGTGGGTGGACACCGAGGATGAGCCCGGGCTGGTGGACGTCGTGGCTCTGGACGCGGTGCCCAGCGGCTGGTGCACGGTGCTGCGAGCGTACGACCGCTACGGCAACCCGGTGCTGCTGGTGCACGCCGACACTGAAGGAATGCGCCGGCTGGCCGTGCTGGATGCGTTGCTCAACAACGCGGATCGCAAGGGCGGGCACGTGCTGGCCGGGTTGGATGGCGCGGTGTACGGCGTGGACCACGGGATCTGCCTGCACCGCGAGGACAAGCTGCGCACCGTGCTGTGGGGTTTCCTGGGCCAGCCGCTGCCGGCTGCGGTGCTTGATGTGCTGCGCCGGGTGCGATCCGAGCTGGACGGCGCGTTGAGCGCCACGCTCGCCAAGCACGTCACCCGAGCGGAGGTGCGGGCCGTGTGTGAGCGGACCGACCGGCTGCTGGCCACCGAGACGTTCCCCGCGCCCAACGGGAACTGGCCAGCCATCCCATGGCCAGCCTTCTGACCAAGCGTGCTGGCGCCCGGGGCCTCTACGGTGCGGGCAGCTCCTCGATCTCCACGTCCGGGTCGATCGCGCGCAGCGGGCCAGGTTCTGTGGTCAGAATGGCCAACCTGCGGGCGATCACCACGTCCACGGCGTGGGCGGCGACCACATCGAAGTGTCCGGCCTGGTGCGCCGGGTGGGCGCGGACGCCAGCCCGGCCGGCCACTGACGCACCGAGATCCTCGACGACGATTGGGGGCGTCCAGGAGCAGCTCCAGCAGCACCCGCGCCTCCGGTGGGACGGCGGCCCAGGCCTGCAGCAGCGCGGTCGAGGGGGTAGGGAAAGATCCCCAGCTCGACGGCGGCTACCAGGAACGCCCGACCGTATACGGAACGGTTAGTGGCGATGTCCACGATGGCAGAGGAGGTCAGGACGCGGCCGCTCACGATGCCTGCGGATGCTGCTCGACCCGCTCACCGAGCAGGGCACGCCGGGCGTAGGCCAGCGCCTGCGGATCGACGTCCCCGGCCGTGGCACGCCAGCGAGCCAGCCACTGCTCGCGGATCATCCGGGCCTCCAAGGCGCCCTCGACGTACTCCGACACGCTGGCCGCGCCGGCCTGTTCGGCGGCGGCCTTGAGCCTTGCGACGACGCCGGGATCCAGGCTCACGGTGATCCGTTCCTTCGTACCGCTCATACGCTGAGGCTACGGCGCTCATACGGTGCTGGGAAACGCGGATGCCCTCGCCGGGAGACCGTTCGGACCCAAGTGAGATCAGCTACTAATAACGCGACCGCACCGGTCTGGGACTCGGTGATCGGTTGGTCAGCTTACCTCCGTGGTGCTAGATGGGTTTACGACTACTGTGCGTCATATTTGTCACAAATGGAGACGGCAGTTTCACTCCTACGGGTTAATTTGATTGTGCGCGTATCCATCGGTCCTGCTGCGTCGTTCAAAGAGTTGATCTATGAAGTGGATCGTCTGGCGATTGCGGTTCAGCCAGCCGGGTGGTGAATGAGCGCGGTACCCGCAGGTGCCTGGTGGTCGTGCGCGATTGGGGTGGGGAATGGTCGATTTTTCGCGGGGCGCTGGCCGTGCCGTGGTGCCGCTGTCTCGCCGTGGGCATCCGCTGGTGGCGATACTTCCGCTGGTGGTGATGGCCAGCGGATGCGGTCATTCCTCATCCGCGACTCAGTCGATGCATGCTCCGTCGATCGCCCGCATTGCGCACGGTCCGGTCGCGTCGACGGTGACGGCCACCGGGACGCTGCATGCGATGACGACGCAGAGCCTGGGCTTCCCACAGGGCGGCAGGATTACCGCGATCACTGTGTCTGTGGGGGATCACGTCACTGCGGGCCAAGTTCTGGCCAGGGTCGATGACAGCCGGCAGAAACTTGCGGTGCGTAACGCACAAGACGAGGTGACGCGCCAGCAGGCCCTGCTTGACCAGGTCGCAGCGGAGAACACGCCAGGGCGAGCCAGCGCGGAGCTTGAGCGCTCGGAGCAGCTGCTTGCCGAGACGCAGAAGGCCGCTGATGAGTCCTACCGAGCCGACACTGTCGCGATCGGCCAGTTTGAACGTCAGCTTCAGTTCGACGAAGACAACCTCAAACGGCAGGAAAAAGAGCTCAGCGTAGATCGGCAAAGGTGCCCCGACTATCCCAATCCGCCGAGTAGCGGCATCACCGCGACTGTTACCACGGGAAATGGCTCAACCACCAGCGCTGCACCCGGTGATCAAGGTCCGTGCGAATTCCTCGAAAGCCGGTTTGATGCGATCGCGTTCGCTCGACGCCAGATCATCAGCGATCAGACGGATATCGAGAATTCCCGTGCAAGGCGAGATTCCGATCAGGCCCAGGAGCAAGCCAACATCGGTGCTCAGAGGGTCAATGTGATCCTTGCCCAAGACAAAAGAGGTTTGGCCGGCACTGACTCTCACTACTCCCTTTTGGAGCAGCAACAAAACCTGGACGAGGCCAAGAACAACTTGATGCTCGCGCAGCAGGAGCTGGCCGCTACGGTCGTCAAGTCCTCGTTTACCGGTACGGTCGCGCAGATCAACGGCCGCGTCGGCAAAGTCCTGACCGCCTCGTACCGCACAGCCCTTCCGGCTCCGGTCGGTGACCGGAATTCGGCTGGCGCGCAGATGCCGACAAACTCGTCCGGCGCCGACGCGTTGATTGTGCTGGACCATGTCAACTCATTCCAAATGACTGTTCCCTTCCCCAGGGCCGATGTCGGGCGGATGGCGCCGAACCAGGTCGTAGACGTCAGTTTCCCAGCTATCCCGGGGTTGACTCGTCAGGCGACGGTGACCGACATCGCTCCCGCGCCCGTCACTTCCCCCGCTTCTGATGATCAAACCTATCTCGTCACGCTGGTGTTGACCGAACTCGACCCCCGGCTACAGGACGGGATGGCCGCGCAGGCGCACATCATCACCGGCGTGGTCACCAGCGCCTTGGTTGTGCCCTCGGCCGCCGTGCGCGGTATCGGTCACACCGGCACCGTGTCCGTGGTGGGACCCGGCGGCGCTCGACGTGCGGTGTCGGTTCAGATCGGCGCGGTCGGCGAACACGACGCCCAAGTACTCTCCGGCCTCCGCGAAGGCGACAAGGTCGTCGTGCCCTAGGCAGGATGATCCGCACCGGCAGTCGTGCCAGGTGTATCGCGAGCCCATTGAGAACGTGACGAGTCCGATCCCAGTTCTTCTAGCACTCCGACACGGTGGGCACCATAGGGCTGGTCAGGTCGAGGCCTGAGCGGGGCCAGCGGGGCTGCCCACCGATCCGGCGGCGCTGCCGTTGCTGCACCCATGGCCGCATCGACTTGGCTGGTCGCTGCTGCCACCTACCGTGCTGTGGAGTTTCCTGGGCCAGCCTTCTCGCTAAGCGTGCTGGCGCCCCACTGGCGCCGTCGACGCCGCTGTGGTCATTGCGCGACCCGGTGGGGCGGTGGGGTACTCACCGTAGGAGTTCGCCTTGGTTGAGTAGTCACAATTTGTCAACCCACAGTGGTCATTGTTCACTTAATCGAGTATAGATTAGTCTATTTGGGTATAGAATTTTCCTTCTTGTTACGCGAACTCCCAGTTTCCGATGTCTGAGCTAGTAGGCCAAACCACTCTATCGAGTGAATGAGTCCCTCGACTTGGTTCTGGGCTTGCTGATCGATCTGACACAGGGTCACGGCACGATAACGGAGGTTTTCATGGATCGCGACATCATGCGGCGGCGGCTCGGCGTTTTCGTCTCCTCCGCCGTCCTGGCGGCCGGCTTGGTGCTGAGCGCCGGGGTTACCGCCTTCGCTCAACCGGGCGGTAACGGCAGCAACGGCAGCAACGGTGCCGCCGGCACCAGCCCCGGTGGCAGCGGCCACAACGGCACCGCCGGCACCGCCGGCGGCAACGGTGGCCCCAGCTTGGGTACTGGCTTCGCCGGTGGCAGCGGTGGCAGCGGTGGCAACGGCGGCAAGGGCGCCAACGGCGGCACCACCTCCACCACCCGCAACGGCGGCAGCGGTGGCATCGGCGCCATCGGCGGCAACGGCGGCAACGGCGGCAACGGCCTGACTGGCGGCGGCCACGGTGGCAACGGTGGCAACGGTGGCAACGGCGCCATCGGTGGTAACGGCGCCGCTGCCACCACCACCCCCGGCGGTAACGGTGGCAAGGGCGGCAGCGGTGGTAATGGCGCCAACGGTGGCAAGGGCGGCAATACCCTCTTCGGCACGGGTGGTCAGGGCGGTAACGGTGGCACCGGTGGTAACGGCGCCAACGGCGGCACCGGCGTGATCGGTGGCAACGGTGGCACCGGTGGCAGCGGCGGTAACGGTGGCGTCGGTGGCAACAGCGTCCTCGGCACGGGTGGCGGCGGTGGCAACGGTGGTAACGGTGGCACCGGCGGCACCGGCGGCGCCAGCACCGTCAACGGTGGTGTCGGCGGCTCCGGTGGCACTGGCGGCAAGGGTGGCAGCGGCGCAGCTGGCGGCTCCGGCTTGCTTGGCAGCGGCACGCCCGGTCAGGCCGGCGGGGCCGGCGGCTCTGGTGGCGCTCCCGCCGCTGGTGGCGCTGGTGGCGTCGGGGGCGGGGGTGGCACCGGTGGCACTGGTGGCAACGGTGGCTGACCTGGTGTCCGGGCGCTGAGCTGAGGGACGCAACGAACGTGGTGCGCAGGGGCCCGGACGCGGTCTCCTGCGCACCACATCACCCCGGCGGCCCATATGGGCAACGCTCTCACGAATAGCAACGTCTTTATCACTGAGCATGCCTCGACACCAAAAGGGTGCCCGGCGGCCTTTTGGTGTCGTCTGCGATTTGCCATAATTCCTTGTGTGAGTACTCGTGTTCAGTAAGTGGTCATAGTTCATAGCTGTCGAACGGGCAGTATGCAAACCGTGACTCGTCCGGAGTCATGCTAGGCCATTCGAATGGTATCGCCTCGATCTGGTTACGCCACGACTGATATCGCGATTGTCATCGTGACGGGCTTATATCGCCCGGCCGAGGGTCCTGACAGGTGCAGTGCGGTCAGAACGGTTTTCGTGATCGGTGTGAGACCTGGGCCCGCAGCTCGATGTGACAAATTAGGTCACTATTACGGAGGTTTTTCATGGATCGCAACATCATGCGGCGGCGGCTCAGCGTTTTCGCCTCCTCCGCCGTCCTGGCGACCGGCTTGGTGCTCGCCGCCGGTGGTACCGCATTCGCCGCCGCAGGCCCACCCACCCCGGGTGGCGCAGGTGGCCCAGGTGGCAACGGAACCCCAGGATCCTCATGCCATACCAGCGGCTGCACCGGCGCCAGGGGTGGCGACGGCGGTCCCGGCGGTCCCGGCGGTCCCGGCGGCAATGGTACGAACTTCGTCGGCGCCACCGGTGGCGCTGGTGGCAACGGTGGTAACGGTGCTGTCGGTGGTAATGGCTTCATCGGTGGCCACGGTGGCAACGGTGGGGCCGGCAACATCGGTGGCAGTGGTGGCAACAGCGTCAACATGAACGGTGGGACGGGCGGCGCTGGTGGCAACGGTGGTAACGGTGCTGTCGGTGGAAGTGGCTTCGTTGGTGGTCACGGTGGTAACGGTGCCAATGGTGGCGTCGGTGGCAACAGCACCAACGGCAACGGTGGGACGGGCGGCGCTGGTGGTAACGGTGGAAAGGGCGCTGTCGGTGGCAATGGCTTCGTCGGTGGTCAGGGCGGCAACGGTGGCAATGGGGGTAACGGTGGCGCCGGCGGCACCAGCGTCAACAAAACGGGCGGTAACGGCGGCCCTGGTGGCAATGGCGGCACCGGTGGCAACGGTGGCACCGGCACCAGCGGCATCGGTGGTCAGGGTGGCACTGGTGGTACTGGTGGCACAGGCGGCCCCGGCGGCTCCGGATTGCTCGGTAACGGCACGCCCGGTCAGGCTGGCGGGGCCGGTGGCTCTGGCGGTGTCGCTGGCCCCAATGGCGCTGGTGGCACCGGTGGCACCGGCGGAGCGGGTGGTGGCGGCGGTATCGGCGGCTAAAGTGGTTCCCGGGCACCGGGCCGGAGTCCTGGGTTGAAAGAAAAGCAGCAAGCGTGGTGAGGAAGGGCCCGGATATGGTCCCTTCCTTACCACGTCACCCCGCCACGACAAAACAGGCAACGCACTCACGAGTGGTAACGCTTACATCACCAAGCGTGCCTTACCAAAAGAAACGAACAGTCGAGCCCGCGCCGCAACAGCCGCGCGGTGGCTAACGCCGCTAGACCCGTAGGGAGACGGTACGTCACCATGCACACTACGAAACAAACTCCCACGATGAATCAGCAGCGGATGGAGGGAGTCACTGCGGTAATCACCACTGCCCTGGCTGTCATCGCGGTCTGCGCAGCGTGCCAAAGCCAATCTGGCTACCCGCCGAGCCCGCAGCAAAACCCGCCGAGCCAATCCAATCAGCCCAGTCAACCTAGTGAGACCAGTCAACCTAGTCAGCCCAGTCAACCTGGCGGGCCTGGTGAGCCCGGTGGGTCTGGTCAGCCAGGTGGGTCCGGCGGAGCCGGTCAGCCCGGCCAACCGGGTCAGCCCGGCCAGCCCGACGGGAGTGGCGGTAACGGGGGTGCCGGGGGTGCGGGCGGCGCGGGAAGCAATGGGTCCTAAGCACACTGGATGCTGGCCGGGGCGGGCGTGCGTAGCGTGGAGTTGTGGCCGTCATCGCTGTGCGTGGGTCCCTGGAGCCTCCGGCTGACCTGCCGTGCACCCTGGGCGCGTTGCGCGCCTGTGGGCATGTGCACCGTGACGTCAAGGGTGAGGTGCGGGCGAACCTGCTTGATGCGTTGCGGAGCGGTCGTGATCCGTGGCCGGGCATCATTGGGTTTGGCGACACTGTGTTGCCGCAGTTGGAACGGGCCTTGTTGGCCGGGCACGATGTGGTGTTGCTGGGGGAGCGCGGCCAGGGCAAGACCCGGCTGCTGCGCACGCTGGTGGGACTACTTGATGAGTGGACGCCGGTGATCGAGGGCGCTGAGCTGGCCGAGCATCCCTACCGGCCGATCACCCCGGGCTCGGTGCGCCGCGCCGCCGAGCTTGGCGAGGACCTGCCAGTGGCCTGGCTGCACCGCTCGCTGCGCTACACCGAGAAGCTCGCCACTCCCGACACCAGCGTCGGTGACCTGATTGGTGACGTCGACCCGGTGAAGGTCGCGCAGGGTCGCAGCCTGGGTGACCCGGAGACAATTCACTTCGGGCTGGTGCCCCGCGCGCACCGCGGCATCATCGCGATCAACGAGTTGCCCGACCTGGCTGAGCGGATCCAGGTCTCGCTGCTCAACGTGATGGAGGAGCGCGACATCCAGGTCCGCGGCTACACCCTGCGGTTGCCCCTGGACGTGCTGCTGGTGGCCAGTGCCAACCCGGAGGACTACACCAACCGGGGCCGGATCATCACCCCGCTCAAAGACCGTTTCGGTGCGGAGATCCGCACCCACTATCCCCGGGAGATGGCCGCCGAGGTGGCGCTGGTCGCTCAGGAGGCGGATCTGGGCGGCATCGGCGCCGAGGTCGGCGAGCCGCTGCTGGAGGTGCTGGCCCGGTTCTCCCGGCACCTGCGCGCCAGCGCGGCGATCGACCAGCGCTCCGGGGTGTCGGCGCGGTTCGCGGTGGCCGGCGCCCAGACCATCGCCGCCGCCGCGTTGCGCCGCTCCGCGTTGACCGGTGAGGACCACGCGGTGGCCCGCCCCATCGACCTGGAGGCGGTGCCGGCGGTGCTGCGCGGCAAGCTAGAGTTCGAATCCGGCTATGACACACCCTCTGCCGAAAGGGACGAGCAGGGCGAGGTGCTGACCCACCTGCTGCGCCGCGCGGTGGCCGACACCGCCCGGGCTCGGCTGCGCGGAGTGAACCTCACCCCGCTGGTCGCGGCGGTCACTGATGGCCACCGGGTGGCCACCGGTGAGGGAGTGTCGGCTGGCGAGGTGCTGGCCGCGCTGCCGGAGCTGCCGGTGCTGCACGAGGTCGCCACCCGGCTCGGTGCCGCGCCCGATGGCCCGCCGGGCCCGATCGCCGCCGCTGTCGAGTTCGCGTTGGAGTCGCTGTATCTCACCCGCAAGCTGGGCAAGGACGTCGAGGACGGCCGCACGGTGTACGGATCCAGGCCATGACGTCGGCCCGCCGGTACAGCTACGGGCCCTGGGAGGGCGGCCCGGACCCACTGGCGGCCCCGACCGATTTGTCCTCGGCGCTGGAGCTGATCGGCCGGGACGTGATGGACGGGGCGTCGCCCCGAGCGGCGATGCGGGAGCTGCTGCGCCGCGGCATGCCCGGCACCCGGGGGATGGACGAGCTGGCCCGCCGGATCTGGCAGCGCCGCGCCGAGATCACCCGCCGCCACCGGCTCGACGGCACTCTGCAGCAGGTCCGCGAGCTGCTGGAGCAAGCCCTCACCGCGGAACGGCGGGCGTTGTTCCCCGACCCCGACGACGACGCCCGGTTCCGCGAGGCCCGGCTCGACGCGCTACCCCCGGACACAGCCCGTGCCGTCACCGAGCTCGCCAGCTACGACTGGCGCTCCACCGAGGCCGCGCAGGCCTACCAGCAGATCCGCGACCTGCTCGGCCAGCAACTGCTCGAGCAGCGCTTCGAAGGGATCAAGCAGGCGTTGCGGTCCACCTCACCCGAGGACGTCGAGCGGATTCGGCGGATGCTGGCGGACCTCAACGACCTGCTCGCCGCCCGCGCCCGCCGGGCCCCCGACACCCCGCAACGGTTTGAGCAGTTCATCCGCCAGCACGGCGAGTTCTTCCCCGAGCACCCGCGCACCGTCGATGAGCTGATCGACGCGCTGGCCGCCCGAGCCGCCGCAGCGCAGCGGATGATCAACTCAATGAGTTCCCAGCAGCGCGCCGAGCTGGCCCAGCTCACCCAGCAGGCCTTTGGAGACCCCCGGTTGGCCCAGCAACTCACGGCGCTGGACAACCAGCTCCACGCGCTGCGCCCCGGTGAGGACTGGCAGGGATCCGAGCGGTTCGATGGCGCAGACCCGCTGGGCTTAAGCGAGGGCGCGCAGGCGATGGCTGACCTCGCGGAACTGGACGCGTTGGCCGAGCAGCTCGCCCAGTCCTATTCCGGGGCCCGCGCCGAGGACCTCGACCTCGACGCGCTGGCCCGCCAGTTGGGGGAGGAGGCTCGCGTCGACGCTCGCCGGCTGGCTGAGCTGGAGCGTGAGCTGGATCGCCACGGTTTCTTCGAGCGCGGCCCGGACGGGTCACTGCGGCTGTCGCCCACAGCGATGCGCCGGCTCGGCTCCCAAGCGCTGTCCGAGGTGGCCGACGCGCTGCGCGCCCGGCGCGGTGCGCGCGAGCTGCGTCGGGCCGGAGCTGCCGGGGAACCCAGCGGGGGCACGCGGGCCTGGGAGTTCGGTGACTCCGAACCATGGGACGTCCCCCGCACCGTGCGCAACGCTGTGCTGCGTCGTGCCGCCAGCGAGGGCCCGCTGCTGACCGTCGAGGACGTCGAGGTGGTGGACACCGAACAGCGCGCGCGGGCTGCGGTGGCGTTGTGCGTGGACACCTCGTGGTCGATGGTGCAGGACGGGCACTGGGTGCCGATGAAGCGCACCGCGCTGGCGCTGCACCATCTGGTCGCAACCCGGTTCCGTTCCGACGCGCTGGAGCTGATCACCTTCGGGCGGCACGCCCAGCGGGTGGGCATCGCGGAACTCACCGGGCTGGCCGGGGTGTGGGAGCAGGGCACCAACCTGCACCACGCGCTGCTGCTGGCGGGGCGACACCTGCGTCGCTATCCAGACGCCGCGCAGGTCCTGCTGGTGGTCACCGATGGGGAGCCCACCGCGCACCTGGAACCCAGCGGGGAGGCGGTCTTCAGCTACCCGCCGCATCCCCAGACGCTGGCTCTGGCCGTGCGCGAGATGGACGCGCTGGCCCGCAACGGCACGGCGGTGAGCATCGTGATGTTGGGCCACGATCCCCGGCTCGCGGGATTCGTGCACGCCCTGGCCCGGCGCTGCGGTGGGCGGGTCCTTGACCCTGGGGTGGACGGGTTGGGCGCCGCGGTGGTGGGCGACTACCTCCGGCACCGCCGACGCCCTGTTTAATACCCCAGCCAACCTCATGGAGTGACGTAGGCTCGACGCCATGCAGCCCTGGACAGCGCCGCCGGTGCCAGCGCTCCCCGGCCAGGGCCCAGCGCTGCGGCTGTACGACACCGCCGCGCGCCAGGTCCGGCCGACCGCGCCCGGGTCCACCGCGCGGATGTACGTCTGTGGGATCACTCCTTACGATGCCACCCACCTCGGGCATGCGGCCACCTACCTGGCCTTCGACTTGGTGCACCGGTACTGGCTCGACTCCGGGCATGAGGTGCACTATGTGCAGAACGTCACCGACGTCGACGATCCGCTGCTGGAGCGGGCGCTCCGCGACCAGGACGACTGGGTGGTGCTCGGGATGCGCGAGACCGCGCTGTTCCGGGAAGACATGGAGTCACTGCGGGTGCTGCCCCCTCGGGACTTCGTGGGGGCTATCGAAGCGATCGGCGAGATCGTCGCGGTGGTCGGCAAGCTGCTCGCCCTCGGCGCGGCTTACCGGGCCGAGGACCCCGAGCACCCGGACGTCTACTTCGACCACCGGGCCGCCGCGCACTTCGGATCCGAGTCGGGTTACGACCGCGACACCATGGCCCGGCTCTCCGCCGAGCGCGGTGGCGACCCGCAGCGCCCCGGTAAACGGCACCCGCTGGACGCCCTGATGTGGCGCACCGCCCGGGAGGGCGAGCCGTCCTGGGACTCCGAGCTGGGTCCGGGGCGTCCTGGTTGGCATGTGGAATGCTGCGCGATCGGACTCAACCGGTTGGGCACCGGCTTCGACGTGCAGGGCGGCGGCTCCGACCTGATCTTCCCGCACCACGAGTTCTCCGCCGCCCACGCCGAGGCGCTCACCGGTGAGTACCCGATGGCCCGGCACTACGTGCACACCGGGATGATCTTCCTGAACGGCGAGAAGATGTCCAAGTCGAAGGGCAACCTGGTCTTCGTCTCACGGCTGCGCGCTGATCAGGTGTGCCCGATGGCGCTGCGGCTGGCGTTGCTCTCCGGGCACTACCGCACTGACCGGACCTGGACCACCGAGATGCTTGAGACGGCGGTGCTCCGGCTGGACCGCTGGCGCCACGCCGTCGCGCTGCCCACCGGGGTGCCAGCGGGGGACACCCTCAGCCGGCTGCGGGCACACCTGGCCGACGATCTGGACACCCCCGGCGCGTTGGCCACGGTCGACGCGTGGGCCACCGAGACTCTCGGTGGCTGCGGCCGTGACCTCGACGCGCCCATCCAGCTGCGCGCTGCGGTGGATGCCCTGCTGGGCGTTGCCCTGTGAGGTCGATGACGATGGACACTCCGTTGGTACCCGGTGACGTGCGCGGGTCGCTCGCCGACGTGGTGCCCGCGCTGCTGGCTGCGCTCGGGGTTGCTGGGTTCGCTGACCGGTTGGGGCTGAACCCGGCACGGGGAGTCTGCCTGCTACTCGTGGACGGCCTCGGGTGGCTCTCACTGCGGGAACATCCCCAGGACGCCCCGTTCCTCACCTCATTGGCCCTCGCCGCATCGGCTCCGACCGCATCGGCACAGGGCGGCGAACCGATCACGGCCGGGTTTCCCGCGACGACGGCGGCCAGCGTGACCAGCATCGGGACGGGGATGCCGGTGGGCCAGCACGGAATCGTTGGCTACACCTTCGTCACCCCCGACGGTGATCTGATCAACACGCTGGGCTGGAACACGCACTGTGGCGGCCGCCGAGTCGATCTCCGTAAGCGATTCGTGCCCGAGGACATCCAGCCGCGACCCACCGCGCTTCAGCGCGCCGTGGCATCCGGAGTTCGGGTCACTCTGGCGGTTCCGCATGAGCATCATGGCTCGGGTTTGAACCGCGTGGCGCTGCGTGGCGCCGATTTCCACGGCGTGCACGCGTTGGGGGATCTGGCTGCCCGCGCGCTGGCAGCGGTGTCCGGCAGCGAGCGGACCTTGTGCTACGCCTACCACGGCGACCTTGACCGGCTCGGCCACGTCTACGGCGTCGGGTCCCTGCCATGGCGGCTGCAGCTCGCCCACGTAGACCGGCTGGCGGCCGCGATCGCCGAAGGCCTGCCGCCCGGAGCGCAGCTTGTGGTGATCGCGGACCACGGCATGGTGACCGTGCCCGAGGAAGCCCGGCTCGACTTCGACACCGAACCGGCGCTGCAAGCCGGGGTGCGCCTGCTGGGTGGGGATCCGCGGGCCCGGTACGTCTACACCGAGCCGGGCGCCACCGACGACGTGCGCGCGGCCTGGTGCGAGCTGCTCGGCGACCGGGCGTGGATCCGCACCCGCGATGAGGCCATCGCGGCGGGGTGGTTCGGCCCCGTGGTCGAGCCCCCCATCCGGGACCGCATCGGTGACCTCATCGTCGCCGCCCGCACCGACTTCGCCATCGTGCAGTCCCGCGTGACGCCCACGATGAGCACCCTGATCGGCCACCACGGTTCCCTGACCGCCGAGGAGCAGCTAGTGCCCCTGCTGGTATACCGCCCGGACTAGCGGGTGACGGTGCACAGGAGGGCGTGCCAGGCGGGCCCGGAGACGGCTAGTGCGGAGCCCTGGTGGTCCTTGGAGAGGAACGCCGCGACGTCCAGCTCGGTGCAGCCCCGCTTGCCGGACAGCAGCCGGGACACCCAGCTCGGTGACAAGGCCAGCAGGTGCGCGGTCTGCTGACCGTGGAGCCCCGCCTGGCGCATCACTTCGCGCAGCCCGTCACCAAGCTCACGGCTGCGTACCGTCGGTTCCTGTTCGCGCATCGTGACCTCCCGCCGCGAGAGCGTAGACCCACATGGCCCAACGCGCCACTCAACTTGTCGCCGGACAGCCACCTTGCGTGCCCCTGACGCAATATTTTCGTGCCCTCAGCACAACGGGTTAGCTCCTCATCGGCGGGGCAACGAGCCTCGCCGATGACGGAAGGTACCCAGTTGGACACGATCCCCCCAGCGGTCGCCGACGCCTAGCACCTGTTGCAAACAGATCTCTACCGTCACCTCGACGAGGCGGAGTACGTGGCGGGCATCGGCTACCCGTGGACCGACCAGGACCTGGACGCCACGCGCAACCAGATACAGCCCAGCGGCGACTGCCCGATTTGTGCATCGTCGTGGCCCTGCCCGGTGGTCACGGCGATCCACGGCCTACTGAACGACCCCGAACGCCAGTTCGTCCCGCTAGCCGACCGCGCCCGCCACACTGAGTGACAACGCGACCGCGCCGGACACAGTAGCCCTGCTGTGGAACTCGGCGAACTCAGAGCGTCCGGCATCTGAAGTAAGATGCTCTTCCCATGGCGGGAGGGAGCATCCATGAGACCCTGCGGTGCAGGTGGGAGGATCCCGCAGCGCAACAGTCCTTTCCCAGGCCTCACCGACAGTGACATCGGTCCGTGGTGTGGCACGCGCCGATGTCGAGGATTTTGTAGATTGGGAAGGCCGGGTGCATGCCGCGCGCCGGTTCGACCTGGTTGCGGGCGGCGAGGAGGGTGCAGATATGGGATTCGATCTGACCCGCCTCCTGGCGGCCCGGCGCGGGTCGGGTTACGAGTTGCATGCCCGGTATCTCAACCCTCAGTTGCCGAGGGTGCTGCACGCGATTGGTTTCAACAAGATGTATGAGCGGGCCGAGGGCGCCTACCTGTATGATCAGAACGGAAATCGGTATCTGGATTTGCTTGCCGGTTTCGGGGTGGCCGGGATCGGGCGTAACCATCCGGTGGTGCGCCAGGCGCTGCGGGATATCCTCGATGCTGGGCTGGCTGACCTTGTGCAGTTCGACTGTGCGCTGTTGCCTGGACTGCTCGCCGAGCGGTTACTCGCCTATGCGCCGGGGCTGGATCGGGTGTTTTTTTGCAACAGCGGCACCGAGGCGGTGGAGGCGGCCTTGAAATTTGCCCGCTGCGCCACCGGTCGGCCACGGATCATTTATTGCGATCATGCTTTCCATGGGCTCACCGCTGGTTCGCTGTCGGTCAACGGTGCGGGAGAGTTCCGCTGCGGGTTCGGCCCGCTGCTGCCTGATACGGCCATTCCCTTCGGGGATCTCGACGCACTGGAGCGTGAGCTGGGTCAGGATGATGTCGCGGCACTGGTGGTCGAGCCGATCCAGGGCAAAGGTGTACACGTTCCCCCGGAGGGTTTTCTGATCGCCGCGCAGCACCTGTTACGCGAACGCGGCGCGCTGTTGATTTGTGATGAGGTGCAGACCGGGATCGGTCGGACCGGTCGGTTCTTCGGCTACCAGCACGAGGGTCTCGACCCGGACATCGTCACGATCGCGAAGGCACTTTCCGGTGGATTCATCCCCGTCGGGGCCACCCTCACCAAAGAGTGGATCTTCGCGAAGGTCTATTCGTCGATGGATCGACTGTTAGTTCATGATTCGACTTTCGGCGCGAACGCGGCGGCCATGGCCGCCGGACTGGCCACCCTGGCGGTGATCGAGGATGAGGCGCTGGTCGAGAACGCCGAGCGGACCGGACGGTTGCTGCGGGACGCACTTGCCGCGATGACCGAACGCTATGACCTACTCGCTGAGGTGCGCGGTCGTGGGCTGATGATCGGGCTGGAGTTCGGCAAGCCACGTTCGTGGCGGCTGCAACCGCACTGGGCCATGGTGCAGAAAGCCCGGCAAGGACTGTTCGCCCAGATGGTGGTTATGGCCCTGTTCGCACGCCACCGTGTCCTCACCCAGGTCGCCGCCGATCGCCTAGAGGTCATCAAGCTGCTGCCGCCACTGACGGTGGGCGAGTCCGACGTCGCGTGGTTCCTCACCGCATTCACCGACGTGATGGATGACGCGCACCGGAGGGGTGGGCTGACGTGGGAGTTCGGTCGCACACTCATCAACCAAGCGCTTCTTCACTGACCGTTTCGTCGCTGACGGCCGGACCCCAGGCGAGCGCCAGCAGGAGCGCGGCGCGGGTGGCGGGCTCGTCCAGCGCGGACCCGAACAGCTCCCGGAGGCGACCCAGCCGGTACCGCACCGTCTGCGGGTGCACGTGCAGCTCCTCAGCCACCGCCTTGCGGTGACCCATGTGCATCAGCCAGGACCGCAACGTCTCGGACAGCCGGTCGCGGGTGCACCCTGGGAGCTGGGCGAGTGGGGCCAGATACTGCTGGCGCAATGCGGCCAGCAGACGGTGATCTCCATGCACCACCATCGCGGCGAGGTGCTCGTCGACGAACAGCGGGTCATCGGACAGGACGTGTGCCTGCTGGAGCCGGACGGCGAGCTCGGCGAGGCCCACGCTGGCCGGCAGCCGGTCGAGGGGGACGGTGGTACCGACGACGGCTGCGGCTCCGCGCAATGCGGTCGCGAGCCGCTTGCGTCGTCCGGGGCCGGACGGGTCCGGCACGATCACCACCAGCATCTGCGGTCGTCGCAGCCACAACCAGGAATCCTCCAGGTGATCGTGCAGCACCCGTCCGACCTCGTTGTCCCGCTCGTTGTTCGGTTTGTTGTTTGGGGCGATGAGGACGACCGCGGCCTGCCGGGGCAGAGACCACCCGGCCTGGACCGCCGCAGCCCGGATGACCACCGTGTTGGAGCGGTCCGACAGCAGCAGTTCGGCCAGTTCCTCGCGCAACCGCTCGCGAGCGCACCCCGCGCTCGCCTGCGCCCGGAGGTAACCCCGCAACGACGCCGATGACAGCTGGTCCACAGCGGCGAACAGGGCTGCGGCCAGCGCGGCGAACGACTCAGCCGAAACGCCGAAACGCAGGGCCGTGTCGGCCACGTGACGCCAGGCCACTGCCGCGCCGGTCCGGTAGGCGGCCAGCAGACTGGTCACGTCCCGCTGCTGTTGCCAGTGCGTCCGCCCGATCTCCTCGAACAGGGCCTGCTCGACTCCGGACATCAGCTCGGGCGCCCTCATCAACGGATCTCGCTCGGCTAGGCCCACCAGCCAGGAGACAAAGCCCTCGGCTGCCGCGACGACGCCATCGAGCTCCCCAGCGAGGAATACCGGGTAATCCGGATGCTGCTCGGCGAGCAGCTCACCGACCTCGGTTAGGATGAGCGGCAGCTGGGCGAGGATCGCGGGGATCAGTTCGTGGAGCCGTAGTCGGTCGTCCTCTGCGGGCACGGCCCGTCAGCCCCCTCGTCTGTTGCTCAGAGTTCAGGTGCCGTGCAATTTCACTCACATGTGACAACTCCAGCGGCTGAGAACTGATCCGTCGGACGCAGACATCCCCCCGTTGACGCCTGAAGATAGCTCCATGGTAACGGTCTCGGACGGTTGTGCGGGATCTCCTGACTACGCACTAGTGCGCAAGCGGTACGCAGAAAATTTCCCGGTCGCGCTCCGGCTGCTGCCCGAAGCGCTGCGGGCCGATCTGGTCGCGGTGTATGACGTCGCCCGGGTCATCGATGACCTCGGGGATGGTGAGGCGGTTTCAATTGGTTATGGCGACTCAGCCGGTGGTCCGGCCCAGGAGGACCGGACCCCGCTGCTTGAGGAGTTCGGCCGGGACTTGGCCGCGGTCTGGGAGGACGGTCGGCCCAACCATCCGGTGCTGCGGCGGTTGGTGCCGGTGGTGCGGGTCCGCGCGCTGGGCCGCGAGCCGTTCGAGCGTCTGGTCCGCGCCAACCTGGTTGACCAGCGGGTCCACCGGTATCAGACCTACGCTGAGCTGCGGCGATATTGCACACTGTCAGCGGAGCCGGTCGGGGAGATTGTGCTCGCCGTGTTCGGGGTGCGTTCCCCGGCCGCGATCGAGTTGTCCGACCGGGTCTGCGCCGCTCTGCAGCTGATCGAGCACTGGCAAGACGTCGCCGAGGACCGCCGGGCCGGTCGGGTGTACCTCCCCCAGCAGGATCTCGCCGCCTTCGGAGTGGCCGAGACGGAGCTCGACGGCCCAGTCACCTCGTTGGCGCTGCGCCAGTTGATGGCCTTCCAGACCAAGCGGGCGGCGGAGCTGCTCGACTCCGGCGCGCCGTTGGTTCGGCTGCTCGGCGGGTGGGCCCGACTGGCTGTGGCCGGGTACCTGGCCGGCGGGCGAGCCGCGCTGGCCGCACTACGCCGGGTGGACGGAGATGTGCTAGCTGGGCCGCCGCTGCCTCGCCGCCGCGATGTGCTGTGGCACATGACGCGCCTACTCGCGTCGGCGTCGGTGTCGGTTTGGTGTCGCGAGGAGGTCGAGTCCCGTGAGTGAGCGAACTATCAGACTCAGCCGTATCCGCGGCACCGGCAGCGTCGAAGAGGCCTTCGACCTGTGCGAGTCGATCACCAGGACGCAGGCGCGCAACTTTTATTACGGCATCCGGCTGCTGCGGCCGGACAAGCGGGCCGCGCTGTGCGCGGTGTACGCGCTGGCCCGGCGGATCGACGACATCGGCGACGGCGATCTGCCCCAGGTCGGCAAGCTCGCCGCGCTGGGGCAGGTGCGTCGCTCGGTCGCCGACCTGGACCATCCAGGCAGTGACCCGGTGCTCATCGCGGTCGCGGAGGTGGCGCGGTGGTTGCCGCTGCCCCTGGATGCGTTCGATGAGCTGCTCGACGGCGTGGAGATGGACGTGCTGGGGCGGCAGTACGCGGACTTCGACGAGCTGGTCGGGTACTGCCGGTGTGTGGCCGGCGCGGTCGGGCGGCTGTGCCTGGCGGTGTTCGGCAGCCGGCCTGACCCGCGTGCCCCTGAGTACGCCGACGCGCTGGGCATCGCGATGCAGCAGACCAACATCCTGCGCGACATCCGAGAGGATCTCGGCAATGGCCGCGTCTACCTGCCACGCAGCGATATGGATCGGTTCGGCGTGCAGCTGGCCTTGGACGAACGCGATGTCTTGGTCGATACCGGTGGCCGGCTCACCGCACTGATCCGGGACAGTGCCGAGCGCGCACGTCGCTGGTACGAGCACGGGCAGCGGCTGATCCCGTTGCTCGACCGGCGCAGCGCGGCGTGTTGCACCGCGATGTCCGGGATCTACCTGCGGTTGCTGGACCGCATCGCTGAGCAGCCCAGCCAGGTGTTCGACCGGCGGCTGTCCCTGCCCGGTTGGCAGAAGACGGAGGTAGCGGCCAGGGCACTGTCGGGGTGGTCGGCATGATCAGGCGGGTCGCGGTGATCGGCGGTGGCCTGGCGGGTATCACTGCGGCGCTGCGCTGTGCCGACGCGGGCTGCCAGGTCACCGTGTTCGAGGCCCGGCCGCAGCTGGGTGGCCTGACCCACTCGTTTCGCCGCAGCGAGCTCCGGGTTGACAACGGTCAGCACGTGTTCCTGCGCTGCTGCACGTCCTACCGGTCATTGCTGCGGCGGCTCGGGGTGGCCGAGCAGGTCATGCTGCAGCCGCGGCTGGCCATTCCGGTCCGCGCCCCTGGTGCCGCCCGGCCGGCGTGGTTGCGTCGCAGTGACCTGCCCGCTCCGCTGCACCTGGCCAGGTCGCTGCTGCGTTACCGGCCGCTGAGCGCAGTCGAACGGGTACGCTTCGCCGTGGCCGCCGCCGCGTTGCGTCGGGTCGACCCGACGCAGCCGGCAACCGACGAGCAGAACTTCGGGACGTGGCTGCGCCGCCACGGGCAGAGTGACCAGGCCATCGCCGCGCTGTGGGAACTGGTCGGGGTGGCCACCCTGAACGCGCGGGCCGATGCGGCTTCGCTCAGCCTGGCCGCCACCGTGTTCCAGGAGGGCCTGCTCACGGACGCCGCAGCCGCCGACATCGGCTGGTCGTTGGTGCCGCTGCGGGAGCTGCACGGCGATCCGGCGCTGGCCTGCCTTCGCCTGGCAGGAGCCGAGGTGCGCACCGGCGTCACGGTGCGGGGCATCGAGCCCCGCGGTGGCGGCTGGCAGATCATCACCGACGGTGATCGCACGACGGTCGACCGGGTAGTACTGGCCGTGCCGCCGGTCCCAGCGGAACAGCTGCTCCCGGCGACCAGCGTGGCGTTGCCGCCAGGCTGGTCGCAGCGGCTGGGCAGCGTCCCCATCGTCAACGTGCACGTGGTGCTCGACCGGCCGGTGTTCGACGAGCCGTTTTTCGCCGGGGTGAACACACCAGTGCAGTGGGTCTTCGACCGCACCTCGCAGTCCGGGCTCGCTGCGGGCCAGTACCTCGTGATATCGCTGTCTGCGGCGGATGACCTGATCGACTCACCGGCAGCGACGTTGCGGGCACAGTTTCTGCCGGAGCTGGCCGCCCTGCTCCCGGCCATCCGGGACGCGAAGGTGCGCGATTTCTTCGTCACCAGGGAGCGGCACGCGACGTTCCGACCCGCCCCCGGTACTGCGGCGCTGCGCCCGCCGGCGGTGACTGCCGCCCGGGGGCTGTTCCTGGCGGGCGCGTGGACCGCCACCGGGTGGCCGGCGACAATGGAGGGCGCCGTGCGCAGCGGAGCAGCGGCCGCCGCTGCCCTGCTCGGCCAGGCACTCATTCCCTCGGCGGTGACATTGTGACCAAAGCTGACATCGATGCCACCTTGGCGCGCACGGTAGCGCAGGCGCTGGCCGCCGCGGTTGAGCACCTGCGCGAACGCCAGCATGCGGCGGGGTGGTGGAAGGGAGAGCTGGCCACCAATGTGACCATGGACGCGGAGGATCTGCTGCTGCGCGAGTTTCTCGGCATCCGCAGCACCGGCCAGACCGAGGAGGCCGCCCGGTGGATCCGGTCCCAGCAGCGGGAAGACGGCAGCTGGGCGAACTACCATGACGGCCCAGGGGATCTGTCCACCACCATCGAAGCGTGGGTGGCGTTGCGCCTCGCCGGTGATCCGCCTGACGCCCCGCACCTGGTGACGGCGGCGGAATTCGTCCGGGCACAGGGGGGCCTGGAGCGTAGCCGGGTGTTCACCCGCATCTGGCTGGCCTTGTTCGGACTGTGGTCCTGGGATGAACTGCCCAACCTGCCGCCGGAGTTGATCTTCCTGCCGTCCTGGTTCCCGTTGAACGTCTACGACTGGGCGTGCTGGGCCCGGCAGACGATCGTGCCGTTGACCATCGTCAGCACGCTGCGCCCGGTACGGCCGCTACCGTTCGGAGTCGACGAGGTGCGCAGCGGTACCGCGGCACCGCTGCGCAGTCGGCTACTGACCTGGGCCGGGTTCTTCCAGCGAACCGACCGGGTGCTGCACATCTATGCGCGGCATCCGGTGCGCCCGCTGCGCCGGGCCGCGTTGCGCCGCGCCGCTGAGTGGATCCTGGCCCGGCAAGAAGCGGACGGCTCGTGGGGCGGCATCCAGCCGCCGTGGGTGTATTCCCTGCTCGCTCTGCACCTGATCGGCTACTCGCTCGATCACCCGGCGATGCGGGCCGGGATCACGGGTCTGGACGGTTTCACCATCCGCGAGCGCACCCCGGATGGTTGGGTCCGGCGGTTGGAGGCGTGCCAGTCCCCGGTCTGGGACAGCGCCCTGGCGCTGACCGCCCTACTCGACGCGGGAGTTCCGGCTGATGACCCCGCAGTGACCCGGGCCACCGGCTGGCTGCTCGGTGAGGAGATCCGGGTGCGCGGCGACTGGGCGGTGCGCAGACCGTCGCTTGCTGCGGGCGGGTGGGCCTTCGAGTTCCACAACGACATCTATCCCGACATTGACGACACCGCCGAGGTGGTGCTCGCGCTGCGGCGGGTCCCGATGGCGGATCGCGGCGCGCTTGACCGCGGGGTGGCCTGGCTGATCGGCATGCAGTCCCGGGACGGCGGCTGGGGCGCCTTCGACGCTGATAACACGCAGATACTGTGCACCAAACTGCCGTTCTGTGATTTTGGCGCGGTGATCGACCCACCGTCGGCGGATGTGACGGCGCACGTCGTCGAGACGCTGGCCGCCGAGGGCCTCGCAGCGGGCGCCGCGTGCCGGCGAGGCGTGGAATGGCTGCTCGCCGGGCAGGAGACCGACGGGTCCTGGTTTGGACGGTGGGGCGCGAACTACGTCTATGGCATCGGCGCGGTGGTGCCCGCGCTGATCGCCGCCGGGGTGTCGGCTCGTTCCCTGTGCGTACGGCGAGCGGTGCGCTGGCTTGCCCGCCACCAGAATGACGACGGCGGGTGGGGCGAGGACATGCGCTCCTATGTGGACCGGGCCTGGGTCGGCCGGGGCTCCTCGACGGCCTCGCAGACCGCCTGGGCGCTGTTGGCTCTGCTGGCGGCGGGTGAGCGGTCAGACTCTGTCAATCGCGGGGTGCGGTGGCTGTGCGACACCCAACGGCCGGACGGGTCGTGGGACGAACCACAGTTCACCGGTACCGGGTTTCCGCGCGACTTCTACCTCAACTACCACCTCTACCGGTTGGTGTTCCCGATCTCCGCGCTGGGCCGTTACCTGGGTAGCGCGCCGCTGTGAACCGGCCGGTGCTGTGCACACCGCTGCGCATCGAGCAGGCCATGCTGCGACGCGCCGGGCGCAGCATGCGGCTGGTGCGCACCGGGATGGGGCCACGAGCCGCGGCCGCCACCGCGGCGGCACTGTCCTGGGGCATTGATCCGGTGCTCGTCGCCCCGGTCGTGGTCGCTGGAGTCGGTGGCGGCCTGACGCCGCAGGTTCAGCCGGGCGACGTGGTGGTGGCCAGTGAGGTTCGGGGCAGCGCCGCTGACGGTCGACGCGTCGAGGTCCCTTCGGCACCGTTGCTGGCTGGTGCGCTGCGGCGGCTCGGTCTCACCGTCCATGTCGGACCCATCAGCTCGGTTTCCCGAATTGTCTGGGCGCCCGCCGCCGCTGCGTCCACCCGCCCGGTATCTGGTCTGCCTGGCCCGCTCGCGGTGGACATGGAATCCGCCCAGTTCGCTGTTCTCGACGCCCCGTTCGCCGTGGTCCGCGCCATCGTGGACTCGACTGATCACCCGCTGTGGCACCTCGGAACGCCGCGTCGGGGGCTGCGGGCCTTGCGGGCCTTGCGGGCATGCCAACCCGCGCTGCAATGGTGGGCGGCGGCGACGGGCCCCCGCCAGGTTCTGCTCGCCGGGCCGCGCTCGCTCCGCGCAGCCCTCGCCCAGGTGGACCTGGTGCTGGTGATCGGTTCAGCCAACCAGTCCAGTTCGCTGCGCCTGGTGGAGTTCATCGAGCGGAAGGGTGTGCCGGTGCACCTGGTCGACGACCCGAGCGAGATCGATCTTCGCTGGCTGGCGGGCACGATGCGGCTCGGCATCACAGCGGGCGGCGGCACTCCGTCACATCTTGTGGCGCATCGAGTGGCGCATCTGGTGGCGCAGATCGTGCACTGCCTGGGCGGACTCGGCCCGGTCGACGTGCGAGAATCGCGGCTGATCGACGAGGACATCACCGTCGCGCCACCTCGAGGGGTGATCTGACTGTGGCCATGCCCTTGCGCCAATCGCTGCGGCTGGGGGGCTTCCTGGTCAAGCAGAAGCTGTTGCGCCGGGAGAAGTTCGCCCTGCTCGTCGAGCTCGAGCCGCTGTTCGCGTGCAACCTCAAGTGCGGGGGCTGTGGCAAGATCCAGCAGCCAGCTGCGCTGCTCAAGCAGCGGATGCCGGTCGAGCAGGCGATCGCCGCCGTCGAGGAATGCGGCGCTCCGATGGTGTCGATCGCCGGTGGCGAACCGCTGATGCACCCGCAGATCCACGAACTCACCCGGCAGCTCCTGGCCCGAAAGAAGATCGTCTTCTTGTGCACCAACGCGTTGCTGCTGCCCAAACACCTGCACAAGTTCCACCCGCACCGTGACTTCGCCTGGATGGTGCACATCGACGGGTTACGGGAGCGCCACGACGCTTCCGTGTGCAAGGCGGGCGGCTTCGACGCCGCGGTCGACGCGATCCGCCAAGCCCAGGACGCCGGTTTCCGGGTCATGACCAACACGACGTTCTTCAGTACCGACACCCCGGCTGCCGTCATCGAGGTGCTCGACTACCTCAACGATGAGCTCGGTGTGGACAACATGCAGATCTCCCCGGCCTACGCCTACGGCAAGGCGCCCGACCAGGAGAACTGGCTGAGCGTGGCGCAGACCCGCGCGCTGTTCGCTGCGGTATTCGGCCAGGGGCGACGCAGGCGCTGGCGGCTCAACCACTCTCCGATCTTCCTTGACTTCCTGGAAGGCAAGCGGGAGCTGGCCTGCACCGCCTGGGGCATCCCGTCCTACTCGCTACTGGGCTGGCAGCGCCCCTGCTATCTGCTCGATGACAGCTACGCGACGACCTACGCCGAGCTGATCGAGGACACCGACTGGTCCCAGTTCGGCCGCGGGCGCGACCCACGGTGTGCCAACTGCATGGCCCACTGCGGCTACGAGCCCACCGCGGTGATCGCCACAATGAGTTCGCTCACCGAGTCACTGCGCGCCGCTGTGGGCCGATGACTCCACCCCAACGGCTTGTTTAGCGGCTGTCGCGGGGGCCTCTGGGGCCTGAGGTACCGCCGGGGCGGCGGCGGCGTAGGTAGCGCTCGAAGTCCTCAGCGATAGCGTCACCACTGGCCTCATGCAATGTCAGGTCGGTATCACCGCGCTCCTCCAGCGCACGCACGTAGCTGGCGACCTCGTCGTCCTCATCAGCCATCTCGCTGACCGTCGCCTCCCACTCCTCGGACTCCTCGGGCAGCGCGCCGAGCGGGACCTCGAGGTCGAGCGCCTCCTCTACCCGGTGCAGCAGCGCCAGGGTGGCCTTGGGAGAAGGCGGGGCGGAGACGTAGTGCGGCACCGCCGCCCAGAAGGAAATGGCCGGCACTCCGGCCTGCACGCAGGCGTCCTGGAAGATCCCCACGATCCCGGTGGGGCCCTCGTACTTGGAACGCTCCAGCTTGAACCGGGCGGCCGAGGCGGCGTCGTAGGCGGTCCCGGTGACCGGCACCGGCCGAGTGTGCGGGGTGTCGGCGAGCAGCGAGCCCAGGCTGACCACGGTGGTGATCCCGAGGTCCATGACGTAGCGCAGCAGCTCATCGCAGAACGACCGCCAGCGCATGTTCGGCTCGATGCCGTGCACCAGCACCACGTCGTAGTCGGCCCCGGGCGGCCGGCACACCGATAGCCGGGTGGTGGGCCACTCGATGCGCCGGGTGATCCCGTCGACCAGCTTGGTGGTGGGCCTGGTGACCTGGAAGTCGTAGTAGTCCTCCGGGTCAAGCTCGGCCAGCGGCGTCGCGTCCCAGCTCAGCTGCAAGTGCTCGATCGCGGTGCTCGCGGCGTCCCCAGCGTCGTTCCAACCCTCGAACGCGGCGACCAACACCGGGGAGGTGAGCTGGGGCAGCGGCGACCCGCAGGAGGCCGAGTCACTGCCGAAGGCGTCCGGATGGGTCACCGCGCTAGCGTACGGCTCCTGGGTCCCGCTGGCCGTCAGTGATGCCACACGAGCCTGATATCGCTGCTCTACGCTGCATCTCATGGTTCTCTCACCGCTGCTCGATGTCCTGACGCGCCGAGTTCTCGTCGCCGATGGGGCGATGGGCACGATGTTGCAGTCTGTCCCCCTGAGCCTGGATGACTTCGCCGGGTTGGAGGGCTGCAACGAGATCCTCAATGTCACCCGCCCGGACGTCGTGCGCACCGTGCACCGAGGCTACCTGGAAGTGGGTGCCGACGCGGTGGAGTCCAACACGTTCGGCGCCAATCTGGCCAACCTCGCCGAGTACGGCATCGCCGATCGGATCCGGGAGCTCGCCGAGGCGGGCGCCACGCTGGCCCGCGAGGTGGCTGATGAGTTCACTGAACCAGACCGGCCGCGGTTCGTGCTCGGCTCGGTCGGCCCGGGCACCAAGCTGCCGACCCTGGGCCACATCTCCTTCGCCGAGCTGCGCGACGCCTACGTCGAACAGGTCCGCGGCCTGCTCGCCGGTGGCGTCGATGCGGTGCTGGTGGAGACCAGCCAGGATCTGCTGCAGTGCAAGGCTGCGGTGATCGCCGCGCGCCGCGCGATGGTGGCCGAGGGCCGGCATGTCCCGATCATCACTCAGGTCACCCTGGAGACCACCGGAACGATGCTGCTGGGCACCGAAATCGGCGCCGCACTCACCGCGCTGGAACCGTTGGGCATCGACCTGATCGGGCTGAACTGCGCCACCGGTCCGGCCGAGATGAGCGAGCACCTGCGCCAGCTGGCCAAGCATTCCCGGATCCCGCTGTCGGTGATGCCCAACGCCGGGTTGCCCCAGCTCGGTAGGGACGGGGCGGTCTACCCGCTGACCCCCGACGAGCTGGCCACCGCGCTGGCCGGCTTCGTCACCGAGTTCGGCGTCCGGCTGGTCGGGGGTTGCTGCGGCACGACCTGGGAGCACATCGCGGCGGTGGTGCGGGCGGTGTCTGGGCTGACCTCCCGCAGCCGGCGGCCGCTTCCTGAGCCTGGGGTGTCCTCGCTCTACACCGCGGTCCCGTTCCGCCAGGACGCCAGTGTGCTGATGATCGGCGAGCGGACCAACGCCACCGGGTCCAAGGTGTTCCGCGAGGCCATGCTTGCCGGGCGCTTCGAGGACTGCGTCCAGAGCGCCCGCGCGCAGACCCGGGATGGCGCGCACCTGATTGACCTGAACGTGGACTATGTCGGCCGCGACGGTGCCGCCGATATGGCCGAGCTGGCTGGGCGGCTGGCCACCGCGTCGACGCTGCCGATCATGCTGGACTCCACCGAACCTGAGGTGCTCCGCGCCGGCCTGGAACGCCTCGGTGGGCGGTGCGCGGTCAACTCGGTGAACTACGAGGACGGCGACGGGCCCGGCTCGCGCTACCAGCGCGTCATGGAGCTGGTCCGCGAGCATGGGACGGCCGTGGTGGCGCTGTGCATCGACGAGCAGGGCCAGGCCCGCACCGCGCAGTGGAAGGTGCGGGTGGCGTCGCGGCTGATCGATGACCTGACCACCACCTGGGGCATGCGTACCTGCGACATCATCATCGACTGCCTCACCTTCCCCGTCTCCACCGGCCAGGAAGAGACACGTCGCGACGCGCTGGAGACCATCGAGGCGATCCGCGAGGTCAAGCGGCGCTACCCGGAGGTGCAGACCACGCTCGGGGTGTCCAACGTGTCTTTCGGTCTCAACCCGGCGGCCCGGCAGGTGCTCAACTCGGTGTTCCTGCACGAGTGCGTGCAGGCCGGGTTGGACACCGCGATCGTGCACGCCTCGAAGATCCTTCCGATGGCCCGGATCCCGGACGAGCAACGGGCCGTGGCACTGGATCTGGTGTACGACCGGCGCCGGTCCGGGGCTGGGGATCCTGGGGGAGACGGGGAAGAATACGATCCGCTGCAGCAGCTGATGGCGCTGTTCGAGGGCGTCACAACGTCCTCGTCCCGGCAGTCCCGAGCGGCTGAGCTCGCCGCGCTGCCCCTGTTCGAGCGGTTGGAGCGGCGGATCGTCGACGGGGACCGCAACGGGCTGGCTGAGGACCTGGACGCCGCCCTGGAGCAGCGGCCCGCGCTACAGATCATCAATGACACCCTGCTGTCCGGGATGCGGACCGTCGGTGAGCTGTTCGGCTCGGGCCAGATGCAACTGCCGTTCGTGCTGCAATCAGCGGAGGTGATGAAGGCGTCCGTCGGGCACCTCGAACCTCATATGGAGCGCTCCGACAACGCTACCGGCAAGGGCCGGCTGGTGCTGGCCACTGTCAAGGGTGACGTGCACGACATTGGCAAGAACCTGGTGGACATCATTCTATCCAACAACGGCTACGAGGTGATCAACCTCGGTATCAAGCAGCCCATCAGCGCGATCTTGCAGGCTGCCGGGGAGCACCGTGCGGATGCCATTGGGATGTCGGGGCTCCTCGTCAAGTCAACGGTGATCATGAAGGAGAACCTGGAGGAGATGAACTCCCGGGGCCTGTCCGACACGCCGGTGCTGCTCGGCGGGGCGGCGCTGACCCGTGCCTACGTGGAGAGCGATCTCGCCGAGCTGTATCCCGGGGAGGTCCGCTACGCCCGGGACGCCTTCGAAGGCCTACGGCTGATGGACTCGATCATGACTCGGAAGCGGGGCGGCACCGTGCTCGCCGATCCGAAGGAGGAGGCCAAGGCGGCCGAGCGCAAGACTCGCCGGGAGCGGTCGCTGCGCATCGCGCAGGCGCGCCGGGCTCGGGAGGCCGACGTCTCCGACGCCGACGGGCCGGTAGCCCGCTCCGACGT
Organism: Pseudonocardiaceae bacterium; assembly: GCA_049673305.1. Classification (GTDB taxonomy): domain Bacteria; phylum Actinomycetota; class Actinomycetes; order Mycobacteriales; family Pseudonocardiaceae. Next base: position 37,915 of record JBATXM010000150.1, on the reverse strand, counting down.
CGCCACCGATGTGCCGATCCCGGTTCCACCGTTCTGGGGCTCCCGGGTGGTCACCGGCATCCCGGTGGCGGAGTTCACCGCGATGCTCGACGAGCGGGCCACCTTCCTGGGCCAGTGGGGCCTGCGCGGGTCCCGGAGCAAGGAGGGCCCCTCCTACGAGGAGCTGGTGGAAACTGAGGGCCGGCCCCGGCTGCGCTACTGGTTGGACCGGCTGACCACCGAGGGGGTGCTCGCGCACGCCGCGGTGGTCTACGGGTACTTCCCGGCGGTCGCGGACGGCGACACGCTGATGGTGCTCGCCGAACCCCGTCCGGACGCGGCGCACCGGTTCCACTTCACCTTTCCCCGCCAGCGCCGCGACCGCCGGCTGTGCCTGGCGGACTTCTACCGGCCGCAGGCGGTGGCACTGGCTGCCGGCGAGGTCGACGTCCTGCCGTTGCACCTGGTGACGATGGGCCAGGCGATCGCTGACTACGCGGCCGAGTTGTTCGCCAAAGACGCCTACCGGGACTATCTCGAGGTGCACGGTCTGGGCGTGCAGCTGACCGAGGCGTTGGCCGAGTACTGGCACCGGCGGATCCGGGAGGAGCTTCGTTTTGTCTCGGGGACAGCGATGGCCGAGGAGGACCCGGCTGAGGTGGAGGAATTCTTCAAGCTCGGTTACCGGGGCGCCCGATATTCACTCGGCTATGGGGCCTGCCCGGAACTCGAGGACCGAGCGAAGATCGTCACGCTGCTGCGGCCAGAGCGGATCGGGGTGACGCTGTCTGAGGAGTTCCAGCTGCACCCGGAGCAGTCCACCGACGCCATCGTCGCGCACCACCCGGAAGCCAAGTACTTCAATGCGTGAGGGTCGTGCGGGTGGCGCCCGGTGAAGACGTTTGACGAGCTGTTCGACGAGCTCACTGAGCGTGCTCGGACTCGGCCGGCTGGCTCAGCCACGGTGGCGGCGCTGGCCGACGGGGTGCATGCGCAGGGCAAGAAGGTGCTCGAGGAGGCCGGCGAGGTGTGGATCGCCGCCGAACACGAATCTGACGACCGGTTGGCGGAGGAGATTTCCCAACTGCTCTACCGGGTGCAGGTGCTCATGCTTGGCCGGGGGATCAGCACCACCGATGTCTACCGCTACCTGTGAGGGTCTTCGACGCAGGTGGCTACTCCGCGCGGTCGCGCGCGGTTTCCGAGCCCGCGCCGAAGAGGTCCGGCCAGCCCGGGTACGACGGTGCGATGCCGCCAAACGCCGGGCAGCGGGACTTGTGATCACACCAGTCACACATCCGGCTGGGGCTGGGGCGGAAATCACCGCTGAGGGCGGCCCGTCGGATCGCTGACCAGATCGCGGCGAGGGTGCGCTCGAAGCGGATGAGCTCCGCCTCGTCGGGAGCGTAGCTCAACGCTTGCCGGTCAGCTAGGTAGAGCAGCCGCAGTTGGCGCGGCACCACGCCGCGGATCCGAAGCAGGACCAGCGCGTAGAACTTCATCTGGAACAGCGCCTTAGCTTCGAAGACCTCCCGTGGCGCGGCGCCAGACTTGTAGTCCACGACCCGGATTTCCCCGGTAGGGGCGACGTCGAGCCGGTCGATGTATCCCCGCAGCAGCAGCGGCTCCTCATCGGTGGTATCGCTGGCGGCCAGCTCCGCCTCCACCAGCAGCTCGCAGGCCTCGTGCTGGACCAGCCGGGGGTTCTCCAGCTCGAAGTAGGCATCGATGAGCGCACGCGCTGAATCGAGCCACTCGGCGAGCTCTGGATCCTGCGGGCCGGTGAACAGCTCGGCCAGCTCCGGGCTGCCCGCCAGGATCTCGCGCCAGGCAGGATCCACCAGGTCACGCCCGGCCTCGGCGTCTCGCCGGTCGGGGGACAGCGCGAAAAGCCGCTCCAGCGCCGCGTGGACCACGGTGCCGCGGACCTGCAACCGGCTCGGTGCCTCGGGCAGCCGGTCGACCGCCCGGAACCGGTACAGCAGCGGACACTGCTTGAAATCCGCTGCTCGCGACGGTGACAGGGCTGGACGCCTGCGCGCGACAGGTCTGGTTTCGGGGTTGGTGGCTGGGTTGGTGGCGGTCGGGGCGCTGGCCAGGATCTCCGTCATAGCCCGCAGGGTAGGCGAGACCCCCGACAGCGCTGCGCACCCGGCCGGGCGGTGGTCTGCCGGGAGTTGATCCGCCGTTAACTCACGGTTCTGGCGCGCTGTCCCGTACCGTTAATAGTCTCCAGAACCGTGTGGGAGGAGGTGCCTCGTGCCGCACGATTATTCCAGCGACCGAGCCGCTGAGGGCCGAGACCGTATCGACCCCGCGCTGGCCGCTCAGATCAGGGTCCTCGAGGATGAGGTGACGCTGTTGCGTCGCCGATTGACCGAGTCTCCCCGGCATGTCCGGTTGCTTGAGGAGCGCCTCGCCGAGGCCTCCGCGTCGGTGGCCCAGCTCACCGAGCGCAACGCCAAACTGGTTGAGACGCTGCGGGAGGCCCGTAGCCAGCTCCTCGCGCTACGCGAGGAGGTCGACCGGCTGGCTCAGCCGCCCAGCGGCTATGGCGTGTTTCTCGTCTGCTTCGACGACGGCTCCGTGGACGTATTCACCTCCGGGCGCCGGATGCGGGTGGCGGTGTCGCCTTCGGTCGAGGTTCCGCAGCTGCGCCGAGGACAGAGCGTGCGGCTCAATGAGGCGCTGACTGTGGTGGAAGCAGGCGCATTCGAGTCGACCGGCGAGGTCTGTGCACTGCGCGAAGTGCTCGACTGTGGCCTACGGGCGCTGGTCGTCGGGCACGCCGACGAAGAACGTGTGGTATGGCTGGCTGACCCGCTGCTCCCCGGCCCGGACAATCCCGACGCCGTGCCGCTCAAGCCGGGTGACTCCCTCCTGGTGGACACCAAGGCCGCGTACGCCTACGAGCGGGTGCCCAAGGCGGAGGTTGAGGATCTTGTGCTAGAGGAGGTCCCCGACATCGGGTATGAGGACATCGGCGGCCTGGCCAACCAGATCGAGCAGATTCGCGACGCGGTCGAGCTGCCATTCCTGCATGCCGAGCTGTTCCGCACCTACGAGCTGCGCCCGCCCAAAGGTGTACTGCTCTACGGTCCTCCCGGATGCGGCAAGACCCTGATCGCCAAGGCGGTGGCCAACTCGTTGGCCAAGAAGGTGGCCCAGGTTCGAGGGGACACCGAGGCCAAGAGTTACTTCCTCAACATCAAGGGTCCTGAGCTGCTCAACAAGTACGTCGGGGAAACCGAGCGGCACATCCGACTGATCTTCCAGCGGGCCAGAGAGAAGGCGTCAGAGGGTACCCCGGTCATCGTGTTCTTCGACGAGATGGATTCGATCTTCCGTACCCGGGGGTCGGGGGTTTCCTCCGACGTCGAGACCACGATCGTGCCGCAGCTGCTCAGCGAGATCGATGGCGTGGAGGGGTTGGAGAACGTCATCGTCATTGGCGCCTCCAACCGCGAGGACATGATCGATCCGGCGATCCTGCGTCCCGGGCGGCTTGACGTGAAGATCAAGATTGAGCGTCCAGACGCCGAGGCGGCCAGGGACGTCTTCTCCAAGTACCTGACGACGACGCTACCGCTGCACGCCGACGACCTCGCCGAATTCGGGCGGGACCGGCAGGCCTGCATTCAGGCGATGATCCAGGCCACCGTTGAGCGGATGTACGCCGAGAGCGAGGAGAACCGTTTCCTGGAGGTCACCTACGCCAACGGCGATAAAGAAGTCCTCTACTTCCGGGACTTCAACTCTGGCGCGATGATCCAGAACATTGTCGACCGGGCGAAGAAGAAGGCGATCAAGTCAGTGCTGGAGACGGGCCAGCCGGGATTACGGATGACTCATCTGCTCGACTCGATCGTCGACGAGTTCGCCGAGAACGAGGACCTACCCAATACCACCAACCCGGATGACTGGGCGCGGATCTCGGGTAAGAAGGGCGAGCGGATCGTGTACATCCGCACCCTGGTATCCGGTAAGAACTCCGACTCCGGCCGAGCCATCGACACCGCCACCAACACCGGCCAGTACCTGTAGCACCCGGCCCACGTGCTGACGAGGCTGATGAGCGCGCCGCCGATCTCGCTGAACTCCAGCGCGGTCGGTGGCGTGATTTATTAAGATCTCGGCTCGGCGCATCGCTACAACCGGTTCAGCATGCCCGCGCCGAGCAGGATGCCCCGCCGACGAAACGCCGCAGGTGACTCCACGATGGCGCACGTGCCCACAGGCCGGGGTAGCAAGACCACCAGATGCGGGACAGAAAACGGCCGGGTTCGCTGCTCCACGGTGGCGTGGGGACCTCGTTGTGCAGCGGTGAAGTGTTCGGCGAGCGCGGCGAGGTAGGCGTCGGTGCGCGGATCGAGGTTGCGCGGCCGCTCGGTGATCCGCTGCGCGATGTCGTCCGCATCCCGCGCCCACCGCAGATCGTCGACGAAGTCGGCCCCCGCTTCTCGGAGTGCGGTTCCATCCGCGATCTGGTCTGCCGTCTGAGTCAGCGTCACCGGATGCCGAGCCTGCGCGGACGGGAAGTGCCGCAGCTCGACACCGTCGTCATCTTCACGGTGTGCGAAGATCCGCTCGGACGGGGTACTCACGCAGATCAGTCTGCCCTACCAGATCGTGCCCTAGCACCAAGGTCGCCCGGTTTGCGGGCAAGGCCGTCGGCGAGCGCATCAAGCTTGGTTTCTTCATACTGAACAGGCATGCGTGGGGGGGAGGTCGTGTGGTGGATTCGATCGTGGTGGCGGCGGGGACGGCGCTGGTGTCGGCGATGGCCACCGACGTGTGGCAGCAGGCTCGGGCCAGCATGGTGGCGTTGTGGCGGCGGGTGCATCCGCAGCAGGCCGACACGGTGGAAGCGGATCTGGATGGTTTGCGCGCTCAGGTTCTCGATGCCCGCCAGACTTGGTCGGGTGGACACTGAGCTGGCTTTTTGATGGGGGTGTGGCAGGGGCGGTTGCAGCAGTTGCTGCTTGATGAGCCCGCTGTGGCCGCTGAGCTGCGGCGGGTCCTCGACGAGACCCTGACCCCGGTGTTGACACCACCGGAGCAGGCCCGGATCGGCACGCTGATCATGCGCGGGAGCTCCCGGGACAGCAGCACGTTCAACCAGGTCGCCGGTAACCAGATCACCTACCGGCCGTGACCACTGTCTCGCCGGGCCCGCCGGAGGAGGCCGCGCCTGGTGATGCCCGGGTGAGGATGACTGGCGCGTCGCACAAGGGCAGTACGTTCACTCAGGTCGCGGGAGATCAGTACCGCATCCACCTGCCTTCGGCGCCACCGTCGCCGTTGCCGGCGATGTGCACGTTGCCGGTGGATACGGTCGCCTTCACCGGGCGTGGCAAGGAACTGCACGGGATCATTGCGGCGGTGACCGCTGCGGCCGAGGCGGGCCGGGTGGTGGCCATTCACGCTATCGATGGCATGCCGGGGGTGGGGAAGACCGCGTTGGCGGTGCACGTCGCGCATTGGGTGGCTGGCCAGTTCCCTGACCGGCAACTGTTCCTGGACCTGCATGCCCACACCGCCGGCCAGGAGCCAGTGACGCCGGAGGCGGCGCTGGCCAGTCTGTTGACCGCCGATGGTGTGGACGCCCGCTATCTCCCCGAGGGCCTTGACGAGCTAGCCGCGTTGTGGCGGGATCGGATGGCGCGCAAACGGGTGCTGCTCGTCCTGGACAATGCTGCCAGCAGCCGGCAGGTCGTGCCGCTGTTGCCGGGGTCGGCGGGGTGTCTGGTGCTGGTCACCAGCTGCCGTTGCCTGGGTGATCTTCCCTCGGCGGTGCCGGTGGCGTTGGACATCCTGGCCCCCGAGGAGGCACGGGAGATGTTCATGCGCCTGGCCCCCCGTGCCGCCGCTGAGCCCGCCCGGGTAGCCGAGGTGGTCGGATTGTGTGGCTATTTGCCGTTGGCGATCTCGCTGCTGGCTAGTGTGTTCAGCACTCGTCGATCCTGGACTCTGGGTCAGCTGATCGAGGAGACGAAGGCGACTCTGCTGACCGTGACCGCAGAGAACCGTACCGTCGCTGCGGCGTTTGACCTGTCCTACCAATACTTGCCCGCCGAGCGGCAACGCTTCTTCCGGCACCTGGGTCCGCACCCCGGTGTCGACATCGACGCCTACGCCGCCGCCGCGCTGACCGGTCTGCCCTTGGATCAGGCCCGCGAGCACCTCGATGTGCTCTGCCGCGATCACCTGCTTGACGAGCTAGTTTACCGTCGTTACCGGATGCATGACCTGATCCGCGACTACGCCCGTGCCCTGGCGGCTACCGACCCCGCAGGCGAGCGTGATCAGGCCCTGGGTTGGTTGCTTGATTACTACCAGCACACCGCCGCTCTCGCCGACGTCTATCTCACCCGGCACACCCGCCCTCCGGCCGCCACATCGGCTGCCCCGCCGGGGACCGCACCCAGGCTGGTCAGCCGGGATCAGGCGCTGGGTTGGCTGCGGGTCGAACGGGCTAACCTGCTTGCCTGCCTGGATGACGCCACCCACCGTGCCCAGCACGCCCTGGTGGTCGGGCTCACTGCGGGCGTTGCCTCGTTGTTGCGCGGCGAAGGCCCCTGGATTCAGGCCCTGGAACTGCACGCCCAGGCCGCCACGGCGGCACAGCACCTCGGTGATCAGATCGGTGAGGCGAACGCCCTCACCGATCTCGGGGTCGCGCGGCGGCTGACCGGTGACTATTCGGGTGCGCTCCAGGTGTTGGAGCAGGCACTGGTCCTCTCCCGTGACCTCGGTGACCGGCGCGGCGAGGCAAACGCCCTCACCGATCTTGGAGGCGTGCGGCAGCTGACTGGGGACTACCCGGGTGCGGCGCAGTCGCTGGACCAGGGCCTGGGCCTCTACCGTGACTGCGGCGACCTGCACGGCGAGGCGTACGCCCTCAAAGAACTGGGGAGCTTGCGGTGGCTGACCGGGGACTACCCGGGTGCGGTGCGGGTGCTGGAGCAGGCACTGGTCCTCTTCCGCGACATCGGTGACCGGCGCGGCGAAGCGATCGCCCTCAAAGAACTGGGAGGCGTGCGGCAGCTAACCGGGGACTACCCGGGCGCGGCCCAGGCACTGGATCAAGCCCTGAGCCTTCACCGTGATATGGGCAACCTGCACGGCGAAGCGAATGCCCTCGCCTATCTGGGGGGCGTGCGGTGGCTGACTAAGGACTTTCGGGGTGCGGCCCAGGTGTTGGAGCAGGCGCTGCGCCTCTACCGTGACCTCAGCGACCGGCTCGGCGAAGCGGAGGTGCTCAACCACAGCGGGACGGTGTGCCTCAAGTCCGGGGATTCGGAGCAGGCGTTGGCCCACCACCAGCATGCCTTGGAACTCACCCGAGCGGTGGGCAGTCCCCTGGAACAGGCACGGGCCCTCGACGGAGTGGGTCGATGTGCCCTAGCCAGGGGCGACACCGCGACCGCCGAGATCGAGCTTCGGCAGGCGCTGGAAATCTATCAGCGCCTCGGCGCCGCCGAGGCAACTCAGCTGGCGACCGACCTGGCGGAACTGCACACCTCACCACGGCCACAGTTAGCTTCGGAGTACGGCCTTCCCCAAGGCTGAGCCTGCCGGCAGGACTTGAACCTGCGCTTCCGTCCCTGTAGTAGACTTGTAGTTGTGTCGGCTGTCGACTGGGTCTACGGCGCGCAGCACATGTGGGACAACCACAAGGTGGCTACCGCAGAGGCCGATGAGGCGGTTGGTGACATCGATGCTGTCTGGTTCGACCCGGACCCGGCCAGTCGATCGAACCGCAGCATTCGGGTGATCGGCTATAGCCACAGCCACCGGGCGATCCTGACCGTCATCTTGGTTCATCGGGGTGACGGAACCTACTACGGGGCAAATGATTGGGAGTCCAATCCGGCGGATCAGCGGCTTTATCGGGAGGCGCAGTGATGGATGCGAAGCAGGAAGTCGAGAGGGCACAAGCTGAGTCTGAGGCGACCCGGGACGAGCCCTTACCGGAGAATATCGTGGGTGAGCGGCGTGGTCGTTCCGTGGTGCAGTCGGTGCGACTGCCAGCCGAGGTGTTTGCCGCGATTGAGGAGGTTGCGGCGCGCGCGGGGGTGCCGGTGAGTGCCCTGATTCGGGGGTGGGTGCTGCAGGGATTGGCCAGCGAGCAGGGCATGTCCTTGCGGGACGGGATCGAGCGCCTCGCCGCTGACGCTGACCGCCTCCGGCGGCTGGCTGCCGCCAGCGAGGTCGCCTAACACCGTGCACTGCACGAACCCTGTGCACAACAGAACACTGCCGAGGAGCCTTCGCTCCGTTTCGGTAAGTCAAGTGTGATGCCCCGGCAGGATTCGAACCTGCGCCCCGCCTCCGGAGGCCGGTAGAACCCCGATCATGCCGGTGGTATCACGCAGGAGCGTGCCGCGCACGGCCGGCGGCACGTTGGCGCGGCTGGATCATCGGGGTGACGTGTGTCAGCAAGGCGTGGCGCGTCCTTGGCCGCCCGGAGGACGAGAAGGCTCCCGAGACCCCTCAGCCAAGAGGGGTCGGGCCCACCGAGTGCCTGCCACATCCGTCGGAACTCGCGGGCGACGAGACCACCAAACCAGCGGGTACGGCAGGGGTCCAGCTCAGATCTGTCACCGCGCCAGGTCAGAGCCGACCAGGCCGGCGGCGAGGGTGTTGCCGTCTGTGGTGTCGATGACGAGGAAGTGACCGGTGTGCCGGTGGGTGGCGTAGCTGTCCACCGCCAGCGGCTGGGCGAGCCGGATTCGCGCGCCGCCGATCTCGTTGAGCTCCAGCGTGGTCGGTGGCGTGGTGTGTCGCAGGGTGTGCAGGTCCAGCCGTCCGGTCAGTTCGGTGACGATTGCCCGGACGGTGCGCGTGCCGTGCTTGACCAGTACCCGTGCGCCGGCCCGCAGCGGTCGGTCGGCTAGCCAGCACAGGTCCGCGTCGAGTTCAGTGACTACCCGCGGCGCCTGTTCGGGGTGGGCCAGCACCTCGCCGCGCCCGACGTCGATCTCGTCGCGGAGCAGCACGGTGATCGACTGCCCGGCGGTGGCGCGCGGCACCGGACCGTCGGGGGTGTCGATGCCGGCAACGCTGGAGCGGCCTCCGGAGGGCAACGCGATGACGTCCTCACCGACCTCGAGTATCCCGGAGGCGACCCGGCCAGCCAGGCCGCGGTAGTCGGGGTGCTCGGTGGTTCGGGGGCGCAGCACCAGCTGCACCGGAAAGCGCATGGGCTCGGCCACCGCCTCCCGTCCGGTGGGCGCTACCTCCAGGTGCTCCAGCAGCGTCGGGCCCCGATACCAGCTCATGCGCGGGCCGCGCGCCGCGACATTGTCGCCGTGCAGCGCCGACACGGGCACGGACACCACGTCCGACACCCCCAAGGAATGAGCGACCAGCGCGAACTCCGACTCGATGCGGCGAAACGTCAGCTCGTCGAAGCTCACCAGGTCCATCTTGTTCACCGCGAGCACCACGTGCGGCACCCGCAGGAACGCCATGACGGCGAGGTGGCGCCGGGTCTGCTCGAGCAGGCCGTTGCGCGCGTCGACCAGCACCACGGCGAGCTCGGCGGTGGACGCCCCGGTCACCGTGTTGCGGGTGTACTGCACGTGCCCGGGGCAGTCGGCCAGCACGAACTTTCGGGTCGGGGTGGCGAAGTAACGGTAGGCCACGTCGATGGTGATGCCCTGCTCCCGCTCGGCGCGCAGCCCGTCGGTGAGCAGTGCCAGGTCCGGCGCGTCACCGTCGCCGCCGCGGGCGCGGGTGGCCCGGTCCACGGCGGAGAGTTGATCATCCATGATCGACTGAGTGTCGTGCAGCAACCGCCCGACCAGCGTGGACTTGCCGTCATCGACCGAACCGGCGGTGGTCAGCCGCAGCAAGCTGGGCATCAGAAGTAGCCCTCGCGTTTGCGGTCCTCCATCGCGGCCTCCGACAGCCGGTCATCAGCCCGCGTGGCGCCGCGCTCGGTGATCCGGCTGGCGGCCACCTCGGCGAGCACCTGTTCGATGGTCGCGGCGGTGGACTCCACCGCACCGGTGCAGGAGGCGTCCCCGACGGTGCGATAGCGCACCGACGTGGTGAGTACCCGCTCGCCGTGGCGCGGGCCGCCCCACGCGCCAGCGGTCAGCCACATTCCATCCCGGGCGAACACCTCCCGCTGGTGCGCGTAGTAGATGCTGGGTATCGGGATGTCGTGGCGGGCGATGTAGTGCCAGACGTCCAGTTCTGTCCAGTTGGACAGCGGGAAGACCCGGACGTGCTCACCGGCGGTGTGCCGGCCGTTGTAGAGACTCCATAACTCCGGACGTTGCCGGCGCGGATCCCAGCCACCGAAGGCGTCGCGCAGGCTCACGATGCGCTCCTTGGCCCGGGCCCGGTCCTCGTCACGACGGGCACCACCGAAGACGGCATCGAAGCGATGCTCGTTGATGGTGTCCAGCAGCGGGACGGTCTGCAACGGGTTGCGGGTGCCGTCGGGGCGCTCGGTCAGCCGCCCATCGTCGATCCAGTCCTGCACCGCCGCCACGTGCAGTCGCAACCCCAGATCCGCGACCAGGCGGTCCCGGTAGGCGATCACCTCGGGGAAGTTGTGCCCGGTGTCCACATGCAGCAACGGAAACGGCAGCGGCGCCGGGTACACCGCGCGCAGCGCCAGATGCAGCAGCACCGCGGAGTCCTTGCCACCCGAGAACAGCAGCACCGGCCGGTCAAGCTCGGCGAGCACCTCGCGGATGATGTGCACCGCCTCGGCTTCAAGTGCCGCCAGGTGGTCTACGTTCACCGGAGACGGTGGAGACGGTGCTGTCATAGCCGCGCTCACGCCACACCCCTCTCGATCAGCAGGTCCAGTACGCGCCGCGTCACGGCGCGCCAGCAGTTCCAGATCGAGGGCCACGGTCATCGCAGGGCGTCCTCGTCGACGCGGGCCACCCACTGCGCGAACCGCTCGCCCGGCGCACGCTGCTGAACGTAACCACGGACCACCCGCTCCACATAGCCAGCCAGCTCAGCAGAGCTCACCTTGTGCCCGCGCAGCTTGCGGCCAAACCCGCTGTCCAGCCCGAGCCCACCGCCCAGGTGCACCTGGAAGCCCTCGACCTGGTTGCCCTCGGCGTCGATGACCAGCTGGCCCTTGAGCCCGATGTCGGCAACCTGGACCCGGACACAGGAGTTCGGGCAGCCATTGAGGTGCACCGAGACCGGGGTCTCCAGAGCGGGCGCAACATCGGCGAGCAGTTGCTCCAGCTCGGTGACCAGCATGACCGCCCGGTTCTTGGTCTCCACGATGGCCAGTTTGCAGAACTCGATGCCGGTGCAGGCCATCACCGAGCGCCGCCAGGGCGTGGGATCGGCGGATAATCCGAGCCGACCCAGCTCGGTGACCAGGCTGTCCACCTCGGCCTCGGCGACATCGAGCACCACGAGCTTCTGGTACGGGGTCAGCCGAACCCGGGCGGACCCAGCCCGCTCGACGGCCTTGGCCACGTCGACCAGCGTGGTGCCGCAGACGCGACCAGCCAGGGGAGCAAGGCCAAGGTAGAACTTGCCGTCGCGCTGGCGGTGCACCCCGACGTGGTCGATCAGCGCGGGCGCGGGCTGTGGGGCGGGGCCGTCAATGAGCGCGCGGTGCAGGTACTCGGTCTCCAGCACCTCGCGGAAACGCTCCGCGCCCCAGTCGGCGATGAGGAACTTGATCCGGGCGCGGTGGCGCAGCCGCCGGTAGCCGTAGTCGCGGAACAGGGCCGTCACCGCAGCCCAGACCTCGGGCACCTCCTCGCGCGGCACCCAGCCGCCCAGCCGCTGCGCGATCTTCGGGTTGGTGGACAGCCCACCGCCGACCCACACATCGAAACCTGGACCGTGCTCGGGGTGCACCACCCCGACGAAGGAGATGTCGTTGATCTCATGCGCGACGTCCTGCAGGCCGGAGATCGCGGTCTTGTACTTGCGGGGCAGGTTGGAGAACTCGGGGCTGCCGATGTAGCGCCGCTTGATCTCCTCGATCGCCGGCGTGCCGTCGATGATCTCGTCGGCGGCGATACCCGCGACCGGGGAGCCCAATATCACTCGAGGACAGTCGCCGCAGGCCTCGGTGGTGGACAGCCCGACGGCTTCCAGCTGTTCCCAGATCGCGGGCACATCCTCGATCCGGATCCAGTGGTACTGGATGTTCTCCCGGTCGGTGATGTCGGCGGTGTCGCGGGCGTAGAGCCGGGAGATCTCCCCGAGCACCCGCAGCTGCTCGGTGCTCAGTGCGCCGCCATCGACGCGCACTCGCATCATGAAGTAGCAGTCGTCGAGTTCCTCGGGTTCCATCGTGGCGGTGTGGCCACCGTCAATGCCGGGCCGGCGTTGGGTGTACAGCCCCCACCAGCGGAACCGGCCGTGCAGGTCAGTGGGGTCGATCGAGTCGAAGCCGCGCCGGGCGTAGATCGTCTCGATCCGACGCCGGACGTTGAGGCCGTCGTCGTCCTTCTTGGTCCGCTCATTGGGGTTGAGCGGCTCGAGATGGCCCAGAGCCCACTGACCCTCCCCCCGACGGGCCTTCGTCGCTGGCGCTCGGTTGGCTGGTGCGGACATTGGGGTGCCTCCGTCGAGGGAGCACCGGCGTGTGGTGCGGGCCGTGACCGGGTTATCGCGCAGCCTGGTTCCGGGCGCACCCGGCGCCGGCTGGGACAGCGGTCGGGCGGGGCGTCAGCTCATCGGGCGGCACAGCGCGCTGGAAACACGGCCATAATCGACGTGGCGGCGAGCCACCAGCATGACTCCGAGCGTGGCCACTCCACCAGAGTGCCATGTGAATGCGGTCCCGACCACCCAATATTCGGATGCTGGGACAATGCTCTCGTGGCTGTCTTGCCTCTTGGCGTTCCTGCTCCGCTCGACGCAACCTTGCCTGCGGCGGCCCTGCGGGGATTGGACCAGGCGCCGTTCGGGGTGTACGTGCACGTGCCGTTTTGCGCCACCCGCTGCGGCTACTGCGACTTCAACACCTACACCCCAGGGGAGCTGGGCTCCGCATCGTCACCGTCGGACTGGCTGGACGCGGTGCGCCGGGAACTGGACCTCGCCGCCCATGTACTCGAAAAGCCGGTGCCAGCTGACACGGTGTTCGTCGGTGGCGGCACCCCCTCGCTGCTGGGTGCGGGTGGCCTGGCTACGGTCCTGGACGCCATCCGCGGATCGCTGGGTCTGGTGCACGGTGCCGAGGTGACCACCGAGGCCAACCCCGAGTCCACCTCACCCGAGTTCTTCGCCGGCATCGCCGCAGCCGGCTACACCCGGGTTTCGCTGGGAATGCAGAGCACCGCGCCGCACGTGCTGGCTGTGCTGGACCGGGTGCACACTCCGGGCCGGCCAGTCACCGCCGCGACGCAGGCCCGCGTCGCGGGGATCGGGCAGGTAAGCCTGGATCTGATTTACGGCACGCCGGGGGAGACCGGTGACGACCTGGCCGCCTCCCTAGACGCGGTGCTGAGCGCCGGGGTGGATCACGTGTCGGCCTACGCCCTGGTCGTCGAGGCGGGTACCGCACTCGCCCGCCGGGTAGCCCGCGGTGAGCTGCCCGGCCCGGACGACGACGTGCTTGCCGAGCGCTACGAGCAGATCGACACGGCACTGTCTGCGGCGGGCCTGCGCTGGTATGAGGTGTCCAACTGGACCGCTTCGGCCGAGTCGCGGTGCCGGCACAACCTGGGTTATTGGGCCGGCGGGAACTGGTGGGGCGCCGGACCGGGGGCGCATTCCCACGTCGGTGGAGTGAGGTGGTGGAACGTCAAGCATCCAGCTCGCTATGCCGTCGCTCTGCAGGCTGGTCGCTCCCCGGCCGCCGGCCGGGAGGTGCTCAGCGCTTCGGAACGCTACACCGAACAGGTGATGCTCGGGCTGCGCCTAGCCGACGGTCTGCCGCGAGACGTGCTAGATCCACCCGGACGCGCCGCCGCCGATCGCGGGATCACTAACGGCCTGCTCACCACCATCCCCGCCGGTCACCTGGTCCTCACCCGCCGCGGCCGCCTACTAGCCGACGCCGTCGTCCGCGACCTCCTAGCGCCGTGAAGCGCCATTCGGAGCCGAATGGCGCCCCGCAGCGTCCCGGAACCGCCATTCGGCTCCGAATGGCGGTCAGCCGATGAGAAATGCGGCAAGTTAGATACGGAGCAGGTCTAGGTTGAGGACTCTTACGTGCAGGGTGGTGCGTTGGTTCAGGGCGGCGCGTAGGGCTCGGTGCAGGCCGTTCTCCAAGAACAGCTCGCCGCACCACCGCACCGCGTGCGGAAACAGATCACCGAAGGGCGTGGGGTCCTCGGACAACAGCCGATCCAGCTCCACCACTGCCGCAGTAGTGATCAAGTCCGCCAAGAGTACCTGCTGGGGCGGGATCTGAGCCCAGTCTTTCAGGGAAAACCCGTGCTCGGGATAGGGGCGGCCGTGCCGGACTTCCTTGAAGATCACAGCTGGCGCTCAGCTCCGTCTCCCGCTCGGCGTGAGTAAGGGGTGAGTAAGGCGTTGAGTGCACATGCTACCGGGCGCGTCGGCGGGTCCCGACGCCTGCGTCCGGGGCGCACTAGACTCGGTGTACCTGACCGCTACCAGAACCAGGGACCAGCACTTAGGGACCAACATCAGGGAGGTGACGTGAACGCGGACGACCGTCGGTTCGAGGTGCTTCGCGCCATCGTCACGGACTACGTGGCCACCCACGAGCCGGTCGCCTCCCGCTCGCTGGTGGAGCGGCACAACTTCGGGGTGTCCAGCGCAACCATCCGCAACGACATGGTGGCGCTGGAGGAGGACGGCTACATCATCCAGCCGCACACCAGCGCTGGTCGGGTACCCACCGACAAGGGTTACCGCCTGTTCGTCGACCGGCTGTCAGAGGTGAAGCCGTTGTCGGCGGCCGAGCGCCGCGCGGTGCAGACCTTCCTGCACGGCGCGGTCGACCTCGACGACGTGTTGCGCCGCAGCGTGCGGTTACTGGCCCAGCTCACCCGGCAGGTGGCGGTGATCCAGTATCCCACCCTGAGCCGCTCGACGGTACGTCACCTTGAGGTACTCGCGGTGACCCCGGCCCGGTTGATGCTGGTCCTCATCACCGATGCGGGCCGGGTGGACCAGCGTCTCCTTGACCTGGGCGATGTCATCACCGAGGAGCAGGTGGCACAGCTGCGAACACTGCTCAATCAGGCGCTGTCGGGACGCCGGCTGGCAGAGGCTTCCGTGGCGGTGGCTGACCTTCCCGAGCAGGCTCCCTTGGAGCTCCGGGATGCGATGATCCGGGCCTCGACGGTTCTGATCGAGACCTTGGTGGAGCATCCCGAGGAGCGGCTCTTGCTCGGGGGTACCGCCAACCTCACGCGAAACGCCACCGACTTCCCCGGTTCATTACGCCAGGTACTCGAGGCGTTGGAGGAGCAGGTGGTGGTGCTTAAATTACTGGCCGCAGCCCGTGACCCGGGAACTATCACGGTGCGCATCGGTGAGGAGAATGAGGCCGAGGAGATGCGCGGTACCTCCTTGGTCTCGATCGGCTATGCCTCGCACGGCACGGTGCTCGGGGGTATGGGCGTGGTCGGACCGACCAGGATGGACTACCCGGGCACCATCGCCGCGGTGCGCGCGGTGGCACGATACGTGGGGGAGATCCTGACCACCCGTTGAGCGGTTGAGCCCACTGATATGCACGACGAGTACCGCGGCGAACGCCGCGGCAGGAGGACGCCAGCGTGGCCAGGGACTACTACTCAATCCTGGGCGTGCCCCGGGATGCCAGCGCGGAGCAGATCAAGCGCGCCTACCGCAAGCTGGCGCGCGAACTGCACCCAGACGTCAACCCCGACGCGCAGGCACGACAGCGTTTCCAGGACGTCACCGCCGCATACGAGGTGCTGACCGACCCGCAGAAGCGCCAGATCGTTGACCTCGGCGGGGACCCGCTAGAGCCTGGAGCGGGGCGCGGCGCGGGGGGTGATCCCTTTGGTGGGTTCGGCTTTGGCGACATCATGGACGCCTTCTTCGGTGCCGGTGGAGGGCCCGGCCGGCGCGGACCGCGCAGCCGGGTGCAGAGCGGTTCTGACGCACTGATCCGGCTGCAGCTCACCCTCGAAGAGTGCGCCAGCGGGGCATCCCGTGAGCTCACCGTGGACACCGCCGTGCTCTGTAGGGAATGCAACGGCTCAGGTTGCGCGCCCGGCACCCGGCCGCTGACCTGCGACACCTGTAGCGGTGTCGGCGAGGTGCAGAACGTGCAGCGGACCTTCCTCGGTCAGGTGATGACCTCGCGGCCGTGCCCGGTGTGCCGCGGTGTGGGCGAGGTCATCCCGGACCCTTGCCGCCAGTGCGGTGGGGACGGACGGATCCGGGCCCGCCGCAACGTCACCGCGAAGGTGCCTGGCGGAGTGGGTGACGGGATGCGGGTGCGGCTGGCCGGCCAGGGTGAGGTAGGCCCCGGTGGCGGCCCAGCGGGTGATCTCTACGTCGAGGTGCAGGAGGTGCCGCACGAGACGTTCACCCGCGATGACGCCGATCTGCACTGCACCGTGCGGGTTCCGATGACGGCCGCCGCGCTGGGCACCACCGTCATGCTGGAGACCCTTGATGGCACCGAGGAGGTTCGGGTCGAGCCGGGTACCCAGTGCGCGACCGTGCTGACCCTGCGGGGGCGGGGAATGCCGCGGCTGCGCAGCACCGGCCGGGCCGAGGGGCGGGGGGATCTGTTCGTCCACCTCGACGTCGTGACCCCGACGCGGCTGGACCCCCGACAGATCGAACTGTTGCGCGAGCTTGCTCTCCTGCGCGGTGAGGAGCAGGCGGAGCTCACGGCAAACGGCCGGGCCGGCGGTTTGTTCTCCCGGTTACGGGATTCCTTAGGCGGACGCTGATCCGGGATGGACACTGCCGAACGCCGGTGCGGGTTCGCGGTGAGCAGCCTGCCGGTGTTTCTCGCCGAGCAGCTGCCTTCCGAGGGCGCCGAGGTAATGCTCGCTGGACCCGAGGGCAGGCACGCCGCGACGGTGCGACGGTTGCGGGCCAGCGAGCGTCTGATGCTGACCAACGGCCGTGGTGAGCTGGCCCTGTGCGAGGTGCTCGATACCGGTCGGGATCGGTTGCGGCTGCGGGGGTTGCTCCGGACGATCGAGCCAGCTCCGGCGTTGCGGGTGACGCTGGCTCAGGCGCTGGTCAAGGGCCAGCGTGGGGAGCTGTCGGTGGAGCTGGCCACCGAAGCCGGAGTGGATGCCGTATTGCCCTGGCGGGCTGAGCGCTGCGTGGTCCGCTGGGATGAGGGGCCGCGCGGGGCCAACGCGCTGTCCCGGTGGAGAGAAACGGCTCGTTCAGCGGCCAAGCAGTCCCGCCGGGGATGGTTCCCCGAGGTGGCCGAACCAGTGGGCATCACTGGGCTCGGGCAGCGCTGCGCGGCCGCGGCGGGGTGTCTGGTGCTGCATGAGCACGCGACCGATTTGCTGCCCTCAGTGTCGTTGCCTGCCGAGGGAGAACTGTTGCTGGTGGTCGGACCCGAGGGTGGCATCACCGAGGCCGAATTGGCCACGCTTGCCGCTGCGGGAGGACGCCCGGTGCGGCTGGGCCCGGCGGTTTTGCGTTCTTCGAGTGCTGGCGCCGTTGCTCTCGGTGCAATTGGCGCCCTCTCTCAACGATGGTTTCTGCTCCATTAGAGTGATAAATAGCACGCTTCGCGGCAAAAAGAGTTACCTTAAGTAGGTAAGACCGATGACTACCACCTGATCGAGTAGAAAATCGGTTTGGGCCTACAAGCCCAGAAAGACTCCGCCGGGCACCTCCCCCCTCGGTCCGGCGGCGCCGCGTCACGGTGGGACAGCCCCCAGTTCCCGCCGTGACGCGGCATCTCAATTCCCATCAAACCTGCGGAAATCTCACGCCCCGCGGACTCACGTCTCCGGATAGCATCAGCCTTGCCGGTTGACCCGAGACGCGCGAGCGCGCAGGAAGCAGGACTTACCTACACGTGACCCCTACTCCAGTGGAGGGCGTCTCCCGATCTGGTTCGGAGACGACACAGCCCGAGCCGGTCCAGTCGAAGATTGTGATCCCAGATTCCGCGGTGCTGACCCTGCTGGGATCCCGCGATGAGAACCTCAAGGTGACCGAGGATCTGCTTGCCGCCGACGTGCACGTGCGGGGCAACGAGGTCACCCTCTCCGGCACCCCGACAGATGTCGCATTTGCCGAGCGAGCCTTCGGCGAACTGGTCATCCTGGCCCGCCGCGGCCAGCAACTCGGTCCAGACGCGGTCCGAGCGACCCTGTCGATGCTCACCCAGGGAAACCTGGAGAACCAAGAATCGCCCGCCGAGGTGCTCAGCCTTGACATTCTCTCCCGACGCGGTCGCACGATTCGGCCCAAGACGCTGAACCAGAAACGTTACGTCGACGCTATCGATCATTACACGATCGTGTTCGGTATCGGACCCGCCGGTACCGGCAAGACCTACCTGGCCATGGCCAAAGCGGTTCAGGCGCTGCAGGCCAAACAGGTCAACCGGATCATTCTTACCAGGCCGGCGGTCGAGGCGGGGGAGCGGTTAGGCTTTCTGCCTGGCACCCTGTACGAGAAGATCAACCCATACCTACGCCCGCTGTACGATGCGCTGCACGACATGCTCGACCCGGAGTCGATCCCCAAGCTGATCGCCGCTGGGACCATCGAGGTTGCCCCGCTGGCCTACATGCGCGGCCGCACCCTCAACGAGGCCTTCATCATCCTCGACGAGGCGCAGAACACTACCCAGGAGCAGATGAAGATGTTCCTCACCCGGCTCGGCTTCGGCTCCCAGGTCGTGGTCACCGGTGACATCACCCAGGTTGACCTGCCGGGCGGTCAGGTGTCCGGGCTACGGATCGTGCGGCACATCCTCGATGGGGTGGACGACGTGCACTTCGCGCAGCTGTCCAGCGCCGACGTGGTCCGGCACCGGCTGGTCACCGACATCGTCGACGCCTACGCGCGGTGGGATGCCGCCCAGGAGACCACCGGTGCACCCCCGATGCCCAACCGTGCCGACCGCCGCCGGAGGCGGTGACGCGCCGATGGGCATCGAGATTCGCAACGAGTCCGGCGCTGTCATCTCTGAGGCATCGATTGCAGCGGTCGCGCATTTCACGATGGATCGGTTGGGCGTCAGCCCGTTGGCTGAACTGTCCGTGCTGATGGTCACCAGCGCGGTGATGACCGATTTGCACGAGCGTTGGATGGATCTGCCGGGGCCTACCGATGTGATGGCCTTCCCGATGGACGGCGCGGACGAGGGTGGTCTGCTCGCGGGTGGCAAGCCGGACAGCCCATCCGGCGGCCCCGCGCTCCTCGGTGACATCGTGCTGTGCCCAGATGTCGCGAAACAGCAGGCCGCTGCGGCGGGCCATTCCGTGCTTGATGAGCTGCACCTGCTCACCGTGCACGGCGTGTTGCACCTGTTGGGTTATGACCACGCCGAGCCCGCTGAGGAGCGTGAGATGTTCGCCCTGCAGGACCGGATTCTTGACAAGTTCCGGCACGCCGACCGGGCCAGCCGGCGCCGGATCGCTCAGCGGGACGCGGACACCCGGCTGCTGGGGGTGGTCGGTCTGGAAGGGCCGGAGGAATCCGGCCCTTCGGGATAACCCTCCTGAATAGCCCGTGAATAGTGAACCAGCCTTGACAGTGCTGATGTCCTCGGTTCCCCAGCTCGTGCTGGCCGCCACCTTGGTGGTGGCTGCGGGCGGCTTCGCTGCGGCCGACGCCGCGTTGGGCACAGTGTCGCGGGCCCGGGTCGACGCGCTGGTGCGCGCCGGCCGGTTTGGCGCCGGTGCCCTCGCACTCGTCATCGCCGACCGGCCCCGGCATGTCAACTTGTTGCTCTTGTTGCGGCTGGGCTGCGAGCTGACCGCTACGGTGCTGGTGACCGTAGCGGCGGTGCGGGCGTTTCCACCGACCTGGCTGGCGGTCCTGGTCTCCGGGTTGGGGATGGTGGTGGTGACCTATGTGGTCGTCGGGGTGGGCCCGCGCACCATTGGGCGCCAGCACCCCTACCGCGTCGGCCTCCTGGTGGCTGGACCGGTTCGGGTACTGGGCCGGATCCTGGGCCCGCTGTCCCGGTTGCTCATCGTCGTTGGTAATGCGATTACGCCCGGCCGGGGTTTCCCGGAGGGGCCCTTCAGCACCGAGGTGGAACTCCGAGAACTGGTGGATATGGCGGGCCAGCGCGGCGTGGTCGAGGCCGGCGAGGCCGAGATGATCCACTCTGTGTTCGAACTCGGGGACACCGTGGCCCGCGAGGTGATGGTGCCCCGGACCGAGATCGTCTGGATTGAGCAGAACAAGTTGGTGCGCCAGGCAGTGGCGCTGTGCCTGCGTTCGGGATTCTCCCGGATCCCGGTGATCGGGGAGAGTGTCGATGACATCGTTGGTGTCGTACACCTCAAGGATCTGGTCGCGGCCGAGCAGCGGGGCGAGTTCACTGACGGTCCCAGCGGTGGCCCTCGTGGTTGCGCTGTCGGTGCGGTGATGCGGCCCGCGACGTTCGTGCCTGACTCCAAGGTGCTGACCGGACTACTCAAGGAGATGCAGGTCTCGCACAACCACATGGCCGTCGTCGTTGACGAGTACGGTGGCACCGCTGGCCTGTTGACGATCGAGGATATTCTCGAGGAGATCGTCGGCGAGATCACCGACGAGTCGGACACCGACCAGCGGCCGCCGATCGAGCACCTCGGGGACGGTACGGTACGGGTGATCAGCCGGCTGCCGGTGCTTGACCTCGGTGAGCTGTTCGAGGTGGACCTCTCAGACACCGACGTGGAGACCGTCGGTGGGCTGCTCGCGCAGCAGTTGGGCCGGGTGGCGGTGCCCGGCGCCGTCGCCGAGGTGGCCGGTTTGCGGCTGCGCGCCGAGGGCGGCAACGATCGTCGTGGGCGGCTGCGCATTACCACCGTCACCGCGGGCCGGGTCCCCGCGCAGCGGGATCCCCATACCGATCGACCCCAGGTTCACCCCGTCGCGGCCGACCCGCCGCAGGAAGCGAGCGACACTCGTGCTTGAGACCACCGACCTCGACCCCGAGGACGCCAAGATGGTGACGCTGGCACGCTCAGCGCAAGCTCGCACCGGCGCCCAGGAAGGTGCCGCGGTGCGGGACACTGACGGACGAACCTACATCGGCGTCACAGTCGCGCTGCCCTCACTGGCGCTGACCGCGCTGCAGGCTGCGGTGGCTGCGGCGGTGGCCAGCGGGGCGACCGGTTTGGAGGCGGTTGCGGTGGTGTCGGGGTCGGGATCGGTGGATGCCGCCTCGCTGGCCGCAGCTCATGAGCTCGGGCCAGCTGCCCCGGTGCTGGTGGCCGACCAGCGTGGCAACGTCCGCGACGTTCTGCGTGCGGCGGGGTAAGACGTGGCCCAGGATGTCGTCCAGCACCCCGAAGGGCCGTTCCGGGCTGGGTTTGCCTGCCTGGTAGGTAGGCCCAACGTCGGTAAGTCAACGTTGACCAATTCGCTGGTGGGTCAGAAGGTGGCGATCACCTCCAGCCGGCCGCAGACCACCCGGCACACCATCCGGGGAATCGTGCACCAGCCCCACGGGCAGCTCGTGCTGGTGGACACGCCCGGCCTGCACCGGCCCCGCACGCTGCTTGGCCAACGGCTCAACAGCTTGGTGCGCTCGACCTGGTCCGAGGTGGACACGATTGGTTTCTGTGTGCCCGCCGATGCCGCGATCGGGACCGGGGACCGGTTCATCGCCGGTGAGCTGGCCGCGTTGGCCCGGCGCACCCCGGTGTTCGGCATCGTGACCAAGACCGACCTGGTGACCCCGCAGCGAGTGGCCGAGCAGCTCGTCGGACTGGCTGACCTGGCGCGCTCGGCCGGCTTCGGGGAGTTCGCTGAGCTGGTGCCGGTATCCGCGGTCGATGGCTTCCAGGTGCGGCTGCTCGCTGACCTGCTGTTGGCCCGGATGCCGGAATCGCCACCGCTGTACCCCAGTGGAGAGCTCACCGACGAACCGGAGCGGACTCTGGTCGCTGAGCTGGTCCGGGAGGCGGCGTTGGAGGGCGTGCACGACGAGCTGCCGCACTCGCTGGCCGTCGTGGTGGAGGAAATGAACCCGAGGGAGGGACGAGCTGGCCTGCTTGATGTCTACGTGAACCTCTACGTCGAGCGCGACAGCCAGAAGGCGATCGTGATCGGACGCGGCGGCCAGCGGCTCAAGGAGGTCGGCAGCCGGGCGCGGGCGCACATCGAGGCCCTGCTGGGCACCTCGGTGTACCTGGATCTGCACGTGAAAGTCGCCAAAGACTGGCAACGTAATCCCCAGCAGCTGCGTCGGCTGGGTTTCTAGGATGGCCGGATGAACCTGTACCGCGATACCGGGGTCGTGCTGCGGGTGCAGAAGTTGGGTGAGGCTGACCGCATCATCACACTGCTGACCCGCCGCAACGGGCCGGTGCGCGCAGTGGCCAAGGGCGTGCGGCGCACCTCCTCGAGATTCGGTGCGCGGCTGGAGCCGTTCGGGCACGTCGACGTGCAGTTCTACCGGGGGCGGACACTGGACGTCATCACCCAGGTCGAAACGGTCGACGGCTTCGGTTCCCGGCTGGTCGGTGACTACGGCCGCTACACCACCGGCTGTGCGGTGCTGGAGACCGCCGAGCGGCTGGCTGGCGCCGAGGGTGAACCGGTACTGCGGCTGTATTTGCTGGTCGTCGGTGCGCTCCGGGCGCTGGCCGACGGGCAGCGGCAAACCTCCCTGGTGCTTGACGCTTTCCTGCTGCGCGCGATGGCCGCCGCCGGATGGGCGCCTGCGCTGACCGAATGCGCCCGATGCGGGATACCGGGACCGCACCGGGCGTTCAGCGTTCCCGCCGGGGGTGTGGTCTGCCCCGGGTGCCGTCCGGCCGGTGCGGCTACCCCGTCCGCGCAGACCCTGGAGCTGCTCGACGCCTTGGTGCGCGGGGATTGGCAGATCGCCGAGCGCTCCCCAGCCGCCATCTCCCGGGAGGGCAGCGGCCTGGTCGCCGCCCACCTGCAATGGCACCTCGAACGTCAACTCCGCTCCCTGCCCCTGGTCGAACGTTCCGTCCCGCCAAGCGGCAGTATGGGCCCCCGTGCGCGCACCCGATCCGCATCCCTCCGGAGCTCGGCCACCGGTGATACCTCCTGAGCGGGTGCCCCGGCACGTGGCGCTGGTGATGGATGGCAACGGACGGTGGGCGCAGCGGCGCGGGCTGCCCCGTACCGAGGGCCACCGCCAAGGTGAGGCCGTGCTTATGGACGTCGTGTCTGGCTGCATCGAGCTGGGCGTGCAGTGGCTGTCCGCTTATGCGTTCTCCACGGAGAACTGGCGACGCAGCCCTGAGGAGATTCGCTTCCTGATGGGCTTCAACCGCGACGTCATCCGCCGCCGCCGGGACCAGATGCATGAGATGGGCGTGCGGGTGCGCTGGGCTGGGCGTCGCCCTCGGTTGTGGCGCAGCGTGATCCGGGAGCTCGAAGTCGCCGAGGAGCTGACCGCAGCCAACGACGTGATGACCCTGACCATGTGCGTGAACTACGGTGGTCGCGCTGAGATCGCCGACGCGGCGCGTGAGGTGGCTCGCCGGGTGGCCCGCGGTGAGATCGACCCGGAGCAGGTCGACGAACGGATGCTGGCCCGATACCTGGACGAGCCGGACATGCCCGATGTCGATCTGTTCCTGCGGCCCTCGGGGGAGCAGCGCATCTCCAACTTCCTCATCTGGCAGGCTGCCTACGCGGAGCTGGTGTTCCAGGACGTCCTGTTTCCCGACCTGGACCGCCGGGATCTCTGGCGGGCCTGCGAGGCCTACGCCGCCCGTAACCGCCGGTTCGGCCGTGCCATCGACACCTCAACCGCCAGGAGGATCATCCAGTGAGCCACGACGAGGGTGCGGCGAGCCTTGCCTGCACCCGGGAGTTGCTCAATGCCGCCCGGACAGCCCTGGAGTGCTACCAGGACGTCACGGTGGACGACGACGGTTCGCTGAGCTTCCGGCACTCCGAGGTGCCCTGCGCAGTGCAGGCGGTGGAACTCCTGGAGGGCCTGGTGATGCTCAGTCTGACCTGCGTGGTCGCCTGGGATGTTGTTGACGACGGTGAGTTGGCCGAGCGGGTCGCCACCCGGGCCGGGCGGGGCCTGTTCGGTACCCTGGGTCTGGTCCGCACCGAACGCGGCGCCGATGTGACGCTGCGTTACGCATTCCCGGCCGCCGGCTTGAGCACCGTGGCGCTGGGCACCCTACTCATGCTGGTGGTGTCTGCCGCCTCCCAGATGCGTGGCGAGCTGCTCGTCACGTGATGGCCACTGTGCCGGTTTTCCGGGCCGGTTTTCCGGACTAATTTTCAGGTCCGCGTGCAGTCGGCGCAGCGGCCGGAGATCTCTATGGTGTGGTCGATGTCGGTGAAGCCGTGGTCGTCAGCCACCTTCTCGGCCCACAGCTCTACGGTCGGCCCCTCGACCTCCACCGTGCGCCCACAGTGCCGGCACACCAGGTGGTGATGGTGATGCGCCGAGCAACGCCGGTAGAGTGCCTCGCCGCTGGCGGTCCGTAGCACGTCGATCTCACCGGCCTCGGCCAACGTCTGCAGGGTGCGGTACACCGTGGTCAAGCCGATGCCCTCGCCTCGGCCGCGCAACTTCTCATGGATCTCCTGGGCGGACCGGAAACCGTCGGTGTCGTCAAGCAGCCTGGACACCGCAGTCCGCTGCCGGGTAGAGCGCAACCGCTGTACCGGCTCGACTGGACGCGGGGTGCTCATTCCTCCTCCACGTGCGTGACGGCATCCACCACGATGTGCGACAAGTGCTCGTCGACCAGCCGGTAAACGACTTCCCGACCGTGCCGCTCGCCGTCCACCACCCCGGCGGATTTGAGCACCCGCAGGTGTTGGCTGATCAATGGCTGGGTGACGCCCAGCGCGTCGACCAGCTCATGCACGCAGCGCTCGCCCTCGCGCAGCTGCAGTACGATGGCGATCCGCACCGGTGCGGACAGCGCTCGCAGCAGCTCGCCAGCCGCCGCCAGGGTCGTCCGAGGGCGGGTCACCGCCAGAGCGGGAGCAGGTCGCCCAGGCGAATGCTCGTCGTCGACGGCCGGGTCCGGTACTGCGTCCGCGGTGACACCCGCCATGCCGGCTGCCTCGCTTCCTCGCTCGATCGGCGATGCTGATCCGCCGGCCATGGTAGGCGCCGGTTCGTCTCGGACCATGGGCAGACTGCTTGCGCTCGACGCCGATCGGGGGTTCGGATCCGACGATCGCTAATGTGAGCACGACCGGAGCAACGACCCACCAGGAGCCTCAGTGTCCACGGATCGCATCGAGACCGTTGTCAGCCTGTGCAAGCGCCGTGGCTTCGTGTTCCCGAGTGGGGAGATCTACGGCGGAACCAGATCGGCCTGGGACTACGGCCCGCTCGGCGTGGAACTCAAGGAGAACGTCAAGCGCCTGTGGTGGCGGGCGATGGTAACCGGCCGAGATGACGTCGTCGGCTTGGACTCGTCGGTGATCCTGCCCCGCCAGGTGTGGGTCGCCTCCGGTCACGTGCAGGCCTTTCACGACCCACTGGTGGAGTGCCAGAGCTGCCACAAGCGATTCCGGGCTGATCAGCTCGCCGAGGACTACACCGAGCGAACCGGCAAGGACGTCCTGGAAGGCGATCTGTCAGACATTCCGTGCCCGAACTGTGGTACCCGAGGCGAATACACCCAGCCGCGCGAGTTCAACATGATGCTCAAGACGCACCTTGGTCCAGTGGAGTCCGAGGACGGGTTGCATTACCTGCGCCCGGAGACCGCACAGGGCATCTTCGTCAATTTCCAGAATGTTGTGATGTCCGCCCGCAAGAAGCCGCCGTTCGGTATCGCGCAGATCGGCAAGAGCTTCCGCAATGAGATCACCCCGGGTAACTTCATCTTCCGCACCCGCGAGTTCGAACAGATGGAGATGGAGTTCTTTGTCGAGCCGGGCACCGACGAGCAGTGGCACCAGTACTGGATCGACACCCGGACCGAATGGTACGTTGATCTAGGCATCGACCGGGAGAATCTGCGGCACTACGAGCACCCCAAGGAGAAGCTCTCGCACTACTCCAAGCGAACCGTGGACGTGGAGTACCGGTTCGGCTTCTCCTCCGGCCAGGAATGGGGCGAGCTGGAAGGCATCGCCAACCGCACTGACTTCGACCTCACCACACACTCCAACCACTCCGGAGTCGACCTGTCCTACTACGACCAGGCCACTGACTCCCGCTACCGGCCCTACGCGATTGAGCCCGCCGCTGGCGTCGGCCGTCCGATGATGGCGTTCCTGCTGGAGGCCTACGCGGAGGATGAGGCACCCAACGCCAAAGGCGGGGTGGATCGCCGCGTGGTGCTCAGGCTGGACCGGCGGCTCGCCCCGGTGAAGGCCGCTGTGCTGCCACTCTCGCGCAACGCCGACCTTTCCCCCAAGGCCCGGGATCTCGCCGCCGCGCTACGGCGGCAGTGGAATGTCGACTTCGATGACGCGGGCGCCATCGGCCGCCGGTACCGCCGGCAGGACGAGATCGGCACGCCGTTCTGCGTGACGGTGGACTTTGACTCGCTGGCCGACCATGCGGTGACAGTGCGGGAACGGGACACCATGGCTCAGGAGCGGGTCGCGATGGATCAGGTCGAGTCCTATCTCGCGACTCGCTTGCTTGGCTGACTTGGTGGGTGTGCGCCGGCTGAGCCGGCAATTGGGCTACCGGCCGACCCGGTCCGTGCTGCGTACAGCGCTGGTCCGGCTGGTCCTCGGTGCGGTACTGGTGGGTGCCCTGGTCATCGGCGGCACCATGTTCCGGGTGTGGCAGGTGGCTCGGGTCGATGACCGGGACTCCGCCGACGTGGTGATCGTGCTAGGCGCGGCGCAGTACGACGGAACGCCCTCGGCGGTGCTGGGCTCCCGGTTGGACCACGCCGCGCGGCTGTGGCGCGACGGAGTCGCGCCGGTGATCGTCACGGTCGGTGGTCGACGCGCCGGTGACAGCTACACCGAGGCTGAGGCCGGCCGCAATTACCTGATGTTCTATGGGATTCCCCCGGCTGCCGTGGTGGCGATCGGTGAGGGCCGGGACACCCTGGAGAGCCTGCGCGCGGTGGCCTTTCGGGCAGGGCATGCGGGCTGGCACACCGCAGTGATCGTCAGTGATCCCTGGCACTCGTTGCGGGCTCGGACGATGGCTGATGACCTCGGGTTGGCCACCTGGACCTCACCCACCCGCAGCGGTCCAATCGTGGCGACCCGGACCATCCAGGCCCGCTATATCGTTCGAGAGAGTGCTGCCCTGCTGCACTACCGACTCACCCACGCCCCGGCTGAGTCATTCGGCACCGATCTGGGGTGAGCCCGAAGCGCAACGTGCCCATGCATGCACTTTAGTACATCATGTGGGGGTTGTCGTAGTGCTTGAACTCCAGCAGGTTATTCGAGGGATCTCGGAGCACGAACGCGTCATGTCCTTCGGGCTGGTCGCCGAAGCGGCGGAAGGGGTCGGCAAAGAATGGCAGGTCGTGCGCCCTGGCTCGGTTGAGTATCCGCTCCCAGTCCCGCCGGTCCCGGAAGGTGACCCCGAAGTGCCTGGGGTAAAGCTGGGGAGCGACGTCGATGCGGTCGGAGAGGTGGCAGACTACTTGGTCGCCGAAGAAGTTCAGGGTGATGCGGTCAGCGTAGCGCCGGGCCAGCGTGCAGCCCAGACCTTCGACGTAGAACCGCCGTGCGTCCTCCAGGTCGCTGGCCGGGATCGACAGGTGGAACACGTCCAGCTGGCTGCGCATCACAACGCCCCCAGCGCAGGGTGCAAGCGGCGCTTTCCGGTGAGTGCCATGCTCAGCGGGCTGCGCCGCAGCACCTCGACCACCAGCAGCGACGCCACGATGGTGGCGGCGATCGTGATGACGGTCGAGCAGAGCGCGGACACGTGCGTGGACAGCCACGCCGACGGGCCGAGCGTCAACGCCCACAGCACCATTGGATGCACCAGGAACACCCCGAATGAACGGTTAGACCCGATCTCGACGGCCCGCGACCCTGGGCCGGTTCCCCACCGTGCCGCCCACCCGACGCCAAGGGCGAACAAAGCCGTCATCGCGGCCACGCACCAGGGCACCATCACTGGCTGGAACACGTCGGAGGCGAGCACTGGGGAGCTGCCGGAGCGCACCGACCTCAGGTACCACCCCTCGGCCGCGGCACCGGTGAAGACAAGCGCCCCGAGGACAACCGCCGGATGCCCGAGGACCCAGGCCTGCACCTGATCGGCGTGCAATGCAGCTACCCCGCCGAGCACCAGGTAGAACACGTAGCTGCCCACGAACGACCCGTCGTAGCCCATCAGCTGTGCGGCTATCCCACTCGGGTGCGCGACGTGCAGCCCGGCGTCGATGCCAACCTGCAGGACCGCGCTGATCCCCAGCAGCCACCAGTGCCAGCCCCGGTGCTCTGGGGAGCCCCGTAAGAACAGCAGCAACCGCAGGAACAGCGGAAACAGCAGGTAGAACTGCATCGTGACGACCAGGAAGTACAGGTGGTAGCACGCCGTGCCGGTGAGCAGGTTGCGCCCGAGCTGGGTCAGCGCCCCAGAGAGTGTTCCGGTGGGTGGCAGCGGCACCGCGATCAGTGCCAGCCCACTGTAGATCACCGACCAGATCACGTACGCCGTCCCGAGCAGCCGGAACCGCCGTCGCCAGAATGGCACGACGCTCAGCCCGTCGCGGTAGCGGTGCACCAGCACGAAAGCGGTGAGAGCGAAGAACGCCTCACGGGTGAAGTGCAGCAGCATCGCGACGCCGCCCGCTGGGACGCTGTTCGGTGAATTGATGGTAGCCACGGTGTGCACCGCGATGACGGCGGCGAAGGTGAGTACCCGGACCAGGTCCACCTCATGGATGTGGCCCGGGGCGCTGGCCCGCGCCGTGGGCCTGTTGAGCTGCGGCACGGCGAGGCTTGTCACAGTGGGCACGCCCCCAGACACCTGGCATCGGCCACGAGCAATTCCCGCAGCCGGCGGCGTAGCACCTTCCCGGTGGGCGTCCTGGGGAAGTCCGTGACGATCCGGAACTCCACCGGGCGTTTGGCCCGGCTGAGTTGCTGCTCGCAGCGCAATCGCAGCCGGTTCACGAGCTCGTCCGTTTGCTCGTCGTCCAGCGCCTGCACCGGCCGGATCCAGGCCACCGGTACCGCCCCGAGCACCTCATGTGGACGCTCAGCGACGGCGGCCTCGGCTACCGCGGCCTCGCCGAGGAGGACCTCCTCGACCTCCCCCGGGTGCACCAGCTCGCCGCCGCAGTTCACCACGTCATCGCGGCGCCCGACGAGGTAGAGGTATCCATCGGCGTCGAGCCGCCCAAGATCGCCGGTGTCCAGCCAGCCCTCGGAGTCACACTGCTCGACGCCAACGCCCTCGGCGTACGCGCTGATCACGCTCTCACCGCGGATACGCACCCGGCCCACGACGTCCGGGGCGCAACGCTGGCCCTGCGGCCCAACCACTTCGAGCTCCACTCCCACCGGCCGGCCGACCGATCCCGGTGGGTGGCCACCGTGCAGCGGGGTGGCAGTGATCTGGCTGGCCGCCTCGGTCATGCCGTAGCTCTCCACCACGGCGACCCCGCTCCCCGCCGCCACCTGCTCGCGGGCCCTCGCCGGCAGCGGCGCCGATGCTGAGCGGATGAACCGCAACGTGCCAGGCCCGGCCGGAACGCTTCCGAGCGCCAGGATCGAGAGAATGGCCGGCACCGCGTTCACCCAGGTGATCTCGCGCTGCGCCAGAAGTTGCCAGAACCCGGTGCGATGGAACCGCCGGTCGAGCACCAGCGTGCCACCGGCGAGCAGGGTCGCGATCAACGCGACAACCTGAGCGTTGATGTGGAACAACGGCAACGGGTTAAAACCCCGGTCCGTGGCGGACAGTTGATGGTGGCCGACGACGCACCGCGCGGCATGCAGCAGCTGGGGTTCGGTGAGCTCGACCGTCTTGGGCGTGCCGGTCGAGCCGGAGGTGAGCAGCGCGACTGAGCCCGTTCGCCGCTCAGCTGGGGCGGCCGCTGGGACGTGGGCTGCCCGGGTGGCGGGCCGGCCAGTGGCGAGGTTCACCGGGATACCCGCAATGGCCACTCGATCGCTTACCACGAGCCAGGGTCGTAGAGCGCGCCGCGTGCGCCGCGCCTCTGCGGGGGGAGCTGCCGGGTTGACGGGTGTCGAACATCGCCCGGCGGCGATCACAGCGAGGTGCACGGCGCAGAAGGCGAGCGGGTCGTCGACGTCGACGAGTACGCGGGCGCCCGGCGGTACCCCAGCGGCGTCGAGTTCCCGGCACCAAGCATCCGCGCCAGCGCGCAGCATGGCGAAGTCGAATGATCGCTCGCTGCGCGCGTCAGCCAGGAAACACCGGTGTGGGGAACCCGCAGCGCGCTCGGTGATCAGCTCGCGAAGGGTGCTCATCAGCTAAGCCTGACCTCGCTACCTGAATGCCAGCTGTATACTGCCTGGGCATACTCGGGGCCATGCGAGGAAACGGCGACCAGGCTGGGCTCATCCGGCTGGTGTTCGGCCGGCACTACCTGGCGTGGGCGCTGGGTATCCTCGTTGTGCTGACGGTGCTACTCGCGCCTGTCACCTCGGTTACCAACCTGGTTTTCTCGGGCCACCTACCGACGGCCGCGAAGTCTGCGGTGGTCGCCGAGGCGCACGCGGTGACCGTGCAGGGCCTCCGGCGAACCTACCGCTCCATCGTCCCTCGGCGGCTGAGCGGCCGAGTACCGCTGCTGGTGGTGTTGCACGGACGCGGACAGTCACGTTCCGCAGCGGCGAGCCAGACCGGGTTTCTTGGGCTGGCCGAGCAGCAGCAAGTGGTGCTGGTGTTTCCCGACGGGGAGCGGCGATCGTGGGATGCAGGACACGGCTGCTGCGGGTTCGCCGGCTCCCGCCGTGCCCCGGACGTCCCCTTTGTTGCGGCGATCGTGGCCGACGCGGCGCACCGCTGGCCGATCGACGCCAAGCGGGTGTACCTGGTTGGCTACAGCAACGGGGGCAAGCTCGCCTACAGCGTAGTGTGCGCGCACCCTACGCTCTTCGCGGCGGTGGCCACCTACGGTGCGGTACCGTTGGCACCCTGCGAACCGGGTACGCCCCCGGTGCCGTTCCTGCTCACGGCCGGCACAGCAGACCGGGTACTGCCCTTCCACGGAAGGCCGCTCGGGCACCCGCCCTTGCCAGCCGTGCCACAGGCTGTGGCCTGGCTTCGTACCCAGGACGGCTGTTCGGCCACAGCGCGGGCCGGCCGGGATGGCTCAGCATTGCTGCAGCGATGGGCGGCCTGCGCGGGCGGGGCAGACGTCGAGTCGGTTGTCTATCCCGGGTGGGGCCACGCTTGGCCAGCTGCCAGGGCCAGCGGTGGGTCACCTGCGGCCGCCACCCTGATGTGGGCGTTCCTCAGCCGACACGACGCGCGGACGATCCGTCCCGCAGCAGGTACCAAGGTTCGCCCATAACCGGCTGGCCGAGGTAGAGGAGGGATCGTTAATGTCTCGCGTTCCCGGGGTGCTTGCCCGTGAGGCTGGTCTGCTTGGCCGGCTGGCTTACCGCTTCGCCCGCTACCGCTACGGGGCGGTGCCCGAGCCGGTCACGGTGATGCTGAGACCAGGAGTTCACCTCCGGTGCAGCATGCCTCCTGCCAGCTCGTTCGTGAGTGGGCGGGTCACCAGCGCCCCGGGTGGCCGGCAAAGCCGATCAGCGGGGATGCAGGCGTCCGAGCAGCTCGGTCGGCACGATTCGAACCGGGAACGGGCGGTGTGCCTCGAGGACCTCGCTGCCGACCACCCGAGCCACTTCCTGGTATCGGCCGTCGGCGTCGAGTTCGAGGACCAGCAGGTCGGGCGGGTCGGGCGGGTCGGGATCGAGTACCCAATAGCTAGGGGTACCCATGCGCTGGTAGGCGGCGCGCTTGAGGTTGAGGTCGATCAGCCGGCCGCTCGGGGACAACACCTCGACGGCCAGCACGGGTGCCGCGGGAAGATTCTTGTCGGTGAGCTCGTCGAACCGGGCGACCAGGACGTCGGGCTGCACCTCGTTGGAGACGTCGGTCTGCACGGCAAACGGCGCATCGATGACGTACAGATCCTCCGGACACGCGTCGTCCAACAGTCGATGCAGTTGGTACGCGATTGTCTGGTGCCGCAGACCGGGCGCCGGGCTCACCAGGAGTTCCCCGTCAATGAGCTCGTAGCGGCGGCCGTCATCGGGCATCACTTCTAGGTCATGGACCGTGAAGGGAGTGCTGGCAGTAACGCTCATGCTGGTCATGGTCCCCTCCGTGGGTCGGCCTGACAACGGTGCCACGAGGGACCGACGTTTTTGGCCGTTCACAGGCCGAAGGTGTGGCCGATCTTGCCCGGGTTGACCATGTGCGCGATGTTGCTCGACGATGTCCGCATCGGCCGGCACCAGCCTGACCCTAGACTCGGCGGCTGTGGCTGGACGGATCCGGGACGCTGACATCGTGGAGGTTCGCGCGCGTAACCGGATTGACGAGGTGATCGGCGAGTATGTCGCGCTGCGTCGGGCTGGCGCGGATTCACTCAAGGGGCTGTGCCCGTTCCACGACGAGAAGTCCCCGTCGTTCAACGTCCGCCCGGGGCATGGCACTTTCCATTGTTTCGGCTGCGCCGAAGGCGGGTCGGTGGTCGACTTCATCATGAAGATCGAGCACCTCGGTTTTGTTGACGCTGTGGAGCGGCTGGCTGACCGGGTCGGAATCCGGTTGACGTACACCGGCAGTGGCGCCTCGGTGCAGCGTGACCGCGGTACCCGGTCCCGGTTGGTCGAGGTGAACAGGCTGGCGCAGGAGTTCTATGCCGAGCAGTTGAGCGCTCCGCAGGCGCGCCCGGCCCGGGAGTTCCTCGCCCAGCGCGGGTTCACCCAGGAACTGGCGGGCACGTTCGGCTGCGGCTTCGCCCCTTCGGGTTGGGAGGCGCTCACCAAGCACTTGCTGGGCCGCGGGTTCTCCATCGAGGAGCTGGTGAAGGCGGGGGTGTCCCGGGAGGGCCAGCGGGGACCGATGGACCGCTTCCACCGCAGGCTGCTGTGGCCGATCCGGGACCTGGGCGGTGATGTGGTGGGTTTCGGTGCCCGGCGGTTGTTCGACGACGACCGCGTTGAGGCGAAGTACCTGAATACCGCCGAGACGCCGCTGTATCGAAAGTCGCAGGTGCTCTTCGGGTTGGATCTGGCCAAGCGGGAGATCGCCCGGCGCCGTCAGGTCGTCGTGGTCGAGGGCTACACCGACGTGATGGCGATGCACGTGTCGGGGGTACCCACCGCAGTGGCATCCTGCGGTACGGCGTTCGGCGCGGAGCACATCTCCGTGCTGCGCCGGCTGCTGATGGATGACGACGCCTTGCGCGGTGAGGTGATCTTCACCTTTGACGGAGACGAAGCCGGGCGCAACGCGGCACTCAAGGCGTTCGACGACGAGCAGCGGTTCGCGGCGCAGACCTTCATCGCGATCGCGCCGGATGGAATGGACCCGTGTGAGCTGCGCCAGGCTAAGGGCGACGCCGCAGTGCGCGACCTGGTGGCCCGCCGCCAGCCGCTGTTCACCTTCGCGGTGCGCAGCCTGCTCGCCGAGCATGACCTAGACACTGCGGAAGGCCGGGTAGAGGCCCTGCGGCGCACCGTCGGGTTGGTCGCCCAGATCAAGAACGTGTCCTTGCGCGACGAGTATGCCCGCAAACTCGCCGGCTGGGTCGGCTGGGACGACATCGCCACCGTGGTCCAGCGGGTTCGGGAAACCGCTGGTGAGGCACCTCGACGACGGGGTGGGCGAGCTCGCGGTACGTCCTTGGCGCAGGAGGACACGCAGCGCCCCGCTCGGGACGACGTGCGGCTGCAGGCCCAGCGCGAGGTGCTTAAGGCTGTGCTGCAGGAGCCGGCGATAACCGGCCCGGTGTACGACGCGCTGCCCACCGACGCCTTCACCCACCCGGCCTACGCGCAGGTGCACGCAGCGGTGCTGGCGGCGGGTGGCACCGCCGCGGGGATATCGGGGCCGGAGTGGATCGAGGCCGTCGCCGCGCACTGTCCCCAGCGATCACTTCTCACCGAGCTCGCCGTGGAAACGCTGCGGGCCAGGGGCAGCGTTGAGGAGGACGCGCGCTACATCGCCAGCCTGCTCGCTAGCCTGCAGGCCACCGTCGTCGCCCAGCAGGTCGCCGAGATCAAATCCCGGCTGCAACGAATCTCACCGCTGGAGGACGCGGACTCCTACCACCAGCTCTTCGGTGACCTCGTGGCCTTGGAGCAGTACTATCGGGCACTTCGCGAGCAGGCAGTGGGGGCGCAGGAATAAGGTCGTGGCCGTGTGGGACCCGGAGACCTACCTCGCGTTCGGTGACCACCGTGCCCGGCCTTTCCACGATCTCCTGGCCCGGGTCGGTGCCCGCGACCCGGGTTTAGTGGTGGATTTGGGCTGCGGACCGGGCACCCTCACCCGTTTGTTGATCAAGAGATGGCCGAAGGCCACCGTCATGGCGCTGGACAGCTCACCGGAGATGGTGCGGGCAGCGTGCGAGCGCGGTATCCACGCCGAGCTGTGTGACGTTCGTCACTGGTCACCCGCTCCTGGCACTGATCTCATCGTGTGCAACGCGGTATTGCAGTGGATACCCGATCATGTAGAGCTGCTGCGCCAGTGGATGCGGGAGTTGCCGCCTGGGGGATGGTTGGCCTTGCAGGTGCCGGGCAACTCCAGCGCGCCGTCACACGCCGAGATAGCGCGGCTCGCCACCGAGCCTCGCTGGTGCGGCCTTTTCGACCTCAGGAGGATCCAGCGGGTTCTCGAACCCGCTGGATACGCTGCGGTGCTCACCCATGGCGCTGCGGAGCTGGACGTCTGGGAGACCACCTACCTGCACCGGCTGACCGGATCCAACCCGGTGCTCGAATGGATCATCGGGACCGCCCTGCGGCCGGTCCGGGCGGCGCTGTCGGTGGCGGAGTGGGAGGAGTTCCGGCAAGAACTTGCCCCCCGACTGAGAGCTGCCTACCCGGCGGGCGCCGACGGGGTAACCTGGTTCCCGTTCCGCCGGATCTTCGCCGTCGCGCAGGTCGGGTAGTTCACCAGATCGATTCCGCCAGCATGTGGGGCAGTGGCACAGGTGTCGAGTACCGTGCGCTAGGGTGGTTCGCAGCCGGCCCGCTAGACGGATCGGGCACCCACGCACATTCCCCGATAGCTCAATTGGCAGAGCATGCGACTGTTAATCGCAGGGTTGATGGTTCGAGTCCATCTCGGGGAGCAGGCACAACGCGAAGGCTGGCCCCTGGCAGTAACCGGCCCTGACCGCACTCATGGCGCTGTGCCCGCCTCGTCGTCCGGTCCGAACAGGTGCCCGAGACGATCGACCGCATCACGCTGCACTTCCCGGAGCACGTCCACGTAGATCGCGCTTGTGACGCCGGTCGAGCTGTGCCCGAACAGGTCCCGGATCGTCTGTAGTCCGACGCCCTGGGCGAAAGTAGCGTGGCGCAGGAGTGCCGTAGATCATGAAAACGGATGCGGGTCACACCCGCCCGCGCGACGAGCACATCAAACGTGCGGTTGATGTTGCGCGGCTCAATCGGTGTGCCCTTTCGCGTGGTGAAGACCAGACCCGAGTCTGTCCACCGGTTGCCAGCTCCCACCTGGTCCGCCGCCTGCTGTGCCCGAATGCTGTCGAAGTGCCCGCACGCACGTCCGGGGAAGCGTGACTACATGAGTGGAGTCGTCGGTCTTGGTCTCGTCGTGTCGGAGTTTGCCGGCCACTCGCTGCAACTGCATCGCCATCGTGATTGTCCCGTCCACCAAGTCCACGTCCTCCCACCGCGGTCCGAGCGCTTCACCACGCCGCATGCCGAGTGCTATGGCAACCGCGAACAGGGCGTACAGTGGGTGCTCCCGTATCCCGGCGAGGAAAGTCGTCGCCTCGGCGACGCTTCACGTATGGAACCGGTGCCGCCGAGGGCGAGTCGGCTTCGCGAAGCTCGCGACGTTGCGCGTCAACACCTCCTCGGCCACAGCTGTCAGGGTGGCAACGCATTCCAACAGTTCCACGGCCTCAGCGCCGTTGGTGCACACCACCGTGTGGAACAGCCCTTCAGCGCGCCCGAGTTCCATGCCGCCCTTGGGGTCGATCCCGAACACCTGCACCACCCCGGCGCGAATCCAGGGAGCCAGGGCGCGCAGCACCGCCCACATCACCGAGGATTTGCCGGCATCACTCACCCCAGCGACGAGGATGTGCCGGTCTGCCAACCGCAGCAGCCACGGCCGACCGGTCTCGGTCCGTCCGATCACCACCCGCGCTCTGGTGAGCCGACTCCGGGGCAGGCCACGGCTGGGTACCAGCGTGGTGGGATACGGAACGCTGGATGTTTTGCGCTTTCGGAGATTCGCCATCTGTGGTGGGCTGGTTCTGGCCGGATGGCAGGCGCCGGCTCGTGCTGTTGCCGGCTGGGGTGGGTGGCATCGTGCTTATCCGGTGGGTCCCTCGAGGCCGGCGTGGGTCGAAGGGACTTTTTGATCTGATCCAGTAAAGGTAGGGTTTTTGATGGTGGGCATGAGAGCAGTGGTGGTCAAGGAGGCGGGAACGGACTTCGAGGTGGAGGAGCGTGAGGTTCCCCGGCCCGGGTTCGACCAGGCGCTGGTGCGGGTGCATGCGTGCGGTGTTTGTCACAGTGACGTTTTGGCCAAGGAGGGCGGCTATCCGGGGGTGTCGTACCCGCTGGTTCCCGGGCACGAGATAGCCGGCGTGATCGAGGCTCTGGGCGAGGGGGTCAAGGGCTGGCAGGTCGGCCAGCGCGTGGGTGTCGGCTGGTTCGGCGGCAACTGCGGCTACTGCGAGTGGTGTCGCCGTGGGGATGCGATCAACTGCCAGAACATGCAAATTCCAGGAATCACCATGGATGGCGGCTATGCCGACTACGTGGTCGTGAAGGCCAACGCGATGGCCTCGATGCCAGACAAGCTGGCCGCCGACGAGGCCGCGCCGCTGCTGTGCGCCGGGACTACCACGTATAATGCGCTGTGTCGCAGCGGCGCTGTGGGGGGCGATCGGGTGGCGGTTTTGGGCATCGGCGGCCTTGGTCACCTCGGCGTGCAGTTCTCGGTCAAGCTGGGCTTTGAGACAGTGGCCATCGCCCGCGGCCGTGACAAGGAGGAGCTCGCCCGTCGGCTGGGCTCCCACCACTACATCGACAGCACCGCCAGCGATCCAGGCGCCGCGCTGTCGCAGCTCGGCGGCGCCGACGTGATCTTGTCTACCGTGACCAGCGCAGACGCGATGGCGGCAGTGTTCAGCGGCCTTCGCCCGCAGGGCACGCTGCTAGTGGTCGGCGCCTCAATGGATCCGATCGGGGTCCCGGCGGCGATGCTGATCGGTGGCTCCTACACGATCACTGGACACGCCTCGGGCACCTCTCAGAACTCCGAGGACACCCTGCGCTTCAGTGTGCTGAGCAACGTGCGGCCGATGATCGAGACGTTGCCGCTGGAACAGGCGGCACAGGCATACAACAAGATGCTCTCCGGCAACGCCCGTTTCCGGATGGTGCTGACGACCGGCGCCTGACGGCTGCCGCCGTGTGACCACAATTGTCGCCGCAGCGAGCAGCGAGCCGGGGGCAAGCTCCCCGACGCGGGGAAAACCCGCTTCCGCCCTTCTGTCCTGCGACAGACCGACACACCTCGTCCGCCGTCAGGATGCGAGCTGGGAGGTGACATCAGGTCATCGGGTGTAACAGCGAGTGCACCCTGTAGGGGTAGCCGTAGTAACCGCCGAAAATCGGGCGGATATACGTCGGTAGGCTCCTGAGCTGGGGATCTTCAGGCTCTGGCGGGGAGGTGCTGGTTGGCGACCCAGGTGTTCGCGGACCAGGAGCTGGA
>JBATXM010000149.1:0-4257 GCA_049673305.1 Pseudonocardiaceae bacterium | reverse complement strand
TCAAACGACACCTGCCGGTGACGGCCGTGGCGGTTGCTGTCCTTGCAGTACACGATGCGGGTCTTGTCCGGGTGCAATAGCAGCCCACCGCATTCCGCCAGACGCGAGGCGATCGCGCCTTTCACCCGTTGGGCCTGCTGCTCGCTCACGCAGTGCACGATCACGTCATCGACGTAGCGCTCGAACGGCA
Source organism: Pseudonocardiaceae bacterium (assembly GCA_049673305.1). Classification (GTDB taxonomy): domain Bacteria; phylum Actinomycetota; class Actinomycetes; order Mycobacteriales; family Pseudonocardiaceae. The sequence goes on along the minus strand of JBATXM010000149.1, from coordinate 4,067 downwards.
CCTGCGGGAATTCCCGCGCCATCCAGGTATCGAAGGCGTAATGCATGAAAAGATTAGCCAGCAACGGGGAGATCGAAGCGCCTTGCGGGCTGCCCCGATCTCGAGCGATAACCGATCCGTCTGTCTGCCGCAGTGGCGCATTGAGCCACCGCGCGACGTACAGAAGGATCCACTGGTCGTCGGTGTGGTGGGCGACCGCCTTGAGAATCAGATCATGGTCAAGGTTGTCGAAGAACCCCTGAATGTCCAAATCGATGACCCACGCGTACCGCCAGCACCGCGCCCGGCACGTGGCCACCGCGTCCAGCTGACAGCGACCCGGGCGGTAGCCATAGGAGTCGGAGTGAAACACCGGTTCCACCAACGGCTCCAGATAGGCCACCGCCACCGTCTGCGCGATTCGATCCGCAACAGTGGGGACGGTGGCGTCATAGTGCTGTCCTTTCCAGGCGTTGTGTGGCTTGGGTTTTGAGATTGCCGGGGAGCTTGTATGAGCTGGCGATTCTTCTGAGGCAGGTTTGCTCGACTGTGGGTGTGAAGTTGATCCAGAGTCGTCCGGCGTGGCTGCGGCGGCTGGGGATGTGGCCCCATTCGGCCCAGCTGTAGATGACGTCGGGTTTGACGCCGAGGTGTGCTGCGACGTCGGTGACGCTGAGCTCGGTGTCGCGCCGTGGTTGGGGGTCGATGTCACGGTGCTGGTGGACTGAGCTGGCCGCTTGATCCCGGCAGGCGGCCTCGATGTCGGGTGGGAAGGGGATGCACCAGCGGTTGGCGGGTCCGCGCCGGGCGGGGAGGAAGCCGGCGTTGATCCAGTAGTGGACGGTGCCGGTGGACACGCCGATTCTGCCGGCGACCTGGCGTGGGGTGAGCTCACCGTCGGCGAGCAGGCCGGGGTAGGGGATGTGATGGTAGTGACGCAGGTTGGCGGCGGCGACACCGTCGAAGGGTTGCCCGGTTCCGGTGCGGTGTCCGGCCTGGTTGAGCGCGGCGGCTAGGCCGGCGTTGTCCAGGCCGGGGCCGACGTGGCGGGCGAGGTCAATCGCGGCGGGGTCGGTGGCGCGCAGCTGGATGGCGTTGCGGCGCCGGGTGACCGCAAGCTGTTGGCTGGCCCCGGAGGTGAAGCGCAGTCCCACCGCCAGCTGCGTGGGGTCGGTTGGTGAGGGTGTGATGGTGACGTCGGCGATGAGGGTGCGCAGCAGCCGTTTGCGGTCTTTGTCGCTGGTGGTCTTGGCTGCCCATAACACCGGCAGGTCGGCCACCGTCGCGGCCAGTTGCTCGGGGCTGGGCAGCTCCGGCTGGACCTGGGACTGCGCGGCCAGGGCTGCGCTGGCCTGGGCCAGCTCGGCTAGCGCGGTTTCCCACCGGGTTTCCAGGCTTCGTGCGACCAGGCGGTTTTCCGGTTCGCAGGCCAGGAAGGCCCGTTCGGCGCGCTGGGCGGTATAGCGGGCGCGTTCGAGGGCGAGTTCGGCGGCCCGCACCGATCGGCGGCGGCGGGCAGTGACCTCATCGGCCGCCGCCAGCGCTAGGGCGAGCTGGCCGGGCTCGACCGCGGCGAGCAACGCATCGGTGACCACGACGTCGATGGTGTCGGCGCGCACCGAGCCGCACCGGGGTGTGGCGACGTGATCAGCCCGGGAGTGGCCGCACTCATAGCGCGGATATTTGTCTTGGTAGCGGACCTGCATGCTGCGCCCGCAGGCGCCGCAGAACACGATGCCCTGACATAACGCGGTGCCCTCCCGCGGTGGACGGGCTCCGGCGTTGGTGCGGTTGGCGGCCAGCTTGGCCTCGTTGGCCAGGTACTGCTCGAAGGTGATGTAACCGCGATGGTGATCGTGGATGAGCACTTCCCACTGGTCTCGGGGTAGCTCGGTGGTTGAGGTGTGCACCGAGCCGTCCGGGTGGACGACTTGGCGGGTGCGGCGGCGCCCGTATACATACGCTCCGGCATAGACCGGGTTGCGCAAGATTCCGGCCGCGCGGGCATGGGTGAGCCGGCCCCAGCGCAGCGCCCCGGCCCACACCCCTCCGTAGGCCCGCCGTGGGAAACGTCGCCCGGTGAAGGCCCCGGCGACCCCGTAGGCCGAGCCGGTCTGGGCGAACGCGGCGAACACATCACCGATCGCGGCGGCGACCTCGGCATCGGGGTCGATGACGACCTGGTTCTCGTCGTCGTAGACGAACCCGACCGGCAGCGGCACGCGCAGCTCACCCCGGGCCGCGGCGGCTCGCTTGGATTCCTGTAGCCGGCTGGTCAGCCAGTGCAGCTCAGCTTCCGACATCTGGCTTTTCATGCCCAGCAAGAGCCGGTCGTTGATGTCGGCCAGGTCATAGACGCCATCACTGTCGATGACCAGGGTGCCGGTCAGGCGGGCCAGCTCCAGCAGGCGGGCCAGATCCGCGTTGGATCGGGCCAACCGGGAGACCTCCAGCCCGAACACCGCCCCGACCTCGCCCAGGCACACCCGGGCGACCAGTGCCTTGAACCCGTCTCGATGGGTGGCGCTGCGACCGGACAGACCCAGATCGGCATCGATCACCTCGATGTCGGTGCCCGCCCAGCCGAGCCGGGCCGCCTGCGCGGCTAGGTCGTACTGGCGCCTTGTCGACTCGGTGTGCTCGCGGACCTGCATCAGCGTGGACTGGCGAACGTAGACGATCGCCGCGCGTTCCCGATGCGTCCCGGTCACCTTCGACTCGCCCCGGATCATCGGCAACCACCTCCACCGCCGCCTCGCCCGCAGCGCTCGGGTCGCTGGCCACACCATCGCCGGCCAGGGCGGACTCGACCATGTTGGCCAGCGACGCGACCATTTCCACCCACCCCTGGGCCACGGTGGTGGGCACCGACGGTGCGCAGGCGGTGGCCATCGGCTAGTCCAGCTCCCGCCGGGACAGCAACTCCATGTTGATCTGGGAGATCTCCTCCAGTGCCTCGCGCAGCCGCTGCGAGATCTCCACATGCGAGCCGACCATCTCCGCCAGCGCCGCGGGCACATACATCAAACGCCCCGCCACCTGCAAATACACATACGGCCCGTGCGGCTGGCCTCGCCTGCACCGGCATCCCTCCTTCCCGCATTGACGGTGCTGCTCGACCAGGGCTCCCGGCAGCAGCCGATCCACCGGCGGTAACCCGGCCAGCAGCTCGGCGCGGCGGGAACGCAGCTTCACCGTGCCCCACTGATCCCATCCCCAGTTCTTGTTCGTGATCACCGCACAAGAACCTGCCGCAAACAGCGATGGCGGTCAAGGACATCACCGCCCGTGTCGCATCTTGACCGCCGAAACCACCTCTGCGAGGGCAATGACGACCTCATAGGTCAGCGGCGTGATCGCCCCCGCAGGACCACGATCGGTCCAGCTCAACGGCACCATCAACGACCCCAGCGGGCCACCCTCACAACTCAGGGCCACCCCGCCAGCCAGCCTCCGCTCGAAAAGAACGCGCAACCGCCTGCCCACCAAAGGGTGGAACGGATGCATGATGGTGACGAAGGATTCCGAAACCTCAACAGGCTTGCGGGAGCGCGCGGTATGCGACCCTCGTCGGCACTCCCAGCACCCTCGTGCCACGACCCCCATCCTCCGGGATCTCCACCATCCGCACCGGGGCGGGAAAATAACTCCCCGACGACATCCGATTCCACAGCTTGTACAGGTTATTCTTATAATCCTGCGCGAACCGCTCGACCGTGACACCGTCGACCCCGGCCGCTCCCTTCTTGCTCCTGACCTTCCTAAACGCCGCCGCGACCACCTGCTTGGAGATCTCAAACGGCTTCGAGCCTGGCTCGCTCATCCGGCTCCTCCCGGGCACTCCGGTTGACCATCAGTTAAACCTGGATGACCCGTCCCCTTCGCTCCGCCCGCATCACCAGGCATCACCGCTACTACGAGACGGTCCGCCCCTGTGCCTCGCCACCGCTACTCAACCCCTTAACCCTGACTTTTCATCCCGGACACGCAGCTGATCGGCGCGTCGACCGTAAAAGGTGCTCCTGACCTGGGAGGATAAGAGTGCTGAAGCCCTTGTCCGTGCCAGGTTGAGGAGCACCTTGAGAGTG
>JBATXM010000148.1:0-3938 GCA_049673305.1 Pseudonocardiaceae bacterium | reverse complement strand
AAGGGTGATCAAAAGGTACCGCGCACACAGCCACCGCATCAAACGCACCACCGACCACGGCCAACTCCACAACGAACCACCCAAGATCCACATCTTCAAGGTTCCGTGTCTAACTTAGCGGCATTGGGCCCTGGTCGATGCTGCCGCGTGGTGGCTCTCGGAACCGAACGGCGGCGAGGAATTCGCCTACGCACTGCTTACTGCGAGCTGTACGGCGGAGATCACCACGGAACACGTCTACCTCACTCTGATCACTCCATCCGACGAATCAGACGAGGACCGCGAGGTTCCTTCCCCGTAGCAGCCGCATCAACCCCACCGCGCAAAAAACTGACCGTAACGCGGTGCGCCGGGAAAGGGTTGCGTGCCCTTCCTCGTAGTTACCGGTCCAGGGATCGAACCGGCGCAGCCGACGACTCGCCACCGCCTGCCTGCCGGTGATCCAGGATTTGTCTCATTCCCGGATCCCGGTTCGAGGACGGTCGCCACCGTTCGTCGCCGTTGATGTAGCGATGGAGGTAGATTCTTCGTCCCAGCGCTAATCGCCTGTGCGTGGGTTTTCTGGATTGTCGCGTCGTAACGATTGAACTGCTGCTTGCGGTCGAGGCCGTCATCTTCTGCTGCAGTGCCCCGGTCGATGTCAGTGTTCGCTGTATTCCCTCGTTCGAATGACTTGGCGCCCCCGTCCCTGGTATTCGTGGATACTATCTGTATAGGATTAGGCTTATGGCGGGTTTGCGGATGACGGTGGGTGTCCTGGCGGTGTTGGGAGCACTGCTTGATCGGTCCGACACCGAGCCGTATGGGTTGGAGATCGTGCGCGCCAGCGGACTGGAGCCGGGCACGATTTCCCCGATCCCGCAACGGCTGCGGGGCGCCGGATGGGTCAGCGACCGATGGGAGGACCCCGAGCCTGGTCGTATCGCGGGTCGGCCGCTGCGGCGATACGACCAGCTAACCGTGGAGGGTCGCGCCCGCGCCGTCCATGCCCTGCGACGCGGTCGTGACCGCAGTGGCTTGAGTCGGTTGCTCACGTCCCCCCGCTTCGCTGCCGCTCCCCCGACCGAGGCAGGCCCGGCATGAGCGATCACAGAGCACTCGTCTCCAAGGCCAGCAAATCCTTGGCGGCATCGGCCTCAGAGAGCAGCGGGCAACGGCAGGCGCTTATCCGGTCCGCGCTTGGACCCAGTCCACTTCGCTGGGTGCGCAGCTACCGCCGGTCGGTGCCGCCGCTGGTCTGGACCAGCTGGACTTCCCAGGTTCGTTGCGTAGCGCCGGCGTCGGTGGGCGTCGAGCACAGCAGTGTCAATTAGAAGGGGACAAAAATGTCGACTCTCACCCCAGAAGAGAAGTTCGGGATCAAGCTCTACAGCAAGCCGGGGCCCAAAACGATCGACCAGATGTATTCCGTGCTCCTCGGCCTCGTCGTGCTGGTCCTTGGGATCATCGGGTTCATCCAGACGGGCTTCACCAACTTCACCGAGATGACGGACCATTCGATCCTTGGATTGTTCCAGACGAACGGCTTCCACGACCTCGTGTACATCATCTTTGGGCTGTTGTGGATGCTGGGGGCGTTCGCGCTTACCCCTGCCGGTAATCAGGGGATGAACATCGCGGTCGGTGGCGCCCTACTGCTGGTCGCCGTGTTGGGCTTTTTGGGCTACCTGTCTTTGCTGTCCATCCCCGCCGGGATCAACGGGGACAACCTCCTGCACCTGGCAGTCGCGTTGGCGAGCGTGATAGTCGGTGGTGGCCTGCTCAGCGGGAGAGGTCGGTAGCCCGCTACCGCGTAGGCGTAGGCGCACTAGACGACTCTAGGGCCGCGTGGCTGTCGAGCCAGCGATGCGAAGGTGGATCATGAGAATGGAGCCGATCTCGGCAGGCGATCCCAGTTGATCCAGCACCCAGCCTCCACCTGCGCCGGTTGCTGCCGCGCTTACCGTCGCTTCAGCTGGCGCCCACTCGCTTAAGCGAGTGGGCGAGCCTCGATGGCTGAGACACGCTGCTGCACTTCGCAGCTGTACGGGCCGATCCTGGGACGGCAACAGGCAGGAGTCCACTGGCATGGGCCCCTAGCCTGCGGTTTCAGATTGCCGAGGTGACGGGATTAGAACCCACGGCCTCTTCGCCTTCACCACCCCGTGCACTCTGCCGCCACCCTGATCCCCGACCCGTCCGACCCAACCACCCTGAGGACCCACCGGCCCGGGGAACTAGTGACCACCCGACGCGACAGCCGGTCAACACATCCCAACCATCACTCAGCAATAAGATCAACAAGAGGATGGGCCGGGACTCCCGACCGGAGGATCCCATCGGTGAATAGGCGAGGCTGGCAGGACGTGGTCTTCAGAAATCTGGTTCTGCCAGGGATGCTGCGTCTGCCTGGTGCGTCTGCCTGGGTATGGCCCGCGCTACCATCACCGATGCAGCTTGAGGATCCATCGCCTAGATAACCTCGGCAAGCGACGGAAGGACACACTCATGCCGGAGAGTGCGAAGAATCAAAAATTCAACATCGTCTTCGACTGGTTCGATCAAGGACGGGATGGCTATCTCACCCACGATGATTTCCAGCAGATGGCTGCGTTGTTCACCGCGCTACCGGGTGGCGATGCCCCGGAGAACTCGCAAGCGCTGCGGGGTGCGTTCGAGAAATGGTGGGGCCTGCTCCTTGCCGAGGGTGATGCTACCGGGGATGGAAGGCTTGGACGGAAAGAGTTCATCGATGTCATGAAGTCCAGTGTCACAGCACCGGAACACTTCGAGGGCGCAGTGATAACGATCGCCGATGCCTTTATGCGCATCGTGGACACCAACGGGGACGGCTCGCTCAGCTTTGATGAATACGTGCGGATGTACGCGAGTCTCGGTATCGACCCCGCGCATTCCAGCGACGCGTTCAAACGGCTCGACCGCGACGGTGACAACGCAATCAGCTATCAGGAATTTCGGACCGCTATTGTTGAGTTCTATCTCAGCGATGATGAGAATGCGCCGGGGAACTGGCTGCTGGGACCACCGAACTGCGGGCAAGGCGGTCGATAGGGGTTGTTTCCGCACGTCACGCGCCGCTGGGAGGCGTTCTGGGACGGTGTTGGTCGGTGTGGTTGCTTGTACTTCGCTGCTGTACACGTAACGACGCGCGCCGGTCCGGACTGGTTAGCTCAACGTCAGGCTCCAAGCGGCAGTGCTTCGTCCAGTTTCGGCCGCCATGGGGCATTAGGCGAGTGTCGAAGACGTTCCCGAAGGTCAAGCCGGTCATTGACCTCAGCGAGGAAGTCAGGTGAGAGCCTCGGCCCGCGCGCTGGCACGGCGTCAGCTTCATAGCGCTCGAACCATGCTTCAACCTCGGACCAGCTCCACAGTGGGTTCGATGAACTCCGGCGCGCGACGGGGGTTGGGAAGTCTCCGGGACCACGCTCGCCACGTGCCAGCAGAGCAACGCTCTGCCGACTGCGGCCGACCCGGGCTGCGATCTCACTGGCAGTCAGCCAGTCGTCGTCGGCTTGGACCCGAAGCACCCGAGCGCCGATGCCCGCCTGCTCGATGTCGACGATGGCGGAGATCACGGCATCCTGCTCTGTCGGTGCTTCCCGGTCGAAGAAGCCCAGCACCGTGCCGTCTGGTTCCACGGAGAACGAGCCGTCGTCGCACCCAGCCTCGTAAAGGGTATCGAGCTGTTCGTCCGTCAGCTCGGCACCTCGGAGGGTCAGTCGAAATGTCCACTCAGTCATTGCCCCTCCTCGTCGGTGCTGTGGTTGTGCTGGTCAGCCCATCGTCGGATCTGTCGACCATGGTTGAACGGGATCTTAGGCGTCGACCAGACCGAGAACATGGCTCTGCACGAGCACGTGACCCGGCCCCATTTGTGACCGGCTGCCGTTTGTTCGATCATGAAACCCAGCTGGTCGGCGTAGTCGAGAGCGTTGTTG
>JBATXM010000147.1:0-4487 GCA_049673305.1 Pseudonocardiaceae bacterium | reverse complement strand
CACAACCCAGATGATCGACGATCAAACACCCGAGATCGAGCCCGACACGCCGTCACGGATCACACATCACCACCCAAGATCAACTCTCTGCAACCGCCCAGCTCAACCGGGCCCCTGAATGGACACGTGACCGTCACCGTCTGCCTGCCAGCGACCGAACTGGTCAGCATCGACGCGATGACGTCGGTGGAGACCTCGGTGATCCTGACCACCGGAGCGGACCGACCCATGAGCAACGTACCCACCCAGCTCACTGCCTTCGGGCAGGCCGCAAGTTCGTGGTGCTGCGCGACGCGCTGGGCGGCGTGGTGATCTCCGACGGTGAGCGTGCCAGCTTGATCTAGCTGGCCAGTGTCTATCGCGCCAGTCACTGCGCCACCCTGTCGTGTCGAGAAATCCTTCGAATCGGCTCCCTTGGGCACACGTCAGACCCCCGCCGCCTGCCTAAGCAAATCTTGCTAAACCGAATAGATCCCCTTGATCGACGTTGTCGACTACTATCCGTCGTGCACGCCCCAGACCCCGACGTCACCCAACTGGCTCCCAACGTTCCACCCGACATGGCGGACACCCACGAACTGACCAGTACAAACCCCGGTGGGCCACAGCCCCACCAAATCCAACGGCAGCCAGCCGCAACCCAAAACGGGGGCCCAGGGAATGAGCGCGGCGGCCGATCCCAGCGGTGGCGCCGCCCTGGACGGGGGGCACCGGGTGGCGCCACCGCTCATCCCCCCGCCACCCGCTCCTCCCGATTCCCACCAGCACAACCAGCGACCAGTTGATGCCGGTCAACGCGCCCGGCTCCATACGCTGAACGCCACACTGCCCGGCCCAGACCACGAGCACTGGACGGATGAAGCCGTCGATCAGTACCAGTAGCTGGCGCGAGTGGTCTCCTCGACTTGATGGCCGGTCAGCCACTCGTCGAGCAGGTAGCTCAGCGTGACGTTCGTCCGCACCGCCGTGTTGTCCCGCACCTGGGCGCGCAGCCCGTCGCGGAGCACGGTCGCCGCGTCCTCGGTGTCCGCCGAGCCGGTGAGAAAGAGCTGCCGGGCAGTTACCGGGTCGTACCTGGCGGAGATACGGATCTGGTAGGTGCCGCCACGTTGGCGGATGCCGGTCAGGTCCTTCGGGGGCTGCTTCCTGCGAGTCACGTGGGCCAGTGTAGGCACAGCTAATGGACAGTCTGACGGATAAAGATCCACAAAACGCTATCGAAGTAAATCTTGATTTTATGCTTTGCCCCTGGTCAGGAGTGTCACAGAGCTGGCGCGCCCGGAGAGACTCGAACTCCCAACCTTCTGATCCGTAGTCAGATGCTCTATCCGTTGAGCTACGGGCGCTTGTTCTGTTGTCGGCCAGCATAGAAGCCGACCTTCCGCGGAGGCTCCGGGATTTGAACCCGGGAGGGGGCGTAACCCCCAACCGCATTAGCAGTGCGGCGCCATAGACCAGACTAGGCGAAGCCTCCCGGGGCCCTTTGAGGCCGCCAGACGAGCAGCCTACACAGCGCACTCTTGATCAGGCAAAGCGGGTAGCTGACCCGCGACCGCCGCCGTGTTCGTTTATTGGCCGTCCTGCTCGCCGTCGCCATCGCCTTCGGCGCGACCGCCAGCGTGCTGGGCGTGTACCCGGCATCCCAATCCCACCGTGCGCAACAGCAGGCCCGGTTGGCGACCTCACGAAGCCTGGCCGCACAAGCCGACGCACTGGCACCGTATGACCGTGCACTGTTGCTCAGCCTGGAAAGCCTGGACATCGCTGCTACCAGGGAGGCCTGGGCCAGCGTCCAAACGGCCCTGTCCCGGCCGTTACACCCCTCCTACTAGCTCACCGGCCACACCAGCGGAGTGAATCGCGTGGCGTTCAGCCCAGACGGCAAGCTACTGGCCACTGCCAGCGCCGATCGGACCGTGCGATTGTGGGATGTGGCCAGCCACCAACCCCTCGGCCAACCCCTGATCGGCCACACCAACGAGGTGAATGCTGTGGCGTTCAGCCCGGACGGCAAGCTGCTGGCCACCGCCAGCGACGATCACACCGCCCGGCTGTGGGCTACCCCCGCGACGTGGATAAGCCAGGCATGCGAACTCGTCAGCCGCAACCTGTCACAACAAGAATGGGACCGCTATATCGGAGCCACGACACCATACGTACGCCAGTGCCCGCAATATCCCTCAGGCCCCGGCGCCAACCCCCATGCCCCGGCCGCTACCTACCCCGCGAATCCATGATCAATTTTGAGATCGCTGTTGCGGTTGGCTCGATGACCGCAGTTTTGACCGCAACGAGCAGCCCCGGGCCACCCTTGACCACACCAGCGCACTTGGCGCATCGGTGGGGTGCTCCAAGTTTCTGGTCGTCTCGCCGGGTCGTTCCCGTGCTGGGCGGGCAGTGTCGGGGGCATCAGCGACCGCCCGGTGTGGTGAGTACGCGCACCAGGTGCGGCCGGAGAGTGACCGATTCGCGCTCGTCGTCAAATCGCACGATCAGGCGGGTGAGACCGCGGCCGAGGACCTGACCTTGCTGGTGCAGCCGGGACGGCAGGGCTCCGTGAGCTTTGTCTACTGTGACTTTGTTCGATCCGACACTGCTGCGGGATTGGGGGTCCAATCCGTCACGTAGCACCCGCGCACGTCAGAGCGACGTCCGTACCACGTGCGAGAGTCTGAATGGCCCCGAGCTGAGACGGACGGACCGGAACGAGAGCGACGCCAGCGTCGGGTCATCGTCGAGCCTCGGTGCTGGTTATCGCGTCGGGCGGCAGTTTGGTGTGCATCAGCGAGACGTTGTAGCGGTCGTATTGGGTCATCGTGAAGTAGATGTCGGATCCTTTGGAGTCTGGGTTGAGGAATCCGCCGTAGAGGCCGGGGTACTCACTGGATGTCGCGACCGTGATCGGCGCGCCCCATGGTCCGGTTGGCTGCGGGGCCAGCCGGAGCACGATCGCGCCGCGTACCTTCTCCGCGTTCGTCGTTTCCCAGGTTGTGATGGTCATCATTTCCCAGCTGTTGAGGGTGGGGTCGTAGCGGACTGACAGCTCCCCGACGGGCCCCGCCACGATCGGGGTCGCGATCACGCTGCAGCCTCGCTGCCAGGCTTGCCCGGTCCAGTACTCATAGGCGGATGTGTCGAGCAGCCGCTGCTGCGGCACTCGGGCGACATACGCGTCGCCGAAACGGCCGTTGGGTGTGCCGAAGGCGTAGATAAAGCCATCGCGGCGGGCATAGGCGATCATCTGGAATTTTTCGTCGAAGCCCGGGACGTTCAGCCGGCGCGCGCTGGGGACATCCACCCAGCTCTGCCCACCGTCGTCGGAGTAGGCGATGCCACTGTAGTTCGTGATCCACCGCGCGGGTTGGGTGAACTTGCGCACCGACATGTACGCCAGGTAGTTGCGCCCGCCGACGTTGACGCCACCAGTCGGGATCGTGGTCATCTCAACACCCTCGCGCTTGAGCGAGGGCACCAGTTCCTTGGCGTGGCCGGGACGGTCAGTGACAAAGTCGGTGAAGACCATGCCATCAGCCGGGTTCCGGTCGCTGCTGCGGGCCAGCGTGTTCGAGCGCCAATCGATCGCGGCCGGGTCCCCAGACTCGCTGCCGGGACCAGCCCACCTGGCGCCGAAGGTGTCACCGAAGGCGGCCAGGATCTGGCCCCGCTCGTCGGTCCACATGATGCCCAGGTCGGTGCCCTTCACCTCATAACGCGCCTCGGTCGCGTTGATGGACTGCGCGCCGGTGAGCGCAGCAACCCGGCTCGCCTGGCCTCGCGGCGCCGTGTCAGCCGCCCCCGACGGCGCCAGACCCACCGTCACCGCCGTGATCATGACGGCCAGTGCGGCCTCGGCTTGCCCTCGGTGACTGAGCATCATTTTCCCCCTGACTGCATGGACAGACGCGGTCGCGCGGTGCATGGCATGCGCCAACAGTCAGTAGCAGCAAGCGACACCCCCAGCGCCCGAAGAGAGGAACACCGCCCGCCCCCAAGACACCGAGAGTTAACGCCGGACTGGGCGTAGAGGTAACGATGAACAGGCTGGTCCTTTTGGATGAAACCCATCAGGGCCGGTGCGACACCGGGATCCTATAGAGCCGTATTCAGCACCGCACAATAGTGACAACCTGTGTTGTAGCCGTTGTGACACGTTACGAGCCTACGGCCCGGACCCCAGCGACCTGATCAATGAATACGCTTTCCAGACGTCTGCGACACGCCGGCCAGCGCCGACCGCCGGAGCGGTGGGAGCAGGCCACCCTCCTGGCGCGGTCACCCGCAACCGTCACTGACCACGAGCGAGCGCCACCACCCTCCTCCACGGTCAGGGGCGCGATCGTCGTTGTGGTGAGGAAACCGTTAGACCGAACTTGCTGTGACTCTCCGTAGCAATGCCGGTCTGACCAGCGTCTGAGTCCACGACACGCCTCCAATTGTAGTCACTAAAATACTGGCAAGAAGAAGATCGTTGTGATCTAATTGTCCTG
>JBATXM010000146.1:0-3509 GCA_049673305.1 Pseudonocardiaceae bacterium | reverse complement strand
ATAGCGTTCAGTGAGCTCGTCACGCACCGCGACACCGTAGTGATCCACCCCCACCGCGATCACCGGCGGCCAACACTGCCCCGCCAGGGGCCATCCCTTCCGAGCGCAGTCTCGGACGGGACGTAGCACTCCCTTTGTGACGCAGGAGCCCAGCAATGCAAGAAACCGTGCGCGTTGCGGCCGTACAGGCCGAGTCCGTCTGGCTGGATCTGGCCGCGGGTGTCGACAAAGTGATCAGCCTGATCGGTGAGGCGGCGGCAGACGGTGCCGGACTGGTGGCCTTCCCCGAGATCTTCCTGCCGGGCTACCCGTGGTGGATCTGGCTTGACTCACCCGCGGCCGGAATGGCGTTCGTCCCGCGGTACGCCGCCAATTCGATGACCCGCGACGGCGCCGAGATGGACCGCGTCCGCCACGCCGCTGCCGAGCACCGGATCCATGTCGTGCTCGGGTTCAGCGAGCGGGCAGGTGGCAGCCTGTACATGGCGCAGGCTTTCCTCTCCGACACCGGTGAGCTGGTCTCAGTGCGCCGCAAGCTCAAGCCGACCCATGTGGAGCGCTCGGTGTTCGGCGAGGGAGACGGCAGCGACCTGCAGGTCCACGACACCGCGCTCGGCAGGCTCGGCGCGCTGAACTGCGGGGAGCACCTCCAACCATTGATGAAATACGCGATGTACAGCCAGGGCGAGGAAATCCACGTCGCGGCTTGGCGGCGGGTTCGCCCGCATCTATGGCCCCGAGGGCTCGCCGCTGGCCGAGCCGCTGCCTGAGACCGAGGAGGGCATCCTCCATGCCGACCTCAACCCGGATCTGATCGCGATCGCCAAGTCCGCCGCTGACCCGGTCGGTCACTGCTCCCGCCCGGATGTGCTGCGACTGCTCGTCAACCGAAATCCCGCGCCCACGGTGGTCGAAACACACCTGCGCAGGTGCAGCCTGCCGCGCTCGAATTCACGCCGGCCTGACGAGAGGCGAACACCATGGAATCGGCGATTCCCCAGCATCTGATGATGGAGCGGACCCAGCCGGTCGGACTGCGGCCGGACTGGCAACCGCCCTACCCGTCCTTTGTGGCCCGGTTCGCGCCCTCGGTGACGCGCGTGGCCATGACCTACTTTCGGGGTGCAGTACCGGTCGGAGGGCGAGCCGTCCGCGATCGTCCGAACCGCGTTGGCCGACCTCACCGCGACTTCCGCGAACGCGGATGGACCCAGTCACGTCGATCGAGCCAGATATGTCGATGAGGCCGGCTACGGCCTAGCTCTCACCGAGCTGACCGCACACCTGCAGCCCACCCCACCCCGCTGCTGCGTCCGACTTTCTCCGGGAAGCAGACAGAGTAGATAGGTGATCGCGGCGACATTCAGCGTAGTTGCGCTTCCCACTAGAGGTTTGGGGCGGCGCGGAGCTGAACGCAGCACTCTGGAGGGTGAGGCGCGAGGACTGCGTGCACCGTGGTTGCTTGGAGGCCGTGGAGGAAGCCGGTGAGGAAGGCGTGGTTGATCGCGCAGACGAACTCAGGTGCCTTGGCGGTGAGCGGGTGGAAGGGACAGTTGCGTAAGCGCAGGGTGGTGAGGTCGTCGCGGGCGGGTTCGAAGCCGTGTCTGGCCAGGACGTCCTGGGCGAGGGTCAGGGCTCGTTCGGCGCCGAGGCGACCGGGGCGGACCCGGGTGCGTTCGGCGTGGCCGAGGTCCTCGCCGTGTTGGGTGGCCAGCCGTAGGGCGGCCTGCTGGGCGCTCTCACCGGCACGTTGATTGACCACCGCGTCCAGGAGGATCTCGGCCAGCATGTCGTGCTGGTGCTCCGGGATGCTGATTCGCACGACCGCCTGGGTCGGCTGATAGACCTTGGGCGTGCGACCCACTTTGCGGGCCTGCCCGACGGGCTCGTGGGTCGCGCGCAGCAGGCCGACTTCCACCAACTTGTCTAGGTGAAACGCCGCGAGCTTGCGGGAGATCCCGACACTCACGGCGGCCTGCTCGCGGTTGACCGGCCAGCGGGAACGGCGGATGAACCGGTACAACCGGCGGCGAAATGGATCACTGAGCGCTGCCACCGCAGTCAGCGCCGAGAGGGTCGGTTGCTCCTCACGCGAGTCGTCGCCAGACGGTGCATGGTCCACGTAACCACCATAACGACTACCTCGCTGTCCGAAAACTCTCCTCTCCCGAGCTGTTGACCTCTTACCCGGATAAGACCAAACTATGTTTGTGAAATTCGAGGTCCCGGGCAATGCTGCACAGCCGCCAGCCGGCGGCCGATCAACAGCGCGGTCGCATGCTCCGCAGACCTCGGACCGGGTCGATGGCTGTCACACCCGGGCCGGGTTGGGGTGGGGATCGTGGCACCGCGGACCGACCTAATCCACTGCCAGGAGGCGTGTCATGCACAGCAAGGTCACTATCCTCGGTCACCCGGTACATCCGATGCTGGTCGCCTACCCCATCGCGTTCAACACCGCAACGCTCGTCGGCTTCGTCATCTATGGCATAAGCGCGGACCTGTTCTGGCTGAAGCTGACCATCGCCCTCAACGTCGCTGCCGTGGTGATGGCGGTCGCCGCCGCCGTCCCTGGCTTCATCGACTGGGCGGCGGGCATCCCGAGCGGAACCCCGGCCAAACTCACCGGGCGGATCCACATGGGGCTCAACGTGGCCGCCCTGGTGCTGTTCATCATCAGCTTCTTCGCCTACTACCGTTACTGGAACGGTCCCGCTGATGCCGGGGCCACGCTCGGGATCGTGCTGAGCGTGATCGGCGTGGCACTGACCGTCGCAGCAGGTTTCCAGGGCTGGATCCTGATCCAGAATCACCACGTTGGCGTGCAACTGACACCCGACCAGCAGCGATCAGAGCGAGGAGCGCGACCACGCTGACTATCGCCGGGTGTCCGGCGCTGCGGATCAGCTGGGTGGAATTACTTCGACCGAGCGAACGCGGCAAGGAGGCCATAGACGGACATCGCCCGGCGGTGGGCGACGTCACCGGGGCTCGTCAGCTCATCGCAGCGCCACCGAGCGTGTTACAGGTAGAGCGGGAACCGGAAGGGGATAGACATCGCATTTGTTAATCCAGAAGACAAGTTCGGAATCGAGATCCAGAGCAGAAATGCGCCCAGGTCGACCGAGCAGACCTTCTCGATGATCGCCGGCAGCAGCTACCTGGTTGGCGGAATCATCGGGTTCTTCATCACGGGCTTCAGCAACTTCACCGAGATGACGAACCCGCGCTTTTCGGGGTCTTCATGCTGAACTCCGACCACAACATCGTGCACATCGCCATTGGAGGATCGTGGCTGATTGCGGCATTCGCGTTCACCCCTGCCGGCACCCAGGGAATGAACATCGCCATCGGTGGTGTCTATGCGCTGGCCACCCTGCTGGGCTTCATGGGCTACCTCTCTTTGCTGTCCATCCCTAGCGGCATGGCCGGAGACAACTTCCTGCATCTGGTGAGCGGTCGTCAAGCTGCTACCGCGTAGGCGGACCCTCGGGCCGTGGGCCCCGGCC
>JBATXM010000145.1:0-6622 GCA_049673305.1 Pseudonocardiaceae bacterium | reverse complement strand
GCCTCGCCCATGTAGGCGGTTGAAAAGATCAATCTTACTTTACCGTTGCGGACAAAGCCGACCCCGCTCGCCGTGATCTTCGTGTTGATGTCGCCGCGGTTCGGCTGCAATGTCAAGACAGGCGCCGAAGCAACAAAACAGCTCCCATCGTGCTCCGGCGGGTTGAGGTAGAGCCAGGTGCTAAATGCGACCAGCACCCCGATAGCGGCCAGTCCGAAGACCAGCACCCCGGTAGCGGCCAGTTCGAACACGACGAGGCGCCGCCGTCGGTGTGGCTCCCGGTTTGGTTCGACCTGGTCCCACCATCGAGCGCCTTCCGGCTGTGACGGTAGGAATGCCGATTCTGGATACCCCATCCGCAGCGGTGGGACTGTAGGTGGCGACGGGACTGTGGATGGTGGCGGGACTGCGGGTGGCGACCAGGATAGGAGTAGCTTTTCGAGGGTACCGTCCGCAGTCCAGCCCGGAGCACAGCATGCCTTCAACTTCTCAACGAGTAGGTTGAGTTCCCCGTCGTCTATAATCGCTAGGCGCCGCCATCTGTCAGTGTGGAACGGTGGGGTGAAGTCCTCCTGTTGGAACAGGAGGTTCTCTCCATCGTGAAACGTTTCCCACAAGTCAGGGTTTTTTGAAAGAGCCAGTAGTGAGACGTATATGACCAGTCCGGGAAAAGTGTCCATCCACTGACCCCAGGGGCGCCCAACGCGTTGATAGTTGCGATGTCCCGACTCACTGGGGGGCGACTTCCCGGAGAAAGGTTCGATCCAAACGCAGTCGAAGTCGACGAGTCGCAAGTCGCCCTTCTCGTCAACCAGGACATTGCCATGCTGGAGGTCGCCGTGCGCGAACTGGGCGGCCTGCATACGGCGTATCAGATTTCGCCATGCGGCAGCGAGCTGTGCGATTGTGATAAGATTTTTCTTTTCCACCAGCGACGCGACGTACTGATCAAGCGTGGGGCCGTTGACCCATTGCATCTGAACCATCGGCCAGCTCTGCCCATTGATCACAATTGCATTGTCCACCCATCGTGACATTGCCATGCAATCAGATACACTGGTGGAGCTGAAATAGTCACCCAGGGCCAGGTATCGCTCGCGGATCAAAGCTTGCTCGCGAGTGAAGAAACGTAATGCCTGCTCTTCGCCCTCGACGATGGCTTTGAACACCACAGCGCTACTACCGGAAACGGGCATCGGTAGGTTCAGTGGCGGGTGCGCAACGAACTCTGCACGCTTCAACTTGTCAATCTTGAACGAATTCCGTTCTTGAACCGCGCTGAAGTAATCGGATGGGTCCGGGTACTTCATGGCAGGCTCACCACCAGGAAGGCGGGCGCGTCAGCAGCCACGTGCACGCGGAGCAAGGTGACATCATCGTTCTTCATCTCCCCGGCCGCGCGGTGATCGGCGATGAGCTGCTTGAAGAGGCGTGGATGGTCCAAGGTGGCCAGCAAGTTCCACAACTCACGTTCTTTACCCCTGATGTGTCGAATGATCCAGTGTGCGAAGGCGTCGGTGGTCAGGAACAACTGGTCGCCCTCGGCGAGCGAGCCGTGAGCGAACGTGAGTCGCCGTCTCATCTGTTCGAGAGCCGCTGGCTGCGTGTGTACCCCGTCCGGGTTGAGCCCGAAGTCATCAGCGCCGAGCTGCGGAAACCACGCCACTAACCGACGATCACGAACTTGGAACAGCACGGTGTCACCGAGCGCGACCGCCTCCCAGCTCGGGTTTGAACCGTCAAGGCCAGTGAGCTCACAACCAAGCAGCGTCGCGAACGAGCCGACCTGAGCGAACGTGCGTTCCTCGAAGATGTTGGCGAACACTGCCGGCGCTTCTGCCACCCATCGCTCCTGCATCAGCTCAAACCAACGCTGCATGGACTCCGCGTCCAACGAGGGCATCTCGGATTTCCTGGACGAGCCGTCACCTATGAAGGAGGTGACGAGGTGGTCGACCCAGCGCAGCGAGTCGTACGCCTCGGTGGCTCCGTCGACCACGATGTACCTCGGGTTACGCCCGGCCGCTGGGTCACCGTCGAAAGCTCCCGCGCCGTCCTCCCACTCTTTGCCCGCATTACCGGCCTTTTCGAGGCCGAACACCACCGAGCGAACCTGCATCAGGGAATCCCTCACCGATCTTGGATCTTGGCAACTCGGGTGCCGATCTCCAGGAACTGCACGAGCATCGCGAGATCGGCGTTGAAACCCAGCCCGCGGGCCCCCGGTTCGACTGGCATCTGACTGGCACGAGCATTGGCGATCATCGGGGCGGGCAACGGGCTGCTGATCGAGAACAACTCCGGGCCTGGGTCTGGCAGCCCATGGCCACTGGCTGGGAATAACACACCATCTGCCGGGTTTGCCGAGAGGAAGATGTTTAGCAGAAGCGCCGGGCCGTCCTTGGTTTTGATCGCAGTCAGCCGGTTGGCCCACTCACTCAGTTCCATATCCTTGTAAGGACTGTCGGTCACCAAGCCGTCGGTGATATTGAGGATAATCGGGGGAAATGAGTTCGGGTGTGCGGCAGCCCAGTCGAAAACGTGTTCTCCAGCGACTGCGATGGCTTCGCACATCGGGGTTCGGTAGCCGTGCGCCGGTTCGACCCAAATCGGAATCTTAGCGGTGACCGAGACCTGATCAATCGAGGGATCCTGACGGACCGCGATCGGGTTGTTAGCCAACTCCGGGAGGGGAACGATGGCTTTCCCCTCCAGTGCGCCACCCAGGGCGGATTCCACGCCCTCACCTGAGGCGATCGGGCGTACCCCGTAACCGAACACCCCGACGTCGAAGTAGTGACGCATGCTGCCACCCTGTTCCTTCGTGGACTTGATAGCCAGGTCCAGCAGTATTTTGTTAACTGCACATGCTGCACCCTCGGCAAGCGTAGAGCCGGTTCCCCTCCACGATCCACTCATCGAATGCGACCGGTCGAGTAGGATGACGAAGCAAGCCGGGTCGCTACGCGTGACCGACTTTTCGTACATGGAACCCTCCCGGTATGTGGTGGTTGGTCCTGATTCGCTGTGGGCTACTGGTCGCCCGCAGGACCAGTGTCCGGTCGCCTGCTGATCTTGATTGTGGCCGGCCAGGGTTTACCAAGCTGCCAGTCCCATTTTTTCCCACACGAATGGCACCCGAAGGTGTATCCGGGGGAAGAGTGCGCGATATCGATCCAGAAACCGCCACAGTGGGGGCATTGGACGATGCGCGCAGATTCGACGTAGCTGGATAAATCCGGCACCGAGGGCCGGTTAGTCATCGGGTGTTGCGGGCGAGCTGGCGGCTGCCGCAGCGGCGACCATGAGCTCACTGTTCCCGCATCAACAGCCGAATCACGAACGAGATCCTGGATCGACAGGACCGCACGTGCCACCTCGACTGGTGGTTCGACCCTCTGCTCGACCAGTGCCTCAACCCGTGCCTCAGCCCTCTGCTCGACCGGTGCCTCGGTTTGCCCCGGCAGGTTATCCACCTCGGCCTGTCGCCCTGTTGCCGTCCCAGCTGGTCGACGCTGCGCACGTACGCCTCGGGCATTGACGATCAACACTGAAAACATGGTGCTGATTACCACCGAGACAAAGAAAAGAGCCACGTTTGCATACCATTTATCAGTCGCGAAGAAAAGCGTAGTGAGCCCGCCGACGAGCGCGCTCAACGGCGTAGCGCCGAGGATCAGCAGCTGCAAATATACACTTCTTCGGGTACTCATCGCCGTTCGCCAATTTGGCCAGGTTCTACGATCACCCGGTAACCGTTCGGAGCCTCGATGCACACACTTCTCCTTGTTCTATCACTGGTTGCTTACCTTGCGTTACTCTCCAATGCTTCCGGGTGTCAAACTCACAGTTTTTGGGTGTCTTCTCGTCTGCGACAGTGAGGGGCTTGTTCCTCGTGAAATACTATGCCACGTGACCACTGCGGCTCATTTGGCGGGTGGTATCCGCTCCCACCACTCATTTCCTGTCTTATCCTGCTCCTTCGGTTCCGGTCGGTCATCTTGGGATATCTCCGGAGCAGCGCTCAACTGCGACGGAGGGGGAGGGTTGATTGTTTTACTGGCACGCAATACGTTGTCGATCATATGTTGAACATTCGCCAGCGGCATGTGGGCTAGTAGCATCTCGGGGTTGCCCACGACGACATCCGGAACGTTCGCTTTTACCAATTCGGCGAGTAAAAGCTGCTTTGTGACACTGTCTTGGCCCAGAAGTTCGACCTGAGCTTGGAGTTTGATCTTCTGGCGATCCAGCTCGGTTCCGAGCTGGATCCGCGTGATTTCTTCTTCGATTTTTGTGTTTTCTTTCTTTTTTTCAAGCTCCGCTGTTCGCTCGCGCTCGCCAGCGCGGCGGCGTCGGAGCTCGTCGAGGTTAACGCCTTCGGGTTCAAAATCGTGGAGGGAGGTGCTGACTGCGATGACACCCCACGCGGCAAGGGTCTGCCGTATCCTGTCTTCGAGATCCAGGCACACCTTGTCGGGCCGGGACACGAAACTTAGGATATTGTTCTCGCCAAAGCTAGTCTGAAAGTATCCCCCCACCAAAGGTCCGAGGACTCGTTCGACGAAGCGCCGAACTGGATCAGTTTCCTTAACGGTCGAACTGCCGGTTTCGCCCTGGCCGAATTCGCCGACAAGGCGAGGTGCCGCCTCCGCTGGTATTTGGATGGTCTGTGTCATGTTGAATCGCAGCCAGTAGCCTTCGATGTTGACGCGGATCCGGCCCAGCTTCGAGTCGAAGGTGCCGACGTGTTCACGAGATTTTTTCGTCCAATCTAGGACGAGGACCCGCGTGGGAACGCGTTGAACCTGTGCAAACCACGGGTTGATCCGGTAGATGCCTCCACTGTTCAAGGTTTCTTTCTGTACGCCTTGTTGGCCGCCGTTGGCCAGGAAGACCGCCGGAAGTTGGAAGCTTTGGTGGCCTTGTACGTGACGTCCGATAGCGCCGGCACTCTTATCGACGGACTCACCTACGCGCACGACCACTACGCCGGTGGTTCCCTCGGGGATTCTGATTTCCGTGAGATCGTCAGCGGTGAGGTCGCCACGTGCGTCGACGTCGTCGACGGTGAACACCTTGAAGAGTTTCGGGTTGATATCGTAGGACGCGTCACCAGGGAGGATGGCCAGCTGTCTTCCTTTCTGTCCACCGTTGAGCAGAAAAGCACGACCGTCCTGAAAATCATCACACTCAACGTGTTTTCCCAGTGTTTGGCCAGGTGGTAGTCGAGCACCATCCAGCGCGACGACGACACCAATTGTGCCAGGAGGAACACGGGTCCTCGGGTACTTCTTCACCTCGTAGAGCAGGCGCGGCAGGATGTATCGCTCATCTGCTTTGAGGGTCGCGGCCCGGTACCCCGCAGAGCCGTGTACGCGTACCTCGGAGAAGCCTTCGTCGCCCGGGTGTCTGCGCCCAAATTTGCTGCGGACAACACCGACCTTCCCGTGCTCGACTCTGCCTATACCTGTCGCCACGAAGACAACGACGGCGGCAACAAGAAAAATCAAGGCCTCGAGCATTTCTACCCTTTCCAGTGACGAAGTTGGAGATGGACGGCCATCACTGTCTCTATCCACTGATCGCACCAGCTCCAACGTTGTTCGATCGGCGGATTGCGCAGCGTCGGAAAAAAGCCGAGTGAGCCGTTCCCCGCTGTCACGAAATCTTCGTATTTCGGCATCGTGTCGCGTGGTGTGCGCTTCCAGCCGACCAACAGCGCCAACGTCGAGAAGTCCCGCTGGCCTCCCTCCAGTTCACCATGGGGAGCACCGGAGTGGCGCGACAGCTGCGTGCGGAATCCTTGCTCACCGTGTGAGAACGTTGACCAGGCCGCATCGATGTCGGCCAACAGGTCGAATGGCAGGTTGGTCCCGTCGGCTCGGCGCATCCACCCACTATCGACCCGCTCAACCGCCTTGAGGAGTAACGAAGTCGTGAAGATGTCAGCGTACTCGATCTGTTTTTCTTCGAGGAAATTCCAGAGTTTCCGCAGTGAGATGTCGTCGGGAATATGTGTCATTCGTGCTGGAGGCCGCTCCGCCGGCGCGGAGAACACCAGCGACGGACGCGCAACGGTACTCGACGTTCGTGTGTCACACATGCCCCGGAGTTGCCGGATCACACGTTCGTCCGGCAACCTGCCATCCCGGGCATCGAAGTACTTACTCCAGCCCAGCAAGAAAAATCGGTCCCCGCTCAGCAGGATCGGCACGAACTCCAGGCCGCGGACCTGACCCTCGAGGATCTCCAGCTCGACCCACTTCGACGCCTCAGCTGCAGGTGACATGACCACGATGACCGCGGATGCCTGCATGATCTGCTGGCGGATCTCTTGGGTGAACCGCGCGCCCACCCTCAGGTCGTCGTCGAGCCACACTGGAAGGTCGAACCCGCGCAGGTGGCCGGCCAGCCGAGTCACGTACGCGGCATCTTCATGCGCATAGGAGACGAAAAGACCCGGATCTCGGTTCATCGCCGGACTCCGGTCGTGGGGGCGGTATCAACCGGTGGAAGCAATCGAGCTGGCCAGGAGGTCGGCGAAGACTTCTGCTGGGGTTCGGTAGCCGAGGATACGGCGGGGCCGGTTGTTGAGTTCGGTGGCCACGTGGTTGAGGTA
>JBATXM010000144.1:0-6943 GCA_049673305.1 Pseudonocardiaceae bacterium | reverse complement strand
GGGACCGGAACGTCGGGCTGGAAAATGGCTTTGAACACGCTGGTCGTTCTCTTCCCAGGACGGCTTCCTCTGTGATAAGGTAATGCCATCAGTCATCCGTGGCTTACACGGAAAAAATGACAGGCTCCGTGCGGGGTCAACTTCTCCGCCCAACTCGGCAGGTGCGCGGCAGCGGCCTCGCCGAGGCCTGCGCGCAGGGCGTCGTCACCGACCCGCCGGCAGGTTCCATCAGCGTTCTTGCGCTCCGAGGGGAACAAGGGCGCGCCGGGCCGGGTGTGGTCGGTGTCGAAGTTTCCCCACACGTCCTCGATGAACCACCGCAGGGTCCGCCCGGCATCATTGATCAGCGGCACCATGCGCTCGCGGGGCCCGCTGCCGCGAGCACCTTTGCCGTGACGGACGTGCAACTTGCCGAATCGGCCCAGGTCCCACTTGATGTCGTCCAGGTCCAGGCTGCGGGCCTCGTTGACCCGCAGGCCGACCTCGGACATCAGCCGGGCGGCGGCGTAGTTGCGGGCGGTCGGGGCGAACTTGCGGCAGCTCGCGAGCTCCTCACGCCAGCCCGCGAACAAGGTGGCGACCTCCGCATCGGAGGGCGGGATGCGCAGCGCGGCGTCCTTGGACCCACGCGGGCGGTTCATCTCATCGATCGGGCACTCCACCACCCGGCCGGTCAGCTGGTGGATCTCCACCTTGTGCCGCAGCTCCAAAAACGCGACGTACGTCGTCAGCGCCTGCGCCCGGGCCAGCCGGGTGCCCTTCGCGCAGTGCCGCACGACCGTACCGAAGTAAGCATCGGCATCGGCGGGTTCCATCTCCCACAACGGTTTGCCGAACCAGGTGCGCACCTGGTCCAGGTGCCCGACGTCACCCCGGATCGTGGCGTCCGCCAACCCGGCCGAGGCTCGGGCGAGCACGAACCCGGCCAGCACATCGGTCTCGAACTCGGCGAGCTCCTCCGGGCCCACCGGCGCGCGTTGCTCGCGCAGGTCCCGCACCACCGCCAGGGCCAACCCGAGCCTCCTCACCTTCGGACTGATCAGCGATCAGTCGGACAGGATGAGAACGCTTCAAAAATCCCGAAGATACGTCACCGGACAGTAAAACACCTGGAGGAAGAAGAACCCCTGACCAGAAGGCCAGACCCTCACCGGGGCTCAGCGGAACTCACGGGATGTCGCACACCGGCACCGCTGACTCAAAAGCCGTACCGCCCACCGATTCCAGCGTTGAACGCCGCGCCTCACCGTCCTCACTGTCGACCCACTCGACATCCACCAGCCCCAGGTCCACCGTCACCTCCAGCTCTCACTGCACCTGCCGCGCGAACACTGACAGGTGCAGTGAGACCAGCGAGGAGAGATTGAGACCTCAACACTCGATCGAGGCATGCGTCGCGCTCGACACCACACGCGGATCGCCCTGATCCGCAATGGACCAGTCGCGGACTATGCCGCGTGGCGGCTTCTGCATGCCGGGAACTTGGCACCGAAGTCTCACGGGTTTGGCTTTCGATGTGGGGCCTGATCGATCTGTTCGCGAAGGATGTCGCCGTGTCCTGCGTGCCGTGCGAATTCTTCGATCATGGCGAGCAGGGTCCATCGCATGCTGACTGTTCCTTCACGGGGGTTGTCCTTGGTGTCGTCGAGGTTGAAGCGGGCGGCGATCTCACGTGATCGTTGGCTTGCGCGTTCGAACTCGGCGATCACGTCGGCTAAGGGCTCGTCGTCTGTGACGGTGAAGGTGCCCTCGTCCCGGTTCGAGTATCCGTCGCATTCGGATTCGTCGAGGCCCGCCCAGAATCGTTGGAACCAGATCCGTTCGGCGGCCGCGGCATGCTTGATTAATGAGATTGGTGTCGTCAGTGAAGCGACGAGTCGGCGGCGGGCGTCGGCTTCGGAGAGGCCGCGTGCGGTCTCGATCAGGGCTTCGCGGTTGCGATCGAGCATGTTCTCGATGATCGCTCGTTCGATGCCGTTGGTAATTCTGTTGGTACTCATGGGCTTTCACTCCGTTCTTTTGCGCGGCCGAAGAACCTGTGCGGTCTCACGTCCGATCGGTCTGGTTGGCGACAAGGCTGCGGTTCGACGCGGGGTTTGAGGACAGGGACGATGCATCCAGAAGCTGGAACGAGTTGGGGACGTCGAGGCGTTCGATGTGCTCACCGCTTTGATGCGCAGGGAGCGTGTCGATGCGGGCAGAACTGAAACACCGCAGCCGAGATCAGTCGCCGGGCAGATCCGGTGAAGGTGCCGACGTTATCATCCTATCGTGTCCTCGAGGGTGGGGTCGATGCGGTCGGCGAAGTAGGTGAGTACGGCTTCGGCGGTCATGCCGAAGGTGGCGGAGACCAGTTTGGGGTCGAGGTTGTTGACCAGGTCGATCAGTCGGGTGGAGCGGAGCCTTTCGGCCGGACCCTGGCAGGGCCGAGCAGGTGGCGGGGGTTGAGGAACAACGGAACGAAAAGTGGCGGTAAGCGGTGTTACCGCTGGTCGCAGGGGTGCACTTGAGGTGAGGTTCTCACCTCATCACCGGCAGCACATCCCCGACACGCGGCGCTGACCAGCATCGATGCATCCACACTCGGCACTACCGCCACTTTTCGTTCCGTTGTTCCTCAACCCCCGGTACGGCCTCTCTGTGCTCGGCTTCGACCGCGGCCTCAATCACGAGAGCCGACACCTCATCCGAGCAGCAGAAACTCGATCCATGATCCACTGATGGCGGCTTCTGTCCGTATCTTGGCTGCACCCCCGCTGCGCTCGGCATCCTGATGGCGGGCCGCGTGCTAGGCCGTTTGGCGGCCAAGGCCCGCCCGCGTAACCGGGAACAAGGAGGTGCCGTGCCCATGGCTACCCGGAATATACTGGGGAGTGAGGCACGAGGAGGTTCGGTTCATGCGCACAGTCACCCCGCGTGGTCGGATGAGGACGCGAGTGGACCGACCGCCGCCGCTAGTCAAGGTGGCGAGTCACCCTATAAAGTGGATGCGCAATATGACCCACACGGTGGTCATAGCAGTCGCCCTCGCCCATGTTGCAATGGTAGTCGTGATGGGACTGTACTTCATTTTCTTCGAAGTTTACAACCCAATAACGCGAGCCTGGCACCACGCGGTCAGCGACCCCTATCTCAGGCACAATTTGCGCGACGTCGCCGAAGGCTTGCTCGGCGGTTTCTTCGCCCAGCAAATTTTCTGGAATCACTACAGGAAGAGAGAGCTGACGAAGCTTAACTTCCTCGATCGGATAGAGTTGTATTTGCATATACCCAACCTTAAGCAGACTGACAGGCTGTCGCGCTGGCAGTTGACGACCTGCTGGGTGGTTGCGCTCTTCTATGCGATACCCGGCTTCGTCATTACTCTGCTTCTGGTGAAGTGGGTCAACATCAAACCGGACAGCGTGCTCACGATCCATCCTCACGCGCCGGTTCTCCAAGCGATGTGGGACCCCCTCCGCAACTGGTGGGCGGATAGTTGGGATAAAAAGTTTATCGGTTACGGCGCCAGTCTGTTCTTCGGACGTCGTCCGATGAGTGAGGTTTTCGATGATGTTCAGTTCAGGTTTGCCGCGCGCAGGGTCAAAGTGGGCAAGAGTTTGCGATTCTGGCATCCGCCTACCTTCCAAGCGCGGTACAACGAGTTGAAGGGCGTGGCGTACTAGGCCGGTAGGTTCTAGCTGAAGGTGTCCGGTAAGCAGAGGGATAACCCCGGTTGTGTTTGATCGACGACTATCCCCATGGACCGCCCCCGGTGACCAGCGCCTCACCAGCCACCCAGAGAGAGCGGAACATTCCGTGGGAGGCAGGTACGGTAAGCGCCCCTGACCAGTGTCGGCGGGCTGGGTCGGCCTTGTCCTCCCGAACGCGTCCCCAGCCGCAAGGTAGAGCGTCCTCGCAGGTCAGGACGTTGGACTTGAGTGTCGGTCTGCGGTGCGACCAGTCCCTGAAGGTGTCTCTCACGCACCGCTGACCAGGGACAACAGCCCAGTTTGCGGCTGGGGACGCGTTCGGGAGCACTGGGCCGCGTTGGGCCATCATCTCCTCGACATCGCGCAGGCTCAGCGGGAACCGGTGGTACAGCCACACACAGTGGCTGATGATCTCCACCGGGAACCGGTGACCTCGGTACAACGACGTCGTAGCATCCACCAACCCAGGATGGTCCACACCGTCACGCAGCGCCCGAGCACCCCAGCCCCGTCAACCTGACAATGCCGGTGACACTGTGGTGGTGTCCTTGGTCGTCGGCTATGGTGGCGCGCGTGACACAGCCACGTCAGCTCGACATCGAAGACGGTCTGCCGCCGCTACCTTCACCGTCGGCCAGCACTGCTGAGCGGGCTGATGCCGTGATGGACCGGCTGGTAGCTCGGCTGGGTGGGATGCCCCATCTGGAGGACTACCGCCGCGCGTACGCATCCTGCGGGGCACCCTGGCCCGGCGATGATGTGATCCGCCAACGGCACCGCGTTGCCCCCGCCGCGTGATCGGTGGCAAAGTCCTCGACGCCTCCGCGCTGGCTGCCCTGGCCCGTCGCCGACACTCTGCTCTGGTGTGGTTCGACATCGCCCCGACGCTGGGCCTTACCCTTTATGTGCCGAACCTGGCACTCACCGAAGTCCGTGCCGTACGACCTGACGCAGCCCCACTGCTTGCCGACGTGTTGACTCACCCTTCGGTCATCATCGGCGAACTCGACGCCGCCACCGCCGGTCAAGTTGACCAGCTGCTCCTCGACGCCGACGTCTTCGACGGCTGCGCCGGCCACGTCGTGCACATCGCCCGCACCCGAGGCTGGCCGGCCCTGACCGCCGACCCCGGCAGGCTTCGCCATGTGGACCCCACCGTCGAGGTCGAACTGCTCTAAACACGCCGCAGCCGGTCACGCAGTATCAGCCCCGAGCAACCAGCCGATCATCCCAACCGCAGCCAGCCCCCACCAAGTTGACGGTGCCCCGGCGTGTCGCCCACATGATCAATTACGATGAAAGCCCGAGGTTAGCTCGACTCGCTGGGTGTCTGGGGTAAGGGTGAAGCGCCAATCAGCGGCCGTGGGTGCACCGGCGTCTTGCCACCACAGGTAGGCGGCTTCGATCTCGTCCCACAGTCGTCTTGGTCCATGCTGGACTACTTCGTAGGGACCGTTGGACTTCGGGTGATGGCGCAGGCTCGCCCACGCCCCCGAGCCCGGGTCGATCAGCCACAGGGTTCCGTGATCATCATCGTTGTCCGGGCGCCAGTACAGGTGTCGGCAGTCCGGCACGCGCAGGCTCACAGCCAGCTGCGCGTCGTAGTCCCCGGCCACCTCGAACGGGTGCACCTCGGTTGCCGAGACCTCGGCGTGCTGGTCGTCGCGGACGAACCGGCCGACCGAGACCCGAGGCACCCGCTGGTCACGCAGCCACATGAACCAGGCCTTGCCGACGATCCGGCCACTGGCGCTGCCGTCTGTGGGATATCCCCTGGGTTCCTGCGGGGGTTCTAGCCGGTCTGGGACGGTCTTGACCGGGTGATTTCTGGTTTCTGGTGTCCCCCCGCCCCGCGACAGGATCACGAGGATTCCTCGGAAATCCTGAAGTTCCGTCATCCCTCACTGGACCAGCTCACTATCAAATTTGCCGGGTGATCAAGGACAACGCGGTGGACTGCGAGAGACGCTGACGAGGCGGAACTCACGGGATGTCGCACAGCATCGTCGCCCGCAGTCCCCGCTCTCCTTCGGTGGTGCACGCGCGGCTTCAGGCAGTGTGGTGTCGGGTGGAGATACCGGCGGCGATGGCCAGTCCGGCGGTGTGGGTGGCCCCGGCGGAGCCGTCCCGGATGAAGGTCAGGCAGACGTCGGCCCCGGCCGCCACCATGTCGGCGTTGCGCCGGAACCCGGCCGCGCGGCCGTGGCGTGCCCAGTCGGCCGGATGCCGCTCCACCTGACCACCCCACCCGCTCCACCTGACCACCCCACCCGCTCCACAGCTGTTCGGCGATCCGGTCGGCCCCTCTCGGGCAACCACCGCTGATCAGAATCGCTGTGCCGTCACCCCAGACCCCACCGAGGGCACGGGCGATGACGGCCCCGTCGGTCCAGGTGCGTGAGCCGGTGACGAGCACCCGGCGCTGGGTCCGGGCGGGCACCGCGACACAGCGGTCGCCGGGAAGGTCGGCTCGGGTGAAGAGTTCGCCCTGACCAGCGCAGTGCACGCACTGCGTCCCGGCTGGTGTCCGGTGGGTGCCGCATCCCCACACCGCCACCCGGTGGGGCTGTCGTTTGGCCTTGTCTCGGTCGGTTCGTTGGTCGCCTATGGAGCCGCTCTCCTCGTGGCGTGTGCGGGGGTGTGGTTCGCCGGTTCTCCCCCTCACCCGATACAAGGCCGGCCTGTCAGCAGCTGGAGGTTGTCCAGGCCCGTCGGAGGCGGCCGCGCAACGGCGGTTCCGTGCGGGGTCGGGGTCCCCGCACGGGTTCGGCCTGGACAACCTCCAGCTGCTGAGAGATCATCCGCAATCGGGCGAGGGGGTCAGAGGGGCGGCACGCCGCCAGGCGTTCCGTGACGGAGAGCGGAACATTCCGTGGGAGGCAGGTACGGTAAGCGCCCCTGACCAGTGTCGGCGGGCTGGGTCGAGGGCCGCAGTGGCTGCGGCGATGCGTCGAAGGTTGGCTGTACGTAGATCGCCAGGCTTCAGTCGTCGTACCTGCCTCCCACGGAATGTTCCGCTCTCGTATTTGGGCGACCCCGAGGAGATGCTGGCCCGTTGCATGCCGCTGCTCGCCGACCCCGACCGGATGCGAGGCATCGGCCACGCGGCGCTCGACGTGTTGCGGGGGTAGCCGTAGTAACCGCCGAAAATCGGGCGGATATACGTCGGTAGGCTCCTGAGCTGGGGATCTTCAGGCTCTGGCGGGGAGGTGCTGGTTGGCGACCCAGGTGTTCGCGGACCAGGAGCTGGA
>JBATXM010000143.1:0-58662 GCA_049673305.1 Pseudonocardiaceae bacterium | reverse complement strand
AGAGATAACTTCCCGCTCCTCGGCAACGATTTCCGTACCCTGCACTGACGATGACTCCTTCTGCTTGCTGACTGGGCGGGCAATAGGGTATCATTCCCGGTGGTGCGTTCACCCTATGACACCAAGCTCTTCACGGACTACCAACCCCCTGCGCCGCGCCCGTGAGCCGCTACCAACCCGGGGAGATCGAGGACGAGGCCGGTCGGTATTGTGTCTGCTCTGCGTCGATCACGGTCGACCACGTCTGCGCCCGAAAGGTTCACCACGGTGCCTGTAGCGACTGCGCTACCGACCACATCCGCTCACCTGTCTGGCCTGCTCGAGGCGGTACTGCCGGAACCCTCGCTGCGCGAGCTGGTCGGCCGGGCCGGTGCCCCCGAGCTGGAGCTGCACGGGCCGCCCGCGACCCGCCCGTTGGCCGTGGCCGCGCTGGCCCGAGCGGGGCATCCGGTGCTGGCCGTCACCGCCACTGATCGGGAAGCCGGTGAGCTGACCGCCGAGCTGGCTGACGTGCTCGGTGCCGGGGTGGTCGCTGAGCTACCCTCCTGGGAGACGCTGCCGCACGAGCGGCTGTCCCCTCGGGCCGACACCGTGGGGCGGCGGCTGGCGGTACTCCGCCGGCTGGCCCATCCCGAAGAAGGCCCCAGTGAAGGCCCCCAAGAAGGCTCCACCGGGCCGTTGCAGGTGGTGGTCACCGGGGTGCGGTCGCTGATCCAGCCGATGCTCGTCGGCCTGGGGGACATCGACCCGGTGCGGTTGCGGGTCGGGCAGGTACACGACTTCGACGAGGTGCTGGCCCGGCTGGCCAAGCTGGCCTACACCCGGGTCGACATGGTCGATCGACGCGGCGAGTTCGCGGTCCGCGGCGGCATCGTCGATGTCTTCCCCCCCACCGCGGACCATCCGGTGCGGGTGGAGTTCTGGGGCGAGGAGGTCTCCGAGATCCGCTCGTTCGCGGTCGCCGACCAGCGCACCCTGGCGCCCGCGCAGGAGCTGCACGCACCACCGTGCCGGGAGCTCCTGCTCACCGACGAGGTGCGGGCCGCCGCGGCGCGGCTCGTTGGGCAGGCCCCGGCCGGGCCGGTCGCGCAGTTGCTGGAGAAGGTCGCCGCTGGCGTCCCGGCTGAGGGCATGGAGTCGCTCATCCCGGTGCTCGCCCTCGGCGACGATGGCGCTACCCGGCTCCAGCTGCTCACCGACGTGATGCCGGCGGGCACCCACGTGCTGCTCGCCGATCCGGAACGGATCCGGACCCGGGCTGCCGATCTGGTTCGCACCGGGGAGGAGTTTCTGGATGCGTCCTGGATGGTCGCCGCAGGTGGCGGCGCCGCCCCGGTCGACATCGCGGTGCTGGACCTGTCCGCCTCTGCCTACCGGGACCTGGGCGAGGTCGCCGAGCACGCCCGCCGCACCGGGCTGGCCTGGTGGACGCTGAGCCCGCTGGTGACCGACGCCCACGGCCCGCTGCGGTTGCAGATCATTCCCGCGCAGTCCTACCACGGCGATGTGACGCGCGCCTTCGCCGACCTGCGGGCGCATACCGCCACCGGGAACGCGGCGGTCCTGGTGGTGCCCGGGGCCGGCACTGCGGCGCGCGCCTGCGAGCAGTTGCGCGACGCTGAGGTGCCGGTGACACACGCCGCCCACGGGCTGCTCCAGCCACCCGCTGCGGGCACCGTCACGGTGGTCCGCGGCACCCTGGAGGAGGGCTTCGCGGTCCCCGCGCTGGGGCTGGCGGTGCTCACCGAGACGGACATCACCGGCGCCCGCGGCGGTACCGGCAGCCGGGACATGTCGAAGATGCCAGTCCGCCGCCGCAATGCGGTGGATCCGCTCGCGTTGCGCGCCGGCGATCACGTGGTGCACGAGCAGCACGGCATCGGGCGATTCCTGGACATGGTTGAGCGCACTGTCGGGGACTCCACCCGGGAGTACCTGCTGGTGGAGTACGCGCCCAGTAAACGAGGCCAACCAGCGGACCGGCTGTACATTCCCACTGATCAGCTCGACCAGGTGACCCGCTACGTCGGAGGCGAGCTGCCGACGCTGAGCAAGCTGGGCGGGTCGGACTGGGCCAAGACCAAGAGCCGGGCCCGCAAGGCGGTCAAGGAGATCGCCGCTGAGTTGGTGCAGCTGTACGCGGCTCGGCAGTCCTCCCCGGGGCACGCGTTCGGCCCGGACACCCCGTGGCAGGCCGAGCTGGAAGACGCCTTCGCCTACACCGAGACGCCGGATCAGCTTGCCGCGATCAACGAGGTCAAGGCGGACATGCGCCGAGGTATCCCGATGGACCGGGTGGTCTGCGGCGACGTCGGCTACGGCAAGACCGAGATCGCCGTGCGGGCCGCCTTCAAGGCCGTGCAGGACGGCAAGCAGGTGGCCGTGTTGGTGCCCACCACCTTGCTCGCCCAACAGCACTTGCAGACCTTCTCCGACCGGATGCACTCGTATCCGGTGACCGTGCGCGGATTGTCCCGGTTCACGCACCCTGGCGATGCGGCGGAGGTGCTGTGCGGGCTCGCCGACGGCTCGGTGGACATCGTGATCGGCACCCACCGGCTGTTGCAGCAGGGGGTGCGTTGGAAGGATCTTGGCCTGGTGGTGGTCGATGAGGAGCAGCGCTTCGGGGTCGAGCACAAGGAGCACATCAAGGCCCTGCGGACGGCCGTGGACGTGCTCACCATGTCGGCTACCCCGATCCCTCGGACCTTGGAGATGAGCCTGGCCGGCATCCGCGAGATGTCGACCATCCTCACCCCACCCGAGGAGCGCCACCCGGTGCTGACCTACGTCGGGGCCTATGACGACAAGCAGGTCGGCGCCGCGATCCGCCGCGAGCTGCTGCGCGACGGGCAGGTCTTCTACGTGCACAACCGGGTGTCCTCGATCGAGAAGGCCGCTCGAGTGATCCGCGAGTTGGTGCCCGAGGCCCGGGTGGCGGTGGCGCACGGGCAGATGAACGAGGACCAGCTCGAGCGCACCGTCGCCGGGTTCTGGGAGCGCGAGTACGACGTGCTGGTGTGCACCACGATCGTCGAGACCGGGCTGGACATCTCCAACGCCAACACGCTGATCGTGGAACGCGGTGACCTGCTCGGGCTCGCTCAGCTGCACCAGCTGCGCGGGCGGGTCGGGCGCGGCCGGGAGCGTGGTTACGCCTACTTCCTCTACCCGCCCGAGACGCCGCTGAGCGAGACGGCGCACGACCGGCTGTCCACTATTGCGCAGCACACCGAGCTGGGCGCGGGGATGGCCGTCGCGATGAAGGATCTGGAGATTCGCGGCGCAGGCAACATCCTCGGTGGTGAGCAGTCCGGGCACATCGCCGGAGTCGGTTTCGACCTCTACATCCGGCTGGTCGGCGAGGCGGTCGAGGCGTTCCGTCAGGCGGCCGGCGCCGGCGGCTCCGATGCTGCGCCGCAGGCCGTGCCGGTGCGGGTTGAGCTGCCGGTGGACGCGCACCTGCCGCACGACTACGTCCCTGGTGAGCGGCTGCGGCTGGAGGCCTACCGCAAGATCGCTGAGGCGCTGGACGCCGAGGCGCTGGACGCCATCACCGATGAGTTGCGCGATCGTTATGGCGCCCTGCCGCCCGCTGTGGTGACCCTGCTGGACGTCGCGCGCTTCCGCCAGGTGTGCCGGGAGCACGGGGTGGCGGAGGTGACCTTGCAGGGCTCCAAGCTGCGGTTCGTCCCGGTGACGCTCCGGGATTCCCAGGTGGTGCGCCTGAACCGGCTCTACCCCCAGGCGGGGTACCGGGCCGCTGGCCAGACCTTGTCCGTGCCCAGGCCCAGCGAGGGCGCCGGGGGTATCGGTGCTTCGCCGCTGCGTGACCGGGAACTGCTCGGCTGGTGCACCAACCTGGTCACCGCGGTACTCGGTGGCGTGAGAGGGTAGCGTCCGTGCGAAGCCTCCTGCGTACCGCTGCTGGGGCCGCCGCCATGGTGGCGCTGGTCGGTAGTTGTGGCTTTGGCACTAGTCAGCTTGGTACTGGCCAGCTTGATGCCGCTGCGTTCGTCGGCGCTACCAAGATCCCGCTGGGGCAGGTGCACGGGCAGCTGGTGTCAGTGCTGGCCAAAGAGGGCCCACAGGTCCGCACCGAGCTGGCAGCGGACCACCAGCTCGGTGACTTGTCCCGCAAGATCCTCACCGTGCGGATCAGGCACCAGCTGCTCGAGATCGCCGCCCGGCGGGCTGGTCTGACGGTCGACCAGGCCCAGGTGAACCGGCTGATCAAGGAGGCCGGGGGCGCCGAGGCCGGGTCCAAGGGGACGATCTTTGACGCCAACTCCTACCGCCAGCGGGCCAAGGACCAGCTGCTGATGGCCGCACTGGGCCGGCTCGTCTTGCGCAACAGCGCGGTCACCGTCGACTACACCACCGCTGACACCCGAACCGCCGCGAAACAGCGGGTGGAGCAACTCTCCCAAGCCGGGGCCATGCGGGCTCGGCAGTCGATCGATGCTGACGTGCGAGCCGGCAAGGACGCCGAGCTTGACAAGCGGATCGTCGCCTCGGACGACCCGATCTTCGCCACCACCCCGGCGTTCGGCGTCACTGCGGGCACGGTAGTGGCCTTCCAGCTCTCGGACAACACGCCCTGGGTGATCATGATGGTCACGAATCGGACCAACCATGGTGCCCAGCCATCCGTTCACGCGCCGCACTTCGATCAGATTGACCCTGCTGTGTTGGAAGCCATCGGTCTGCGCCAGCTGGGCCCGGTGGCCCAGGAGCTGGGCGTGCGGCTGTCCCCCCGCTACGGCGTGTGGGATCCAGTGAACCTGCAGGTCGTGCCCGATGTGAACGAGACCAGCGGCTTTCTCGCGCCGTTACGCGTCGCTCGCCGAGGATGACCCTGGCCCCGCCGGTTGTGCTCACGCTGTCCTGCCGGCTCGGCGCGGTGCTCCCTGCGGCGGCGGTCCGCCTGCTGCGGGATGGGGTAACCCTGCATGCCGATACCGACATCCCGGTTGCGCTAGCGCAACTGTGCGGGGCGCATCCGGTCGGCGACGCCGTGCAGGGGCTCCTGCTCACCCTGGACCCGAGCACCGGTGCGGCGGCCCGCTGGGTCACCACCGGGGCCACTGTGCTGGCCACCCCCGAACCTGCGGGGGCCGCGTTGCTCGATGCCGTCGCGGTGATGGACCGGTTGCGGTCCCCGGGAGGTTGCCCCTGGGACGCTGAGCAGACCCACCGCTCGCTGATGCCCTACCTCATCGAAGAGGCCTACGAGCTCTACGAAGCACTGGAAGACCTGGAAGAAAACAACACTGCTGCGCTGCGCGAGGAGCTCGGTGACGTGCTGCTGCAGGTGCTCTTCCACGCCCGGGTCGCGCAAGAGACGCCGGAAGGCTTTGACATCGATGCGGTGGCCACCGGGCTGGTGACCAAGCTGGTCAGTAGGCACCCGCACGTCTTCGCAGGCGGCGAGCAGGTACGCACTGCCGCTGAGCAGGAGGTTCGCTGGGAGCAGCTCAAACGCGCCGAGAAACGCCGCGAGTCGAGCATGGACGGGGTTGCGCTGGCCCAGCCGGCGCTGTCGCTGGCGGCCAAGCTGGTGTCCCGAGTGACGCAGGCGGCGTTTCCCGCAGATCTGCTACCCAGCGCCGACGGTGGTACCGGCGGGTCGTTGTTTGCGCTGGCTGCGGCGGCGAAGCTGGCCGGCGAGGACCCGGAGGCCGCGCTGCGTCGCGTCGCCCGGCGGTTTGCGCAGGATGTGCGCGCTGCTGAGCGCTCTGCTCGGGCCGCCGGGTTGACCGCACAGGCGCTCACCCCGCAGCAGTGGCGAGAGCACTGGCGCGTATCTCCCTAGTGTGCGCGTCGTTGATCTCTGGTATGAGAGGGCTACCCGCAGCGTCGCAGTACCTGCTCCGTGGGGTGTTGTCTGGTGGTGCGCTGGCTTGTGCGGGTGTGCTTATCGCGGCTCTGAGCTCGGTAGTCGCTCCGTTGCCTGACCGAGGGCTCACCGCTCCCGTTCCCGCTCCAGCGGCGATGGCCGCGCCCGCTGCGTTGCCCGACGTGCCGGAGCCTGCCACGCAGCCTGTCGCCGAGGCCAGCGGCGTTTCCCAGCCTGCTGCTGCGCCTGTTCACCGCACCGTTACGGTCCCGGTGGAAATTCCGCTGCCGAGACCAGTTGCCGGTCCGCCACAGCTGGCGTTCGCCGACTGGGCTACCAGGATGTCCAGGGCCACGAATATCGCGCAGCGCGCGCTGGAGGCTTACGCCAACGCCCACGCCGTGATGGCCGCTACCCAGCCCAACTGCCGGATTACCTGGGTAACCCTGGCCGCGATCGCGGCCGTTGAGTCCAAGCGCGGTGGCTTCGAGGGCTGGACTCTGCTTCCCGATGGCCGTCCGTCTTCGCCCATCATCGGGGTGGCGCTCAATGGTGCCCCCGGTGTCAAGACAGTCCCGGACACCGACAATGGCATTCTTGATGGTGACAAGGTGTGGGATCATGCTGTCGGGCCTTTCCAGTTCCTTCCCTCCAGGTGGGCTCAGTGGCGCGCGGACGGCAATCGCGACGGGATCACCGACCCGCAGAATATCGACGATGCCTCCCTGGCTGCTGCCCAGTATCTGTGCGCAGACAACCGGAACCTGAGTTCCGGTGATGACTGGTTGCGGGCAATCCTGTCCTACAACGATTCTCCCGACTACGCCCAAGAGGTGTACGG
The DNA here is from genome assembly GCA_049673305.1 of Pseudonocardiaceae bacterium. GTDB lineage: Bacteria > Actinomycetota > Actinomycetes > Mycobacteriales > Pseudonocardiaceae. Next base: position 51,982 of record JBATXM010000143.1, on the reverse strand, counting down.
GGTCGCCCAGGGCTATGCGCGCAGCGCGAAGGCTCTGGGTTAAGCTTTTAACGACCTGCTATCCGCATCCGTACTTCGTTGAGCGCTTCCTGGTATTCCGGAGTTGGGTTCATCGCCGCTGCCATCGCCAGCTGTGCACGGGCCTCCTCCAGTCGGCTCTGTCGCTGCAACGTGCGGCCCAGCGCGAAGCGCGCGTAATGGTCGGAAGGGTTGTGCTCGAGTACCCGAAGGAAGGCGTCCTCGGCGCGATTCAGCTGCGCGGACTGCAGGTAGGCTCGGCCGGCCAGCAACTGCACGCTCGGCGCGTTGGGCTCAGCATCCAGTACCGGAGCCAACTCGCGGAGGGCTTCCAGCGGGCGCCGCTCGGAGACCAGCGACTCAGCGAGCCGGAACTGCTCGACGACGTCCGGGGGGTGCTCGCTGGCTGTCATTGTGACACCCAAGGGTACGCGCCCGCGACCGAGTGCGCTGGACCCTGATTAGGCTGTTTTTACCAGTTTTGCCCACCAAAGGGCAAGAAGGACCAGAAGGACAAGGAGCGTATCTGTGGCTGTCATCGAAGAGGTCGTAGCCCGTGAGATTCTGGACTCACGTGGGAACCCCACTGTCGAGGTTGAGATTGCCCTTGATGATGGCACGGTGGCCCATGCGGCGGTGCCCTCCGGCGCCTCCACCGGGCGCCACGAGGCGGTGGAGCTGCGCGACGGTGATCCCCAACGTTACCTGGGCAAAGGCGTGGAGGGCGCGGTCGCGGCGGTGCTGGATGAGATCGGGCCTGAGCTTATCGGCGTCGAGGCGATCGAGCAGCGAGTCGTGGACCAGAAGCTGGTCGATCTGGACGGTACCCCCGACAAGTCCCGGCTGGGTGTCAACGCGATCCTCGGGGTCTCGCTGGCGGTTGCCAAGGCGGCCGCCGAGTCCAGCGGCCTGGAGCTGTTCCGCTACGTCGGCGGCGCGAACGCGCATGTGCTGCCGGTACCCATGCTCAACATCCTCAATGGCGGTGCGCATGCCGATACTGGAGTTGACGTCCAGGAATTCATGATCGCCCCGATTGGCGCGGACTCGTTTCGGGAGGCGCTGCGCTGGGGCGCCGAGGTTTACCACGCGCTGAAGTCGGTACTCAAGGCCACCGGGCTGCCCACCGGGCTGGGGGACGAGGGCGGTTTCGCGCCCGATCTCCCCACTAACGCCGGCGCGCTGGACCTGATTGCCACCGCGGTGGACAAGGCCGGTTACACCCTCGGCCGGGACATCGGGCTGGCGCTGGACGTGGCCGCCACCGAGTTCTTTGCCGACGGCGTCTACACCTTCGAGCGCAGCGCCCGCAACGCCGAGCAGATGATCACCTACTACGCTGAGCTGCTCGATGCCTATCCGCTGGTGTCCATCGAGGACCCACTGGCCGAGGACGACTGGGATGGCTGGGCGCAGCTTACCGCCGAACTCGGTAATCGAGTGCAGATCGTTGGTGATGATCTCTTCGTGACCAACCCGGAGCGGCTGGAGGAGGGCATCAACCGTCGGGTAGCCAACGCGCTCCTGGTGAAGGTCAACCAGATCGGCACGCTGTCGGAGACCCTGGATGCGGTGGCGCTCGCCCAGTCCCACGGATACCGCTGCATGATCAGCCACCGCTCCGGTGAGACCGAGGACACCACGATCGCTGACCTGGCGGTGGCGATCGGCTGTGGGCAGATCAAGGCCGGCGCCCCGGCCCGGTCGGAGCGGGTGGCCAAGTACAATCAGCTGCTGCGCATCGAGGAGACCCTCGGGGACGCGGCTCGTTACGCCGGGGACCTGGCGTTCGCCCGGAACGCCGCGGAAGGCTAATCTTGACAAGAGTGCGGATCGGCTCTGCGTTGGGCGTCACGTCACCGCGCCGGGCTGCTCTGCTCGCTGTGTTGGCCTGCGGGCTGATGTTGAGCGTGGCGGTGCCGCTGCGCAACTACCTGGGACAGCGCGCCGAGCTGGCAGCGGTGTACCAGCAGCAGCACATCCTGGCCGACAAGATCGCGGAGCTGGCGCGCCGCCGCAGCCTGCTGGCCGATCCGGCGCAGGTTGATATCCAGGCCCGGGAGCGGCTGCGCTACGTGCATCCAGGGGAGGCACCGTACTTGGTGCAGCTTCCCCCCGGCATGACCATCGCCGCCGGTACCGGCGGCGTCCCGGCCGCCACTCAGCCGTGGTACGGCCAACTCTGGAAGTCAATCAACAATGGGTGAGATGGTGGACGGAGCCGATGTGAACCCCCCGGACGTGGACCGCGCCGACTGGGAGGCCGTCGCCGCGCAGCTGGGCCGCCCGCCAAGGGCGCTGCGGTCGGTCGCGCACCGCTGCGCCTGCGGGCAACCCAGCGTGGTGCAGACCTATCCCCGGCTCGCCGACGGCACCCCGTTCCCCACCCTGTACTACTTGACCTGCCGCAGGCTGACCGGTCTGGTGGCGCGGATCGAGGCCGGTGGCGCCATGCGGGAGATGACGGATCGGCTCGCGAGGGATCCTGAGCTCGCGCGGGCTTATCGGGCCGCGCACGAGTCCTACCTGGCGCAGCGGGATGCGGTGCACCCGTTGGGGACCCAGGTCAGCGCCGGCGGGATGCCAGGCCGGGTAAAGTGCCTGCACGTCCACGTCGCCCACGCCTTGGCCTGCGGCCCCGGCGTCAACCCCTTCGGCGACGAGACCCTCACCCATATCGGCACCTGGTGGACTTCCGTCCCCTGCGCATTCAGCGGGCTGAGCGGGGTTATTGATGACTGATAACTCCGCTCAGCCCGCTGAATACGCTGGAACCAGGGTGGCCGCGATTGATTGCGGGACGAATTCGATTCGGGTGCTTGTTGCTGATGTGGTGGGTGGTGGTGGGCTGGTTGATGTGCATCGGGAGACGCGTATTGTGCGGCTCGGCCGGGACGTGGACACGACGGGGCGGTTGGCGCCGGATGCCTTGGAGCGCACCCGCGTCGCGCTGGCGGACTACACCGGCATCGTGCGGCAGGCTGGTGCGCAGCGGGTCCGGATGGTGGCCACCTCGGCGACCCGCGACGCCGCCAACCAAGAGGACTTTTTTAGCATGGTCCGCCAGACTCTGGGTACCGATGCTGAGGTGATCACCGGGGATGAGGAAGCCCGGCTGTCGTTTACCGGTGCGGTCGGTGGCCTGGACCCCGCTGAAGGGCCGTTCGTGGTCGTCGATGTGGGTGGCGGATCCACCGAGGTGGTGCTCGGCGCCCGGGACGGCACCAGAGTGGACATCACGGCGGCGCGGTCGGTGAACGTGGGATGTGTCCGGATCACCGAGCGGCACCTGCACTCAGACCCGCCAACGCCTGAGGAGGTCAGTGCCGCGCAGCGGTTCGCGACACAGACCCTGCAGGAGGCTTTCGCCACGGTTCCGGTGAACAAGGCCCGTACCTGGATCGGGGTGGCCGGCACCGTCACCACGCTGTCCGCCATCGCTCAGCGGCTGCCCGCCTACGACCCTGGGCGCATTCACCTGTCCCGGTTGTCGCTGGAGAGCCTTCGCGACACCACCGAGTACCTGCTGGCCTCGACGCACCAGCAGCGGGTCGACAACCCCGTCATCCACCCCGGCCGGGTGGATGTCATCGCTGGTGGGGCGCTCATCGTGCGGGTGCTCGCCGAGGAGCTGCATACCCAGGCCGGCATTACCGAGCTCGTGGTCAGCGAGCACGACATTCTCGATGGTATCGCGCTCGGCCTGGCCTGATGTGCACTGCAGGTGACTTGGAGACGTTGGACCAGGAGATAACCCGGTGCCGGGCCTGCCCGCGCCTGGTCGCCTGGCGGGAGCAGGTCGCGGCCGACAAGCGCGCCGCCTACCGCGACCAGACCTACTGGGGACGTCCAGTTCCGGGGTTCGGTCCGCCGGATGCCGCGCTGCTCATTGTCGGGCTCGCGCCCGCCGCGCACGGTGGCAACCGGACCGGCCGGATGTTCACCGGGGACCGTTCCGGCGATGTGCTCTACGCCGCACTGCACGCCCTTGGCCTGGCGGACCGGCCGCTCGCCACCCACCGTGGTGACGGGTTGACGCTGCACCGCACCCGGATCACCGCTCCGGTCCGGTGCGCTCCTCCCGCCAACAAGCCCACCCCCACCGAGCGCGACACCTGCCGGCCCTGGCTGATCCGCGAGCTCCAGCTGCTGCGCCCGACGCTGCGCGCGGTGGTCGTGCTCGGCGCTTTCGGCTGGCAGGCACTCCTGCCAGCGCTGAGCGTCGCGGGCTGGGTGGTGCCGACGCAGCGGCCCCGCTTCGGGCACGGTACCGAGGTCGTCCTGGACGGCTTGCACCTGCTCGGCTGCTACCACGTCAGCCAGCAGAACACCTTCACCGGCCGGCTCACCCCGCTCATGCTCCGCGACGTGCTCCGTCGCGCCGCCGAATTGGCTGAGATCGGGCGATACTGAGGATATGAGTGTGACACCGGGGAACTCGCCGCGCATTCTCATCGTCGGCGGTGGCTATGTGGGGATGTACACCGCGCTGGGGTTGCAGGCGAAGCTCACTGCGGGCGAGGCATCGGTCACCGTGGTGGATCCGCAACCACAGATGACGTATCAACCGTTCCTGCCCGAGGCTGCGGCTGGTTCGATCGAACCGCGCCACGTGGTCGTGCCGTTGCGCCGGGTGCTCCGACGCTGCCACGTCTTAGGTGGCCGGGTCACCGGTGTTGACCACGCCCACCGGTGCGCCACCATCGAGAACTGTGCCGGGCAGGTCGAACAACACAGCTACGACGTGCTGGTGATGGCACCCGGCTCCATCGCGCGCACCCTGCCCATTCCCGGGCTCGCCGAGCACGGTATCGCGGTCAAAACCATTGGCGAGGCGATTTACCTGCGCAATCACGTGCTGTCCCGGCTGGAAGCCGCCGCCGCCACGAACGAGACGCAGCTGCGCCGCAAGCTGCTGAGCTTCGTGGTGATCGGCGGGGGATACGCGGGCATCGAGGTGCTTGGCGAGCTGGAGGACATGGCCCGCTACGCCTGCCGGTATTACGAGAACATCGAGCCGGCGGACCTGCGCTGGGTACTCGTCGAGGCCACCGGCCGGATCATGCCCGAGGTCAGCCCGAAGATGGGCCGTTACACCGCCAAGCGGTTGACCGAGCGGGGTATCGAGATCTTCCTGAACACCCGGGTCACCACGATGGAAAACGGGCACCTGGTTCTTGACAACGGCACCGAGTTCGACGCCGACACCATCGTCTGGACCGCTGGAGTGCGGGCCAACCCAGTGTTGCAGCAGACCGACCTGCCGCTGGATGATCGTAAGCGGCTGCGCTGCACGGCGACCCTGCAGGTGGTGGGTTGCCCGGAGGTGTTCTCCGCCGGGGACTGCGCGGCCGTGCCCGACCTGACCTCAGAGGACCTGAACGCCACCTGCAGCCCGTCGGCCCAGCACGCCGTCCGGCAGGCAAAGGTGCTGGCCGACAACGTGATCGCCTCCCTGCGCGGCCAGCCGCTGGGGCACTACCGGCACCGGTATGCGGGGTCGGTGGCCAGCCTGGGCCTGTACCGTGGGGTCGCCGAGGTCTATGGGATCAGGCTCAGGGGCATCGTGGCGTGGTTCATGCACCGTACCTACCACCTGAGCCGGATGCCCACGTTCAACCGCAAGGTTCGCATCATGGCCGACTGGACGACGGCCCTGCTGTTTCGTCGCGAGGTGGTGGCATTGGGCCAGATCAACGACCCGAAGGCCGAGTTCGTCCGCGCCAACGCAGCTTCGTGATCCGCCCCAAGCTGGCGCCGGTACCCTAGGCGAACGCCCCCGTAGCCCAACCGGCAGAGGCAGATCCCTTAAAAGGATCCCAGTGTGGGTTCGACTCCCACCGGGGGCACCTCCTGTGACCACCGACAATGGGCTCCTGACCTGCGGGAATGAGGTCAGCTGGACGGTGACGCTGTGCCCAGCCCACTCCGCGATCTGTGTGGCTGACACGCTCGCGTTGAGCCAGGTGGACACCGCCGCGTGACGCAGGTCGTACGGACGCCGAGCCAGTGGTAGGGACACAACCACGTCCAGCGCCAGCGTCGGCTGGCACGGCAATCTTTCAAGCTGGCGTTCACCTGTGTCCATCGTCAGCGAGCCGTCGATGGGAACGACGTGACGGCGTCGTGGCGGGACGAATGGCACTCAGGCCCGGTCGGGGGTCGCTGTATCTACGGCGGTATTTCGAGTCTCTACCTGTACGTGGCGCAGAGCGAAATCGGTCGCACAGGTGTCACCCGCCCACGCTACGACCGAAGGAAAAGTGTGTGGGTTCCGGCCAGAGTAGATCATATGGCGGTTCGTGATGAGCGTGCAGCGAGAAGTTGATCCCGGCGGCGTGTCACTGGTCAGCCTCAGTGCTTCGTCCGGCGCTGATGGTGTAGGGGGCAACGACGCGAGGGTGGTAACGGCGGAGGACATCGACTGGCTCGTTGCCCACCTGCGGGTGGTGGTCACTGCTAGCCCCATGGTCTGGGCGGGTCGCGGGATGACGTTGTTACAACTCAGCGCGCTGCACCTGATCAGCGCGCTGGCACCGCTCACCCTCACTGACTTGGCCCATGCCCTGGGTACCAGACCGCAAGCCACCTCCGCGCTGGTCGATCGACTGACCCGCACCGGACTGGTCTGCCGCACGCGGGACCTGCGGCACCGTCGACGCGTCCAGCTGACCCTTACCGCCGATGCCGAACCGATCGTCGGCGAAACTGACCTGGATACCGCCAGGCGTCTGCAGGCAGTGCTCACCGGCATGAGTCCGCAGACCCACCGCCACCTGATCGACATACTCATCGACACCATACGACGCTCCGCCGAGTAGTCCTCGTGTGTTGGCGGTGCGCGACCGTGATCTTGGCGGAGTTCGCAGAGCGTGCGACACGACTCATGGAAGGCGAGGACAGTGACGGACGAGGCGAGCACCCATGACCAGTGGGCACACCTGGCCGTCGGGGGGAACAGTCCCTCTCGCTGGATGAACGGCACGGTCACCGGCACTCTGCTGGCCAGCGTCCTAGTCGCTGCGCTCGACCATAGCGGGCTGCGACTGGACCCGCTCTATGACATTGCGTGGATCGTCATCACCCTAGCCGCCACGGGACTCATCAGAGCGTATACGTCCTTCGTGACGGGCCGCAGTCGGCGGGAAAACACCCTGCGGACGGCCCTGCGAATGTTGGCCGGTGAGTGGACGCTGCCTGCGGCGGGGCTGCCCGCAACGGTCATCCTGCTCGGGTCCTCAGCAGGGTGGTACCCGACGCTCACCGCGATCCACGCGGTGCTAGGCACCACCGTGGCCCTGCTGTTCGGTTGGGGGTTTCTCGGCGCTAGCCAGACCGGCTACCGACCGTTGCCCGCCGCGGTCATCGGGATCACCGACGCCGCGCTCGGCCTGCTGGTCATCCTCGCCAACCTGCTGCTGAAGTGACGCTACCGCCATATTCGACTCCCACTGGGGGCACGTGTCTAGCGCGGTTTGAGCAGGCGCAGGATGAGGAAGCCGGGTTCTCGGTTGAGCGTGTCGTAGTCGTTGGGGAAGAGTTCGCGCATGCGCTCAGTCGGGCGGGGCTCGATCAGTTGGTTGATGAGGAAGCCAGCGCCCGTCGCCGCTGCGCAGAGCTGGGAGAGTGGTTCGCGCCAAAAGCGAACCTGGACGTCACCGGTCGGGAGGTGCCACGTGTCGGTTTCGAGTACCGAGTCGAAGTAGGAGCCGCCCTTGCGGAGCCAGTCGGTGGTGGGGTGCTGAGTGGACACCACGAGCGCTGCGCCGGCTCGCAGCACGCGGTAGAGCTCGGCGAAGGCCGCTGGTCGGTCGGCAACGTAGTGGATGGCCAGGGCGCAGATGCCCGAATCGAACGCTTCCGCAGGGTAGGGCAACAGCTCGCCGAGCCGGGCCAGGTCGATCTGTGCCCGCTGCCCGAGCCGCTGTCTCGCCAGGTCGACCATCGTCTGGCTGGCGTCGAAGCCCACGACCTCGGCACCAGCGGCCAGCAACGACTTGGCGTACAAGCCGGGGCCACACGCGGCGTCCAACACGCGCTGGCTGGTGACCGGACCCAGGGCCGCCAAGACAGCTGGCCGGTCGTAGTGGGCGTTGTAGGCGCTGCCCTCGGCATGGCCCTCGTAGTCGCAACCCATCTCGTCGTAGGGCGACCACAAGTCCACCTCGCCAGCCTAACGTCGTGCCGCCGCTGCGAGGCGCGCCACGGCCCGCCAGCCGAGCAGCAACACCGCCAGGCTCGTGGCGGCGACCAGCACGAACGTCAGCGGCAGTCGATGGGTGAACGCCGCGCGGACACCGAGACCGACGACCACGGTGCCACCCCACACCGTCACCCCGACCGGCAGCCGGAGCGGCGCGCGCCAAGCCCGGGCAGCCAGCCATCCGACCAGCAGCCCGAGCAGGAACGGCACCGCGGTGCTCAGCACCCCGAGCGCGTCCACCACCTCGGCATGCGAGCTCCGCCCCACGGCGGCGAACACCACCACCGCGAGCACGTCTGAGCCGGCGGCGAGGACCACGGTGCGAGTGCCCGTTGAGCGGACGCTGTGCGCGGGCACCCCAGCAGCCTAGGTCATCCGAGCCACTCGTTCAGCGTGTTGCGGACCGCTTTGGCCTGCTCTTCATCGAGCATGATCACGCAGCAGCCGGCGACATGCGGGTCCAGCACGATGGTGTCCTTGACCTTCGTCAGGCGCAGGTTGCAGAACCCTTGGGGGCCGCCATGGGTCTGGCAGGTGCTGGGGATCGTCCGGCGGTTGGGTCCTTTCAGGTACACATCGTCGTCTCTCATGAACGTTACCTTCCACGTTGGGGATCTTGTCACAGAATCTACACCAGGAATCCCGGTAGGGATACTGGTAGATACGGATCCGGTCTGCGGGAGGTGTGGCGTGTCGAGGAAGCGTCGGTGGGGCAGACTTGGCCAGGTGGCCGAGCAAGATCCGGGACCGGTGATCCAGCGCATCATGCTCGGTGGTGAGCTGCGGGCTCTCCGGGAAGCGGCCAAGGTCAAAACCGAGGAGGTCGCTGCCGCGCTCAGCTGGTACCGCGCCAAGGTCAGCAAGGTCGAGACCGGCACGGTCAGGGTGAGCGCCTTGGAGCTGTCGACCCTGCTCACGCTCTATCAGGCGGATGACGCCACCAGCGAGCGGGTGCAGCGGCTCGGCGAGGAAGCCAGGCGCAAGACCAGTCCGGCTCGGGTGCCGGACTGGGCCAAGCAGTACGTCAGCCTGGAAGCCAGCGCGGCCGAGATCAAGCTGTTCTTCGCCGACTTCATCCCTGGCATGCTCCAGACCCGCGACTACGCTAGAGCGATGCTGTCGACCTCCGTCATCGTGCCGCCGGCCGATGTGGAAGCGATGGCCGCCAGCCGGGAACTCCGGGCGGAACGCCTGCGCGGTGGTACGCCCCTGCTCTGGGTGGTGCTCGGTGAGGAGGCCTTGCGGCGCACAGTCGGCGGCCGCCAGGTCCAGCGTGAGCAGCTACTGCGGTTGCGGGAGCTGGCCGAGCTGCCGAACGTCACGGTGCAGGTCATGCCGCTGTCCGGCGGTGCGCACACCGCGCTCGGCATGTCCTTCCACCTACTCGATTTCGGCCATTCCCGGACCGTCTACATCGAGGGCCTCACCAGTTCGGACTATCTGATTCTCCCGCAGCACATCCAGGCCTACAGCCTCGCCTTTGATCGGCTCCGTGTTGCCTCGCTGGGAGACCGGGAGTCGCTGGCGATCATCAACACGCTCATCGAGGAGTTGGAGGAGTGAGGAGCATGCTTGCCATCCCTGAGGACGCCTGGTACACGTCGAGTCGCACCAGCGGGGCCAGCAATTGTGTCGAGGTGGCCCACGGTCCTGGGTGGACCGCCGTGCGCGACAGCAAGAACACGACCGGCCCCGTCCTGGTCTGCCCAGACGGCGCGTGGGACACGTTCATCAAGAGCGCTGCCGCACGCTGGTCTTAAGCGCTTCTCCCACCGAACACCTGACCGATCTCGGGTGCTCTCAGCGCGCTACCACCGCCGCGACCTCAAACCCGCTGAGGATGAGTCATGCATATGCTTGTGCAGATGCCGCTCTGCTGGGATGCTTACTTAGCCCAAACGGGCGAAGGATGTGCGGGCGGCCGCGTGGGGGGTGGGCGGCCGCCCGCACCCTGGCTGAGCTAGCTCGACACGACGACCGCGTAGCCGCCTAGACCGATCAGCCGCTGCCCGTCGATGGTCTCGTTCTTGGTGATCAATGAGATGACCGCGCCCGTCTCCGGGTCGAAGTCCACGTCGGTGACCGGGCCGAGTTCCATTCCCTGCTCGGTGAGTACTCGCTTGCCCATGATCTCCAGGTCGTTGTCCTCGGCCCGCTGTTCCACGGCGTCACGGGCCGGCCGGATCACCGCGTCGGTAGCGACCGTCACCGCGTCGGGTCCGAAACCCTGCACGTCGTCCCAGGCGAGCAACGTGCCCGCACCGCTGACCTTGCCCAATCGCAGCAGTGCCACCCTGGCCGGCCCGGGCAGCACAACGAAGCCGTCCACTCTGGCCACCCGGGTGGCGGTGGTGGTGTTCACCACGTTGCGCTTGCGTGCCTGGCTGAACAGCATCAGCTGGCCCCTTCCCGTAACCGGGCACGGAAGGCGCCCACCGCCGCCCCGAAGCCAGCCAGGTCCTCGGAGACGAACTCGGTGGCCGTCGCAGGCACGATGAGGTGCTCACCCGAGACCGCCATGGTGTCGGGTAGGGGGATGAACACCCGCCGTCCCGCCGTGCCGAGCGCCTCGCTGGCCTGCACCTCGTAGCCCACCACGTCCAGGCTCGTCCCGCTGTGCAGCACGACATCCACCACCCGCCCAAGATCCCGCCCGGTGTCGGTGAGCACCCGATCCTCCAGCACATCCGCCTTGCGGGCCTGCTTGCGCGACGCGAGTTCCTTGGCCGCGATCAGCACTGTCTCGTCGGAGATCATCACGGCATCCCGGCCCACGCCGTGCACCCCGCTCCAGGGCAGCGAATCCTTGCGGGACCGGCTGAACAATCCCGGATTGCGCAGGGTAAAACCGGCAATGCGACCACCGGCGCGTTCGAAGACGATGTCCTTGATCTCAGCGACCAGCTCGCCACCCAGGGTGACCACCGTCCGGCCAGTCAACTCGCTGGTCCGCAGCAGCAACATGGGAGTTGGTGTGGTCATCGTGAATCACTCCGGCCCGGATCGTTCAGGCCGATCACGCCGCCGCGGCGCCTCTTGCGCTGCACGACGACCGCGAACGCGGCCAAGGCCACCACAATAACCAACGCCAGGATCACCCAGCCCCACCAGTTCATCGCCACCTCCGTGTTGTTCTGGGCTGATCCGGGATCGGCGCTTGCTTTGCGCACAGTAACGCGCAGGATCCATAGCTTGCTTGCTGGGATGTCACCCAGCGGGGGTAAAGTCCGGCTTACCGGGCCGGGAACCGGACCCGCCGCAGACTCGTTGACTCGGTGACCGCCGGCACGGCCCACCTACTGCCCCTCTGGAGGAACACGGTGCGCACCACCAGCAACCCCGCATTCCGCAATCTTCCCGTTGGGGGCGGCGGTTATGCGGGCTTCAACTCGGCTCCCACGCGCTTCCCGGGTGCTGACCCGCGCTATGGCGGCGCGCTACCGACCACTAGTCGGCCGATGACCGTCGATGACGTCGTCATCAAGACCGGCATCACCCTGGCCGTCCTGACCGCCACTGGCACGGCAACTTACCTGAGCGGATTGTGGGCGCTCGCCCTGCCGGCTGCGCTGATCGGCTTTGTGCTCGCCATGGTGGTCATCTTCAAGCAGTTGGTCAGCCCGCCATTGATCCTGGCTTACGCCGCTGTCGAAGGCGTCTTTCTCGGCGGTGTCAGCGGGGTGATCGCTAGGCCGGTTGGTCGCCTGGTGGGTGCGGCGGGTAGCAGCTCCCTCGTTCTGGAGGCGGTCGCCGGAACGGTGTTGGTGTTCGCCGGGATGCTGGTGGTCTACAAGACCGGTGCGGTGAAGGTCACCCCGAGATTCACCAAGTGGCTGACCGGTGCACTGATCGGGGTCGTCGGCCTGATGCTGGTGAACCTCATCGCGAACTTCTTCGTCCCCGGTGGCCTTGGCCTGCGGGACGGCGGTCCGCTAGCCATCGTCTTCAGCCTGGTGTGCATCGGCGTCGCGGCGTTCAGCTTCCTCATCGACTTCGACACTGCCGATCAGGCGATCCGGGCCGGGGCACCGGAGAAGACCGCGTGGTACATCGCCTTCGGTCTCACGGTGACTCTGGTCTGGTTGTACCTCGAGATCCTCCGGCTGCTGTCCTACTTCCAAAGCGAATAGCCCTCACCGGTGCACTACGCCGAGCACATCATCGATCTGGTCGGCGACACCCCGCTAGTGCGGTTGCATGCCGTTGCCCAGGGCGTCACACCGCTGGTTCTGGCCAAGGTGGAGTACCTCAATCCTGGCGGTAGTGTGAAGGACCGGATCGCGCTGCGGATGGTCGATGCGGCGGAGCGATCTGGTGCCCTGCAGCCGGGAGGAACGATCGTGGAGCCGACGTCGGGCAATACCGGCGTCGGGCTGGCGATGGTCGCTCAACGCAGAGGTTACCGGTGTCTTTTCGTCTGCCCTGACAAGGTTGGCACGGACAAGATCGACGTCCTGAAGGCCTACGGTGCCGAGGTCGTCGTGTGCCCCACTGCGGTCCCCGCCGACCACCCCGATTCGTACTACTCGGTGTCCAACCGGTTGGTCCAGGAGATTGACGGCGGGTGGAAGCCTGACCAGTACTCGAACCCGGAGAACCCGGCCAGTCATTACCACAGCACCGGTCCTGAACTGTGGACGCAAACCCAGGGGCAGATCACCCACTTCGTCGCCGGTATCGGTACTGGCGGGACGATCTCTGGAGCTGGGCGTTACCTCAAGGAGGTCAGCGACGGCCGGGTGCAGGTCGTCGGCGTCGATCCGGAAGGGTCAGTGTACTCGGGCGGCAGTGGCCGACCGTATCTGGTGGAAGGTGTCGGGGAGGATTTCTGGCCTCGCACCTATGACCGGAGCATCTGCGACGAGATCATTCCGGTCTCGGACGCCGACTCCTTCACCATGACCCGGCGGCTGGCCCGGGAGGAGGGGTTATTGCTGGGGGGGTCCTGCGGGATGGCGGTGGTGGGCGCGCTGCGGATCGCGTGCCGGGCCAATCCCGACGCAGTGATTGTGGTGTTGCTGCCTGATGGCGGGCGCGGTTATCTCAGTAAGGTCTTCAACGACGCATGGATGGCCACCTACGGTTTTCTGCCCCCGGATTCCTCGGGGGCAACGGTCGCCGATGTGCTGGTCGGCAAAGATGGCGCCTTGCCCAAGCTGGTGCACACCCATCCGAACGAGACTCTCGCCGAGGCCGTGATGATCCTGCGCGAGTTCGGGGTCTCGCAGCTGCCCGTGGTAGCCGCCGAGCCGCCGGTCATGGCGGCCGAAGTGATCGGCGCGGTCAGTGAGCGAACCCTGCTGCAGGCCCTGTTCGCCGGTGATGCGCAACTCGCTGATCGCGTCGAGGCGCACATGACGGCACCGCTTCCGACGATCGGCGCGGGCGAATCGATCGGGTCGCTGATGCGGGCGTTAGCCGACGCCGACGGCGCCATGGTTTTGATTGACGGCAAACCTGCGGGGGTGGTCACTCGTCAAGATGTGTTGGGATTTCTGGCTGGGCGCTGAGAGCGGGGGTGAGCTGATCCGCTAGCGTGACCGCGTCAGGCTGCCCGAGCGAGGGGGTTCGAACCCGATGGCGATTCCCCAGCCGCAATATCAGGCGCCTCAGCCTGCGGATCCTCAGCATGAACAGCCGCAGCATGAGGAGCCCGGCTTAGAACTGGACAGCCGCTGCGCGGTGGCGCCACAACTGTTCGTGCCGCCACCGCAATTCGGACGATTACCTCATAGTGGTCCACTGCTGGAATCTGCCCCATCACAGGTTCCTCAGCCAGATACCAGCTCGGGGATCGCGCAACCGGAGCCGCTGGCGGGCTTCGGTGCCAGGGCGCTTATCTTCTTGATCGACTACGGAGTTCCAGTCCTTGTCCTGATTCTTCTGTTTTGCCTCAGTGCCCGTATCGGCAGCGCGGCGTGGCGCTTGGTGCTCGCACTCGTGGGTGTGGGGCTGCTGGGCTGTGGTGTCTGGAACCGTCGCTACCGGCGGGGCGCTACGGGCCGAAGTCTCGGTGCCCGAGTGGTGGCGATGACCGGACGCCGTAAGCTAGCGCGATGACAGGCTTCGCTACTCGCGCCATCCATGCTGGTCAGGACCCTCACTCTGCTACCGGGTCGGTGATCGTGCCGATCCACGCCACATCCACCTTCGCTCAAGATGGGGTCGGCGGGCTGCGCGGGGGATACGAGTACGCCCGCACCGCCAACCCCACCCGCACCGCGTTGGAGACCTGCGTGGCTGCGCTGGAAGGAGCGCGGCACGGGCGGGCCTTCGCGTCCGGGATGGCGGCCAGCGACGTGCTGCTGCGGGCCACCTGCCGGCCCGGTGACCACGTCGTCATCCCTGACGACGCCTACGGCGGCACGTTCCGTTTGATCGACAAGGTGTTCCGGCACTGGGGGATTGAGCACACCGCCGTGCGGCAGTCCGATCTTGACGCCGTGCGGGCCGCGATTCGCCCGACCACCCGATTGGTGTGGTGCGAGACACCCACCAACCCGCTGCTCACCATCGTTGACATTGCGGCCCTGGCCGGTATCGCGCATGAGGTCGATGCCCGCCTGGTGGTGGACAACACGTTCGCCACGCCTTATCTGCAGACCCCCTTGGGGCTCGGCGCGGACGTGGTGCTCCACTCGACCACCAAGTATCTCGGTGGGCACTCCGACGTTATCGGAGGTGCGCTGGTCACCGATGACGCCGAGTTGGACGAGCAGGTGGCCTTCCTGCAGAACAGCGCCGGCGCGGTGCCCGGGCCGTTCGACGCCTGGCTGATCCTACGCGGGATCAAGACCTTATCCGTGCGCATGGAGCGGCACTGCGACAACGCCGAGCGGATCGTCGCGGCGCTGCAAGCGCACCCGGCGATCACCGGCGTCCGCTACCCCGGCTTGGACACCCATCCTGGCCACGAGGTGGCCATCAAGCAGATGCGCCGATTTGGTGGCATGGTCTCGTTCACCGTCCGGGGTGGCGCCGAGGCGGCGTTGGCGGTCTGCGCTCGAACCCGGCTGTTCACCCTGGCCGAGTCGCTCGGGGGGGTCGAGTCCCTCATTGAGCACCCCGGACGCATGACGCACGCCTCCACCACAGGAACATCCCTGGAGGTGCCCGCCGATCTGCTCCGGCTGTCAGTAGGCATTGAGGACGTCGAGGACCTGATCGACGACGTGCTTGCGGCACTCGGGTAGCGCGAGCGTCGGGCTAGAGGGTTTTTCAGCGGTGGCGGGGACTTGGGGGATGGGTGGTGGCGCCACCGGGCATTCCCACCTCCCGAGACTCATCTCGACCTTACCCGCTGGCAGGATCGCCGACCATGGAGCTGGTCGGCGTCGAGAGAATCAGAGTCGCCCGGGAGACGCTGCACGGCGTCGTCCGGCGCACCCCGGTGAAGCATTCCGGGGTGCTTGAGCGGCGCTGCGCAATCCCCGTCTACCTCAAATGCGAAAACCTCCAGCGCACCGGTTCGTTCAAGATCCGGGGCGCCTACGTCCGGATCCATGCCCTGTCCGCAGCCGAGCGGGCCCGCGGCGTGGTGGCAGCCAGCGCGGGCAACCATGGACAGGGCGTGGCGCTGGCGGCCGCGATGCTGGGCACCACAGCAACGGTGTACATGCCGGTGACTGCGGCGTTACCCAAGCTCGCCGCGACCCGCGGCTATGGTGCGCAGGTGCACCTCGTCGGTGACGTCGTCGAGGAGTCGCTAGCCGCAGCGCGCCGCTTCGCGCACGACACCGGTGCGGTGTTCATCCACCCGTTCGACCACCCTGACGTCCTTGCTGGCCAGGGCACGGTGGGCTTGGAAGTGCTCGAACAGCTGTCCGACGTGGCGACTGTCCTGGTACCCACCGGTGGCGGCGGCCTGGTCGGTGGGATCGCCGCCGCTGTCAAGGGCATCAAACCTGACGTGCGAGTGATCGGCGTGCAGGCCGAGACAGCCGCGGTATGGCCTGCCTCGCTGGCTGCCGGGGCACCGATCCGGCTGCGAGCGCAGCACACGATGGCCGATGGCATCGCGGTCTCCGAAGTGGGTCCGGTGAGCTTCGCGCATGTCTCCGTTCTCGTCGACGAGATGCTGACAGTGGGGGAGGAGACACTGTCCCGGGCGCTGCTGCTGTGCCTGGAACGGGTCAAGATGCTCGTCGAACCCGCAGGTGCGGTCGCCGTCGCGGCGTTGCTGGAATCCACCGTGCGTTTTCCGGGACCAGTCTGCGCCGTGTTATCCGGGGGCAACGTCGACCCGCTGCTCCTGATGCGCCTCATCCGGCACGGCCTGAGCGCGGACGGTCGGTTTCTGGCCCTGCGGGTGACCATGCCCGACCGTCCGGGGGAACTCGCCACGTTGTTGGCCCGGGTGGGTAAGTCAGGTGCCAACGTGATCGACGTGGCACATTCACGGATAGCCGGCCACCTTGCGGTTGGCGATGTCGTTGTCGCGCTGAGTCTGGAAACCCGGGGCCGAGAACACTGCGCGGAACTTGTTGCCGATCTGGGGACGGCCGGCTACCACGTCACTCATTGAGCTGAATAATCTGAATAATTCAGACCCGGAAGGGTTCGGCTTTGACGACGGCGACGGTCATCAAACCGCCGTTGGGAAGCTCATAACGACGGTCTTCGCCCTCGTGCGCGCCGATGATCGCCTTACCCAACGGGGAGTTGGGCGAGTAGACCTCCAGGTCGCCGTGGGCAACTTCTTCCAGGGAGCCGAGTAGGAAGGTCTCAGTCTCGTCGTCATTCTCATAGCGCACCGTGACAACCATTCCCGGTGCGGCAACCCCAGATTGGGCCGGCGCCGCGCCGACTTGGGCCACTCGCAGCAGCTCCTGGAGCTGGCGGATCCGCGCCTCGAGCTGGGCCTGCTCTTCGCGGGCGGCGTGATACCCACCGTTCTCCTTGAGGTCACCCTCCTCGCGGGCGTCGTTGATCTTCGCGGCAATGACTGGGCGGTTTGCGACCAGCTCGTCGAGCTCCTGCTTGAGCCGGTCGTAGGACTCCTGGGTCAACCAGGCTACCTGGGTTTCGCTCACGGTCACCACTCCTCCTGATCCGACGTCCGCGTACCGCGGGACGGAGCGCGCCGAGCCGCTGGCATGGCAGCCAGCGACCGGAATGGAAAAACACGGCCCTGCCCCGGGGCCGTGCGTATCCTCCACGGTAACATGAGATGTCCGGTTCAGCCTCAGCCTTATGGGTGGTGAAGCCTGGATTGTGCCTGCTCAGCAGCGCTCTTCAGGTCAGTTTTTTCGGGTGGGAACGAGATAGGTGGGCACCTGAAGTGAACATCCGTAGACCTCAGCGATGACCGGCGGTCGGGAAGTGTGCACCACAGTGGACAGCGCAAGGGGACCGGTGGCAGGGGGCACGTAGAGCTCCTTGCGCCCGGTCTCCGCCCCGTCTAGAGAGCGGGCCCGGACGATACACACGGCAGGACGGGAGGGATCGTCCCGAAACACGGTCAGCCGCAGCTGCACAGCGTTGTCCGGCAAGAGGGTGAAGCCCAGTACCTCGGTCCGGATCGGTGTGACGCCGAGGTTGTGGTAGCCAACCACGGCGATCGCCAGGCCGGCGAGCACCGCGAGCAGCAGTCCTAGCGGCACGGCGTGGCGGCGAGCGCCATCAACGCCATCAAGGGTTCCCCGTCCGTAGCGACCCTCGGGAAGCTGGCTAGCGGCCACCGCGTTGTACCTCCTCGACGGCTCGGCCGGTCCGGCGCGATGGTTCTGTCGGTCCGGTAGGCAACAATGGTCCCCAATGGTCCCAACATGAAGGATGAGCAGGCATCGATGGCTGAGCAGCTGCGAATGATGGCGGTGCACGCGCATCCCGATGATGAATCGAGCAAGGGCGCGGCAACGATGGCCCGATACGTTGCCGACGGCCACGACGTGATGGTAGTCACCTGTACCGGCGGAGAGCGCGGCAGCATCCTGAACCCGTCGTTCGAGCCGGCGGGTCTGGCTGAGCACCCCGCGCGGGTGCAAGCGCTGCGCCGCCAGGAAATGGCCCAGGCTGCGCAGATTCTGGGCGTGCGACACCGATGGCTGGGTTACATCGACTCCGGGTTTCCTGAGGGGGATCCGAAGCCGCCGCTGCCGGACGGGTGTTTCGCGGTGGTGCCGTTGGAGGGTCCTACCCGGGAGCTGGTTCGGGTGGTTCGCGAGTTCCGGCCGCACGTGATGGTGACTTACGATGAGAAGGGTGGCTACCCGCACCCCGACCACATCCGTTGCCACGAGGTGTCGGTCGCCGCGTTCGACGCCGCAGGAGACCCGGAGCGCTTTCCCGATGTCGGAGGGCCATGGCAGCCGCTGAAGCTCTACTATCTGCACGGCTTTTCCCGCACGCGAATGCAGGTGCTGCACGACGCGCTGCTGGCGGCCGGCACAGAGTCGCCGTATGGCGAGTGGCTAGCGAAATGGGACTCGTCGCTGCCAGACATCTTGCAGCGGGTGACCACTCGGGTGCACTGTGCTGAATACTTCCCGGTGCGCGACAACGCGCTCAGGGCCCACGCGACCCAAATTGACCCGGCCAGCCGATGGTTCGCGGTGCCCTCCACGCTGCAGGCGCAGCTGTGGCCGACTGAGGAGTACGAGCTGGCACGTTCGCTTGTCGACACCACGCTGCCCGAAGACGACCTTTTTTCCGGCGTCCGGGAGCGGGTGCACGCATGACCCTGCTGTTTTCTGGGCTGCCACCTGCTGGTTTCTCGAGTTTCTCGGCCGTGACCGGGTTCGAGCTGCTGGTACCGCCCCCTAAAC
This sequence comes from Pseudonocardiaceae bacterium, assembly GCA_049673305.1. GTDB lineage: Bacteria > Actinomycetota > Actinomycetes > Mycobacteriales > Pseudonocardiaceae. The sequence goes on along the minus strand of JBATXM010000143.1, from coordinate 32,995 downwards.
CGGGGCCAGATCCTGGCGGGCAGGGCGAGGATTTCGGCAAGGCCGCTCCAGTCGCCCTGGTGCTGCTGCTGCTCTTCTTCCTGGCCGTGGCGCTGCTGATGCGTTCGATGAATAAGCACCTGCGCCGGGTACCAGAATCCTTCGACGACGATAGTCGTCCATAGCCGTGGGGAGCTGAATTATGGTGAACCGGCTTGCGAACTCCACCAGCCCGTACCTTCTCCAGCATGCCACCAACCCGGTCGATTGGTGGCCGTGGTGCGACGAGGCATTCGCGCAGGCGGCGCAGCGTGATGTTCCTGTGCTGCTGTCCATCGGCTACGCCGCCTGCCACTGGTGTCACGTGATGGCGCATGAATCGTTTGAGAACGCGGACATCGCGGCGGTGATGAACGCCAACTTCGTGAACATCAAGGTGGACCGCGAGGAGCGTCCCGACGTCGACGCCATCTACATGGAGGCGACCCAGGCCATCACCGGCCGAGGTGGATGGCCGATGACCTGTTTTCTTACCCCCACCGGTGAGCCGTTCCACTGCGGTACCTACTACCCGCCGGCTCCCCGGCACGGATTGTCCGGTTTCCCTGAGCTGCTCGTCGTCGTGCGCCAGGCCTGGACCAACCGTGGTGATCAGGTTCGGGATGCGGCCAGGCGCATCGCCAAGCAGCTCGGCGAACGCGCAGTGCCGCTGGCTGAGTCTGCGGTGGACGATCAGGTGCTGGGTGCTGCGGTGGACAAGTTGGCTGCGGAGTTCGATCAGCAGCACGCTGGGTTCGGTGGTGCCCCGAAGTTCCCCCCGTCGATGGTGCTGGAGTTCTTGCTCCGGCACCACGAGCGGACCGGCTCGGAGCCGGCCCTGTCCATGGTCCAGCGCACCTGTGCGGCGATGGCTCGGGGCGGGATGTATGACCAGCTTGCCGGTGGATTCGCCCGCTACTGCGTCGACGCCGCCTGGGTGGTGCCGCATTTCGAGAAGATGCTCTACGACAACGCTCTGCTGCTGCGCGTCTACACCCATCTGGCCCGGCTGACCGGATCGATGACCGCCCGCCGGGTGGCCGAGCAGACCGCGACGTTCCTGCTTGACGGGCTGGGCACCGCCCACGGTGGCTTCGCGGCGTCGCTGGACGCCGATACCGCAGGCCAGGAGGGTGCCACCTACGTCTGGACGCCGCAGCAGCTCATCGACGTGCTGGGCCGTGCTGACGGTCAGTGGGCGGCGGAGCTGCTGGTCGTCAGCACGGCAGGGACGTTCGAGCATGGCGCATCGGTGTTGCAGTTGCCCGCCGATCCCGATGACTCCGACCGATGGGAGCGGGTGCGCGCCGCGCTGCTCGCTGCCCGGGCCGCTCGCCCGCAGCCCGCCCGGGACGACAAGGCTGTCACCGAGTGGAACGGGATGGTGATCACCGCTTTGGCTGAGGCGGGCGGCGTGCTGGACCACTCCGAGTGGATTGCGGCCGCAGCCGCCGCGGCGGAGCTGATGTTGGGCACCCACCTGGTCAACGGCCGGCTGCGGCGCAGCTCCCGCGACGGCGTGGTGGGTGCGGCCGCTGGGGTGTTGGCTGATCACGCCTGGCTGGTCGAGGGCCTGCTCGCGCTGTACCAGGTCACCGGTGCGGGCCGCTGGCTGGATGCCGCGTTACCAGTACTGGAGTTGGCCCAGAAACATTTCGCCGACCCTGGCCACGCTGGGGCCTGGTTCGATACCGCTGGTGATGCGGAGGCGCTGTTCCGCCGCCCCACCAGCCAAACTGACAATGCCACCCCGGCGGGCGCCTCCGCGCTGGCCAGCGCGCTGGTCACCGCCTCGGCGCTGACCGGCTCGGAGGCCTACCGCACGGTGGCGCAGGCGGCGGTGGCGCGCTCTGGTGTGGTGCCGGCCACGGCACCACAGGCTGCCGGGCACTGGCTGAGCACCGCCGAGGCATTGGCCCACGGGCCGGTACAGGTCGCCGTGATCGGTTTCGCCAAGGATCCGGCTCGCGCCGCGCTGGAGGCTCGGGCCCGGTGGACGGCGCCTGGTGGAGCGGTCGTGCTGGCCGGGGAACCCGGTGCGGATGATCCGATGCTCGCTGGACGGGACCTGGTGGCGGGTGCCTCGGCGGCCTACGTCTGCCACGGGTTCGTCTGCGACCGGCCGGTGACCTCACCTGATGACCTGGAGGAGCAGCTCCGAGGCAGCTAGCTATTTCGCGGTCGGCGAACAACACTCGCCCGACTCCTCGATGCTTGTAATGTTGTAATCATTGCATGATGGAGGGGCGAGTGAGAGGACGACGCCATGGTGGGACGAGCAGCGCCGCACGGCATGCGCTCCGGCGGCCGGTGGCCCGGACGCGGTGGCTGGCAGCAGGCTGATCTTCCGCCGGCCGACGATGCTCAGGCCTGGTTCGCCGGGCGGTTGCCGGATGGCTGGTTCATCGGTGAGGTTGAGGTCAGCGCAGATCGTGAGGAGATCGTTGTTGTGGGTGAGTTGCCCGCGCTGGGCGAGGAGTTCGCCGACGACGCCAAGCGGGCTGCGGCCGAGGCCGGCCGGATCAGCCGGTTCCGGGAGAACTCCCGCGATGAGCGGATCGAGATCGCCCGCCAAGCCGAGCACCGCTACCGGCGCAAGGTGGCCTGGGGTGCCCGGCTTGGCGGCACCGAGGAGATGTTCACCACACTGTCGGTCCCCGTGATGACCCGGTTGCGGCAACCTGAGCGGCGGGTGCTCGATACCCTGGTTGACGCCGGGGTGGCACGGTCCCGGTCGGAGGCGCTCGCGTGGGCGGTGCGCCTGGTCGGTGAGCATGCCCAGCAGTGGCTCGGCGAGCTTAAGCAGGCCATGGCCACCGTGGACGACCTGCGTGCCCGTGGCCCCGAACTCTAGATGGCAGTGTGGAGGACGCGATGAGCCAGCAGCAGTGGACGGCGGTCGACGACTACATCACCGGCGCACTCGTCGAATCCGATGAGGCGTTGGACGCCGCGCTCGCGGCCAGTGCCGAGGCTGGGCTGCCAGCCATCGCCGTTTCACCCGCGCTGGGCAAGCTGCTCAACCTGCTTGCCAGGCTGGCGAACGCGCGCCGGATCCTCGAGTTCGGCACGCTCGGCGGGTACAGCACGATCTGGCTGGCCCGGGCGCTGCCGCCGGACGGTCGCCTGATCACGTTGGAGTACGAGCAGAAGCACGCTGAGGTGGCGCGCGCCAACATCGCCAAGGCCGGCCTCGCTGACCTCGTGGACGTACGGGTCGGCGCGGCGCTGGACACGTTGCCGCTGCTAGCCAAGGAACTCGCCGACGAGCACGCCGACCCGTTCGATCTGGTCTTCATCGACGCAGACAAGCTGCACAATGCCGAATACTTCACCTCGTCGGTCAGCTTGACCCGACCCGGTGGCGTGATCATCGTGGACAACTCGGTGCGGCGCGGGGCACTGGCCGATGTGCACAGCGCGGACCCCAGTGTGCAGGACGCCCGGCGACTCCACGAGGTGATGGCCGCCGACCCCTCGGTGAGCGCGACGACCATCCAGACTGTGGGTGCCAAGGGCTATGACGGTTTCACCATCGCAATCGTCGGAGAGTCGAAGTAGTCACAGTGCGGACACGCTGCCTGCGGAGATGCTCGGCATGATGCATCCATCTGGCGTCGGCGCAGTGCACGGCGCGGGGAAACCAGCACGACGGACGCGCACGCGCATCTGGCCGAGGCTGAGGGGATCGCCGTGCGGATCGAGGAGTGCAATATGCGTATGCACTTCGGTCCTACCAATGTCGCCGTGTGGCGGTTTGGGGTAGGTATCGAGCTGGGTGAGGGTGGCCGGGCGTACGAGGCCGGCCGCTACCCGGACGCCGCCGGACCTCACCACGCTCAACAGCCAAGAGAAGTCTGCGACGCTGTATTTCGATCCGGCTCGGGCGCTGGTGCAGGACGGACCGAACCGCGACACGGAGTCGATCCGTCATCTGGACACCGCGGATCGCCTCGCGCCGATTCGAATCCGTAACGACCCCGTCGCCCGGGACCTCGTCGTCACGCTGGACCGCCGCGCCCCGCGTCGGCGGCGCGGAGCCATCAAGCGCATCCTGGAGCTCAATCCCACCCATCGCCTGGTGAGCGGACAATCGTTCGGGCCGGGCTTCTGCGATTCTGCGATTCAACCAGGGGACACTCAGTCAGAGCCCACGCTCTTCGGAAAGAAATTCAATCATCCTCGAGGAAGGCGCGGAACGCCCACCGGAGAATACGACGTCGTCACGGTAACAATAGTACAATTTATCCCAAGCCGGCTTTAGCTGGGACCAAATTCGAGACTCAGCCACGAGTTTACGGCGCAGTTTGGGAATTCGTACGACATAAGATACGATTGCCACGATTGCCTCGACCGCGACAGTAGAGAAGAAAATGGCACGCTGAATCTGGTTCTCTAGTTGAAAGTCCAGGGGGCTCAGATTCAAAAGTTGCATGGATATAGTGGCGACAAGAGTGGAGATGACGAAGGTGGCAAACAGCGCAAGAATTACACGCACTATTGAAATCCCTACCATGCTTGCGAACGGTCTTTTCTTGTATGGTTCGGGAAGTTTCAGTTGTGATGCCAACTGGGTCGAAGTAACAACGGTCCGGGAGCGCCGATCGCGGTCTCTGTCGTACCGTTCATGTTCTTTTCGCCGAAATTTGGTGGCAACTATACCACTGACTTTGGCGACCCTGTCAGCCTGGCCGCACTGAGGACAAGCTTGGTTTTCTGCCACCGGAGCAGATGGAAGTGCGGGATCTGCGGCGGCTACTAGTCCACAATTTCCGCAGAATCGCGCTCCGGCGCCCAGGGCGGTGCCACACTCCCTGCAATAATGTGTTGCCATCGCTGATGGGGTCCCTCTCGCGAGTTGGGGCCGCCCCATCGTACAGCGCCGATCCCCTGATCGAGTAAGCCATGTGGCCAGGTATTTGTCAAGGCAGGCGTTCATTCGCGGGTCCGGTTGAGCTGGACGGTCACAGGGAGTTGGCTTTGGTTGGCCATCGGTGATTGGTGACGGCATGTCAGGTTTGATTTTGCGTTTGTGTTTCGTCAATCATTTGAGTGGTGTCCCGTATCCGAACCGCTGTCGCCTTCTTAGCGAGAAGGAGCTGGTGCGCGGCCGTTTCAAGATCGAATATGGGGTTGCGTGGTTGCCTCTCCCGCTCCTCAGGACTGCGGGCACAGTCGGTCTGACGTTCTTGTCGTCTGTGGTCGGCGCCGCCGTGAACTGATGTGGAACGGCCCTGTCAAGTGGAAGTGCGTGCGGCGGCTCAACGAGGTGATGGCCGCCGACCCCGTGGTGAGCGCGACGGTCATCCAGACTGTGGGCGCCGAAGGCTACGACGGTTTCGCCATCACGGTCGTCGGGGAGTGGGCGTAGCCTTCGTCGATGGGCTGCCGTGTCGGTAGCTGTGTTTGCTCTATTGACGGAGTGGGTCGTGGAGTGGTCGCCTTGGGGGGTCAATGGTCTTGGGTGGAATGAATTCGGGGTACCTGCGGGCGTCGAGCCGGATGCCCCAACCTTGGCGATGCACCATGACGTGATGGTGCTCACACAACAGGCACATGTTGGATAGTTTCGTCGCGCCCCCATCCAGCCACGAGACAATGTGGTGCGCGTGGCAATAGCGGGGTGGGCGATCGCACGAGGGAAAGGCGCACCCTTGGTCGCGTTGGGCCAGGGCGTCGCGCAACGCGGCGCTGGCCAGGCGTTGTTGGCGTCCGACGTCCAGGGGCATCGAGTCGCTGCCCAACACCACGGGGATCACACCGGCGTCGCAGGCCAGCCGGCGGGCTTCGGCGGCGGACAGGTGCCCGCCAGTGTCCAGTACCGCTGATCCCAGGCCCTCGATCAGCTCGGTCAGCCCCATGGTGAGCACCAGGTGTGGGCGTTGCCCACCCCGGGTCGGGAGCTGGCCTTCATCGAGCAGCCCGGTCATCGCTTCGACTAGCGCGTCGGCGTCTCGGCGGGCGCGGCTGCGCGTATCCGGGATCCCGTCGATGGGTGGGCGGGGTTCGTTGAGGGTGTTGAGGACTTCCAGGACCCGGGCGCCGCCTTCGGGGTCGAGTTTCCCGTTCAGCGTGACGGTGCCATCAGGACGGGTGCGCACCCGCAACTCCCGGAGTTGCTCGGGTTCGTCGGTGGGTTCGGTGCCATCGGGGTCGAGGTGGGCGAGCAGGCGCTCCCCGATCCGGGTCAGCGCGGCGGGGTCGAACCGCCTCGCCGCGCGCGCGAGGGTCTCCTCAGCCTGCGCGGTGGTCTCAGGGTGGGTGCCCGGCGGAATGCGCCGCATCATCGCGGTGATCACCCTGACGTGCGCAGGCCCGATCGCACCAGCGGCCAGCTCGGCGGCGGTGGCGGGCAGCAACGGCGCCAGGACCTCACCGGTCAGGTTCTGTCGGGGTGTGAGCAGCTCAGCCTGCTCGACCCGGGCTTTGGCCTCACCGGTAGACAGGTTCAGCACCCCAGCCACCAACCGAGCCGTGCTGCCGAACCCGGTGAGCGCACCAGCGTTCTCCCGCGCCAGCTCAGCGACCACACCCAGAACCCGCGAATACGACCGCCGACACTCAGCCTCAGCGTCGCGCAACACCCCCAACAACCCATGAACGTGCGCCTGGGCAGGATCCTCCTCAAGGGTGATGTCCTCAACTGAGGGGGCTTCAACCGTGGTCACCCACCCATCATCGCAACCAGCACCGACAATTTCTGGTCCCGACGGGGACCACCCCGAGGAAATGAACCCGGGAACGCGAGAAAAACGATCTTGAATGAACGGCGGGCACGGTCAGCCTGAACCCCTGTCCGGTTCGCGACGTATACCTGTGGATTCACCAGCCGGGGTTCACCGGGAGCTGGGGCTTACCGAGAGCAGTCGTCCAGCCAGGCCGCGTGAGCGGGTCGCGAGCCGGTCAGCTATTCCGCGCAGCACGATCGAGGCCGGAGAGGAGGGATCGGCCAGCACCAACGGAGTGCCGGCGTCGCCGGTCTCGCGCAGTCGCGGGTCCAGGGGTATCTGACCCAGCAGCGGGACCTCGCTACCCAGCGAGCGGGTCAGCGAGTCGGCGACTATCTGGCCTCCGCCAGAACCGAAAAGGTGGTTACGGGAGCCGTCCGGCATCTCCAGCCACGACATGTTCTCCACCACGCCGATCAGCCGTTGGCGGGTCTGCAGGGCAATCGCCCCGGCCCGCTGCGCCACTTCGGCGGCGGCCCGCTGCGGAGTGGTGACTACGAGGATCTCGGCGTTGGGTATCAGCTGCGCTACTGAGATGGCGATGTCGCCGGTGCCCGGCGGCAGATCAAGCAACAGGACGTCAAGGTCGCCCCAGAACACATCGGCGAGGAACTGCTGCAGCGCGCGGTGCAGCATTGGTCCCCGCCACACCACCGGGGTGTTGTCCTTGGTGAACATTCCGATCGAGATGACTTTCACGCCGTGCGCCGTCGGCGGCATAATCATCTTTTCCACCTGGGTGGGGCGAGCGGTGGTGCCGAGCATGCCCGGCACCGAGTGGCCATAGATATCGGCGTCGACTACCCCGACTGACAGGCCCCGATCGGCCATCGCGGCCGCCAGGTTCACCGTCACCGAGGACTTGCCGACTCCGCCCTTACCGGAGGCGACGCAGTAGACCCGGGTCAGCGATCCCGGCTCCGCGAAGGGGATTCGGGGCTCCTCGGCGGTGCCGCGCAGCTGCCGGCGCAACGCCGTGCGCTGGGCGTCGTTCATCACGTCCAATTCCACTTGGACGGCCCGCACGCCCGGCACGGCGCACACCGCCGTGGTCACCCGGGACGTGATGGTGTCGCGCATGGGACAGCCGGCGACGGTGAGCCACACCGCTACCCGCACCGTTGCGTCAGCGGCCACCGTCACGTCCTTGACCATGCCCAGCTCAGTGATCGGGCGGTTGATCTCCGGGTCGTGCACCGCGTCCAGCGCGGTCCGCACCGCGTCGACCGATGGGACGGTCTGGATGGAAGCCACGCGTGACACCGACTTTCCGGTTGGCTATGGGGTCTGGCCCCCATGCTAGGCGCTACCGCTGCGTCATTCGGAGCCGAATCGCAGTCTTCAGCACCCTGACAGTCGCGATTCGGCTCCGAATCGCGACCAAGCGGCAGCGGGCGGGGGCGGTCATACTGGCGGGTAGTCAGCGAAGGAAGGTGCTCTCATGGCCCGGCTAGCGCAGACCGCCGGTCTTACCGAGATTCAGCAGGAGATCCTGGCCACGGTCAAGACCTTCGTGGACAAGGAGATCATCCCGGTCGCCCAAGAGTTGGAGCACACCGACACCTACCCGGGGGAGATCGTCGAAGGGATGAAGGAGATGGGCCTGTTCGGGCTCACCATCCCCGAGGAGTATGGCGGTCTGGGGGAGTCGCTGTTGACCTACGCACTGGTCGTGGAGCAGATCGCTCGGGGCTGGATGAGTGTCTCCGGCGTGATCAATACTCATTTCATCGTGGCCCACATGATCAGCCATCATGGCACTGACGAGCAGAAACAGCACTATCTACCCGGGATGGCCGAGGGCAGCATTCGCGGTGCTTTCTCCATGTCGGAACCAGAGCTGGGTTCCGACGTCGCGGCGATCAAGACCAGAGCCCGACGTGATGGTGACCACTACATCGTCGATGGCGCGAAGATGTGGCTGACCAATGGCGCCACGTCGACTCTGGTGGCTACCCTGGTCAAGACTGAGGAGGGTGCGGCGAAGGCACACCACAACCTCACCACGCTGCTGGTGGACAAGCCCACTGGCTACGGTGAGGTCGCAGCTGGGCTCAGCGTGCCCGGCAAGATCGACAAAATGGGCTACAAAGGGGTCGACACCACCGAGCTGGTCTTCGATGGCTACCGCGTCGGAGCTAACAAGGTGCTGGGTGCGGCGCCGGGCAAAGGTTTCACCCAGATGATGGACGGCGTCGAGGTGGGGCGGGTCAACGTTGCCGCCCGGGCCTGTGGCGTCGCCATTCGGGCTTTCGAGCTCGCGGTCGACTACGCCCAACAGCGCAGGACCTTCGGCAAGCTGATCGCGCAGCACCAAGCGATCGCGTTCAAGCTTGCGGAGATGGCCACCAAGGTCGAAGCTGCGCACCTGATGATGGTCAACGCCGCCCGGCTCAAGGATTCCGGCGAGCGCAACGACGTCCAGACCGGGATGGCGAAGCTACTGGCCAGCGAATACTGTAAGGAAGTCACTGAGGATGCCTTCCGCATCCACGGCGGATACGGTTACTCCAAAGAGTACGAGATCGAGCGGCTGATGCGCGAAGCGCCGTTCCTGCTCATCGGCGAGGGCACCAGTGAGATCCAAAAGATGATCATCAGCAAAGGGCTGCTTCGAGAGTACGCTGCGCGAAGTTGACCGAGTGCCTCGTAGGGGCGGCGATGCAACCATGACCAGTCCATTCAGCGGCCAGGGCCAGATGCCTGGCCTGCCCACCCCGCCCACCGGCTGGCCGATCGGTTCCTACGCCACGTACGCCGAAGCGCAGCGTGCCGTGGACCACCTCGCCGACAACCAGTTCCCGGTCGCCGAGGTCACGATCGTCGGGGTGGACCTCATGATGGTGGAGCGAGTGCTGCGCCGGTTGACCTGGAGCCGAGTAATCGTCCAAGGGGCGGTGTCGGGTGCCTGGTTCGGCCTGGTCTTCGGGGTTCTGCTCAGCCTTTTTGCTACCCAGGCCGGGGCCAGCGTGATCCCGATCCTGATGGGGGCGGCTGCCGGAGCGGTGTCCTTCACGGTGTTCGCTGCCGTCGGCTACGCTGCGACCCGCGGTCGCCGGGACTTCGCGTCGGCGAGTCAACTGGTAGCCGGGCGTTACGACGTGCTGTGCCAGCCGCGGCACGCTGAGCAGGCCCGTGACATGCTGGCCAAGCTAGCGATGGGCCCCGGCGCCGCGACTGCCTGAAGCCAGGATAGTAGTACCCTCATGACATGATTGGTCGCCACGCCAACGTCCTGCTCCCCCCCTCCGTGGAGCGGCGGGTGATCCGGGTGCGGCGGCACTGGGCGATCCTGCTCAGGCCCCTGTTGGAGACCGTCGGGATCGTGATCGCCGCGTTCGTGCTCTCCAGCCTGATCAATCACTTCGTACGCCAAGGCATCTGGCCGTTGCAGTCAGTGCTCTGGTACGTGGCGGTCGCGGCGTTGATGCGCTTTGCCTGGAAGGTGCTGGAGTGGTGGATCGAGGAGATCGTCGTCACCGACAAGCGATTCATGATCACTAAAGGGGTCGTTCAGACGCAGAACTCCATGGTGCCGATCACGAAGGTGACCGATATGACCTTCCTGCGGCCATTTGTCGGGCAGCTGCTCGGTTACGGCACGCTCCGGGTGGAGTCGGCCGGAAAGATCGAGGGTTTGGAGCAAATTGAGTATGTGCCCAGGCCGGAGGAGGTCTTCATGGCGATCTCCGAGCTGATCTTCGGTGAGAAGAAGCAGCCTCGTTCCCATATGCTGGAGCCGCCACGCAGGTCTACTCGGCGCACACTCTGGAGGTCCGGTCGCTAGGCGTACGGGACGGACACCCCTGCGGATGGCCCGCAGACGCTAGAACGGATCGAGGAGCTGGCGGCCCGCAATGGTACGGCGAGCACAGGGAGAACTGGAACTCGGCGGTCTGCCCCGCCCGCTGGTGCGGGTGACTCCCGCCAAGCTCGCCACCTGGACCGGCTGCCGTCGGCGCTACCGGATGGCCTACCTGGATCGCCCCACGCCTCCCCGGGGCGGGGCCTGGGCGCACAGCACGCTGGGCGCGGTGGTGCACACCGCGCTGCGGGCGTTATTCACTCTGGCGCCTGGGCGGCGCCATCCGGGCGCTGCGGCCGCCTTGGTGGCGACGCACTGGTCGGGGGAGGGTTTCGCGGACGACGCGCAAGCCGCCGGCTATCGCAGCCGCGCGCAAGACTGGGTGGCCCGCTATGTCGAGGAGCTGGATCCCCACCTTGATCCAGTGGGCGTGGAGCGCTGGGTCTCCGCGCCGACCCAGCGGATTGTCGCGGAGGGGCGGGTGGACCGCATCGACGAGCGGGACGGCGAGCTCGTTGTGGTGGACTACAAGACCGGTCGCCACGAGCTCACTGTCGATGACGCTCGCGGTTCACAGGCGCTGGCGCTCTACGCTTTCGCGGCCCGGCGCACGCTGCGCCGGGAGTGCCGGCGGGTGGAGCTGCATCACGTGCCCACCGGCACTGTTGCCGGCTGGGAGCACACTGAGCAGTCGCTGGGTAGGCACCTGCAGCGCGCCGAGGAGGCTGCTGAGGAGATCGCGCTGGCCACTGACACGCTGGCGATGGGAGGGGATCCGGAAATCCTTTTCCCGCCCGCTCCCGGCCGGGCCTGTTCGTGGTGCGACTTCCGGCGGTACTGTCCCGAGGGGCGGGCCAGCGCACCAGAGCTCCAGCCGTGGGCGCTACTCGCACCATGATCGTTGAGGACGGGCGTGCCCTGCGCGGGCTGTCCGGTGTGCTAGTTGGAGGGCTGGTCGCGCTGGCGATCGCGGTATGCGCGGCCCAGTGGCTGGCCAGTCAGTCAGGCCGCCCCGGCCCAGGCATGGCAGACGTTGTTGGTCATGTGGTCGCGGCTGCGTCCGCCGTGGTGTTGCAGCTGACGGCAGAGCGGTCCCTGGGTCGTAGCGCGGCGCTGGCATCGTGGTCTGTTCTGATGCTCACGGCCGGCGTCCTCTGGTTCGGCTGGTGGGCCTAGCATCCGCACTCATGGCGTGCGGGTAGTAGCCAACCAGCGCATCCAGGTTGGCAGGAGCACATCGAGCAGCGCGTGCGGGTTCTCGGTATTCGGTGAGTGCGCGGCACCGGGGATCACCGCGACCTCGGCGCTCAGCCGGGCCGCCATCTCGCGCTGCACCAGCACCGGCCACGTGTCGTCGGACTCACCGAAAACGACCAGGCACGGGATGTCGCCGGTGCGCAGGGCCACCGCCAGCTCAGCGACCCGATCCGGCTCGGTGCGCAGGCTGGTCGCCATGCCGAGCAGGCCGGTGCTCGAAGACCGCAAGAAGCGGGTCCGCAGCAGCGTGGCAAGCTCGGGTGGCTCGACGATTCCCTCCCGGGCTTCCCGCAGCCGCTGGACGGCTTCGATGCCTTGGGTGCGCAGTACCGGTTCGGTGGCGTCGAGCAGCTCCCGGCGCTGCCCTGGCGGTAACCCACCTGGGCCCGAATCCAGCAGGACCAGCCCGCTCACCGGGGCTCCGGCGAGCACCGCGGATCGGCACACCAGCCCGCCGTAGGAGTGTCCCAGTAGCAGTACCCGAACACCGTCGGCGGCCAGGGTGGCCACCAGCGCAGCGACGGTCCGGCCCAGCGGATCAGGGTAATAGTCCTCCTCGCGGCGGGGGCCGGGAGACTCGTACTGCCCAGGCAGGTCCAATGCCAGCACGGACAGGCCGGTGCCGGACAACGGATCGAGCAGCGCCGCGAAGTCCTCCTTGGACCCGGTGTACCCGGGCACCAACACGGCCACGCCGACTGGGTCTGCGGGTTCGGCTCGCAGTGCCGTTATCTGGGCAGCTAGTTGGGCACTGCGCACCATCACCCGTACCCGGCTGGCGCTGTGCGGGGTGATCTGTGCTGCCGATGCCGTCACCGGGTGGAGCTTACGAGTGGTTCGTCCAGCGCGACCAGGGTGTCGCCGCGTTGCTCCAGCACCACACCGCCGGAGCTGACGGTACCTACCGGGCCGAGGTAGCCGCCTCGGTCCACGGGCAGCGCACCGACCTGCTGACCTGTGCTGGTGTCCAGCACGGCCAGCGCCCCTCGCACCGGCAGCAGCAGCGCTCCGGCGACCTCTGAGCCGGTGCCTAAGGATCCCGGCCGGGTCCACCGTGGCCACAGGTCACTGGTATCCAACGCGACTGTGGCCGAGCCGGTGAACCAGTACACCCCGGTCATGGTCTTGGTGACCTCGACCACGCCATCGGGTGGGTTGCCCCGCAGGTCGGCGTCCGGGACGGCCAGCGGGTGCTCGGCTACTTCTTTACCGTGCTCATCGAGCACGACCAGCCGAGCCGGGTCGGGTAACGCGACGGCTACCCGGTCCCCGCTCACCGCGACGACTCGGGCCTGCTGCTCCGGGAGCAGCGTGCTGAAGATCACCTCGGGCTGTTCTGGATTTTTGGGATCGGACCGTTGCACGGTGAGCCGCGCCACGCGTTCCCCGGGACACTGCTCGACCACCGCCAGTTTCCCGTCATCCCGTGTTCCAGCACTGAGGGCCATTGACCCGTGGAGGCAGTCCGGTCGCGGTTGGGTTGCGGGCTGCGCTGGGGTCGGCGCTCGCCCATAGCTCAGGGTTCGTATCAGGTCAGAGCGCCATACCTCCAGGTAGTGCGCTCCGCTGGCGGCCACCTGGTCGCCAGCGGTGACCAGCCGAGTCGGCGTTTGCACTGGACCAGTGCGTTGCGGTCCACGCCGGCCCTGCGCCCAGTCCAGGACGGTCACCTCGCTGCAGTTCTCGCCCCGCTGGTACACCGCCACTACCTGGTGGAACGCGGCGGCCACCGTGCACAATGACCGGTCTCGCCGGTAACTCCAGCGGAGCGCTCCGGAGCGCAGGTCGCGCCCAGAAACTATCCCGGCGACACCGGTCACGACCGTGCTTGCCTGCACCAAGGGGACCGGGGTCGCCGGACTTGACGCCCGCCACACCTCAGTCAGTGCCACTGGCACGTGCGCCGCGTCAGCCCCGGGCGCCCCAGCTCCGATCGCTGGCATCGCGTTCCCCGGAGCCGGGCCCGGGGCGGTGGTCAGCGTGGTGCGTCGGGCGTCACTGGTCCACCACAGCGCGGCCCACACGGTGAGCACGGCCACCGCCAACGCCGCTGCGGCGGCCACGTCCCACCGGGTGCGGCGTTCGGGCGCGGGCATCTCCAAGCGTTGGTCAGCCTACGGCGCGTGGCTGACTGCCCTGCTCCCGACCGGTGAGCGTGCTCTTGGGGACAGCGCCGTTGGCGATGACGGCGTTGCCGAGGCCGGTGTTCCCGGCGCCCCGGTGCCGGCGGCGACGGCGCGGCCGGGCGTCAGCCTGCCCACCGGGGTACTCCGCCGGGGGTGCGGGCTCGACGCTGGCTCCGGTGGTCTCTCCCTTGCGGGTGCGCCGCCTGAGGCGACGGACTGGAGAGACTTGGCTGTCGGCGGATTCCTTGCGCAGGCCACCCCGGGCGCCAGTGGCACGCCGACCGCGGGTTCGGTCGTCGGAGTCACTGGGTTCGGCTGCCAACCCAGCTCGGATGCGTCGAACCAGTGGCAGCCGCCCAGTGGAGTCGGTGGGGATGTCCAGGTCGCTGAACAGGTGCTCGGACGTGGAGTAGGTCTCCGCAGGCGCCGGCATATGGAGCTCATGAGCGTCACTGATCAGCTTCCAACGCGGCTCCTCGTCCCAGTCGACAAGGGTGATCGCGACGCCGGTTCGTCCGGCCCGCCCGGTCCGTCCGATCCGGTGCACGTAGGTCTTCTCGTCTTCTGGGCACTGGTAGTTGATGACGTGAGTCACCTCTGGGACGTCGATACCTCGGGCGGCGACGTCGGTGGCGACCAGCACGTCCACCTTCGCCGAACGGAACGCCCGCAGCGCCTGCTCGCGTGCTCCCTGGCCGAGATCCCCGTGCACGGCCGCAGTCGCAAAACCGCGCTCGATGAGCTCGTCAGCCACCTTCTGCGCAGTGCGTTTAGTCCTGGTGAAGATCATCGTCAGACCCCGGTCGCGGGCCTGCAGCATACGGGAGAGGAGTTCTACCTTGTCCATCGCGTGCGCCCGGTAAGCGAATTGCCGGGTCCGCTCGTGGATGGCGGTGGCATCGGGTTCCTCGGCGCGGATATGCGTTGGCTGGGTCAGGAAGGTCCGGGCCAGCGTGATGATCGGTCCTGGCATGGTGGCCGAGAACAGCATGGTCTGGCGCTGCTCCGGTACCATTTTCAGGATTCGCTCGATGTCGGGCAGGAACCCCAGATCGAGCATCTCATCTGCCTCGTCGAGGACCAGCACCCGCACCTTCCCCAATACCAGGTGGCGCTGTTCGGCGAGGTCCAACAACCGGCCGGGGGTGCCGACCACCAGGTCCACGCCGCTGGCCAGCGCCTTGATCTGCCCTTCGTAGGGCCGGCCGCCGTAGACCGGGAGAACCCGCAGGCCCAAGTCCCGGCTGGCGGCGGTGAGGTCGGCGCTGACCTGCAGGCACAGCTCACGGGTGGGCACGACGACCAAGGCGCGCGGGGTGCCGTCAAGCGCGATGTCTCCGCCGGTGATGCGCTGGATCAACGGGACGCCGAAGCCGAGCGTCTTGCCGGTACCGGTACGGGCCTGGCCAATGAGGTCGTTGCCGGCCAGGGCCAGCGGCAGGGTGAGCTCCTGAATAGCGAAGGTGCGCTCGATGCCTGCGGCCCGCAGGGTCCGGACGATCTCGTCGCGGACGCCGAGCTGCGCGAAGGTGGGGGAGTCGTCCCGGACCGGAGCACCGGCCTGCAGAAGATCCAGCGGACTGGGTTCGTCGATATCGGCCTCGGCAAAATCCAGGGCGCCGGGGTCGGGATGCTCCAGGGAATAGGTGGTGGGCAGGGTGGTCTGGCTGACGGTCAGTGGATCGCCTCTCTCGTACTGGCGCGTTCACCGCCGTCTCGCTCAACCCGCTTCGCGCTGCCGGATGGCGCAACGGAGCTGGGAACGAAGACGCCAGGTCCGCGCTCAATGTCATACCCCCGGCGGCATCTGCCACCGGGCCGGGCGGGTGACCGGAGAATTGCGTCACGCCCTGTGCGCATATCTTACCCGTCCGCGTGGCAGATGTGCGCGTGACACCGCACACTCTGGCAATTCGGCACTACGCTCGCCGCCGTGGATGTCGCACGTGAGGGCATTATCGACCTGCTGGGGGTCCTCGCCTACGGAGAACTCTCGGCCTTCGACCGGCTCGCTGAGGACGCCCGCCATGCTCCCACGCTGGCCGGCAGAGCCGCGATGGCCAGCATGGCGGCCGCTGAGATCGGGCACTTCCGGCTGCTCGAGAACCACTTACGTGGCTTGGGCGTCGTGGTGGACGACGCGATGCGCCCATTCGTGGCGCGCTTCGATGCGTTCCATGCCTCGACAGCACCCCGGTCCTGGCTGGAGTCGCTGGTCAAGGCCTACATCGGTGACGGGCTGGCAGCGGACTTCTACGGTGAGGTCGGCGGCTGGCTGGATGACGCCACCGCCACGCTGGTCAAAGAGGTACTGGCCGACACCGGGCATTCGGCGTTCGCCGAGCGGGAAGTGCGCGGTGCCTGCGAGCAAGATCGGAGCACCCGTGATCGGTTGGCGCTGTGGGGGCGGCGGCTGCTCGGCGAGGCGGTGACCAATGCCCAGCACATCGTGGCGCAGCGAGATGCGCTGGCTGATCTGATCGTCCTCGGCTCCGGGGACCTGGCCGGTCTCGCCACGTTGATTCGTCGGGTGGAGCTCTTGCACGGCCGTCGGATGGCCGCTCTCGGGTTGGGGTGAGCGCCTACCCGCCGCTCGACTAGCCTGATGTCACTATCGATCACACCGTGGAGGTTCTGGCGTGGAGATCAAGATTGGCGTCGCGGACAGTCCTCGCGAGCTGACGGTGTCCACCGCGGACTCGCCCGACCAGGTGGAGGCTCTGGTCGCCGAGGCGATGCGGAACACCCAGGGAATGCTGACCCTGGTCGACGACAAGGGCCGACGGTACATAGTGCCGATCACGAGGATCGCCTACATCGAGATCGGGCCCGCGGACAGCCGCCGGGTCGGCTTCGCGGTGGGGTAATCGGTGTGTCCCGGCTGCTTGTAGTAGAGGACGACGAGACCATCGGCAGTGTTCTGGAGTCGAGCCTGCGCGCTCACGGGCACCAGGTGGCGTGGCAGCGCACCGGTCGGGACGCGCTCCGCGCGGCTGCTGAGACCGATTTCGACCTGGTGCTCCTGGACCTGGGGCTGCCCGACCTGGACGGCGTCGAGGTGTGCCGGCAGCTGCGGGCCAGCAACCCGACGACGGTGCTGGTGATCCTCACTGCCCGGACCGACGAAATGGACGTCGTGGTAGGTCTTGAGGCCGGCGCGGATGATTACCTGACCAAGCCGGTGCGGCTGGCCGAGCTGCTGGCCAGGGTCCGGGCGCATCTCCGACGGGTCGCGCCGGCTACCTCGGGAGCCCAACCGATGCTCGTGGTGGGAGACTTGCTGGTGGACACCGGCAGCCGGCGGGCGAGTGTCTCCGGTACGGATATGCCACTGCGGACCAAGGAGTTCGACCTACTCGCTCGTCTTGCGGCAGCGCCAGAAGTAGCGATCAGCCGGGAGACCCTGATGGCCCAGGTGTGGGACGAGAACTGGTTTGGTCCCACGAAGACTCTCGATGTGCACGTCGCCGCGCTGCGCCGCAAGCTGGCCGGGATGGCCCAACTGGGTTCGATACCCCGGATCACCACCCTGCGCGGCCATGGCTACCGGCTTGAGGCGCCACCGGAGGGGGGATGAGTGCGTACCCGGATCGTTGGTTTAGCCGTGCTCGCCGCCGTGCTGGCCATCGGCCTGTTCGGGGTGCCGCTAGCCGCTGGGGCGTTGAAGTATGCGCTGAATGACGAGCGAATAAAACTGCTCCGAGTGGCCGATGGCGCGGCGGCTGCGGTCACGGCGGACGTGCTCCGCGGCAACACGCCGACCGAGCTGCACGAACCCCAGGACGGGACGCACCTCGCGGTGTATGTGGACCGCGGCCACCGCATCTTGGGCATCGGGCCCGAGGGCGGGGACGAAGCGGTGTATCACGCCCTGCACGACGGTGAGATCAACAACCGGAACTATCATGGGGATCTGGTCGTGGCTGTGCCGGTGACCCATGACAGCGATGTGATCGGCGCGGTGCGCGCCGCCAGCTCGCGTGCCACGATCTACCGGCAGGTTGCGTTGGTGTGGTTGGGCATGCTCGGCTTAGCCGGTCTGGCGATCGGTACGGTCTGGTTGGTTGCCCGCCGCCAGGCCCGGCGGCTGGCTCGCCCGCTCGAAGAGCTCTCAGATGCGGCGCGACGCCTGGGTCAAGGTGATTTCAGTGTCCGGACCACAGCGGTGGACATTCCCGAGATCGACTCTGTCGGCTCGGCGTTGAACAGTACCGCCGGGCGTCTGGACGACATGCTCGCCCGCGAACGCTCTTTCTCCGCTGATGCGTCCCACCAGCTTCGTACTCCGCTGACTGGATTGCGCCTGCGGCTCGAAGCGGCGCTGGACCATCCAGGGCAGGACCTTCGGCACGCCATCACTGACGGAATCGCCGCTGCGGACCGGCTGGAGCAGACCATCGAGGAGCTGCTCGCCCTGGCCCGGGACACCCGCAGCTCCAACGCCACCCCACTGGACCTTCCGGGCCTCCTTGCGGAGATCGAAGCGGGCTGGCATGACCGGCTGGCCGCCCAGGACCGCGTGCTCCGGGTGGCGGTGGACCCCCAGGCTCCGGTGTCCCTCGCCTCGACCGCGGCCGTGCGCCAGGTGCTCACGGTATTGTTGGACAACGCTGCCACCCACGGCACGGGCACTGTATCGGTGGCCGTGCGCAATGCTGCCGACGTGCTGGCCATCGACGTATCCGACGAAGGCGCGGGCATCACCACCGCTGAACCGGAACTTTTCACCCGGCGATCGCGCCTTGCCGACGGGCATGGCATCGGCCTCGCGCTAGCCCGCAGCCTGGCCGAAGCGGAAGGCGGCAGGCTCCGGCTGACCAGACCTGCTCCTCCCACTTTTACTTTGCTGGTACCCGCTCAGGAGTAGAGGCGAAGCGCAGTTGACCCCCCGCCCTGGATGCTCTCGGGATACTTTCGGGGCGTTTACCGGGTATTTCTGGCGCACGCCGGGCATACCTGCTCAGGGTCGGGCGGGTTGCCGGAAAATCCCAGGCCGCGGCCGAACGGGAGCGGTTTGGGCACGAACGTCACGCCGCACAAGGCAACCACGGTGCCCTCAGCGGGGCGCAGCGCGCCGCAGTGCGTGTCCTGATCAGCCATGGAACGCAGATACCAGGTCATGGGGCCTCGCTCATCCGAGCCACTCAGTCACCGTACCCTGGCTGGGGCGCTGATGGCCCACGCTGATGGCCCATGCTGATGGCCCACGCTGATGGCCGGGACGCTTACGGGATCAGCCGTGCTGCAGCGGGAAGCCGGCTAGGCCTTTCCAGGCCAGGGACGCGGTCAGTGCGACCGCCTCTTCCTTGGGCAGCTCGTGCCGACGGGTGAGCCAGTGCCGTGCGCTGTCCTCGCTGATCCCCACGACGCCAACCGCAACCAGCCACGCGCGGTCGGCGTCCAGCCCGGCATCGGCCGCCACGGCCTGCGCGATGGCCTGCACGATGGCGGTATACATCCGCTCCACGACAGCGTGCGCGGGGGGTTGGTTACGCAGGTCGGACTCGAAGACCAGCCGGAATGCCTTGTCGTCACTATCGACAAAGTCGAAGTACACCCCGACCGCATTGCGGACCCGCTGCCAGTTGTCGTGGGTTTCCTCGATTGCTTCCCGGATCCGGCGGACGAGTTCCTCGGTGTGCCGCTCCAATAGTGCCAGATACAGCGTAAGCTTGCCGGGAAAGTGCTGGTAGAGCACCGGCTTGCTCACCCCGGCGCGCTCGGCGATATCGTCCATGACCGTGGCGTGGTAGCCGTTGTTGCCAAAGACGTCGGTGGCTGCGGCGAGTAGCTGAGCGCGTCGCTCATCCCGGGGCATCCGAACCCCTCGTGGCGCTGCATCCGCCCGGCTCGATGCCGTCTCGGTCATCGGCCTTCTTCACCTCCCAGTCTGACCGAGTAAACCCTACTCGCCGGTATCTCCCCCGCTACGGTGGTTGTGTCATCCTTGCCCGGTGATCCGCCCGACGCGAGCCGATCCTGCGGCCCGTGCGACCACGGGTGATCGCTCGGTGTCACGGCACGGTGTTTCCCGATCCCATGCCGCCAAACCTCATGGTTCTCGGCGCCTGGCCCGGGCGGTATCCACCTACGGCTGGCGGATCTACGCGCTGCCTATCCTTGTGGTGCTCACCGTGTTGGCCGTGCTTGACGCGGCTGGATCGCCGCTTCTGTCATGGCACCCAGCCCCTACGTCCGGCCCGGAGGGCAGCCCGCTGATCCCCAACCCAGTAGGTGGCCCGGGTTTTGCGGCCGCCAAGGGGTCCGCTGAGCTGCCCGGTGGCGGGCCGTTCACGGTGCAGGGTGCTGGCACCTGGCGGGTGATCCCCGGCTCCGGTGCGCCTTTCGGGACGGGCCGGTTGGTCACCTACACCGTCGAGATCGAAGATGGGGTCGAGCTTGAGGGCGGTCCGGCGGGTTTCGCCACCACCGTGGACAGCACGCTGCGCAACCCGAAGAGCTGGATCGGCAGTGGGCGTTACCAGTTCCAGCGGATCGATGACGGTCGGGCTGCGGCCCTACGGATCAGCCTGACCTCGCAGGAGACCACCCGCCGGCTTTGCGGCTTCCAGATCCCTTTCGACGCGTCCTGCTGGAAACCCGATGATCACCGGGTAGTGATCAACGCTGCGCGCTGGGCCCGGGGAGCGGTCGCCTTCGAGGGCAACGTGGTGCAATACCAGCAGTACGCGGTCAATCATGAAGTCGGGCACGGGCTGGGTTTTGGCCACATCGCCTGTGACGGACCCGGGCGCCTAGCTCCGGTGATGATGCAGCAGACCTGGGGGGTGGCCGACAACTACCTCGCGGTGCTGGGTACCGACCACGTCACCGCGGACGGGTTGGTGTGCCAGCCCAACGCGTGGCCGTTCCCGACGGTCGACTGACCCGGGAAGAGCAGCCGCCCCAGGGACGTTCCACCCGGGTGAGAGGGCTGTGCAAAGGCACCAAACACTGTGAGGAGTGCGCCCATGAGCCTGCCGCCGCTGGTCGAGCCCGCCGAGGAGCTGACCAGGGAGGAAGTGGCCCGCTACAGTCGCCACCTGATCATCCCTGAGGTGGGGATGGTCGGGCAGAAGCGGCTGAAGAACGCGAGAGTGCTGGTGATCGGCGCTGGCGGGTTGGGCAGCCCGGCTCTGCTGTACCTGGCCGCCGCCGGGGTGGGCACGCTGGGCATCGTCGAGTTCGACGAGGTGGACGAGTCCAACCTGCAACGTCAGGTGATCCACGGCCAGTCTGACATCGGCCGCCCCAAGGGGGAGTCCGCGCGGGACTCCATCCGGGAGATCAACCCGTTTGTTCAGGTGAACCTGCACCAGGTGCGGCTGGACTCAGCTAATGCGCTGGGTATCTTCCGCGACTACGACCTCATTCTGGATGGTGCCGACAACTTCGCGACCCGCTATTTGGTCAACGACGCTGCGGTGTTGCTGGGCAAGCCCTACGTGTGGGGCTCGATTTTCCGCTTCGAGGGTCAGGTATCGGTATTCTGGGCGGCCGCTCCTGGTGGGCAAGGATTGCAGTATCGCGACCTGTACCCAGAGCCCCCACCTCCCGGGATGGTGCCTTCCTGCGCCGAGGGTGGCGTGCTGGGTGTGCTCTGCGCATCGATCGGTTCGATCATGGTGACTGAGGCGATCAAGTTGATCACTGGTATTGGCGAGCCATTGCTGGGCCGGTTGATGGTGTACGACGCGCTAGAGATGAGCTACCGAACCATCAGGATCCGCCGAGACCCTGCGGGCGACCCGATCACTGAGCTCATCGATTACGCGGAGTTCTGTGGCACCGTCAGCGATGCCGCCGCCACCGCGGCGGCGGGCTCGACGATCACCGTCGTCGAGCTCAAGGAGATGATCGACTCTGGCAAGGACTTCGCCCTGATCGACGTTCGGGAGCCGCACGAGTACGAGATTGTCCGGATCCCGGGTTCCACGCTGATCCCCAAGGACCGGATCCTGTCCGGTGCGGCGTTGGCGGAGCTACCTCAAGACAAGCCGATCGTGCTGCACTGCAAGTCCGGGCAGCGTTCCGCCGAGGCGCTGGCCGCGCTGCACAAGGCGGGTTTCCGGGATGCCGTGCACGTCGGTGGTGGAGTGCTGGCCTGGGCCAAACAGATCGACCCCTCGCTGCCCAGCTACTAACGTCGCGGGGCGTGGCGGCTGTTAGGGTTGCCCGATGCCTGGCCCAGAAGACAATCTTGAAGTCCGCGTCAGCGCCCTGGAGTCCCAGATACGTCTGGTGCGCGCCGACGCTGCCGCCGCTCGGGTGCTCGCCGGTGGCGCGGATCGCGATGTCTCCGCGTTCGCGGCCAAGCTGGACGCCCACACGCGTTTACTCACCGCACTCCGGGAGACCCAGCGCGAACAAGGCATGGCGATCGGCGAGCTGAGTCACCGAGTAGACAGCCTGGACCAGCGGGTGGATGGCCTGGACCAGCGGGTGGATGGCCTGAGTCAGCGGGTGGATGGCCTGAGTCAGCGGGTGGATGGCCTGGAAGGCGAGATGCGTAAGGGCTTTGCGATGACGGCTACCGGGATGGCCCGGATCACTGAGCTCCTCGAGGGCATGGCGGCGGGTTCATAGCAGACCTAGCCCAACTGAGCATGCGTTCTGGGGACCGGCGCGGTACTAGGAGCCGGTCCCCAGAACGGTGTGCGGTGAGCGTCACCCGCCGCTGCGGCGGCGGGTGGAGTACTGCCGTGCGGGTGTTGCCGGGCCGGATCGGCGCCCCACAGCAGACTTGCCGCCGTGGGGCGCCGGAGCCTCGGACTTGCCGCCGCGGCGCTCGCGGCGGTTGGGCACCGGCGATGTGGCATCCCCGGGCTGGTCTTGGGGTTCGCGTTGCTCTGCCATCAGGTCTCCTCGATTCGGCGTGCCTCAGCGGTAGTAGCGCCCGATGTCGGGGCTCTCAGCTAACCCGGACTGACGGGTGCCAGGTCGCCACTGATAAGGGAAGGGTTACAGGGTGTCGCCGGACGAGCCGGTAATCCGGCCATCGCCGCTGGACAGCGGCACGGCGTCCGCGCGCTGAACGGCGCGCCACAGTGACTCAGTAGGTCATGCGGACAACGTTAGCGCGGACGTCCGCACAACGCATCCACGTTTCCCGGCGGGTCGCCGAACAGTGGTTGCCGGCGGGGCCCACC
Source organism: Pseudonocardiaceae bacterium (assembly GCA_049673305.1). Taxonomy (GTDB): domain Bacteria; phylum Actinomycetota; class Actinomycetes; order Mycobacteriales; family Pseudonocardiaceae. Next base: position 9,912 of record JBATXM010000143.1, on the reverse strand, counting down.
AAGGCGGGGCTCGCCAGAGTGCCTCACGCCATAACCGCTGCACCCTGTGAACGGGAGTTCTCGGCATGGCAATAAACCGCAACATAGTGAACATAACCGGCACATAGCGTCCCGTCATACCCATCAGCTCAGGAGGCGCGATGAGCACGACCGATATGGCAGAGCCGGCACAGCCGGCTCTCGGGGGGCGATGGATACACCACTGGGAGCCGGAAGATCCCGGGTTCTGGGAGAAGACGGGCAAGCGGGTGGCGATGCGGAACCTGTGGGTTTCGGTCTTCGTCGAGCACATCGGGTTCTCGATATGGACGGTCTGGTCGACGCTCGTGCTCTTCATGGGCCCGGCGTACCACATCGACGCGGCCGGGAAGTTCTTCCTGGTGGCGTTGCCCTCGCTGGTCGGCGGGCTGGTTCGGATCCCCTACACGATGGCTCCGGCCAGGTTCGGCGGACGCAACTGGACCATCGTCAGTGCGCTGCTGCTGCTCATCCCGACCGCGTTGGCGATCATCGTCATTCATCCGGGCACGTCCTACACCACGTTCCTGGTGGTCGCCGCACTCGGCGGTCTGGGAGGTGGCAACTTCGCCTCGTCCATGGTCAACATCAACGCCTTCTTCCCGGAGGGCCAGAAGGGCTGGGTGCTCGGGCTCAACGCTGGCGGTGGGAACATCGGCGTGCCCGTGATGCAGCTGCTCGGCTTACTGGTGATCGCGACCGTCGGCGCCGCCTACCCCCGTCTTGTGTTGGCCATCTACGTCCCGCTGATCCTGGTTGCCGCAGTGTGGGCGGCGCTGTCCATGGACAATATCTCCTCGCTGAGCAACGACTCTGGCGCGCTGCGGGAAGCGGTCCGGGAGCGGCAGACCTGGGTGGTGGCCTTCCTCTACATCGGTAGTTTCGGCTCGTTCATCGGGTACAGCTTCGCTTTCGGCCTGGTGCTGCAGACTCAGTTCGGCCGCACCCCGCTGCAGACCGCCTCGGTCGTGTTCCTCGGCCCGCTGATCGGTTCGGTGATGCGCCCGATCGGTGGCTGGCTGGCTGACCGGTTCAGCGGCGCGAAGGTCAGCCTCAGCACCTTCGTCGGCATGGCTCTGGCAACCGGCGTCGTGATCGTGGCGTCCGAGCAGAAGTCCCTGCCGCTGTTTGTGGCCGGCTTCATCAGTTTGTTCGTGCTCTCCGGAATCGGCAACGGCTCCACTTACAAGATGATCCCATCGATCTTCAATCTACGGGCGCGACGCGCGATGGCATCCGGCGAGCCTCGGCAGCCCGCGCTGATGAAGGCCCGCCGGCTGTCCGGCGCGGTGATCGGAATCGCCGGCTCGATCGGCTCGATGGGCGGGGTGCTCATCAACTTGGCCTTCCGGGAGTCCTTCAGCACCACGAAGTCCGGGGTACCCGCGTGCTGGTCCTTCCTGGTCTTCTACGCGGCGTGCGTCCTCGTCATCTATCTGGTCTACCTACGCCGGGCACCCGTCACCGTGGCGTCTGAGCAGCCGAGTTTGGCCTACGCCCAGGTGTGATGAAACAGCGCGGAAACGCTGTGTTCACGAAACGCGCTCAAGCTGTCATCAGGGCGGCGGGCTGGTGAGCTGCTCGGGTGCTGCGAGCAGCTCACCAGCCTGTTGAGTAGGAGGGAGCAGGATGATGCGCACTGTTGTCGTCGCGGGCCATGGCATGGTCGGCCACCGGCTGGTGGAGGCTCTGATCGGCCGGGACGTTGCGCGGCAATGGCGGATCGTGGTGCTTGCCGAGGAGGGCAGGCCGGCCTACGACCGGGTTGCCCTTTCCTCCTATGCGGAGTCCTGGGACGCCGACGCGCTGACCTTGCCGGCCGTCCAGGACGACCGGGTGGAGCTGCGGTTGGGTGACCCCTGCGTGCGGATCGATCCGCGCAAGCACACCGTGCACACCGCGTCTGGACGTCAGGTGGCCTACGACGCGCTGGTGCTGGCCACTGGGTCAGCACCATTCGTGCCCCCGGTACCTGGCCACGACCTTCCTGGTTGCTACGTCTACCGGACGCCGGAGGACCTCGACGCCATCCGCGCGGCGGCGCAGCGCGCGATGCGCACCACAGCGGCCGGCCGGCGCTCCGGGGTGGTGGTTGGCGGCGGGCTGCTCGGCTTGGAGGCCGCGCATGCGCTGCGCCAGCTGGGATTGTCCCCGCACGTGGTCGAGATCGCGCCCCGGCTGATGCCGATGCAGGTGGACGAGGGCGGTGGTGCGCTGCTGCGCCGGTTCATCGAGGGCCTCGGGGTGCGGGTGTACTGCGGGCACGCCACGGCGGCCATCGAACCCGACCGGGGACGGATGCTGGTCCGCCTGACCGATGGCACCGAGCTCGACACCGACCTCGTGGTGTTCTCCGCCGGGGTGCGTCCCCGTGACCAGCTGGCTCGCGACGCTGGGTTGCCCCTCGGGGAGCGTGGTGGCGTGCTGGTCGACGCTCGCTGCCGGACCTCTGATGAGGACATCTGGGCGATCGGGGAGTGTGCCGCAGTGCAGGGCCGCTGCTACGGGTTGGTCGCACCCGGTTATGCGATGGCCGAGGTGGTGGCCGACCGGTTGCTCGGCGGCAACGCCACCTTCCCCGGCGCGGACATGTCCACCAAGCTCAAGCTGCTCGGGGTCGACGTGGCCAGCTTCGGTGATGCCCTCGGTAAGGCGCAGGGCGCGCTGGAGGTCATCCACAACGACCCCGTCTCCGGCCGCTACGCCAAGCTCGTCGTCTCCGACGACGCGCGGACGCTGCTCGGTGGGGTGCTGGTGGGCGACGTCGAGGCCTACGGCACGTTGCGCGCGCTGGTCGGCGCGGCGCTGCCGGCTGACCCCGGTGCGCTGATCTCGCCGTCCGGCGGTGAACTCGACACGAGCGCGTTGCCTGCTGAGGCCCAGGTGTGCTCCTGCCACGCGGTCACCGTTGAAGAGATCGGTGCGGCGGTGCGCGAGGGGGCGAGGTCCGTGCCCGCTCTCAAAGCGTGCACGAAGGCGGGCACCGGGTGCGGCTCCTGCGTGCCGATGTTGACGAAGCTGCTCGCCGCGCAGGGCGTCGAGCAGTCCAAGGCGCTGTGTGAGCACTTCACGCACAGCCGCGCGGAGCTGTTCCAGATCGTCGCCGCCACCCGGATCCAGACCTTCTCCGAGCTGGTCGCCAAGCATGGCGCGGGCCGAGGCTGCGATATCTGCAAGCCGGCGGTGGCCTCGATCCTAGCTTCGTTGAGCGGGGTGCTGGCTCCCGGAAGTCACATTCTGGACGGCGAGCAGGCCAGCCTGCAGGACACCAACGACCACTTCCTGGCCAACCTGCAGCGCAACGGCACCTACTCGGTGATTCCCAGGATCCCCGGCGGTGAGATCACCCCCGAGAAGCTGATCGTCATCGGTGAGGTGGCCCGTGACTTCGGGCTCTACACCAAGATCACCGGTGGGCAGCGGATCGACCTGTTCGGTGCCCGGGTGGAGCAGCTGCCGGCGATCTGGCGTCGGCTGGTGGACGCCGGTTTCGAATCGGGCCACGCCTATGGCAAGGCGTTGCGCACCGTGAAGTCCTGCGTGGGCACCGACTGGTGCCGCTACGGGGTACAGGACTCGGTGGGGCTGGCCATCGCGCTGGAGCTGCGATACCGCGGGTTGCGCGCTCCGCACAAGCTCAAGGCTGCGGTGTCCGGCTGCGCCCGTGAGTGCGCCGAGGCCCGCAGCAAGGACTTCGGGGTGATCGCTACTGAGACTGGCTGGAACCTCTACGTGTGCGGCAACGGCGGTTTCCGGCCCCGACACGCCGACCTGCTGGTGTCCGACGTGGACACCGAGACTCTGGTGCGCACCATCGACCGGTTCCTGATGTTCTACGTGCGCACCGCCGACCGGTTGCAGCGCACCGCGCCGTGGCTGGAGGAGCTGGAAGGCGGCCTGGACCACCTGCGAGAGGTGATCGTGGGGGACTGTCTCGGGATCTGCGCGGAACTCGACGCCGCGATGGAGGCGCACGTGGGGGGCTACGCTGATGAGTGGCGTGGCGTGCTGGAGGACCCGGCCAAGCTGGCCCGGTTCACCTCGTTTGTCAACGCGCCGGACGTGCCCGATCCGACCATCGAGTTCGTCCAGGAGCGTGGCCAGCCAACGCCTGCCCATCGCCGGCCCGGCCAACCGGTTCTGATCGCCGGCCCTAAGCTGGCCGTGCTTCGATGACCGCGCAGGTGCGGGCGCGCTGGAGCGCGGTGTGCCGCTACGACGACCTCATCCCGGAACGGGGCGTAGCGGCCCTGGTAGAGGGTGTTGCGGTGGCGGTGTTTCGCACCCATGATGGTGCCTTGTACGCACTTTCCAACCTGGACCCGTTCAGCCAAGCCTCGGTGCTTTCGCGAGGGATCGTCGGCGACCGAAAGGGGCGGGCGACGGTGACCTCCCCGATCTACAAGCAGGTCTTTGAACTGGCCACCGGGGTATGCTTGGACGATCCCAGTGTCATGGTGGCGACCTATCCAACGCGGGTGGCCAACGGTACCGTGGAAGTCCGCTCCGCATGATCTCGGTATCGTCGCGGCCGAGATCCGAGCCGCTGCCGCTGGCGGGATTCACCGTCGGTGTCACTGCGGCGCGGCGAGCCAAAGAGCTGGGTGGCTTGCTGGAGCGCCGGGGTGCTGAGGTGCTGCACGCCCCGGCGATCCGGATCGTGGCGTTGGCTGACGACACTGAACTGCACGCGGCCACCGAGCGACTGATCAACCATCCGCCTGACATGGTGGTGGTCACCACTGGCATCGGGTTCCGCGGCTGGGTGGAGGCCGCAGACGGGTGGGGGCTGGGCGAGGCGCTGGTCGATGCGTTGCGCCGCGCCACCTTGTTGTCCCGGGGGCCCAAGTCGCGTGGCGCGGTCCGGGCCGCGGGCCTGACTGACGCCTGGTCGCCCCCATCGGAATCCTCAGCCGAGGTGCTGGAGTACCTGTTAGCCGGTGACCTCGAGGGAATGCGGGTCGCCGTGCAACTACACGGTGAACCGCTGCCGGACTTCGTCGATGCGCTGAACTGCGCGGGTGCGCAGGTCATCCAGGTGCCCGTTTACCGGTGGGTGCCGCCGGAGGATCTCACGCCACTGGACCGGCTGATCGGGATGGTGCGTGACGGTGGTGTCGACGCGGTCAGCTTCACCAGTGCACCCGCTGCGGCCAGCGTGCTCAGCCGAGCGAGCGAGCTCGGAGTACTGGAGCCGGTGCTGCAGCGCCTGCGCCGGAATGTGCTCGCGGTCTGTGTCGGACCGGTCACCGCAGGCCCGTTGGTGGCCCGGGACGTACCCACGGTGCAGCCGGAGCGCTCCCGGATCGGCGCGCTGGTGCGCACGCTGTCCGAGACCCTGCCGGCCCGGGCGCCTCGGTGGCCGGTCGCGGGTCATATGCTGGAGTTGCGCGGGCATGCCGCAGTAGTCGACGGGGTGCTGCATGCCGTGCCACCCACCCCGATGGCCTTGTTGCGACTGCTAGCGGCCCGTCCCGGCCGGGTGGTGCCGCGCGCCGAACTGCTGTCCGTGATGACTGCGGCTGGTGACGATGAGCATGCGGTGGAGACCGCGGTGGCCCGGTTGCGAGCCGCGCTGGGTGCCCCACGGCTGGTGCAGACCGTCGTCAAGCGCGGCTACCGACTAGCCTTGGATCCCGGAGACTGCCGGTGAGAGCCGGATGTGTCGTCGTGGCCGCCCACGGTACTCAGGATCCCGCTGGCGTCGCAGTGGCGCGCCAGTTGGTCGCCACGCTGCGCGTCAGGCTACCCGGCAGACTGGTGTTGCTCGCCTTCGCCGATGTACTCGGCCCTGGAGTGCGCGAGGTGGTTGCCGACGCTCCTGGTCCGGTTACCGTCGTTCCAGCATTTCTGAGTTCCGGCTACCACGTGCGGATTGACCTGCCGAGGGAGGTGGCCGCCACCGGTCGCCGGGACGTCACCATCAGCGCTGCCCTCGGCTCGCACCCGTTCCTGGTGGACGCGGTGGCCGACCGGCTGTGTGCGGCGGGGTGGCGCTGCGGTGACGCAGTGGTGCTGGCCGCGGCGGGCTCATCGGATCCGAGGGCGGTGGCCGACGTACGGGTTGCGGCCCGTCAGCTGTCCGGCAAGGTGGGCAGCCGGGTTCGGGTCGGGTTCGTGGCCACCGGAGCACCACGGGTAGCGTCCCTGGTCGCTGGCCTGAGAGCGGCCGGGGAGTCCAGGATTGCGGTGGCTTCGTGGCTGCTCGCCCCAGGGTTGTTCCACTCCAGGCTCGCTTCGGCTGGGGCCGATGTGGTGGCCGCGCCGCTAGGTGCGCACCCGGAGGTGGTCGACCGGTTGGTCCAGCTCTCCGAGACAGCTGCGGTGTTGTGCCCCGCGTGACGTCGCGTGACGTCGGCGATGTACGGACACGGCGTACGAGCCGGTGTTGGTGAACGGCTTGCGGTCCCACGTGGCGTACCGGGCTTCGAGGGTAAGACCGGCGCCGCTGCACCACATGTCGTAATCCGCGACGGTTGGCCAGCCATCCTGGAGCTGAAACCCAGCGATGAGCCGACCGCTCGGCGCTAGGTGCTGCGCGCACGCGGCGACCGTCGCTGCACGCCGGTCGCTTGCCACATACGGGATGACGTTGCCGGCAAGCACGACGGCATCGAACCGGGCTGGCAGGTCGAGCATGCTGAGATCAGCCTTCACCCAGGCCAGTTCGGGCGCCTTCGCGCGCGCCAAGCCGATCATGTCTGGATCAAGATCTGTACCGAGGACGTCGAGCCCGCGTCGAGCCAGCTCGATGGCCACCCGGCCGGTGCCACACCCCCCGTCCAGCACGGAGCGAGGGCCGTAGGAGAACACGAAATCTGCTTCACCATGGGGGTTCGCGCCCGCAGCCGCCATCTGTCGCCAGCGCTCGTCGTAGCCGACCGGGTTGATCTGCTGCCGCCAGCAGCCCCAGTCCTCAGACGGCGACCCGGTCACGATCGCCCCCGTTCTCTTCAGAGCGTGCCCGATATGGCAGCTCGAGGCTACAAGTTGACGTCAGGATAGTCACCGGAGGCCCACTCCAGCCTGATCTTCGTAGAAGTGCGCGCCTCGCTGTCCGCCCAGAACCAGCGCATTCTCCCGAGTCCAACAGCTCCTCAAAGACTGAGAGACGTCCACCGCACGCGAACAGCTAGGCACACTTCGTCGCCTGCACTGGGTGCGTCGGGCCACGCCGCAGACCGGCTCGGGTTGTTACCGCAAGTTGAGTGCGGTGCGAAGCCGGTCTGGGTTCATCGTCCCGGGGTTCCGCAAGGCAGGTGGGGCGAAGCGTCGGGTGAGGAAGCCGACCAGGTCGAGCGGGTCGGGCCCGGAGTCCAGCAGCGCGATGAGCTCGTCGCGCTCGTGCAGGGCTACGGGTTCGATGCCTCCGAAGATCTGTGTCGTGTCACCGGCGGGCACGACGCGGGCGCACACCAACGCGCCCGCCGTAAACGCCTGACTGGCCGTCCGCTCCCGGACCTGGTGGACCTCGCCGGTGCGCACGTCACGCATCGTGAAGCCCTCACCGGGTCGGACGCGCTCGATCTCGTACACCGACCGGTCGATGAGCAGCCACTGCTCGGCCAGCAGCCGCTCGTCCTCGGGCAGCAACACGCCTCGGGTGGCCACGAACTCGGTGAACGCACCGCCTTCGAACAGGACCGCGTCGGTGACCAGCGGGTCGTCCAGCGCGCCGAGCACGGCATGGGGGACCTCGGCGAACTGTGCCCGCACCCACGCGGCCTCGGCCACCGCACCGCACCAGGGGCCATCCAGCAGGAACATGCCCGCCTTCTGGTACAGCCACGCCGCGCGCTCGTCCAGCGGGAGCCGCTCGTGGTAGAGGTGGCATTTCTTGTACTTGTGGCTGGATCCGCACCAGCACGGCTGGTTGCGGCCGACGCCGGGCCGGGGCACGGCCTGAAATCGCTCAAGCAGCTCAACCAGGACGTGGCCGCGCGGGATTCCTGCCCGGCGCAGCAGCGCCAGCCCTCGGGCCGCGTCGCCGCGATCACTGGCGTATCGAGCAAGGTCAACCAGGGCTGGCGGCCACTGCGGGTCAACCGACTCCGCGGCGTGGTAAGCCGCCTCGGCTCGGGTGAGATCGGCGAGCCGCTCGTGGGCCTTGCCGCGCAGCCACAGCAATGCCGGGCGCGCCGTCCTCGGCACCAGCGGTTCGAGTGTCTCAGCGAACAGGCCGAGCGCCGCGGCGCCCTCGCTGCCGGTCCCGATCGTCTCGGCCAGCACCGCCTTAGCCACGGCGGGCTCGGCCAGGAACGCTGCGGTTGCCCTGATCGTAGCGTCCTGACCATGATCGACATGCACCTCGGCGGCCTGATGATACAGCATGACGAGCACCAGAACCGCGAGAGCTTCGTCGCTGTTGAGGTCGTGCCACCGAGCGATCGCCGCGCACCGCTGCTCCACCTGCCACCGCCGGAAATCGAATCCCCTCACGGCGAGCCACTCGCCGTCATGAGCCAGCTCACAGGCATCCAGCACCGTCCCCAGCGGCGGCAGCGGTTCGGTGAACAGCGTCGGATCATCCGCGCAGGCCGTCCAGACCGCCACATCCAGCGGCATGGGCTCCTCCGACTCGGCCTCGAGGACCACGCTCAGCCGCCGCCCCAGCTCGGCCACCGTTTCAGCTGTCACCACCGGCGCCGGGACGGGCTCCAGCAACAACCCGTCTTCGGCGAGACCGAGCGCGATGACATCACCCTCGCCGAGCCCTTTTCCCCGCAGATAGCCGGGCGGAAGCAGCAGGATACCCTGATCCCCCACCGCATCCAGTGGGACCCCCCGCGCGGCCAGAGTGTCGGCCGCAAAGGGCATGAGCATCCCGACTACCGGTGAACCGTCGGCCAGTCGCTGGTACTCCTCGCACTCGGTCAGCATGTCGACCGGTTTGAGATCCGAGTTCATCACGAGGATGTCGTACTCGAGCTCCAACCCGCTCACCTGGTGCGTGAACATCCGGCCGGCCAGCAAGGTCGGCAACGACGCCCACCGCTCATCAGCCAGCACCGTCACCAGACCATCGCCGTCGTCCAACACCTCGTCCAGCGCCTCATCGGGGTCATCGCCGAGATCCACACCGCGACCCGCCAACGCGGCGGCAAGCTGATCCTCGGTCATCGGCCCGTTCTCGGCCAGCACCTCGGCAATCACGTCAACGAGCCACGGGCTCGTCGCGGGCAGTGAGTCAGTCACGACGCGACACCGTACCCAGGCCACTCCCTCAGCAACGGTCGGGCCACCACCCGTTACCGCGCCTTGGTACTCGGCGGGACGTACGAAGCCGTCGCCAACTGTCCGAACGAAGGCGGTGAAGCTGGACGAGCCCCGGCCGGGCGCGCTCCGGTCCAGGCTGAGTGGCTGGCCGGGCACCAAGACCGCTCCGGACAGGATCAGGGGTGATGCTGGAGGTGATGATCCCGTGCGCGTCGCCACGGCAGTGAGACTGCCAACTCGGGCTGCGGTGCGGACTGTCATCTGAGGTCGAGGTCGACTTGATGCGTTCCTTCCTCGACTCTGTTCGGAGTGCTGGTCGACGGCTCGCTGATGATGATCACCCGGTGATCTCGCCGACTGAGCAGCCCCGGGAGCTTTCATCGTCCGTGAAGGTCCGCCAGGAGCTATAGCGTGGGTGGCCCTCGGCTAAGAGGTCAGCGAAGTCGGGATATGTCTCGCTGAGCACTGCCGGAGGTGGTCATAGCCGTCGCCCACACTGACGAGGCGAGATTCCGCGACCGGTCCTCAACCGAAGCGGTTTCTAGCCTCGGGGGGGCGGTATCAACCGGTGGAAGCAATCGAGCTGGCCAGGAGGTCGGCGAAGACTTCTGCTGGGGTTCGGTAGCCGAGGATACGGCGGGGCCGGTTGTTGAGTTCGGTGGCCACGTGGTTGAGGTA
>JBATXM010000142.1:0-33481 GCA_049673305.1 Pseudonocardiaceae bacterium | reverse complement strand
GGAATCCCCGGCCACCCGGCCCGCTAGCCGGGACATTGTCATACCCAGACCCTAAAATCAAGATCCTTAACGAGGCCCAGCGCCCGCCCCAGACCACCCACCGATCAAGGCGAATGATCAAGGCTAGCAAGCATGGTACTGCTCAATCCATTGCTCAACTACAAAAAGCGGTTTATCGACGACAAGGACTACTGGCACGACGATCAGATCAGCGGGGAGGCCGCGCGAATTGACGGAACAAGGCTTCATCATGCACTCGTCAAGCTTCAAGCTGGGCAGGCCGCTGCTCAACGAGGTGTTCTACTTGCACCCCCATACCGTGCTGGATCGCATTCAGGCACCAATGCTCATTGTGCACGGTACCAAGGACACCTTCATACCTGTCGACTCGTCGCGGTGGGCCGCCACGCAGCTTACCGTTGAACACCGGCTCATCGAGATTCACGGTGCTCAGCACGGCTTCGCCGTCCACAATGATCCGGCCTACGCTGAGCCACAGACGCAACGGTGGCAGGCGTGCGTTGTGAAATCAGCAACAGCCTGGGTAGCCGCCTCGGCACGCACCCGCATCGGCAGTGTCCACGGACCGCTCTGGGATGCCTGGGCGAGTGTCAGCATTCGCAACCCATCACGCTCATCCCACGCGGCTTGACTCTTCTTGAGTAAAATATATTCTTGAGTAAAATATATTCTTGAGTAAAATATATCCCTGCATTTGGCCAATCGCCAGCCTCCTGCGCCCACTCGCTTGCGCGGTCGCACCAATGACTGGCAAGGTCAATGCGGCCAGCATCACAGTAAAGCCAGCCAGCGAGCTCGGCACCACGGGCTCCGACAACTAGTAGGTCGCGGCGTACATCCGGCTTCACCTGCCGGGCCTGTTGGTCAATGACAGGCTACCACGTCAAGTACGAGAGGAAGCGTACGCTTCGGGCCGTCGACACCATCGGCCATCGCGCAGCTCGTCAGTTGCCGCTGCAGATGGAGGACCGCGTCACCATCGAGATAGCGCCTGGCATCAGCCATGGCAGCCGCGAGATGCCGCACTTCGTCAGAATTCAGGGCTGGAAAGACCATGGGCGTGGTGCCAACGACGACGGGGCTGGCGCCCTGGCTGATGGCGGCGAGAAAGCGGTCGCGCTGAGCTTCGGAGGCGTTCTCCAACATCCGGTCCAGGGCACGGCGAAGCGACAGGCTCGGTGGGTGAGTGCCACGTTCGGCATTACCGATCGTCCGCTTGTCGAACCCGAGGGTCTTGGCGAACTGATACTGGGACTGGCACAGCCCCACATCACGGAGCAGGCGGATCCGGGCCGGGGTCCCCTCCATCGCCGAAGCGTAAAGCAGGGCCTGCTACGGCATTACCACCACCCGCTCGGCGGCGGCTTCGGCGTCCAGGCGGGCGCCGAAGCGGGTGAAACAGGCTCGCGCGGCGGCCCGTTCATGCCGGGCCGCTTCGGGATGACCCGCGCGCTCCAATGTGGTGGCCAGCAGCACTCGAGCGCGAGCGCTCTCATACGGTGCCGAGGCTTCGCTCTACAGCGCGACGCTGCGGCGCAGCGACGGCAGCGGGTCCGTCCTGACCGGTGGTCAGCGCCAGCTCGCCTCGGGCGCACTCAGCGGCCGCGAGCAGCGCCTTGCTGCCGTAGACCTGTGCCGCCTGCGCCAGCTCGGCCGCCGCACCCCGGGCTGTGTCGAGATCGTCGACGGCCAGCGCGATGCTTACCTGGTCGGGAAGGAGCCGGGTGCGCTCCAAGCGGTCCCAGCCCTCGCCGGCCAGCGCCGCGTTGATCAATGCGGCTGCCTCGGCGGGGCGACCACGCAGCAGCTCCAACCGGGCCTGGCCGGGCAGCGGGCTGGCCCCCAGCTCCTCGGCCTTGGCGAAGGCCTTTTCGGCGGTGTCGAAGTCGCCGATCCGCAACCGGATCTCCCCGATGCTGGCGAGGCCGGCATGGGTCGGGTCGAAGCATTGCGTGCGCGCGCAGGCCCGGTGGGCCTGCTCCTCGGCAAGTGCCCAGGCACCGCTGCTGACCATGATCGCGATGCGATGGGTCTCGCAGTCGCCGGGAAAGCTGTTCAGCCCGGTGCACACGAAACAGTCCTCGACGGCCCGGGTCCACGCCTGAGCGCGGCGGCAGTCACCCAGCTCGTAGCAGGTACGGATGACCTGACAGAAGATCTGCACGGTGGCAAACTGCGAGAGATCCCCACCGACGGTCATCGCCATCCCCTCGTCATGCAGGGCTAATCCCTCCACGACCTGCCCACAGCGAATGAGCACCGTGCCCTGGAACACCGTCCCGATGGCCTGCAGCTCAGCGACGCGGTGTCGGACGCCCATCTCATAGGTCTCCCGGGCGCCAGCCAGGCACTTCTCGTGGTCGTCCATCCGCAGCGCGTTGAGCGTGGCTCCCCAGGACAGGTAGCCGTGCTCAGCGCAGTCGGGCTCGGCCGCCAGCAGCCGCTGCGCGCGCTGGAACCAGCCGCTGGCCACAGCGAATTGCCGAAGACCCAAGTTCTGCATCGCGAGGATGACCGCAGCCACGGCGGCTCGGTGGTGATCACTGGCCTGCAGGTAGGCGTGGTGGGCACGCTGGCGCGCCGGCAGCGCTTCCCGATAGTGTCCCAGCCAATAGGCCGCCTCGGCCAGGCCCTCCAGGTCTTCCGCGCTCAGCGCTGCCACCCGGTCCGCACGAGAGAGCAGCTCGTAGGCGCGCTGCCAGTCGTGTGCGGCCAGCGCAGCGTGCGCCTCGGGCAGCAGTTTCTCCGCAGTCGGCATGAATGGCATCGTCGCGGGGCCGGAAGAACCGCGTACCGGCCACGGATGCATCGGTGGCCAGTCCAGATCGGGACGCTGAGCGAGCACGGCCTCGTGCAGCCGGACCAGCTCGGGGTTCGGGTCGATGCCGAGCAGCTCAGCGAGCTGCTCGCGCAGCCGCGCGTAGGCCCCCAGCGCCTCACCTTGGCGCCCGCAGCGGTACAGCGCCCGGATGAGCTGGGACCACAGCCGTTCACGCAGCGGCTGCTCGAGCACCGCCTGGCTCAACTCGCCGCACAGCGCCGCGTGGCGACTCAGCGCGAGATCGGCCTCAACCCGGTCTTCCAGCACGGCGGCGCGCAGCTCGGTCAGCCGGGCGATCTCGGCCTGGGCGAAGAGCTCGAAACCAAACTCGGCCAGCGGCTCACCGCGCCACAACTCCAGCGCGCCGCGCAGTATCTCGGCCGCCCGCCCCGGGTCGGCGGGCAGCGCGTCGTGACCATCTCGATCCGCCATTTCTCATCCAGCACTTCCAGCGGACCAAGAATCGCGAACTCCACCAGGGCCCCCAGACCCCGTTCCAGTGGCACCTCAGTTGCGCTTCAGGTGTCACGGCCACGCTGCCCACTTCGGCTTCACACGCACGGATGAACAGTCGTCAAAAAGATCGTAGACGCTCCACCAACCAGCCGCGCGCTGCCTTGAGCGTGTGCGGGGTACCCGCCGGCAGGGGGCGGCGGGTACCCCGCACACCCGTCACGACAACTGGCTAGCGCGCCCAGACGGTGGCGGTGCGGGCACTGTGCGGGTACAACCAAACCGGAAGGATGACATCACTGGGGGAACGTGGATGCGCACACGTCGAGGGTGCACCGCGCTGGCTGCAGCGCTCAGTGGGGGGCTGCTCGGGGCGAGTCTGCTCACCGGAGCCGTGGTCCCTGTGCTGGCCGCGCCTCCGATGAATCCGCCAGCCAAGACAGCGGTGGCCCGGGGCGACGGCGGTGCGGTGGTCTCGGACACGGTGGAATCCACGCAGGCCGGCCTGGACGTGTTGCGCCAGGGCGGAACCGTCGCTGACGCCGCAGTAGCGGTGGCCGCAACGCTCGGCGTGACCGACCCCTACGTCGCGGGCATCGGCGGTGGCGGCTACCTCGTCTACTACGACGCGCGCACCCATCAGGTGTCCACGATCGACGGGCGGGAGACCGCGCCGGGCGCCGACGGGCCATCAATGTTCATCGACCCGACCACCCGGGCGCCACTGCCGTTTCCGGCCGCAGTCACCAGCGGACTGTCCGTCGGCGTGCCAGGCAACCTGGCCATTTGGCAGCGCGCGCTGCAGCGGTGGGGCCGTTTCGGGCTGGCCGAGGACCTGCGCCCGGCCAAACAGGTCGCCGAGCACGGTTTCGTGGTCAACGCGACGTTCCGGGAGCTGACCCGGGAGAACGCTCAGCGCTTCGCCCAGTTCGGCTCGAGCGCGGCATTGTTCCTGCCCGGCGGCACGCTGCCCGCAGTAGGTTCGATCCTGCGCAATCCTGACCTCGCGAAGACGTACCAGGAGATCGGCGAGCACGGGACCAGCGCGCTCTACGACGGCCCGGTCGGCGCCGATCTGGTCAACGCCGTGCAGCACCCGCCGCTGGCGCCCGGCGCCCGGCTTACGGCAAGGCCCGGCCCGATGACGCTGGCAGACCTGTCTGCCTACCACGCGCTGGACGCCGAGCCGACCCACGTGACCTACCGCGGCCTCGACGTGTACGGCATGGCGCAGTCCTCCAGTGGCGGCATCACCGACGGGGAGGCACTCAACATCCTGAGCAACTTTGACCTGTCCGCGATGAGCCGGGTGCAGGCGCTGCACCACTACCTGGAGGCTTCCCGGCTCGCGTTCGCCGATCGCAACCGCTACCTCGGCGACCCCCGATACGTCACCGTGCCGCAGCAACAACTGCTCTCAACGTCTTTGGGGCGCCAGCGCGCCTGCCTCATCGACCCGGCCAAGGCCAGCACCAGCCCGGTCGCGCCGGACAACCTGGTCGCCGAATCACGCGCTTGCACGCCGGTCGGCGCGGCCGTCCCGGTGCCCGACCGGGAGCACCACACCAACCACTTCGTGGTCGCCGACAGCGCGGGCAACATCGTGTCGTACACCAACACGATCGAGCAGTTGGGTGGCAGCGGGATCGTGGTACCCGGGCGCGGTTTCCTGCTCAACAACGAGCTGACCGACTTCAGCTTCGCGCCCACGCAGGGCAGCGCGCCCGAGCCCAACCTGCCAGCGGCCGGCAAGCGGCCCCGCTCGAGCCTGTCGCCGACCATCGTGCTGCGTGAGGGCGAGCCGCTGCTCGCCCTCGGCTCGCCGGGCGGTACCACGATCATCACGACGGTGCTGCAGATCCTGGTCAACCGGATCGACTTCGGCATGAGCCTTCCCCGTGCGATCGCCGCGCCCCGCGCCTCGCAGCGCAACACCGCGACCACCCAGGCCGAGCCGGCGTTCATCGCCGCACCCACCACGGCTGGCCTGCAAGCGCTCGGACACAAGTTCGTGATCGACGACACCTCACCGCTGGATCCCACCATCAGGATCAGCCCGGAGATCGGCCTGGCGTCGGGACTGGAGTTCCTGCCCGACTCCACAGTGCTCGCTGCCGGAGAACCGACCCGCAACGGTGGCAGCGCAGCCGGTGTGGTCCACCCCACCCGCTGACCTACAAGATCAGATTTTCTGGAGGAACTGGGCTCGTTCCTCGTCGAGCAGGTCGGCGGCCAGGCGGGCCAGGCCGGGGTGCCTGGTGAGGTCGGGATCGGCCGCCACCAGCTGCTGGGCGGCCTCCCGGGCCTGCCCGATCAGGTCCTCGTCGCGCAGCAGCGACAGCAGCTTGAGCCCGGAACGCCGGCCGGACTGCACCGCGCCGAGCACGTCTCCTTCCCGGCGCAGCTCCAGGTCCCGCCGGGCCAGCTCGAACCCATCGGTGGTGGCGGCGACGGCATCGAGGCGCTCCCGGGCGGCACTGCCCTCCGGGGAGTCGGTGACCAGCAGGCACAGCCCGGGATGCGACCCCCGGCCGACCCGACCGCGCAGCTGGTGCAGCTGGCTGACCCCGAACCGCTGCGCATCCATGATCACCATGACCGTGGCGTTGGGCACGTCCACCCCGACCTCGATGACGGTGGTGGCCACCAGCACGTCGACCTCGCCAGCGGTAAAGGACCGCATGACGGCGTCCTTGTCGTTGCCTGGCAGGCGGCCGTGCAACATCTCCAGCCGCAGCCCGGCCAGCGGACCTTCATGGAGCTGGGCAACCAGCTCGAGCACCGCCAACGGCGGGCGTTCGCTGGCCGAGCCGGCAGCGTCCTCGCCGGGAGCGTCCTCACCGTCCGCGTCCGCACCGCCGATCCGTGGGCAGACCACGTACGCCTGCCGGCCGGCCGCGACCTCTTCAGTGATCCGCCGCCACACCCGGTCCAGCCAGGCGGGTTTCTCTCCGACCGGCACCACCGTGGTCGAGATCGGTGACCGGCCGTGCGGTAGCTCGCGCAGCGCGGAAACCTCCAGGTCACCGTAGACGGTCATCGCGACAGTACGCGGGATCGGCGTCGCGGTCATCACCAGCACATGCGGGCTGGAGCCATCGACCGCCCTGGCGCGCAGCGCGTCCCGCTGCTCGACGCCGAAGCGGTGCTGCTCATCGATCACCACCAGACCCAGGTCGGCGAAAGACACCCGATCCTGGATCAGGGCGTGCGTACCGACCACGATCCCAGCCGCACCGCTGGCCACGTCCAACAGCGCCTGCTTGCGAGCCCGGGCCGGCAACGACCCGGTCAGCAGCACAATCCGGGTGGCCTGCTCGGCTGACCCCAGCTCACCGGCCCGGCCATGCGCGCCCAACAGGGCGTGCAGGGACCGGGCGTGTTGCGCGGCGAGCACCTCGGTGGGCGCCAGCAGCACCGTCTGCCGTCCCGCATCGACGACCTGCAGCATCGCGCGCAGCGCCACCACGGTCTTACCGGATCCGACCTCACCTTGCAGCAACCGGTTCATCGGCGCCTCGCCGGCCAGCTCGATGGCCAGCAGCTCACCCACCTCCTGCTGCCCGGCGGTCAACGTGAAGGGCAGCATGGCGTCGAACGCGGCGGCCAGCCCGCCAGCACGGCGCGGGCAGGCCGGCGCGGGCCGGCGCGCTGCCTGGAGCCGGCGTCGCGCCAGGGTGAGCTGCACCGCCATCGCTTCATCCCATTTCAGCCGGCGGTGCGCGGTGGCGATCTCAGCACGGTCATCGGAACGGTGCACGGCCCTCAGCGCCACGCCGAGCGCCAGCAACCGATGCTCTGCCCGCAGCTCGGGCGGTAGTGGATCCTCTGGATCATCAAGGATGTCGAACACCTGCCGGACGCAGAGCTGGATCGTCCAGGACGGCAGGTCCTTGGTCGCGGGATAGACCGGGATCAGCGGCCGGGTGAACTCCGCGAACTTGTCCGCGTCGCCGTCGAGTAGTTGGTATCTCGGGTGGGTGAGCTGCAGGGTGCGGGCTTTGCCGTAGGTGCTCACCCGGCCCGCGAACAACGCCTTGCGGCCAGGGGTGAGTACCCCGGGCAGGTGTCTCTGGTTGAAGAACGTGAGGTTCAGCTCGCGGGTGCCGTCCCAGATCACCGCGTTCTGGATGGTGCCGTTCTTCTGTTGCATCCGCCGGGAGCCGCACTTGCGGACCTCGGCGACCACGGTGACGTCCTCCCCCGCCAGCAGACCCGCGATCGGGGTGAGCTGGCCCTGGTCGGCATAGCGGCGTGGGTAGTGCCGCAGCAGGCCAGCGACAGTGTGCACGTCCAGCTGCTCGGCCAGCAGGGCCGCCGCTTTCGCGTCGAGCACCTGGTCCAGCGCGTCATCCATCCCGGCCACAACCCCAGAAGAGCTACCCACCGTCGAAGATTACCGATCCACAGCAGTCCCGGTGCGCCGCGCTGCGCACCAGGGGGTTACCCTTGGCCGCGCCGCCCAGACCCGGGCGTGCCATCCTCGCGACGAACCCTTAGGAGTGTGTGACGTGGCTGCCGTGTGCGACGTCTGCGGCAAGGGGCCGGGCTTCGGCATGTCGGTCTCGCACTCACACCGGCGGACCCACCGCCGGTGGAACCCCAACATCCAGACCGTCCGGGCAAAAATCGGTGCCAGCCAGCGCCGTCGCCTCAACGTCTGCACCTCCTGCCTCAAAGCAGGCAAAGTCTCCCGGGGCTGACTGCGATTCGGCTCCGAATGGCGGGGTGGGCGAGCTAGGGCAGGGTCCAGTTTATGGGGTCGGCACCCAGCTCGGTGAGGTGGCGGTTGGTGCGGGTGAAGGGGCGGGAGCCGAAGAAGCCGCGATCCGCTGACATCGGTGACGGGTGCGCGGACTCGATGCACGGCACGCCGGAAAGCATCGGGCACAACGTGCGCGCGTCCCGGCCCCACAGGATCGCCACCAGCGGACGGGCTGGACGTGCCACCAGCGCGCGGATGGCCTGCTCGGTGACCTCTTCCCAGCCCTTGCCTCGGTGCGAGCCAGGGCGTCCGGGCTCTACCGTGAGCACCCTGTTGAGCAGCAGGACGCCGCGCGCGGCCCACGGGCTGAGGTCCCCGCTGGACGGGGTGGGCAGCCCAAGGTCCTCGCTGTACTCCCGAAAGATGTTGGCCAGGCTACGCGGCAAC
Source organism: Pseudonocardiaceae bacterium (assembly GCA_049673305.1). GTDB lineage: Bacteria > Actinomycetota > Actinomycetes > Mycobacteriales > Pseudonocardiaceae. The sequence goes on along the minus strand of JBATXM010000142.1, from coordinate 25,034 downwards.
GGCCGCACGCCCGGCTCGACCGAAAATGACAGCCCCACCGCGTGACCTGGGGTCGGGTAGGGGTCCTGGCCGACGATGAGCACCCGTACCTGGTCGAAAGGTTGGGTGAAGGCTCGCAGGATGTTGGCTCCGCAGGGCAGGTAACGCCGCCCCGCGGCGATCTCGGCCCGGAGGAACTCACCGGCGGCGGTCACCGCAGCGGCCACCGGGGCCAGTGCCCCGGCCCAGCCAGTTTCCACGATCTCGTCCATAGCTGCTGGCATGGTGAGCGACCTTATCGAGCACCCTCACGAGAAGTGCTCCCACCCCGCCGGGAGCACGTCATACGCGTGGCCGTCGACGGTCACGCCGCAGCCCTGGCGCACCACGCCCAGCACCGTCCACCCGGTGGGCAGCGCAGCACCAGCGGGGAAACACGCCAGCAACGCGTGATCCTCTCCCCCAGTGAGCACCCAGTGCCGCGCGTCAGCGCCCAACGCCAAGGCCACCTCGACCAGCGTGGCGGCTACCGGCACCGCTGCCGAATCGATGTCGATGCCGACGCCGGAGGCCCGGGCCAGGTGTCCAGCGTCGGCGAGCAGGCCATCGGAGACATCGATCATCGCCGTGGCGCCCGCCTCGGCGGCCTGCGGGCCGGCGCGGTAGGGAGGCTCCGGCACCCGGTGTGCCTCCACCACCGCCAGCGGGCAGTGGTGCCCTCGGCGAAGCAGGTCAAGACCCGCAGCCGACCAGCCCAGCTTGCCGCGCAGCGCGAGCACATCCGAGGGCTGGGCACCAGATCTGGTGACCGGCGCCCGGCCCTGCAGGTCACCCAGCGCGGTCACCGACACCACAAGCTGCGCTGAGCTGACCACGTCGCCGCCCACGATGCCGGCACCGGCCCGCTCGGCCTCTTCCCACATCCCGGCAGCCAGGCCATCCACCGTCGACACGGCGGTGCGCCCGGGCACGGCCAGTCCGACGACCAGCGCGGTGGGCACCGCACCCATGGCCGCCACGTCGGCCAGGTTGGCGGCCACCGTTTTGCGCCCGATCTGGTGCGGTGTGGACCAATCCAGCCGGAAGTGCACCCCCTCGACGAGCACGTCGGTGGTCACCACCACCCGGCCATCCGCCACCGCCAGCACCGCGGCGTCGTCCCCGGGGCCGAGCACGGTGCCCGGCGGCAGTCCCCGACCCGAGGTGATCCGGGCGATAAGCCCGAACTCTCCCAGCTCAGCTACCGATCCGGAGTTGGGCGGCGGCGGGTCAGGTGGGGCACCATCGGCAGCACACACGCCGCACCCCCGATCCAGGCGGTAGGTATCGTTGCTACCCGATGGAGCTGACGAGATGAAGGGCCACGCCGTGGTTCAGGCATACATCCTCATCCAGACCGAGGTCGGCAAGGCCGCCGCAGTGGCCTCGGCGGTGTCGAACCTGCCCGGCGTCACGAGCGCAGAGGACGTCACCGGCCCCTACGATGTGATCGTACGGGCGGAAGCCGCCACCGTGGACCAGTTGGGCCAGCTCGTGGTAGCCGAAGTGCAGACGGTGGAGGGCATCACCCGCACGCTGACCTGCCCCGTCGTGCACCTGTCCTGAACGGCGCTCCCGGTGTTCTCAGATAACGCGGCGTTCTCAGATAACGCCGCTCGGCCCGTCAGCGCACCGCGGTGGCCGCTCAGGATCGCGCTGGCCCTGGCAGGGGCGCTGGTGGTGGGAGTGCTCATCGCCGCCTCGGTGGTGCGCAGCCAGGCGGTGGGTCCGTTGGGGCTAGCCGCGCTGCCTGCTCCCTCGGCCGGTACTGCGGACTGCGCACGACTGCTGGCCGCGCTGCCCGCAAAGCTGGACGGGGGCGACACGGGTGCCGTGCAGCGCCGGCAGCTGGCCGCCCCGGCCCCCGAGGGCGCAGCCGGCTGGGGTGAGCCGCCGGTGGTGCTGCGCTGCGGGCTCGACCGGCCCGCCGAGCTCACCACGACCTCGCGGCTGCTGGAGATCTCCGGAGTGCAGTTCCTCGAAACCGCCAGCTCTGGCGCAAGTACCTGGGTCGCGGTGGACCGGCCGGTCTACGTCGTCGTGGCGCTGCCACCCACAAGCGGCAGCGGACCGCTGCAGCAGATCGCCACCGTGATCGCGAAGACGCTGCCCCGGCGGGATGTGGACCTCCCGAGCTGATCGCGCTACAGCCGGTGCAAACCGGCCAACACCCGTTCCATCACCGAGAGGTCCGACGCGCTCTCCAGGCCCAGGGGGTTGCGGTGCACGGACACCAACCCAATGTCGATCATGTCAGCGAGGAGTACCCGGACCACCCCCAGCGGCAACGCAAGCAGGGCCGCGACTTCGGCGACCGAGCGGATGTCGGTACACAGCCGCACGATCGCGGCATGCTCGGCGGAGCAGATCGCCGCCAAGTCCCGGCCCTCGTCACTGGTGGACACCAGCGTCTCGACGGCAAGGTCGGCCACCGGCTGGGTACGCCCTCGGGTCCAGGTGTAGGGACGGGCGGTGAACCGGAAGTCCTCCGACCCATCCCCTTCATCAACTGCCCATTCGTCGGCCGCTTCCACCATCGCGACACCTCCGCCCCGAGCGTCAACACCCCTCTGCCTAACGAGTCATTCCCGATTAGGTCGCTGACGTTCACCTCATTAACTCAACGCAGTCCGGTGCCGCGAGCAATCGCGGTGTCGATCAATATGGACAGCAAGCTCGGGTAGTCCACCCCGGTCACTGCCCACATCCGGGGGTACATCGAGATTGGCGTGAAGCCGGGCATCGTGTTGATCTCATTGACAGTCAGCGCACCGTCAGATCCGACGAAGAAGTCAACCCGGGCGAGACCCTGGCAGTCCAGCGAACGAAATGCCGCGACGGCCATCGACTGCAGCTCGGCGGTGACGTCATCATCGAGCTTGGCGGGGATGTCGAACTCGCACGCATCGTCGAGATACTTGGCGTCGAAGTCATACCAACCTGCGGCGTCCCGCGCCACCACCCGGATCTCCGCGGGCAGCGATGCTTCGACCCGGCCGTCGGGGAACTCCAGCACCCCGCACTCGACCTCGCGGCCGGTCACCGCCGCCTCGATGAGCACCTTGGGATCGACAGCGCGCGCGGTGGCGATCGCCGAGGGCAGCTCAGACCAGTCCGTCACCTTGGTGATGCCCACCGAGGAGCCCGCCCTGGCCGGTTTGACGAAGACCGGCAGGCCCAGCCGGGCATGATGCTCCGCAGTGAGGGTAGCGTCAGCGCGGCGCAGCACTACAGCGTCGGTGACCGGCAAACCCGCAGCGTGCAACAGTTTACGGGCGAACTCCTTGTCCATCCCGGCCGCGCTGGCTAATACCCCGGAGCCGATGTAGGGCAGGCCGGCCAGCTCCAGCAGCCCTTGGACCGTGCCGTCCTCACCAAAAGCCCCGTGCAGCACCGGGAACACCACATCCACCCCGGAGAGCACCTCGCCGGGCGAGGTAAGAGTCGCCGCAGTGCCGTTGACGGCGGGCAACATCCGGTCCCGGATCTCAAGTTCGGCTGGCTCGCTGGTAGCCAGTGCCCAGGCTCCGTCAGCGCTGATGCCGACTGGGATGACCTCGAATCGGGTCCGGTCCAGGTGCGTCAGCACACTTCCCGCCGACACGCAGGAGATCGCGTGCTCGCTGCTACGGCCACCGAAGATGACGGCTACGCGCAGCTTAGGACCTGTCATGGCGGCACCCTAGCCACCCGCTGATCTGGGAGTTCCGGCGGTCCATCCTGATGATGCACGGTTAGCGTCGTCACCAGGTGCTGTACTTAGCTACCGGCTGGTGTGGTGAGGACGCGCACCAGGTGCGGTTGGATGCGAACCAGGGTGCTCTCGTCATCAAACAGGACGAACAAGCGGGTCATGCCGCGGTCGATGACCCGGCCGTACCGGTGCAGCCGCAACGGCGCCGCCCCGTGGAACGCGTCCACCGCGACTTGCTCAAACCGGCACAACGGGGGAATCGGGGTGCCGTCGACGTCGCACCAATGGTCGTCAGGGTCAGCGGGCATGAGAAGCGTTACCTCCGGGTGTGCGGCTGTCAGTTCCGAACCAGGGGCGCTACCCGACGTGAAGCGGGCGCCCACCTCGGGACAGCACCCCTGGCTGGACTACCCTACGGCGACGATACGCGATCGTCTACTGGATAGCCATGGATATTCTGGGATATCCTGAGAGACGACGCAAGTGACCCAAACGGGTGTAGTGCTTGACAACGACGTGGCCCGGATCAGGAACGCGGGGAGACAGCATGGCGATCAGCCCTACCGTGCGCAGGCGCCGACTCGGCTCGGAGATCAAACGGCTCCGGGAGGCCGAGCGGATGTCCGGAGTTCTTCTCGCGAAGAAGATCAGCATGTCACAGCCGCAGCTCAGCCGAGTCGAGAACGCCCGAGGCAAGCTCACCGCCCCACAGGTGAGGAAGCTGATCAAGATATTCGCAGTGGACGAGCGCAAGGCCGAGGAGCTGCGCACGCTGCACCGGGACAGCGACGTGCTCGGCTGGTGGGAGCAGTACTCCGACGTGCTGCCCGACAACGTCGAGTTGCTGATCGGCCTGGAGGCCGGAGCCGCCTGGGAACAGACCTATGAGGACGCCTTCATCCCGGCCTTGCTCCAGACGCCCGAGTACGCCAGGGCGGTGATCGGCTCGGCCGCGCCGTTCCTGCGCTCAGCCGACCTGCCCAGGCTGGTGCAACTGCGCGCCGAGCGTCAACAACGGTTGACCGACACCGACTTCCGATTGACGACGGTGATCAACGAAGCCGCGCTGCACCGCTGGGTCGGTGGACCCGAGGTCATGCACGCGCAGCTGCGCCACCTGCTCGACGTCCAGCACAACGCCACCGTGGAAGTGCTGGTGCTGCCGTATGAGACCGGCGAGCATCCCGGCCAGGGACAGTCCTTCGCGCTGCTGACCTTCCCAGAGCCTGAGGACCCAGCCATCGTGTTCCTCGACTACGCGCACGCCAGCGGTTTCCTGGAGAAAGCCCACGAGATCCGCCAGCACACCAGCGTGTTCGGCGCCGTCGTCTCCCAAGCGCTCAACCCCGACGACTCGCTCCGCCGGATCGCCAAGATCGTGACCACGTTCAGCTAGACCACGACCGGCACACGAGTGAGCTCCCGACGAATGTGGTTGTCCTAGGATGCGCGGACTGCGCACTCGCTCTGATGAGCGGCGGGCAGGACGATCATTGTCAGCGACCAGGACAGCGCCAGCCAGCCGACAGTGCCTGGTCCCGGCCGAACAGGAGACAGATGACAGACCAACCAGGCATCGAGGCGCTGCGCAGCGCGCGCTACCGCAAGTCCAGCCGATCCAGCGGAGCACAGTCGTGTGTCGCCATTGGCCACGCCGCGGGATGGACCGGCGTGCAGGACACCAAGGAACACCCCGACAGCAGCCAACGGAGCACGCTGGCCGTGCCCACCCAGCAGTTTGCCGCTTTCGTCACAGCCGTGCAGGACGGGCACCTGACCCAGTAACCCACCTACCAAATCCAGAAGAATGCCCCGGCCCAAACCTCGTGGGCCGGGGCATCTATATGCAGGATTGACAATTGCGCCATGAACTACACGGGAAGACCGTAATCTGACACGCCGGTTGTCGTTGTACGAACGACCGAGGAGCGAGCAGGTTGCATTCACGGGCCACTCACTCGCCCTCATGAGAAAAACGACAGAAATAATCTGGAGGATCTTTAAAAATGATTCCCTGGAAAAAGATCTCCCACTCGACGGGTTCTGTTGCCTTGCTTGCAGCCTTGGTGGGCGCGACGTCAGGCGAGGTGGCATACGCGGCGGATACCGGAGTCGCGTTGCAACCATTGAAACTGGCAACGTGCCCAACCGGAGATGTCTGCGCGTGGGAGCAGCAAAATTATCAGGGGCTATCAGGGGCGGAGGTGGAACATGATGCAGCCATTAAATGGTTCACCAGGACCAAAAGAAGGTGGACCGGCTCCCTGCCTGACACCGCCGTTCGTTGCACGCTCGCTACGGAACGCGACGCCTCATCAAGTTGTGCAGATATTTGAGGGCTCAAAATGCCGCGGCAGGATACTGGCGATATCGCGACCGGACAGCTTGCCCGGAGCTCAAAGCGATTTTGCGAACCTCACATTTCGAAGCTTTCAGTTTTGTGCATATACGGAAAGAGAAGCATCTAAATGCTTGCAAACACCCTAACGGTGCACAGATCTCCTGAGGCAGGTCATGAGCGTCGCTCGATGCGGCGCTCGCTGGCGGTGAGCCACCAGCTGCCCGTCGCCCCGGCCTGCGCACCACCAGCTCGGGTGGCACGCACACCCATGACCCCCACCAACCGGGCGCTGCCTCAACAAGCCACGACGTAGGCGCGAGCGAACAACGTCCCGCCCGCAGGCGATGGTGGCCCACATCAGGGCGACACCACGGTCATGATCACGTTTTCGGTGCCGAAAGTGACACGACATGTCACCTGAGGCACCCAAAGCGTGATCTTGAGTCTTAGGCCGGCCCTTCGCAAGCCCATGACAGCCACAAGATTTTCCTGCGAACGCCTCACGGGTGCCCCAGGTCAGAATTTGATCAAGAGACTACTTCCGGAGGCCTGGGGCTTCGCCCTAGCCCGAGCTCGATCCGGTGGCTATTCCCGCGTGCTTGTCGCCACACTTGGTCGCCGAGTTCGACGCTGAGTAGGAGAGCGCCGGGCTAGAGCATGGTGACGAGCATGTACGCCATCGTAAGGCTCATTGCGATCTTGTAGGTGGTTGCTGCGCGTGGGGCGAGCAGGGATGGTGATGTCGGGAAGGTCTGCCCAGCTTCCAGGGGAAGTCCAGGGTTCGGATTGGTCTCGACCACCGACGCTGCCCGGTTCGAGACGGACGCGGTGACGAGCGAGGCCGGCTCAGTGAGCCGGGTGTCGGCCGTCAGCGGCGTGATGTGGTTGATCAGCAGCACGGCGTAACCAACCATGAACAGTCCCAACACCAGCGTGAGCGTAGGAGCAGTTGTCCTGCTGCTGGACGCCATCGCTGGGAGCGCGAGGAACATGTAGATCATGGCGCCGCTGTGCACGGCGTGCGGCAGGTAATGCCCAGTCGCCGTGTTGCGGCGCATCGCGCCCTGGACTCCTCGGACCAGGAAATACACCATGGCCACCCCGAAGATCACTTCCCATCCGGCATCCCACAGGTGGCCAGCCCACGGGTTGAGTCCCGGGACCAGCATGCCCGCCATCGCCACACCCATCCCCACGTGCACGAGATCAATGTCACGCTCGACACGCCGATGCAGGACTGGCCCGAGGACCAGACGGATCGCGCAGTAAACCGCGACCCCGAGCATGATCACCGCAAGGATGTCCGCCAGCCAGGATGGCCCGCCCATATCCATATCCGTGTCCTCTCTAGCCCTCTCGTCCGTACCGATAGCTGGGGTGGTTTCAGGACAGCGCGACGACCGCCGGTGTTGTGTCGGGCGCCGGCCGTAGCGCCCGGATCGGCCAGTACGCCGCCGCGAGCAGGGCGAGCAGCGGACCCGAGTTGGGGTCCGTCGCTTGGCCGCCGAACGGGTCGCCCAACCCCTCACCAATCACCCAAATCACCGCCGCGACCACCACAGCCAGCACCAGCACGACCCGGACGGCCGGCGCTGGGAGGAACACACCCAGCGCGATCACGGCCAACACAACGGCGAAGACGATCGACACCGTCCCGCCGCGGCCGGCCAGCAGCCCAGCGGCCGTCTTCTCGATCGCGGCCAACCACCCAGGCTGACCGGGGATCATCTGCACGATCATGTCGTGCAGGGCCTGCGGTGCTCGGTTCACCGGTTGGACAGCAAAAAACGCGAGACTGCCCCACAACACCAACCACAGCAGCCGTGCCGTCGTAGCCCCCACCGGCCGGGCGGCCACGAACCATGACGATGACGGCGAAGACAGCTCCGCTGCGGTGTCCGCGTTGGTGTGGGTGGGCCACAGCAGGACCGCCAACAGGGCGTAGAGAATGACCGCGCCCGGTGCGCCGGACAGCGAATTCGCACTGCCGGCCAGCACACCGCCCAACCCTTCACCCAACCACCACACGGCCAGTGCCCAGAGGATCGAGCCAGCCAGCGCGGCTTTCACGGTGGGGCGCCAGGCAATCCCCAACCCCAAGAGCAGCTGGATGGTCGCGAAGGCCGCGTTGGTACTCCCCGGATGACGTTCGATGATCCCTGCAGCCCAGGTGATCGGATCGGCGATCACTGCGGGATTGCCCTGCGCTGTGGGCGCGAGCACCTGACGGCCGAAAGCCGGGGTGAACATAAATGACTGGTACTGCAACACGCCATCCCACAACCACACGGCGGCCAAAACCAGTTGGAGTCGTCGCCGGACATCCAGCCGCGCCCAGCACGAGTCCGACACCACCGAGCGGTGAAGACCCGATCCGGCGACAACCGCGCCCGCCGCACTATCACTCATCGTTATCCCTTCAGCGGGTTCAACGAGCGACGGCACGTCCGCCCTGTTTCACCCGAAAGATGAGCGAATGATAGGTAATTCATTACTCTCAGCGCCATACTCACACCCAGTATGGGTATATGTAAGGGACGATTGGGCGGTTGACACGTGATGGGGTCTGCCGGCCTCGGCGGCGAGCCGGGTGCCGCTTGCCAGAGGCTGATGCCGGTACCGTTGCCACCGCAGGTGCTCTAGCCGCCGGCGGTACCGTTGCCACCGGGGCTGGGGCCGTGAGCGCCGAGGCTGGCGAACGCGGCACCAGGAGAGCTGATCACCAAAAGATCAACGGGGCTCCGCCGCCCGCCCTTACCCGACCCGTCAAAGATCACCAACTGGTATGCCAGCGCTTACCTCCGCGCGGCGGGCGACCGCCTCCCGACAGAGCTGTCGATCGTGAAACGACCGTAGGATCGGGACTGATCGACAACATAGTGACACCCCATCGGGGAGGACATCATGGTTTCTACCCACTACGAGCGCATTCAGGCCCACGACGGCGGGACGTTCGACGCGTTCTGCGCCGCGCCTGACCGGGACAGCAGCCCGGGCGTCATCCTTCTTTTCGAGGAAATCTTCGGCGTCAATGACAACATCCGGGGTGTCGCCGAACGACTCGCAGGTGTCGGCTACCTCACCCTTGCCCCCGACATGTTCTGGCGCATCGAGCCGCGCTTCGAGCGGAACGACGAATCTGCTCTGGCCGACTGCTTAGCCATGGTCAAGTAGCTGGACTGGACCGCGGCCGGCGCCGACATCACCTCGACCTTCGCCCACCTGCTCGCGATGCCCCACTGCAGCGGCGCTGTCGGCGGTATGGGGTTCTGCCTGGGCGGCACGCTCACCTACGTCTTCGCGGCATCGTCTCGGGTCAACGGCCGAGGACCGGACGCCGCCGTGTCCTACTACGGCTCGGGAATCCATCAAATGCTTGGTCAAGCCGACTCGATCGAGTGTCCGATCGTGTTCCACTACGGGAACCACGATCCGTACATCCCTGAGGCGCAGATCGTCACCGTAGAAGCGACTGTCAAAGAACTCCCAGGGGCCACGGTCCACCGCTACGACGCCGGCCACGCCTTTTCCAACTGGGACGCGCTCTCCATGTACGACAAGGCAGCGGCTGACCTCGCCTGGGAGCGAACCCTCGAATTCTTCGCGGAACACCTGTAACCACCGCGCGTCACAGCCAGAGTCACATCAGACGTCGCGGGCACTTGGGATGGTGACCGGCTCGGCTGGCAAGCGACAGTCAGGCATGCAAGATCACCAGGCCGGGCCAATCACTTGCTGGCGCGGGTTTTTCCGGCGGGGAGCAGGTGACGGACAGGGAGCTATCGCTTAAGTGAGGAACCCTGCGGCCATGCTGGTGCTAGATGAAACTTTTTCTCAGGGTGGCGACGGAAATGTGCGGCCAGCCCACGTTGGTATTTTCCGGAAGCCGCGTAAAGACCTCGAAGTTCAGTATGACCATCTGCGCGTACTGAAGTTGCATGAAGGGAGGGAGAATCCCGCCGCTGACTTTTTCGATCCAAAATGTCGCGTAGACTAACGCAGTCTCAGCATTCGGTCCTACTGGTCCAACCGGTTCACCACCCTCAAGGAAGGGGATATTCTCGATACCACCGGCGCCGTCTACGGGGTTCACGTCGACAGTCGGATCACCAGAATGACTGTTAGCATTCTTAAAAAACGTAATTTTTGACTGCGTTGCAATATTGAGAGCAACTCCCTCAAAGGTGTTACCGGCAGCAACTTGCTGATCAATAACGGCCTGGAGGAGTTTGATGGGGTCGTTAACCACGTCCTGCATGGGTACGCCGTTGATTGCTGAGGGGAGAGGAGGCTCGGGAGGAGTGGTCGCGAAGGGTGTCCGGGGATTTGTTATGGACTCGGGGATGGTGAGGTCATATTCCGAGAATGGAGGCGGGGGCGCGGACAGTTTATCCGAGGTTCCCGCAGCGTGGATGATCGGTGGCGCCGTAGGATTTGTAAAGAACGGGGTACTATTGAATGAGGGGAACTGGGAGAACGCGTATTCTGCGGTGGGAGTCTTGAGGGTCGGCGGACCGGTAAACTGCTGGGCCGTGCCTTGTGCGAGTATGGAGTTACCATGGGGGATTGTTCCCAGCCGGCTTACAATCTGTGCGCCCGAGGGAGCTGACTCCGGAGGGTAAGTCGTTGACGGCTGCTTGATCCAGAGTCCGGGTTCGATGTGTAGCAAACCTCCGGTGGGGGCGTCGGAAATTTGTTGAAGGTAGGTCAAGCCGAATAGTTCAATATCATTCTGCCCGAACCCTCGGTTTGGGATCGACGCGTTGATGGTATCGAACTTCAGCGTCTCACTCGTTTGGTTGAGCTGAAGATACAGGTTGGCATTATCTCTGAAGTCCGGCCGCGCGATGAGGTTAAACCCAGAGCCTCGCCAGGTTCCGGCGAACCCCTGAAGAAGCCCCAGCTTGTCGAGGATGGTAGCGTTGTCTAGCGGAAGCCGAACCGAAGATACCCTTATGTCAACCGAAGCTGCGCTTGCCTCTGTCATTGTTGTCCTCCATTCATTGAAGGTCATGTGGCGGAATGTGGACCTGATGGTGATGCATGACGAGCAGAGAGCCAGCGTCGTTGATATGTCAAGGTCGCCCACATTATCCCATGCAGAGTTCCAGTTTGACACACCACCGATTGGGTGAGTGGTGCTGACACGCCCACCGCTGGCAAGTGGGCGGTGCCCTCGTTCTCTCTTTAGGAGAGCCGCTGTGCCCTGTCCGTGTCCGAGAGGTGCCGCGCAGGTCAAGTGCCGACGACGCTCTCCCAGGTCAGCGCATACCCACCGCTCACGCTCGGCAGAGCCGGGGTGTACACGTGCACGCTCACCGAGGCGGCAGCGCCAGAGTTGGTCACCTGGTGAACGTAGTGCGGGCCGAAGGCGCGGCAGCACCCGGCGGCCAGCTCGCGGGTGACCTCCACCGGGGGTCCTCCCGGCGTGGCGGCGACCACCCGTTCGGTCAGCGTGCCCGCCGCGATCGCGAAGGCGCCCGATGCCGGGCCGTGGTCGTGCAGCTCGGTGCCCTGGCCGGGCAACCAGGACAGCAGCCACACTTCATGCTGCGCCGTTCGTTCGAGCAGCCGGTACCAGCGGGTATCGGTGCGGTAGTCCACCAGAGGGCGCCACCGCTCAGGGTTTGCGGCCAGGGTCATGGCGATGCTTGTCGGACTACCGGGACGAACCATGTCTGGCGCCGGGACGGTGAGGTAGGGCACGGCGTGCACGGGGATTTCCTCCGCGGGATCGGTGAGCCGACCACGCGGCGGCCTACCCTCGCAGGCAGGCCGGCACGACAAACGCGGTCAGCGGGACAGAGAGCTCACCGCGCGGGACAGAGCGCACTCGCCACCCGGCGCAGATCCACCGGGGACCGCCGGACAAAGGCGACAGTGCTGTTCACGGTTACTGATCAAACCGTAGATCAGCGGCCCAGTCAAGACTCGCGTCGAGTGGCTGGCGCAGATCGACGAGCAGGTCCTCGGGGTCCTCTACACCGACGGACAGCCGCACCTGGCCGGGCGCTATTCCGGCCGCCGCGAGAGCGGTGTCGTCAGCGCCACGGTCTCCAGCCCCCGGCGTAGCAAAAACACCTCGTTCGGGGCCAGGCACCCACCAAGGAACTTGGTCGCCGAGTGCAGCACCAGGTCGGCACCGTGCTCCAGTGGCCAGCAGATCACGGATGGTGCCATGCCCGACGATTCGACCGTCGAGGACTCCCGCGTAGTCATGCGCATTGTCGAAAGCGAAGGTTGAAGACCGCACCACAGGCAGCCCAAGAGGACGCGCCATACTCTCATTCTGGTCGGTGTGCGCGGCCGAGCAGTTCACCGGCCATCTGCCGGGGTGACTGGCCGCTATAACAGACTCGGCGCACTCCGTCGGCGATGGGCACCTCAACGCCACAGCGCGCGGCCAAGCCCTGGATCGATAAGCAGGACTTGACACCCTCGGCCACCTGGCCATGGGTGGCCCACTGGGCCTGCTCAAGGGTGTCACCCAACCCGAGCCGGTAACCGAAGGAGCGGTTACGAGAAAGCGGTGAGGCGCAGGTGGCCACCAGATCGCCGAGGCCGGCCAGGCCCGCGAAGGTCATCGGGTCGGCACCCAGCGCGGCACCCAGCCGTCCCATCTCGGTCAATCCACGGGTAATCAGCGTCGCCAGCGTATTGTCCCCATATCCCAATCCCGCAGCCATCCCACACGCCAGCGCGATGACGTTCTTGCATGCGCCGCCAAGCTCACAACCAATGACGTCGGTATTGGTGTAGGGCCGGAAGTAACAGGTCCCGCACGCGTGCTGCACCGCGACGGCGCGGTCGTGGTCAGTGCAGGCGATCACACTCGCGGTGGGCTGCTCGGCGGCGATCTCACGAGCCAGGTTGGGCCCGGTCACCACCACCACGTGATCGGGCACGACAGCGGTGACATCGATCACGACCTCACTCATCCGCTTGAGACTGCCCAGTTCGACACCCTTGGCGAGGCTCACCAAGGTGGCCTCGGGTGGGATCGACGTGTGCCACTCGCGCAGGTTGTCGCGCAGCGTCTGGCTGGGTACGGCGAAGACCACCGCGTCCACTCCATCCAGCGCCGCCTCCGCACGCACCGTGGCCCGCAACGAAGCCGGCAATATCACCCCCGGTAGGTAGTCCGGGTTGGCGTGCCGGTGGGTAACGGCATCGGCCACCTCGGTCCGGCGGGCCCAGAGCACGACGTCCCGACCGGCGTCAGCGAGCACCTTGGCGAACGTGGTGCCCCATGAACCCGCGCCCAGCACCGCGATTCGCTGCATCGCCAGGGTCATGACGCCTGCTCCTCGCGTACCTCGGGGCCCTCGAAACGTCAGGCGAAGTCTTACCCTGCCACCGCCAGCACCGGAGGATGGGGACGTGCAGGTGGACCTGATCATCCCGGTGAAACCGCTCGCTAGGGCCAAGACCCGGTTGCGGGGGGTGGCCGGTTCTCCAGAGGCGCATGCCCGGTTGGTCCTCGCGCTGGCTCGGGACACGCTCGCCGCCGCGGCTGGCGCGGCCATGATCCGCCGGGCAGTCACGATCTGCTCCGACGAGCGGGTGCGCACCGCGCTCGCGGGCGACGGGGTGCAGGTGATCCCCGACGAGCCGGCCGCTGGCCTCAACCCGGCCCTGCGGTACGGGGAAGCGCTGCTCCGCATGGCGGACCCCACCACCCCGGTCGGAGTGCTGCAGGCGGACCTGCCGGCGCTGCGCCCCGACGAGCTGGACCGCGCCGTTCGCCACGGCCTGGCCACCGGCGGCCGGGCATTCTGCACTGATCGAATGGGCACCGGGACGACCCTGTTGCTGGCCCCGCCGGGGCAGCCCTTGGCGCCCTGCTTTGGTGTCGGCTCGGCGGCGGCGCACCGGGCCACCGGCGCTCGGGAGCTCTCCGGTTTCTGGCCGGGCCTGCGTTGCGACGTCGACACTGCGGCTGATCTGGCCGTCGCGCGCGGTCTGGGCCTTGGTCGGTTCACTCGCGCCGCGCTGCCCAGGCCGGGTCTTGACCATTTCCCACCCGGCTGAAGAGTGATTACTCTCGGGTTATCCCCAGAGCTAGCGTGATACCGGACGATGGCGGGGTGAGCCAGCACCTCACTCCGCTGACCGATCGTGGTCTGCCGAGTGCCGACGGCGCTCCGGCGGGGCTGCCCGCTCCGCCAGCGGCGACCCCGGTGCCCTGCGCCACCGACCTGCCTGAGGACCGCTACCTCAACCGGGAGCTGTCCTGGCTGGATTTCAACGCCCGGGTGCTCGCGCTCGCCGAGGACACCAGCCAGCCGCTGCTGGAGCGGGTCAAGTTCCTGGCGATCTTCGCATCGAACCAGGACGAGTTCTCCATGGTGCGAGTCGCCGGGCTCAAGCGCCGCGAGCAGGCCGGGCTGGCCGTGCGCAGCGCGGACGGGCTGTCCCTGCGAGAGCAGCTGGCCCAGATCGCGACCCGCAGCCGGGAGCTCGCCGAGCGCCAAGCCCAGCTCTACCTCCACTCGATCCGTCCGGAACTGGAGAAGCACAAGATCACCTTTGTCACCTGGTCCGACCTGGGCGATCAGCAACGACTGCGGTTGTCGGACTACTTCACCGACCAGATCTTCCCGGTGCTCACCCCGTTGGCGGTGGACTGCGCGCACCCCTTCCCCTCCATCTCCAACTTGTCGCTGAACCTGGCCGTGATGGTGCGGGACCCGGACAGTCGCCTCGAGCGATTCGCCCGGGTCAAGGTGCCCAACAACGTGCCCCGCCTGGTTCGGGTGGAAAGCGACCCGGACGGTCGCGGGTCGCCACGCACGTTCCTGCCGCTGGAGGAGCTGATCGGGGCCCATCTCGGTGAGCTGTTCGCTGGCATGGAGGTGCTCGACTGGCACCTCTTCCGGGTCACCCGCAACGCCGACTTCGAAGTCGGGGAGGACCGCGACGAGGACCTGCTGCAAGCCATGGAGCGGGAGCTGGTGCGACGCCGCTTCGGTTCACCGGTGCGCCTGGAGGTGGCCCAGCCGATGAGCGAGCACGTGCTGGAGCTGCTGCTGCGCGAGCTCGACGTCGATCCACACGACGTGGTTGAGGTACCCGGCCTGCTGGATCTGTCCTGCCTGTGGCAGCTCCACGCGCTGCACGCCCCGGAGCTGAAGGATGAGCCGCTCGTCCCCGCGACGCACCCGGCCTTCGGTAAAGGCGAGAGCCCCAAGGACGTGTTCGCCACCCTGCGCGACGGTGACGTGCTGGTGCACCACCCCTATGACTCGTTCTCCACCAGCGTGCAGCGTTTCATCGAACAGGCCGCCAGGGATCCGCAGGTACTGGCGATCAAGCAGACGCTCTACCGGACCTCCGGTGACTCCCCTATCGTTGACGCGCTGATCGACGCCGCCGAGGCCGGCAAGCAGGTCGTCGCGCTGGTGGAGCTCAAGGCGCGATTCGACGAGCAGGCCAACATCAGGTGGGCCAGAGCACTGGAACGCGCCGGGGTGCACGTGGTCTACGGGCTGATGGGGCTCAAGACGCACTGCAAGACCTCGCTGGTGGTGCGCCAGGAGGGCTCGATGATCCGCAGGTACTGCCACATTGGCACCGGCAACTACAACCCCAAGACCGCCCGGCTCTACGAGGACATCGGGTTGTTCACCGCGCAGCCCGTGATCGGCGCTGACCTCACCGACCTGTTCAACTCGCTGACCGGCTACGCACGGCCGACGTCCTACCGCAGCCTGTTGGTGGCGCCCTACGGAATCCGGCGGGGCATCATGGAGCGGATCGAGGGTGAGATCGCCCACGTCCGGGCGGGTCGCCCGGCGGGGATCCGGATCAAGGTCAACTCACTGGTCGACGAGCAGGTGATCGATGCGCTGTACCGGGCGGCGCTGGCGAGTGTCCGGGTCGAGCTTGTGGTCCGGGGCATCTGCGCGCTCATCCCTGGACGCCCAGGACTGTCCGAGAACATCCAGGTGCGCTCGATCCTGGGTCGCTTCCTGGAGCACTCCCGGGTCTTTCACTTCGCCGGGGCGGGTGAGCACTGGATCGGCAGCGCGGACATGATGCACCGCAACCTGGATCGCCGGGTGGAGGTGCTGGCGCTGGTGGCCGACCCAGCCATCACCGACGAGCTGGACGCTATGCTCACCTCCGCCTTGGACCCGGCAACGCGATGCTGGGTCTTGGCAGCGGACGGCTCATGGAGCCCGTCGCCCAGCGCTGGGTCCACCGTCCGTGATCATCAGGTGCAGGAGATCCTTCGACACCGTGGGGGTGACTGATCAGTGGCTGCTCTGATCGCCGCCGGCGCCGCCGTGTGGCGGCCCGCGCCATCAGGCGAGCTGGAGGTGGCAGTGGTGCACCGGCCCAGCTTGGACGACTGGTCGCTGCCCAAGGGCAAGCCGCACGCCGGGGAGACGCTGCCGGCCACCGCGGTGCGCGAGGTGGCTGAGGAGACCGGCCACACCATCACGCTCGGCATGAGATTGGGGAGTAGCCGTTATTGGGTGACCGAGGGTGAGAAGGTGGCGCACTACTGGGCGGCGCGGCCCACCGGCGGCAGCTTCCATCCCAGCGGTGAGGTGGATGAGCTGCGCTGGTTGCCGCTGGCGAAGGCGATGGACCTGCTCAGCTACCAGCGGGACCGGACACTGCTGGCCGGGCTCGACGGCGCGAGCGCCGTCACCGCCACCGTGTTGCTTCTC
Organism: Pseudonocardiaceae bacterium; assembly: GCA_049673305.1. Classification (GTDB taxonomy): domain Bacteria; phylum Actinomycetota; class Actinomycetes; order Mycobacteriales; family Pseudonocardiaceae. The sequence goes on along the minus strand of JBATXM010000142.1, from coordinate 8,302 downwards.
CGCCACGCCGAGGCGGGCGAGCGCGAGACCTGGCAGGACGATGATGACCTGCGCCCGCTGACCGCCGAGGGCCATCGGCAGGCTGAGGTCCTGCGCGCGCTGCTGCCCCTGTTTGGCGCGCGGCGGGTGTACTGCGCCCCACCGCTGCGCTGCCGCCAAAGCGTCGAGGATCTCGCCGCGGACCTCGGGGTGCCGATCCTCACGGAACCGCTGTTAGGAGAGGACGGGTACCTGGCCGATCCGGCCGCTGGCCGAGCACGGCTGATCGAGATCGCGGCCGAGCCGGGGGGGCCGGCCGTGGTGTGCAGCCAGGGCGGGGTGATTCCCGACCTGGTCGGCACCCTGACCGACTCCGCTGGGCTCATGCCGCGCGAGTTGCCCAACCGCAAGGGCAGCTACTGGGGGCTGTTTTTCGCCAGCGGGTCACTCGCACCGCCGGTTCTCCTAGCGGCCGACTACTACGACGATGCGCTGAGCTGAGGGCTGTCTCCCGCCGGGCTATTTCCCGGCCGGCCCGCTGGCGACTGTGGTCGGCAGCCAGGACGGGCGCTGGGCCTCGAAGGCGTCGATCTGCCGGGCGTGGCGCAGGCTCAGCGCGATGTCGTCCAATCCCTCCAGCAGGCGCCAGCGGGTGTAGCCGTCGATCGCGAAGCCCACCGTGAGGTCCTTGGCCTGCACGGTCTGCTCGGAGAGATCGACGGTGACCTCAGTTCCCGGCTCGGTCTCCAGCAGCTTCCAGAGCAATTCGACATCAGCGTGCTCGCACTGGGCCGCGAGCAAGCCTTGCTTGCCGGCGTTGCCCCGGAAGATGTCGCCGAATCGAGGCGAGATCACCACCCGGAACCCGTAGTCCAGCAATGCCCAGACCGCGTGTTCCCGCGAGGACCCGGTGCCGAAGTCCGGCCCGGCGACCAACACGCTGCCGTTGCGGTAGGCATCGTGGTTGAGCACGAAGTCCTCGTGGGCGCGCCAAGCCGCAAACAGTCCATCCTCGAAGCCGGTGCGGCTGACCCGTTTGAGGTACACCGCAGGGATGATCTGATCAGTGTCCACATCAGAGCAACGCAGCGGAACGCCAACGCCGGTGTGATGGGTGAACGCTTCCATGAGGGCTCAATTCAGGTCGGACGGGGACGAGAGGGTGCCTCGGATCGCGGTGGCGGCCGCGACCAGCGGGGAAACCAGGTGGGTGCGGCCGCCTTTGCCTTGGCGGCCCTCGAAGTTGCGGTTGGACGTCGACGCGCAACGCTCGCCTGCGGCGAGCTGATCAGGGTTCATTCCCAGGCACATCGAGCAACCCGCCGAGCGCCATTGGGCACCGGCCGCGGTGAACACCTCGTGCAGGCCCTCGTCCTCGGCCTGAGCGCGCACCCGCATCGAACCGGGAACGACGAGCATCCGCACCCCCTCGCGCACCCGACGGCCAGCTAGCACCGCCGCGGCCGCCCGCAGGTCCTCGATCCGCCCATTGGTGCAGGACCCGAGGAATACCGTGTCCACCGCGATTTCGCGCAGCGGCGTGCCGGGTTGCAGGTCCATGTAGGACAGTGCCCGGCGCACCGCGAGCCGCTCGCCGTCATCGGTGATCTGCTCGGGATCGGGCACTCGCCCCGACAGCGGCAGGCCCTGGCCAGGGTTGGTGCCCCAGGTCACGAATGGCGTCAAGGTGTCGGCGTCGATGGTCACCTCCGAGTCGAAGGTGGCATCGTCATCGGTGCGCAGGCCGCTCCAGTACCGCATCGCCGCGTCCCACCGCGAACCCGTGGGCGCATGTGGCCGGCCGGCCAGGTAGGCGAAGGTAGTGGCGTCCGGCTCGATCATCCCAGCCCGGGCTCCCGCCTCGATCGACATGTTGCAGATCGTCATGCGGGCTTCCATGGACAGCCGCTCGATCACGTTTCCTCGATATTCCAGCACATACCCCTGGCCGCCACCGGTGCCGATCCGGGCGATCACCGCCAGGATGACGTCCTTGCTGGTGACACCGCTGGGCAGGGTCCCGTCGCGGCTGTGCACGCGCACCGCCATGGTCTTGAACGGGCGCAGCGGCAAGGTCTGGGTGGCCAGGACGTGCTCCACCTCCGAGGTGCCGATGCCAAACGCCAGCGCGCCGAAGGCACCATGGGTGGAGGTGTGCGAGTCACCACAGACCACCGTCATCCCCGGTTGAGTGAGGCCCAGCTGAGGTCCCACGACGTGCACGATGCCCTGCTCCGCGTCGCCCATCGAGTGCAGCCGCACACCGAACTCCGCGCAGTTTCGGCGCAGTGTCTCCACTTGAATACGGGACACCTCATCGGCGATCGGCAGCTCGATGTCCGTGGTGGGGACGTTGTGATCCTCGGTAGCGATCGTCAGATCCGGCCGGCGGACTGGCCGAGCGGCCAGCCGCAGACCCTCGAATGCCTGCGGGCTGGTGACCTCGTGCACCAGGTGCAGGTCGATGTAGAGCAAATCAGGCGCCGAGCCCTTGTCGCCCCGTTGAACCACGTGTGCGTCCCAGACCTTCGCCGCGAGCGTGCGTCCCATCAGCGGTACTCTCTCTATTGCTGGTACTCCCCCATGCTGCATATCTCACATAGTGGGAAGTTAATATCGTTCTGTGGAACAGCATAGCGGCATTGGCGTGCTGGACAAAGCTGTCGCAGTACTACGCACGGTCGCGGCAAACCCCTGCGGGCTGGCCGAGCTGTGTGCCCGTACGGGACTGCCTCGAGCCACCGCTCACCGGCTGGCGGTCGGATTGGAAGCGCACCGGCTGCTCAGCCGCGGCGGTGACGGGCGGTGGCGTCCCGGGCCTGCGCTGCGCGAACTGGGCGAAGGCGCGCTTGACCCATTGCTCGACGCCGCCGCGATGGTGCTGCCCCGACTGCGTGATGTCACTGGCGAGAGCGTCCAGCTCTACCGTCGGGACGGGATGGTCCGGGTCTGCGTGGCGACCGCCGAGCCGCACAGTGGCCTGCGCGACACCGTCCCGGTAGGAGCCCGGCTACCGATGACGGCCGGATCGGGCGCGAAGATCTTGGCCGCGTGGGCTGATCCCACCACTCAGCGCGCCGTGCTCGACGAAGCCATCTTCAACGAGCGGACCCTCATGGAGGTCCGCAAGCGGGGCTGGGCGCAGAGCGTGGCCGAACGCGAGTCCGGGGTAGCCAGTGTCTCCGCCCCGGTGCGCGACCCGACCGGCACCGTGGTTGCTGCGGTGTCAGTGTCTGGCCCGGTGGAGCGAATCGGCCGACGACCAGGCATCCGCTGGGCTAACGACCTCCTCGCCGCCGCCGAGGCGCTGCACAACCGTCTGTAGCAGAGATACCACGGCGTGGTGTGTGATGTGCGCTCGCCCGCCTACGGGTCGGACAAGGCCTCGACCAGACAATCATGAACGGGCGAGACTATACGGACGGTACACGAACCATAACACTATTGGGAACATACTGCTCTCTTAGGGTAGCTTTACCTACTTTTTGTTACATCTTCCTCCAGGTCGCGATGGGTATCGTGCAGACTTTTTTCACTCGATCGAGTGTCACCCGATAGAGAAATCCTACCGGGGCGCGTCGTGATCGGTGATGGGACTTGGGCCTGCAGCTGACTGTGACAAGTCAGGTCACGTTAAGTGATGACTACGGAGGTTTTCATGGATCGCAACATTATGCGGCGGCGGCTCGGCATTTTCGCCTCCTCCGCTGTTCTCGCGACCGGTTTAGTGCTGGCCGGGGGTACCGCCTTCGCCGCTCCTGGCGCACCCGGCGTCCCCGGTGCCCCTGGCGTCCCCGGCGCCCCCGGCGCCGTTACTGGCGGCAACGGCACCGACGGTGGCTTCGCTACCACGCCCAGTGGTGGCAGCGCCGAGGACCCCGGTGGTGCCGGTGGCGACCAGACCACTGCCAACGGCGACCCCGGTGGTGTCGGTGGCAATGGCGGTGCCGGTGCCGCTGGCGGCGCCGGTGGCGTCCAGGGCGGCAACGGCGGCAACGGCGGCAGGGCCACCAGGGGTGGCGTCGGTGGCAACAGCATCAGCGGTAACGGCGGCGCCGGTGCTAACGGCGGCAACGGCGGCGCCGGTGCCGCTGGCGGCGCTGGCGGCGTCCAGGGCGGCAACGGCGGCAACGCCGGTCAGGGTGAGGACGGTGGCGCCGGCGGTAGCAGCGTCAACGGCACCGGGGGCACCGGAGGCAACGGCGGCAACGGCGCCACCGGCGGCAACGGAGGCACCGGCAACATCACCGGCGGCAACGGAGGCAACGGCAGCAGGGCTGACGCCGGTGGAGCTGGCGGTAGCAGCGTCAACGGCAACGGAGGCACCGGAGGCAACGGCGCCCGTGGCGGCACCGGCGGCAACGGAGGCACCGGCACCGTCACCGGCGGCAACGGTGGCACCGGCGGCAACGGGTCCAGGGGCGGAGCTGGCGGCAACAGCGCTACCAGCGGTACCGGAGGCGCGGGAGGCAACGGCGGTACCGGCGCTAACGGCGGCAACGGCGGCAACAGCCTAGGTACCGGCGGTCAGGGCGGCAACGCTGGCAGCGGCGGCGCTGGTGGCGCCGGCGGTAGCAGCGTCAGCGGCAATGGAGGCATCGGCGGTAACGGGGGCAACGGCGGCATCGGCGGTACTGGTGGTAACGGCACCATCGGTGGCCAGGGCGGCAACGGCGGCAACGGCGCTATCGGCGGCGCCGGCGGCGGCAGCATCAACGGCACCGGCGGCACCGGCGGCACCGGCGGCATCGGCACCAGCGGCCACGGCGGTCAAGGCGGCACCGGCGGCACCGGCGGAGCGGGTGGCGCCGGCGGCAGCAGCGTCCACGGCGGCCAAGGTACGGCCGGTCTGCCTGGCGGTGCAGGTGGCTCTGGCGGCACCCCCGGCCCCGGCGGAGCTGGTGGCACCGGCGGAGCGGGTGGCGCTGGCGGCAAGGGTGGAAACGGCAAGTGATGGACGAGATCACGTGACGTCATCCAACAACCGCCCTCGGGCCACAGCCCTGGGCTGAGAAAAGGAATATCAAGTGTTGAGGAGGGGACCGGACGCGGCTTCCTCCTCAACACGCCGCTCACGCCATCACAAAACATGCCACACCTTCATGGGAATTGGCGGCACTACCCGCCCACGTAGCCAACATCACTTGCAGCCTACGAGCCGGGACAGCTCCGGATGTCATCGCGATCACCTAAGAAATTTCTCACAAAGGCAGCATGATGACTAACATATCAAGCACCGCAGGGGGAACTGACCACCGATTTACGCGCATCCGGATCCGCACCGCGCTGGAGAAGTCGAGCAAAGCAGTACTGTCCGCAGTGCGGATCGTCGTGTCGTTCCTGTTCGCCTGTCATGGCGCTCCCATCCTCTTCGGTGCGTTCGGCGGTGTCGACGGACACGGAGCCACCGCACCGATAGGATCGTGGCCAATCTGGTGGGCAGGTGCGATCGAACTGATCTGTGGTGGGCTCGTCTGCCTCGGACTGTTGACAAAACCCGCCGCGTTGCTGTGCTCAGGTGCGATGGCGTTCGCCTACTTCACCGTGCACCAACCACAAGGCCTACTCCCCCTGCAAAACCATGGCGAACTAGCCGCGCTGTATTCTTGGATTTTCTTGTTGATCGCAGTACTAGGCCCATGCCCTTATGCCCTGGCCGCCATGCTCCGACGAGGACAATCTGAATACCGGCCCTCCGGACAACCCCAGCCCACTCCTTCTTAACCCCTCGACGCGCCGATGACCTGGTCGCGGACACGGTGCGGACTGAGGTGTTGTCACTGGTAATGGTAATGGTAATGGTAATGGTAATGGTAATGGTAATGGTAATGGTAATGGTAATGGTAATGGTAATGGTAATGGTAATGGTAATGGTATGCGTGGTCGGCGCTGTCCGTGAACTCGACGTCACCAACGTTGTTGTGCCCTCGCACACGCCGCGACCAGCGCGGCGAACAACCGATCGTCAGCAGGGTCCTCTTCGGAGTACCACTGCACGCCGACCACGAACGTGCGTCCCGGCAGCTCGACCGCCTCGACCGTGCCGTCCCGTGCCCACCCGACGACGTCAAGATCCTCCGCCACCTGACCCAGTGCCTGATGGTGGTGGCCGAGCACGTCGGGCAGGTGCTGGGTCAACGAACCGGCGAGCGCGACGTTGAGCAACTGCGCGCCACGGCACACCGCGAGCATCGGCAGGTCACGGTCCAGCGCACCGACCAGCGCGGCCGCCGCGCCGTTCACGGGCGGGAGCGGCACCGGGACACCGCCCGATCGAACGATGACCTCGACATAGGTACTCGGCAGCAGCGAGGCCTCAACGTCCCACTCCAGGTGCCGCGCCTGTTCGGTGTAGGCGGTCAGTCGGTTCGCCGGACATCCTGGAACAGGCGGGGTGGACAAGCCTGGCGGATTTCTCGGCCGCGACGCGCTGCTCGCCGCCCGGGAGCGGGGTGTAACTCGCCGGCTGCGCTGCCTGACCTTGGATGACCCGCGCACGATCGTCGTGGGCGGTGAGCCGGTGCGGGTGAGTACCCGGGTGGCAGTGGAGACCGCCGGCCGCCGGATCGACGGGGTGGTCAACGCCGAGCCGCTGCATGACCCCAAGGGCGTCCGGACCCGCGCGGGCACCTGACCTCCCATTGAGATGATGGTGTGGTGAGCACAAGGTCGGGCTGGTCGGTGCTGTTCGCGGTCGTGTTCGCGGCAATGTCGGTAGGGCTGATGACCTGGGGGGTCGATGACTGGGCACAGTCGCAGAAGGCGCTGGTGGAGGTCGGCTCGGCAGTCGTGGGATTGTTGGCTCCCTTGTGCGTGGAGCGGGTGCGCGAGTGGACAAAAGATCGGGAAAAGGCCGAAGGAGCGGCCGAGTCACCGTATCCGCCGAATCCAGCGGGATTGCTGCGCGCCGATCAGCGCATCGTGCCGTTCGCCGGGCGGGACGACGAGTACCGCGAGTTGCGCGAATGGTGTCGAGACGTCAAGTCGCCAGTGCGGCTGGTAGTGGGCGCTGGCGGAGTGGGCAAGACCCGGCTGGCCTTGGAGCTGGGCGACCATCTGGCGTCGGTCGGCTGGTCGGTCACGGTGGTGGCGGCCGGCCGGGAGGCCGATGCACTCACTACTCTGCGGGCCGCCACCAGGCACTCGTCGATCTTGCTGATAGTGAACTACGCCGAGACCCGGACGGACCTAGCTGAGCTGCTGCGCTCAGTTGCCCGCCACCCTGCGCACGTTCGAGTACTACTGATCGCCCGTAGCGCCGGTGATTGGTGGTGGCAGTTGGGCTCCGATGTGCCGGCCGTGCGTGAGCTGGTCGAGGCATATCCCCCACTGGAGTTGTCGGCCCGGGTGGATTCGGCGGGTAGCCCGGCTGAGTTGGTTCACGCGGCAGTGCCGCACTTCGCCGCGGCGCTCGGTGTTCCGGCTCCGAAGGTCGAGATCACCGTGCCGGGCGAGGTGCCCCTTCTAGTGCTGCATGCGGCAGCTCTGCTCGCCGTGCTTCGGTCCCAGGATCACCCAGCGCCGACCGGAGCGCCGGTGGCTGACCTCGACGTGTTGAAGGATCTACTCGGGCATGAGAGGCGGTTCTGGGTACACAGCGCGGAACAAGCGACATTAGACCTGGGCCCGGTGGTACTCAGGCGGGCCGTGGCAGTGGCGTGCCTGTTCGGTGCGGTGAACGAGCGCGACGGCGCCGAGATCCTGCGCCGGGTACCGGACCCTGCGCGACGATGAGAATCGTCGCCTGGCGGTGGCGCGGTGGCTAGCGCAACTCTATCCCAGCGGCTCTAGCTACTGGGGTCCGCTACAGCCAGAGCTGGTCGCTGAGACGCATGTCATCGAGCAACTCAAGGAATGCCCAGAGTTGATCATGACTGACCTGCCCGATCTACCCGAGCTGCGCAGCAAACAGGCGCGCCAGATGCTAACGATGCTCAGTAGAAGCGCCGCCCATCAGTCAGTCAGTCGGTCAGGCGCTGCTGGAGCAGGCGTTGCGTGCCAACCTTGAACGGCTGGTTTTTCTGGCGCTGGAGGTGGCGAAAGTGACCGGCGGCGCCTTGGGCAGGGTGCTCGTCCGGGTGCTGTCGATTGAGCCGGTGACGCCGACGATATTGCGCAAGATCCAGGAGGCAATCCCGTATCAGACGACGGCACTCGCCGAGACCGCCGTGGTGGTGACCCGCCGCATTCTCGACAGAGCCTGTCATTTTTTCCGTGTAAGCCACGGATGACTGATGGCATTACCTTATCACAGAGGAAGCCGTCCTGGGAAGAGAACGACCAGCGTGTTCAAAGCCATTTTCCAGCCCGACGTTCCGGTCCC
>JBATXM010000141.1:0-19373 GCA_049673305.1 Pseudonocardiaceae bacterium | reverse complement strand
GCTTACGGCACCCAAACAGTGATCATGATGGGTCACTCAGGGGGCCAGCGTGGTGAGGAAGGCTTGCCAGGCGGGGGTGGGCAGGGCCAGGGCGGGGCCGGCGGGGTTTTTGGAGTCGCGCACCAGGATGCCCTCCGGCGCGGGCGCGACCTCGACGCAAGAACCCTCGTCCGTGCTGTAGCTGCTGGTGCGCCAGCCGACCTCGACGCAGGCACCGTGGGTCGAGCTGTAGCTGCTCGTGTGCCAGACGATGCTGTCCCGCTCAGGCGCGCTCATCATGGTCCTCTCGATCCGCAGAGAGCCTGGTTGCCAGGGCGGCAATCAGCTCCGTGGATTGTCGCTCGCTCAGCGCAGTCCGCGCCAGCGTCCCCAGGATGCGCTGGTAGGCGGCGATCTCCTCGGGCTCCTCCAGGAACAGGCAGGAGGTCTCGCTCTCCAGGTAGGCCACCGGCTTGAACTGGGCGAACTCCATCAGCATGAACGGCCCGGCGATGCCGGCGTGCCCCCCGCGCGCGGCGGGCACCACCCGCAGCGTCAGGTAGGAGCGCCGGGACATCCGCAGCAGGTGCTCCAGTTGCCCGGCCATCACAGCCGGCCCGCCGACTGGCAGCCGCAGCGCGAGCTCGTGCAGGTAGAAGGTGAACCGGGCCGGGCGCTCCCGGGTGAACAGGCTCTGCCGGGACAGCCGGGCGGCCACCCGGTCGTCAATCTCGTCCGGTGGGGCGTTTCCGGTCTCCTGGATCAGCGCGCGGGCGTACTCGGAGGTCTGCAGCAGACCAGGAACCATGATCGGTTGAAAGTCACCGATCGCGACCGCCCTGTTCTCGTAATTGATCAATGTGGTGAGCTGCTTGGGCAGCCGGGAGCCGTGCTGCTGCAACCAGCCCGGGGTGTCCTGGTTCCGGCACAACTCCAGCAGCCGCTCGCGCTCCGGGCCCTCGACCCGGCAGGCTCCGAGGAACACGGCAATGTCCGTCTCCCTGGCCGCACGTTTGCCCGCCAGCAGCAGCGAGACGAGACTCGGCGACACGCTGAGCAGCTTGGCGGCCTGCAGGCCGTTGAGGCCAGCGACGTCCATGGCGTGGCGCAGGCCATCGCCCAACTCTCGGCTGCGCATCGTCGGCTCGCGATGTGGCATGGTGGCACCTCCCGGTACCAGATCGTAGATCACCACCTGCTGAGTTTCGCTTCGCCTGGTCAGATTTACCAGTGGTCAACGCATCGTATGACCACTGGTAAACCCACCGCGAAAGAACACCGAAAACTGTCAGAGTGGAACGACATGATGCGACCATGTCCCTCAAGAACCCCGAGAAAGATGCCGTGGAGGTGATGTCATGGCCGCGCCCGTTCCCGAGGTGTTCGAGCACATCGGTCCATGGACCGAGGAGGAGTTCCTTGCCCTGCCGGTGGACCGGCGGGTCGAGCTGCTGGATGGAGCTCTGCTGGTGAGCCCGAGCGCGTCAGTCCGCCACCAGCGGCTGTCGTTGCGGCTCTGGGCCGCCCTTGATGCGGTAGTCCCGGTGGGGTGTGAGGTGCTGGGGGCGGTCAATGTCCGGGTGGGCGCCGGCAAAATCTTGATCCCGGATCTCGCGGTGGTCAGTACTCCTGGGCTTGACCTCACGGTGTGCGAAGCCACCGACGTGGTCCTGATCGTGGAGATCACCAGTTCCGGCAACGCAGTGGCCGATCGGGCGATCAAGCCGCAGCTCTATGCCCAGGCTGGCATCCCGCACTACCTGCGGATTGAACTGGGTGCCGCCGATCTCTCAGCAGTGGCCTACCGGCTCGAGCATGAGCATTACATCACGGTGGCGCGCGCCGACCCGGGCAAGCTGCTCGTCCTGACCCAGCCGATTGCGGTCACACTCGACCTTCGCGTTCTAGCAGCCGCCACTCGCCCACCACAAGCAGGGACCCAATGATCATCAGGAGCCCGGTCCCTGTTGGCACTGGAGTAGCCGCTGGGGGCCGGTCCCTGGAGATGGGACCGGCCCCCGGTGCAGCATCAGTGAATCGAACGCAAGTGGATCAGAAGTCCATGCCGCCGCCGTCGGGCATACCGCCGCCACCAGCGGGGGCCTTGTCCTTCTCCGGCTTGTCAACGATCACGGCTTCAGTGGTGAGGAACAGAGCCGCGATCGACGCCGCGTTCTGCAGCGCCGAGCGGGTGACTTTGGCCGGGTCGATGATGCCGGCTTTGATCAGGTCCTCGTACTCGCCGGTGGCCGCGTTCAGGCCGTGCCCGGCAGGCAGGCCACGCACCTTCTCGGCCACCACGCCACCCTCGAGACCAGCGTTGATAGCGATCTGCTTCAACGGAGCCTCCAGGGCAACCCTGACGATGTTGGCACCGGTTGCCTCGTCGCCACTCAACTCGAGCTTCTCGAACGCCAGCGCACCCGCCTGGATCAGCGAGACGCCGCCGCCGGCGACAATGCCCTCCTCGACGGCAGCCTTGGCGTTGCGCACCGCGTCCTCGATGCGGTGCTTGCGCTCCTTGAGCTCGACCTCGGTCGCCGCTCCGGCCTTGATCACCGCAACGCCACCGGCCAGCTTGGCCAGCCGCTCCTGCAGCTTCTCGCGGTCGTAGTCGGAGTCCGAGTTGTCGATCTCGATACGGATCTGGTTGACCCGGCCCTGGATCTGCTCGGGGTCACCAGCACCCTCGACGATGGTGGTCTCGTCCTTGGTGATGACGACCTTGCGGGCGCGACCCAGCAGCGACAGGTCGGTGTTCTCCAGCTTGAGTCCGACCTCCTCGCTGATCACCTCACCCCCGGTGAGGATGGCCATGTCAGCCAGCATCGCCTTGCGGCGATCACCGAAGCCGGGCGCCTTGACCGCGACCGACTTGAAGATGCCGCGGATCTTGTTGACGACCAGGGTGGCCAGCGCCTCACCCTCGACATCCTCAGAGATGATCACCAGCGGCTTGCTGGACTGCATGACCTTCTCCAGGATCGGGAGCAGGTCCTTGACTGCCGAGACCTTCGTCGCGGCCAGCAGGATGTACGGATCGTCGAGGACGGTCTCCATCCGCTCCGGGTCGGTGACGAAGTAGGGCGAGATGTAGCCCTTGTCGAAGCGCATGCCCTCGGTGAGCTCAAGCTCGAGGCCGAAGGTCTGGCTCTCCTCGACGGTGATGACACCTTCCTTGCCGACCTTGTCCATCGCCTCGGCGATGAGCTCGCCGATCGAGGGGTCAGCGGCGGAGATCCCGGCGGTGGCCGCGATCTGCGCCTTGGTCTCGACCTCTTTGGCCGAGTTCAGCAGCTGCGCCGAGACGGCTTCAACGGCCTTCTCGATGCCCCGCTTGAGCGCCAACGGGTTGGCGCCGGCCGCGACGTTGCGCAGTCCCTCGCGCACCAGCGCCTGGGCCAGCACGGTCGCGGTGGTGGTGCCATCACCGGCGACGTCATCGGTCTTCTTGGCAACTTCCTTGACGAGCTCAGCCCCGATCTTCTCCCACGGGTCCTCGAGCTCGATCTCCTTGGCGATGCTCACACCATCGTTGGTGATGGTGGGGGCACCCCATTTCTTCTCTAGGACGACGTTGCGGCCCTTAGGGCCGAGCGTCACTCTGACGGCGTCGGCGAGCTGATTCATCCCGCGCTCGAGACCGCGGCGGGCTTCCTCGGAGAACGCGATCATTTTGGCCATTGCGGTGTAGTCCTCCGGTCATGGGCGCCGCGGGGTATCCGCGGCAAGGACACAGTGCTCGGCCAGGCTCGGTGCCCGCGACGGACGTCCAGCGCTTACCGGACTCACCGTCCCGACCTCAGTTGTGTTGCGCTGGCACTCGACGGCTTCGAGTGCCAACTTGTGTTTAGCACTCGCACCCTGAGAGTGCAAGCTGCCACGCCCACCAACCGGCCGTGACCTCGGCTGGGTCGGCTTGCCAGCACCGGGGAAGGATGCGGGGGTGTCCACCGCGCGGAAACCCCGATCCGTCGACGAGCACGGCCAAGCAGTGGCCGCCCTGCTGGTCGCTACTCCAGTGCTCCGGCTGGCCCTGATGGAGTGCGCCGGCCTCGCCCTGGCCGAGCCGATCACCGCGACGGTGCCGCTACCGCCTTTCGACAACTCCGCAATGGACGGCTACGCGGTGCGCTCGGTGGACATCGCGGACGCCACCGCCAGCGCGCCGGTAGCGCTGCCCGTCACCGAGGACATCCCGGCCGGGCGCACCGACTCGCCAGCATTGTGGCCCCGCACCGTGCACCGGATCATGACCGGTGCACCGATTCCGCCCGGCGCGGACGCGGTGGTGCCGGTGGAGCTCACCGACGGCGGGCGTTACCACGTGCAGATCCACGCTCCCCGCTCACCGGGCGACAGCGTGCGCCTGGCCGGGAGCGACGTGCCGGCTGGCGCGGAAGTGCTGCCAGCGGGTGCGGTGCTGGGCTCGGCGCAGCTCGGCGTGGCGGCGGCGGTCGGCTACGCCACGCTGCCGGTGCACCGCCCGGTGCGGGTGCTGGTGCTGTCCACCGGTTCTGAACTGGTCGTGCCAGGCACTCCTTTGAAGCACGGGCAGATCTACGAGTCGAACGGCACGATGCTCGCCGCCGCAGTTCGGGAGGCCGGCGGCGAAGCCCAGTTGATGCACTTCGTGCCCGACGATGTTGCCGCGTTGGAGGCCGCGCTGGCCCCCCGCTTGAGCGGGATAGATCTGCTGGTGACCTCCGGTGGGGTCAGTGCGGGGGCTTATGAGGTGATCAAGATGGCCATGGCCGGGCACGGCGTGGATTTCGGCACGGTGGCCATGCAGCCCGGCGCTCCGCAGGGCGTCGGCCGCTACCGTGGGGTGCCGGTGGCGGCAATGCCCGGCAACCCGGTGAGTGCCTCAGTGTCCTTTGAGGTGTTCGTCCGGCCCGCGCTGCGGGCCGCGATGCGCCTGCCGGTGCACCGGCCTCGGGCCATCGCCCGGCTGGCCCAGGCTCTGGAGTCACCGGCAGGCAAGCGGCAGTTTCGGCGCGGCGCCTTCGATTCCGCCGCAGGCACCGTGGCCCCGGTTGGTGGCCCCGGCTCACACCTGCTCGCAGCACTGGCCAGGTCGAACTGCCTCATTGACATTTCCGAAACCACCACTGCCCTCGAGCGGGGCGAGCAGGTCACGGTTTGGCGGACCAGTGGCGCCTGAGCAGGAAGGTATGAGAAATCCACAATACCCGTAAAGCCCTTGTGATCACGGGTAAGTCCCAGCACACTGAGGGTGAACAAGGGGCTCAGCGGGCTGTCGCATCCTAACAGAATGGCGTGGGGTTCCTGCGTCGTCGGGGGGCGCAGGAGCGCGCTGGGAGATAACCGTTCGGGAAGCTGGGGAGCGGACGAGCGGTTAACGGGTATCGGGGATCCCTCGTCGGGGGACGGGGATCCCCGATGCCGCGTGCCCGCCCGACCCACGTCCCGCCCGACCTACGGGCGTACGGTGGAGCGTGCTTCCTGGGACGCTGCGGCACCTGATGGACCTCGCCCGTGAGACGCTGCCGCCGATGCACCCGGCAGGCAGGCCGTTCGTGGCCACCGGAGCGGTCACGACGCTGCTGCTGCGCGGGTTGTCCCCCACCGCAAGCACACTGAGTGCCATCGCCACCGCCTGCTGCGCCGCGTTCTTCCGGGAACCGCACCGGGTGCCGCCGCCGGACCCAGAGCTCGTCCTCGCGCCCGCAGACGGCACGGTGTGCAGCGTGACGCCCGCCCTGGCGCCCGCTGAGCTGGGGCTGGACGGACAGCCGCGCCCTCGGGTCAGCGTGTTCTTATCCGTGTTTGATGTGCACGTGCAGCGCATCCCGATGAACGGCGAGATCCGCCACGTCGCCTACCGCCCAGGCAAGTTCCTCACGGCCGACCTGGATAAAGCCAGCGAAGACAACGAGCGCGCCAGCGTGCTGCTGCGCTCGAGCACCGGGCACGACCTCGTCGTCGTACAGATCGCCGGGCTGGTGGCCCGCCGGATTGTCTGCTCGGTGCGGCCCGGTGACACGGTGCGGGCCGGAGCCACCTATGGCCTGATCCGCTTCGGGTCCCGAGTGGATCTCTATCTCCCCCCGGGCAGTGAACTGTTGGTCCACGCCGGGCAGCACACCGTGGGCGGGGAGACCGCGCTGGCCCGGCTCGCCCCGCTCGGGAAGTGCTGATCCGTGCCCAACAACGCTGCCGCCGGGGTTCGCCTGTTGCCCAATGTCATCACCGTGCTGGCACTGTGCTCGGGCCTGTCCGCGCTGAAATTCGCCCTGGACGGGAACTACACTGACGCGCTCGCCGCGATCGTGGTGGCGGCGTTGCTGGACGCGCTGGATGGCCGGCTGGCCCGGTTGCTCGACGCCACCTCCCGGATCGGCGCCGAACTGGACTCGCTGGCCGACTGCGTGTCCTTCGGCGTAGCGCCAGCGGTCGTGCTGTTCATCTGGGCGCTGCATGGCACCCCGGTGGGATGGCCGGTGGCGCTGGTGTTCACGGTCTGCGCGGTGTTGCGGTTGGCCCGGTTCAACACCCTGCTGGAGGACACCGAGGCACTCCCGTTCGCCAAGGAGTTCTTCGTCGGGATCCCCTCTCCGGCAGGCGCTCTGCTGGCGTTGCTCCCGCTTACCGTGTTCCTCCAGTTCGGCGCGGGCTGGTGGTCCTCGTCGGCGACCGTGGCGGCATGGACGATCACGGTGGCCCTGGGGATGGTGAGCCGGTTACCCACCCTGTCGATGAAGACGGTGCGGGCGCCGGCCCGGGCGGTGGCACCGCTGCTCGTGCTGATCGCCGGGCTGACCGCTGTAGTGATCACTTTTCCGTTCGCGTCGCTGGGCGTGGCGATGCTGCTGTACCTGGTCCATGTCCCCTACGCGAGCTACCGCTACCGGTGGCTCACCCAGCACCCCACGGCGTGGGCGGTCCCGCCGCGCCAGCGCCGGGCGATCCGTCGCACCGCACGCAGCATGCGCCACCTCGGGCTGCGCCCGCCACTGCGACGGCGAGTGGCCGGCGCCGCCGCTCGGGCCGCCGGGGCGGTGCGCCGCCGCCGGGGCGGCGAGACCAACGGCCAGGTACCTCCAGATCGCCGTCCCCGCTGGATCGGCCTCCGCCGGCACCCCTAACCCGCCGAGCGAAAGGTGCACAAGCATCCGTGAGACCGTGTGAGACGTCAGGCTTGTGTCGGCCAGGGTAGGTCGGGATCGACTGGCTGATCATAATTGACACCAGGCACGGCGAAACCGTACAGGCGGCGCACTTCGTTGCGGAACCAGTCGATGTCGGCGAGGTCGGCGATGTTGTGTGGTGTGGCCGCCTGCCACCGGGCAGTCACGTCCGCTTGGACGTCACTGGCGAGCTCCCGCTGGTCAAGACGGATCTGGCCGTGATCGTCGAGCTCCAGCTGCTTGGTGCCAGCGAGTTGGTCCCACAGGTCGGTGAACTGGCCGATGGGCGAATACATGGCCTCTCCCATGACACCGCGCAACAGTCCGAGGTACAGGGCTATACCGGGAATCGCGGTAGCGGACTGAGTGACGGCGGCACCGTTGACCGAGATCAGCGCCCGCCCGCCGTGCTCGTCGGCAAGTTTCACGTTCAGAGTTGTCGCGGTCTCTTCCAGATGTATTTTCGCGGCGCCAATAGTGCCACGCCGGTAAATCGCCGACGTCAGCTCAGAGCCGACATAGGACAGGGCGACTGTCCGGAAGCCAGGGCGAATCAGGCGGCGCTCCCGCATGACATCGATCCACCGAGCCCAGTCCTCTCCGCCCATGACCTTGACGGTCTCCTCGACGTCGTCACCATCAGCGGCCGGAACCTCAATTTCCCGCAGCAGCGGGGTACCGTCGTCATCAAACACCAGAGTTTTGGTACGATATGCCTGCCCGATCGGCTTGATCACCGATCGGTAGGTAGTCCCACTCACCGGATCAGCGCGACGAGGGGCCGCCACGCTGTAAATGAGGTAGTCAACCGGTCCGAACTGCTGGGCAATGAGGTTCAGCACCTCCGTCTTGGTCGCGTCGGCGAAACAGTCAGCATTGACGAATTCCATTCGCGTACCGGCTTTAGTCGCCAGCTGGGAGGTTGCGATCGTTCGGTACCAGCCAGCGGTGGCTGTCCGTCGAGCGGACCACGATTTTTCGTAACACACACCCACCCCGCAGATGCCGTAACGGGCGAGCCCAACAATCGTTGCGGCCAGTCCGTATCCGGCGCTCGAACCGATGATCAGAGCGACCGGTCGGTGGTGCGTGTCGACGGCGCTGACCTGGGACCACATGTCCGCAACAATCTGGGCGCATCCGGCGGGGTGGGAGTCGAGCAAGAGAAAACCGCGCCCAGTGGGGTTGATAATTCGTGTGGTCATGAGGAGCCAATCGGTATTCGGAACGAGTGCTCGTGGACGCAGTGCTCGTGGACACTGAAGTCACTGGGGGGACGCGTAATCCTTCGTCACGATCACGATCAGGCCCGGCCCGGAGTTCACGATACCCGGAAACCGAGGCTCGACACGCATCGCGAACTGGGCGCCCAAGGCCTGCGCGGAGGCCTGCTGGTCGGTGCCCTCCTGGTAATAGACGGTGGACGTCAGGATCGTCCCGCGAGCGTAGTTGCCGACCTCAACCACCGTCCAACCAGCGGCAGTAAGATCACGCGCGGCCCGCGCGGCCAAACCGCGGACGGTGCTGTTGTTGTAAACCCGCACCTCGCCGCGGCTGGGACCCTTGTCACTGGGATCCTTCTCGACTACTGGCCCGCCGCCGACGGCATCCGGTGCGACCGCCGGGGGTACTACCGGCGCTTGCGCGGAACTTGAGGGCAACAACGGCGGCGAGGGCAGCGAGGACACTGGCGGGGGGTAGGGAATGAGCGAAGGGTGCGCCGATGCGCTGGCAGGAGCGTGCGTCGGGGTGACCGAGTGTTGCCCAGTGGCCGGAGGTTGCCCAGTGGCCGTGGTTCGCTCGGCACGATTGAGGGCCACCACCGACCCGATCAGGACGGCGAGCGTCGCTAGCGCGCACAGCGCCAACCCGGCGGTTCGCAAGAGTCTCCTGGTTCCGGCTCCATTCGGGGTGCCCATAGCGCTACCGTGAGTCGACGCTGAGCCGGCGAGCGGCCCGTGCTCGCTGGCGGCCAGACCTCAGCCGACGCAGTCGCTTGACCAGCATCGGGTCAGCGGCGAGAGCCGCTGGCCGGTCGATCAAGCTGTTCAAGGCCTGGTAGTAGCGAGTGGCGGACATGTCGAACAGCTCCCGGATGGCCTGCTCCTTGGCGCCGGCATACTTCCACCACTGCCGCTCGAAGGCCAACATCTCGTGTTCTGTGCAGCTCAGGCCCTGCGGCTGGTCGTCGATCGGGTGCAGCGCGTGTGCCGCGTCCATTGCGCTCCTCGGTTCACGATCCCGCGGGTGGAGAATCACAGTCGTGTGATTCTGACTGGCATTGAACCATAGCGGTGGGCCGAGGCGGACCGGCGGCGTCCCCTGACGCGTCCCCAGGGCGCACGGAGCACACAGGCACGATTACTGTTCCTCGTCATGGCTGTATGTCCGATCCGGATCGTCGGCGACCCGGTGCTGCACACCCCGACCAGGCTCGTCACGGAGTTCGGCGGGGAGCTGCACACGCTGGTTAAGGACATGTTCGACACGATGGCGGCGGCCCAGGGCGTCGGGCTTGCCGCCAACCAGATTGGCGTGGACCTACGCCTGTTCGTCTACGACTGTGCCAGTGAGCGGGCAGGTGGGCAGGACAATGAGCTGGGCGTGCGGCACCGGGGCGTGGTGGTCAACCCGGTGCTGGAGACCAGTGCGCGGCCCGAGACCATGCCCGACCCCGACGACGACTGGGAGGGCTGCCTGTCGGTACCCGGTGAGTCTTTCCCCACCGGGCGGGCCAGCTGGGCGCGGGTCACCGGAGTCGATGCCGATGGGGCACCGGTCACCGTCGAGGGCACCGGTTTGCTGGCCCGGTGCCTGCAGCACGAGACCGACCATCTCGACGGGACCCTCTACCTCAACCGGCTGGTCGGCCGGTACGCCCGCGAGGCAAAGAAGATGCTCAAAGCCCAGGGCTGGGGCGTCCCCGGTCTGGCCTGGAACCCCGCTCTAGTCCGCCCCGACGCTGAGCACGCCTGACGCTCGCAGACCGCTCGTCGGACGGTTTACCGACTGGTCCGAACCAACTGCGGGTTGTTCACGGGCGTAGCTCGCTCTTGCAGACCTTGCCCATCTCATTGCGGGGTAGCGCGAGCAGGTAGCGCACTACCCGGGGCCGCTTGTGCGGCGCGAGCAGCCCCGTGACGTGCTCGGCGAGCTCCCCCGCAGTGGGAGGGGGATCGCGGGAAGCGACCACCCAGGCGACCACCCGCTCCCCCAGGTCGGGATCCGGCTCCCCGGTGATCGCCACCTCGGCCACCCCCGGATGCTCCAGGAGCACGTTTTCGATCTCCCCCGCACCGATCTTGTATCCGCCGCTTGTGATCAGGTCCGTGGCACGGCGCCCCACCAGCCGCAAGGAACCGTCCGGACCGCGAGTGGCAACATCGCCGGTACGAAACCAACCATCGTGCATCGCCTCAGCGGTGGCGTCGGGCCGGTTGAGATAGCCCAGGAACAGCGTCGGGCCGGCGACCTCGACCTCACTGATGGTCTCGTGGTCGGCTACCTCCACGATGCCACCGTGCTCGTCCACCAGCCGCAGCGCCACCCCGTCCAGCGGCGGCCCGACGGTACCCGGCCAGCGTTGCCCGTCAACCCGTACCGCGCAGGTGATCAACGACTCGGTCATCCCGTACCGCTGCACCACGTGCTGACCGGTGGCCGCGACGATTCGCTGGTAGTCGGAGACGGGCAACGCAGCCGAGCCCGAGACGAGTAACCGCGCCCTCCCGAGTGCTGCGGCGATGTCGGGATCCTGCTCGGCGGCCGCAGCCAACCGATGGTACATCGTCGGCACGCCGAACAGCATCGTCGCGGAACCACCCAATTCCCGGGCCACCCCGCCCACCGAGAACGAACCCAGATGGTGCACTGTCCCGCCGAGCCGCAGCGGCCCGAGCACGCCGAGCACCAGGCCATGCACATGAAACAAGGGCAGCCCCTGCACCAGAACATCCTGATCAGTCCACCCCCAGGCGGCGGCGAGCGCGTCGACATTCGCGGCGAGCGCGCGCCGTGGCAACACCACGCCCTTGGGTGGGCCGGTGGTGCCCGAGGTGTAGAGAATCAGTGCCGGCGACTCGGGATCCGGCTCGGGCGGCATCGTCGCGTGCCCCGTCCACAGGTCGACGTCGAGCCTCGGTACAGCTCGCAGCGCCTCCGGCAGTGTGGCGTCAGGGGCGGTGAGCACGAGGTCAGGCGTCGCGTCGGAGACGACGTGCTGCAGCTCACGGGTGCCCAACCGAGGATTGACCGGCACCGCAGCCACGCCGGCCGCGAGCGCTGCCACCATCGCCACGCAGGTCTCCAGCTCCGGCTGCGCCCAGACCGCGACCCGCCGAGCGTGAGACAGCCGGGACGCCAACGCCGCAGTCACCACACTCAGCTCCCGATGGGTCACCGAACGATGCCCGAACCGCACCGCCTCGACGTCGGTGGGCTGGTGCAATGTCGGAAACAACGGCGGAATATCCACTTAGCGACGCTATCAAGAACACTACTGACCGTCCCGGCGTCGTTGTGGTCAGCACCGACACCCCAGCACCGACGGAAGACGACCAGAGCGCCTCGCTAAGGCTGGCGCCCTATTGCCCATAGTTGGTTTATCAACATGTCACCCTGTGAATCATGGCAAATGGTAGCTATTCAGCTGGTGTCGTTGTGGCTGGTGGGCTGGTGTGACGTGATCTCCGGCGTGTCGTGTTGATCTTTTGCTGGGGTTGGGTAAGGGTGTCGTCGTGCTCGACCTCGCGCCGGATGGGCAGCTCGCTGCGGAGAACGCGGTGTTGCGTGCGGAGAACGTCGAGTTGCGGACCGACAACGCCGCGTTGCGTGCTGGGCACGAGGAGTTGGCGCACGTGGTGGCGGCGTTGACGGAGCGGGTGGCGGAATTGGAGCGGCAGTTGGCTTCCGATTCGTCGAACTCTTCCCGGCCGCCGTCATCGGATGCGCCGTGGTCGAAGAAGCCGGCGAGGAAGCGCTCGTCGCGGAGTAGGTCGGGGCGCAAGCCCGGCAAGCAACCGGGCTCCTCGTCGTCGTCGCGGAGCCTGCTCGACGACGCCGACGATACGCTGGAGATCCAGCCGAACCGTTGCCGGCGTTGTGATGCTTCGCTTGCGGGGGCCCAGGAGTGCGGGCGTCAGCGGCGCCAGGTGATCGATGTGCGGCCGCCACCGCCGCCGAAGGTCACCGAGTATCAGCGGATCTCGACGGTGTGCCGGTGTTGTGGGGCGGTCACCACCCCGGGCTGGGACGACGAGGCGGTGCCCATGGAGCACGCCGACACCGTGGCCGCGCCGGGCTCGCCGGTGCGGATCGGCCCGGAGACGGTGGCTCACGCCGCGTTGCTCACCTGCGCGCATTACCTGCCCATCGGGCGCGCCCGCGACCTGCTGGAAGCGTTGACCGCGATCGATATCTCCACCGGGTTCCTCGCCGGGATCCGCGGTCGCGCGGCGCGGCGGTTGGAGAAGAAGTTCCTCGGCCATATGCAAAACCTGCTGGTCGGTGCGCCGGTGCTGCACGCCGACGAGACACCCGGCCGCGCCGCCGGTGCCCTGTCGTATGTGCACGTGGCATGTACCGAGTACCTCACCCTCATGCATGTCGGCGACCGCTCCGCAGCCACCATCGACGCCGGCGGCGTCCTCACAGAATTCACCGGGGTGCTGGTGCGGGATGGCTACGCCGGCTACCAGCACCTCCAAGCGGTGCACGCTTGGTGTGGAGCGCACCTACTCCGGGACCTGCGCTCGATCTCCGACGCTGACCCTGATGGCCAGCTCTGGGCCACCGCGATGGCCACCACGCTGCTCGACGCCAACCGTGCCGCACACCAGACCCGCGAACGCGGAGCTGAGCGCCTCGACGAGGCGACGCTCACACAGATCCGCAACCACTACCTGGGCGCACTCACCCGAGGCGACACCGACAACCAGGACGAACACACCACACTCGCGAACAAGGCACGCACCCTCATCACGCGGTTCCGACGATTCGAGGACATGATCCTGCGCTTCGCGACAGATCTCTCAGTGCCCTTCACCAACAACGAAGCAGAAAGATCATGTAGGCCCGTCAAGGTCCAGCAACGCACCTCCGGCGGCTGCTGGCGCACCCTGCAAGGCCTCACCGACTTCGCCATCGTCGGCTCCTACCTCGACACCGCCACCAAATGGGGACTCGACAAACTCGACGCCCTCCACCAACTCTTCACCACCGGCGCCTGGCTACCCCCAGCACTCAAACCAGCTGAATAGCTACGGCAAATGAGCCCGACCCGGAGAACCCGCACAGCCACGGATCACTCTTGGTGGTCACCGGACCACCCGGGGCCGGAAAGTCAACAGTGGCGCGCATCCTTGCCGACCGCTTCGAGCCGAGCGTCCTCGTCGAGGGCGACTCGTTCTTCGCTTTCCTCGCTCGCGGTGCGATCCCACCGTGGCTTCCTGAATCAAACGATCAGAACGACATTGTCATCCAGGCGGCCGCAGCTGCCGCAGGCCGCTATGCGTCCGGGGGATACCTGACGGTGTACGACGGCGTCGTCGGCCCCTGGTTCCTGCCCACGTTCGCCACCGCAACCGGCCTCGCCTGCCTCGACTACCTGGTCCTCCTGCCATCGCTGCAACGATGCATTGAGCGCGTCGGGACACGGCAGGGTCACGGGTTCACCGACGAAGCCGCGACTCGCACGATGCACCGCGAGTTCGCCCAGGCTGACGTCGAGCGCCGGCACCTGCTCCTCGATCCCCCCGACGACCCCGAGGCCGTCGCAGACCTCATCACCGCAGCGCTCGCACGCGGAGCGTTGAGGCTGGTAACCGGAGCGGCTACGTCTGGTGCCCGCTAGCGGGGCAGGACCACGATGCGCCGGGGCGGGGGGATGTAGGTGGGCCCGGGCGCCAGCCAGCGCTGGAGATCCGCCACGGTCACTGTCCCGATGGTGTCCAACTCGAGCCGGAGCGAGCACCACCTGAGCCGCGCGTGGCGATGCTGCCCTCTGCGCTGGTTCTGGTCCACTGTGCCTCCCGCTCGTGTCGTGGGTGGGAGGCGGCGGCCCCGCGTGGGTGTCGCCCGAGAAGCGGGGCCGCCGCCACACACCGCCACTGGCGAAATTGAGGGTGACGAGTGGCGGCGTGCGGATGACTCTCCCGGTTCCCGGCACACCCGGGAATCACGTGATCATGGACGTGTCACGGACAGATCGAGGGCCGCCCTCATCACGTGCTGTCGGCACACACCAGGGTGGCGATCCGGTGCTGTAAATGGGCAACCTCCGCGAGGCTCTGGTGCGCGGCGGCGTAGCGGAACAGCTCCCGCACGTTGTCGGCGGCCCGGCGGGAGTGGATCATTCCAGCGACGTCCAGGGCCGCGTGTCCGATGGCCACGGCCTGGAGCGGGTCGCCGGTGGCCATCGTGAGACTGGCCAGCCTGGTCAGGCAGACCGCACGGGGACGACCCTCAGTGTGCTCGGTAGCTGCGGCGGTGAGTCGGTCAGTGGCCAGCTTGGGGTTGTGGCCGAGCACCGCGAGGTTGAACAGGGCCTCCCCGTTACCCCCGCCGAGAAAGGCAGCGTTGTAGTTGGCCAGATATGGCGGGTCATTGACGGGGGTGGAGTGCGCGAAGTGGTCCTCGGCGGTACCGACCGCAGTCAGGGTCTCCTGAACCCTGCGCATCTTGGATAGCGCCTGAGCTCGGCGGGTGTGCAGCAGCGTCCGCTCAGTCGCGGTGAGCCGATCGGCCCGGACCAAGGCGAGCTCGGCCTGAGTAAGTCCCTCATCAGGGTTCCCGGTCCAGATCGCCAGCGACGCCATACTGTCCAGAACATAAGCCCGCAGGTGCCAGTCATCGGCCTTCTCAGCGCAGGCCAGCGCGAAGCCAAGCACCTGGCGGGCCTGCGCGTAGCAGCCGGCGTCCACCGCTATCCAACCAGCGATGTTAGCGAGATCGCCAACGGCGGAGTGCAGCTCGGGACTTAGCTCGTCCGGGTAGATGGCCTTGAGCAGGCCGGCTGACCAGTGCAGTTGGCCCATCACGGCATCCCGGACCGGCCCGCCACCATAGCTGCGCTCCCGGACCTGGAACTCCCGCGCGATGGTGCGGGTGTGCTCGATGTCGGTCGCGCCGACCCGTGTGGGAGTCGGGGTGGGCTCGCTGACGTCCAGGCCTTTCAACAGCGCGACCACTGGCCCCTGGACCAATGTGCTCACGCTGAGGGCGGCACCGCCGCGGATAAGGTTTTGCCGGTCCACGTTCTCCAGTCTTACCGCAGCGCGCAGGGAACGCGCGTTGACGAATCCCAGATCGGCATCGGTGGAAACACCCAGGATCGCCCGCAGGGCCGCTCGACACAACGCGTTCGGCCAGCCGATGACACCGGTCTCCAAGCGGCCGATGTAGTGCGCGGTGACCACCACCGTCTTGTTGTGCTGATCCCACACCCAGGCGCTCACCAGATCGGCAAGCTCTTGCCGGGACAGGCCCGTCCCCGGGTGAGCGAGGGAGGCGGCGCGCTCCCGCGCCGCCCGCAGCTGATCATTCGCCGTTGCCATTGCCTCACCTTCCACCAGGTCCAGCTGAGCGCCGTGGTGTGCGCTGAGCGTGCCTGGAGTCTCGTGCCCAGAACGGTGCGGTTTGTTGCGGTCAGTGTGCTGGAGGGTGCGCCGACCGAAGCGGTGAAATCCTCGCAAGACTCACAGATGCCCCACAATCGGGCGAACACGCCGGCTATCCGCGTGCTCGCCTGGCACCAGGAGCGTGGCAAGGCAGAGTGCTGATTGTGTGTAGACATCCCTGTCGCTACGGCCGTTTGAGCCCAAGCCCTGGTCAGCCTCGCCTGTCGCGTTCTTTACACACGTCGCCTGACGCGCAAAAATGATCAAATTGATGCCTGAAGTCACGACCGAAGGAGACGATGAGGATGCCCACCACCGACCCGGTCATGGCCGTGGTGGACAAGGTGCCGCTGTCCAGACCGCAAGACACCGCCCCCGAGGCAGCTCCGCCCAACCAAGTTGGCCCCTCACCGTTCGGACTGCGGTTTGCCGTCGTCCCTGTGGTCCCCTGCGACAAGCACAAGAAGACCTACTACACGGTGACGGTGAAGGAGGCCACCCAGATCAACCAGGACGGCAAGGCGTGACCGTCCAAGACGACGCGCAGCGGGAGAGAGAAGACTGACCATGGCCGTCCTGGTCCTCACCGCGCACGACGACGACACTGCCACCAGGGTCTGCCGGGCGCTGGAGGCGCGCGGACACGACTATGCGCGGATGGACCTGGGCGACTTCCCTGAGAAGCTGTCGTTCACCGCTGCGGGACCAGGGCCGACCTGGACCGGATGGCTTTCCGACGGACAGCGCGACCTGGCGCTGGCTGACATCGAGGCCGTCTACTGGCGGCGGCCGACCAGCTTCCGCCTGCCTGCTCACCTCAACGAGCAGCAGCGGCGGTTCGTCGTTGCCGAAGCCCGCCAGGACCTGGGCGGGCTGATCTCCTGCCTGCCCGTCCCCTTCGTCAACCACCCCGCCCGCATCGCCGATGCCGAGCTGAAACCGGCCCAGTTGCACACCGCCGCCGAGATCGGGCTCGTGGTTCCGCCCACGCTGATCACCTCATCCGGCTCCGAGGCGCGCGAGTTCGCCGCCCGATTCGGGAAAGTGCTCTACAAGCCGCTGACATCCGCGTTCCTGCGTGAGGACGACCAGGTGAAGCTGGTCTACGCGACCGTGCTCGGAGCCAGCGAGATCGATGACGCCTCCATCGCTCTGAGCCCCTGCCAGTTCCAGGAGTTCATCCCCAAAAGCCGGGACATTCGCCTGGTCGCGGTCGGGGACGAGTGCTTCGCTGTCGCGATCCACGCCGGCTCAGACAGGTCCTCTGTGGATTGGAGAGCCGACTACCCCGCACTGTCTTACGAAGCGGTCGATACGCCCTCACACATCGCCGAGGCCGTCGCCGCCTACCTCAAGCGGTTCGGGCTGGTGTTCGGGTGCTTCGATTTCGCTGTGTCAGCCGAGACCGAGCAATGGGTCTTCCTGGAATGCGGCGCCAACGCCCAATGGGGTTGGTTGGAACACGAGACCGGGCTGCCTATCGCCGACGCCATTGTCCGCCATCTCACCGGAGCCACCACATGACCACTGACTGGGAGCCCAGGCTCGCCGCCCTTGTCGCCGCATCGGCTGACGAGGGCGACCTACGCAGCACGGAATGGGCCGAGGCGTTCGCCGCTACACCCCGGCACCTGTTCACCCCTGAGGTCATCATCACCACACCCACCGGCTACCGCCTGCTCTCTGGCGACAACCCGGCCAGCCGGCAAGAGTGGCTCTCCGCCGTCTACTCCGACGAATCCCTGGTCACCCAAGACAAACCCCATGCGGGCGGACACCTGCTGAGCTCAGGCGAGCCGCTGCGGGTCCCGACCAGCTCTTCGACCATGCCCTCACTCATGGCCCGCATGCTCGAAGCCCTGGACATCGACGACGGCATGCGGATTCTGGAGATCGGTACCGGAACAGGCTACAACGCCGCCCTGCTCAGCCACCGCCTCGGCGAGGACAATGTCGTGTCCATCGACATCGACCCCTGCCTGATCAAGCAGGCCGCGCACCGCATTGCCCAACTCGGCTACACCCCGACGCTCCTGGCCGGCGATGGCGCGGCCGGGGCCGCCGAGCACGGCCCCTACGACCGGATCATCGCTACCGCTGCCGTCCCCGCGATCCCGATCGCCTGGATCCAGCAGCTCACACCAGGCGGGAAAATCCTCGCCAACCTGCGCGGCGATCTCGCGGGCGGCACCCTCTGCCTGGTGACCAAGACGGACGACGATGACGAGATGATCGGCCCGTTCCTGCCCATCGGCGGACATTTCATGTGGTTGCGCCCGAACTGTCGAGGACCCTCACCGCGTCATCCACACCGGACCCCGCCGGATCTGGGACACCATTGAAGCCACTCTCCGCCTCTGGCACGACGTTGGACAACCCGCCCCCGAGAAGTTCGGCCTCGTCGCCAACGACAGCATCCAGTTCGCTTGGCTCGGTCACGGTCGTTTCAAGATCGCATACAGGGGTACGGTGGTCGTCTCTTCCCCTCCCGAGTCCCGCCTGCGCTGGAGTTCCCGAACTCGACAGGAGGGCTGTCCGCCATGATCCAAACAGCTCTGCTGTCGAGTTCGGGAACCTCAGCGCCGGCGGAGCCACTCAGGCGCCGGCGGGATCATCCTTGGGCAGGGCTGGCTGCGGATTCCTGGCCTAACTATGCGATCTTGAAACGACCGTGCTGGCTCGGTGACGACGACAGTTGGCACCGCTGGCCCCTACCCCTCGTCTGACCCTGTGCATCGACAAGTCGCCAGCACCAGATCAAGATCAAATATTGGCATTGACCTGGACAGGCGGGGATTTCTCGTGTTTTTGGCTAAGTAACCAACCCAGGTGTGTGATGAGTCAGTAACATTCTGTCGCTGACCGCGAGCCGTGGGCTCCGCCGGACGCCCTGGACGGGTGAAACTCGTTGGGTCAGCTAGCAAGTTTATCGGCCCTCTTTTACAGTATTTTATGGGCCGTGGAACCGGAGTCAGAATGCGTCTGATGACCGATTTCCATGATTTGGTTGATTACTGAACCATAGTCGCGGGGGGCGGATGGAACACCAGTAATACCAAGGGGAACATCGGCACGAGAGGCTCGTGCCTAAAAATCGCGCGAAACAAAGCGGAACAGCATTTCGCGCAGGTGAGGGTGTCGGCGAATTTCGCCTCATGGGGGTTTGTGCTGCCCGCGTCTGGTGCGCGGGTTGATCCACCGGTAAGATTACGACAGAAAGATAGGAAGGTGCATCATGGAAAACCCCACGTACGAGCAGATCGCGGTGGCCGTGTACGAGCCTCCGGTGTTGGTGGAAATGGGCGAGTTCAGCACGGACGCCCTTAGCGGCGGACGCTTTAGTTTTGACGGAAATGGCGGGCAACGTTAACAGCTTGGCGCCGTAGGCAGCAGGTATGCCTAGGTAAGTACGTCGGCGACTAGCAGGAGCTGGGGTGGGTGTGTTGGCTGAGGGCTGGATGGTGTTGCCGGATCGGCCAGACGTGCGGCGGGTGATGGCGACGTGGCAGCAGGGCTCGCGGTGTGTGCTCAGGCATGCCTCTGGGCTCCCGTGGCTGGTCGGTCGCCTCGATCACGATGAACTCACTCTGGCCACGGTGGGATCGCTGCGGGTGGTGGGGTTCGGGGT
>JBATXM010000140.1:0-3721 GCA_049673305.1 Pseudonocardiaceae bacterium | reverse complement strand
GCGCCTCACCATCGAGCGTACCCGCGACCGCCAACTCGGAGAAGACCCCCAACTCGACAGCGCTCAGGAGCGTCTTCGAGCCCCAAAACGCCGTCCCGAGCCGCATAATCGCGTCGGACGTCACCTGTGCCCCGTGCTCGATCGTCGACGGCTGTATTTCGCTCACAATCTCCCCATTTCTCCGAAAAAGATCTGCCATTTATTCTACAACGGCCATCGCGACTTGTACAGCGTCACACGGTGAGACCGCGTAGCAGTGCCGAGGCTAGTCAGGCCCGATTCTGCGAGTAGCTGGCAGTCCAGCCAGATTTCCTTCTTGACGTGTCGCCGTGCTGGGTACCGCGATCGGCGGCCTGTTCACTGCTGGCACCGATCCTTGACCCTATGAGTGTGTGTAGATTTTCGCCACCAACGTGTTGCTCACCGGCGGCTGCGCCTATATTCGGGAACATGACACCCACTACCACCGCAACGGATCCAGCCGACGCGATGTTCTCCTGGTTCCACACGATGCGCGGCACCCAGTCGGTACATCTGGATGACAAGCAGGTATGGCAGGTGTTCGGTTACGCCGATGTGGCCCGGATCCTGTCCGACCCAGCCACGTTCTCCTCCGACACCGCTAAGTTCAACCTTTCCCAACCTGACCTTGATCTGGTTTTGAAGGGTTTCCTCATGATGAAGGATCCTCCGCGGCACCGCACGCTGCGCACGCTGGTCAGTCAAGTGTTCACCCCGCGTCTCGTGGCCGCGCTGGCACCGCGAATCACCGAGATGACCATCTCGTTACTTGATGCTGTGGACGGCGCTGACCGGTTTGATCTGATCGACACCCTTGCTTACCCGCTGCCGGTCACCGTGATCGCGGAATTGCTTGGCGTGCCGGCTACGGACCAGCCCCGGTTCCGCTCATGGGTGGAAACACTGCTCAACCTGCAGACCGTGGACGCCACTACTGCTCTTTTCCCCGCCCAAGATGAGCAGGTCGTCAACGCGATGGCGCCGACCATGCGTGAGGTGAACGAGTACCTGTTGGCGCACATCCGGCGCCGTCGCCGGCAGCCGACCGATGATCTGGTCGGTAAGCTCACCACCGTTGAGCTCGACGGTGAGTGGCTGGCTGACGAGGAGATCATGGGCTTCGCTATCCAGCTGTTGCTCGCCGGACCCGGCCTCGCCACTGCCCTGCTTGGCAACGCTGTGTTCAGCTTCGATCGCCATCCGGAGGCGGTGGCCGAGGTGCGTGGGGACCGTGACCTGTTGCCGGCCGCCGTGGAGGAGGTGTTGCGCTTCCGGTCGCCGGTCCCTCGGATGGGTCGGGTCACCACGACCGACACCGAGATCGGTGGTCGAGCCGTCCCATCTGGCCAGCTGGTGATCGCATGGCTCGCGGCCGCCAACCGGGACCCCGCGCGGTTCCCTGAGCCCGATCGGTTCGACATCCACCGCACCAGTACCGCTCACTTGGCTTTCGGCCACGGCATTCACTTCTGTATCGGCGCGCCGCTGGCCCGGCTGGTGGCCAGGATCGCCCTGGACATCATGTTGGAGCGCTACCACGACATCGCGGTGGACGCTGCCGGCTCAATCGAGTTCCACAACCCGTGGGTGTTGATCTCTGTGAAGCGACTGCCGGTGCTCGTCGTGTGATGAGTCGCGGCCCCACCAACTTCGTCAGGCGTATCGTACGGTCACCGATACATTCCGCGCGGCGAACATGCCCCGGTCGTAGAACTCCAACGGCACTCCGGGGGTCAGGCCGATCTCAGTGTAGCGGTCAAGCAGCACTCCCACCACGATTCTGGCTTCCACTCGGGCCAGTAGCTCGCCGATACAGAAGTGGATGCCGTGGCTGAAAGCCAGGTGCTGGTTGGGGGAGCGGTGGATGTCGAACCGGTCCGGGTGGGGGAACTTGCGTTCGTCGCGGTTGGCGGACAGCAGCCATGCCGTGACGAGCACATCTGCCGGGATGACCTGCCCGCCCAGTTCGACCTCGGCCACCGTCACCCGGCCGACCTTGGGGAACGGGCAGCGGTAGCGCAGCACCTCCTCGAGGGCCGCGTCCACCAGCGAGCGGTCCGAGCGCAGCTTGGCCCACGTCTCCGGGTACTCATCCAAGCCAAGCACGGTGTTGCCGAGCAGCGCTGTGGTAGTGAAGTGGCCAGCGAACACCAGCGTGAGAGAGAAGTTCTCGACTTCCTCGTCGGTGAGCCGCTCACCGTCAATTTCTACGGTGGCCAGCTTACTGATCAGGTTCTGTCGCGGGTGGATGCGCCGGTCTCGACAGTGCTTGTGCAGGTATGAGCACATCTCTGCGGTGGCGTCGATCTTCTGGGCGAGCTGCGGGTCGTCGGCGGAGTCTAATTCGGTCAGGTCGAGCACCGTGTCCGCCCAGGATCGAAACAACTCCCAATCGGAGAACGGCAGGCCGAGCAGCTCGGAGAGCACGGTCACCGGTAGTGGATAGGCTAAGGTGGGCACAAGGTCGAACTCGGTAGCGCCGCCGATGGCGTCGAGCAGCTCATGGGTGACTTCAGCGATACGGGGGGCGAGCCCGGTGACGGCCTGCCGGCTGAATGCCGCACTGACCAGTTGGCGCAGCTGACGGTGGCGCGGTGGATCGGTTTGTGCCAGGTTTCCCGCGCTGAACTTTTGTCCGAACGGGAGTACGCGGCCTACGTCGGAAGAGAATACCTGCGGATTGGAGAGGACCTGGGTCACGTCGGCGTAGCGGAATACGTGCCACGCGCCGGCGCTATCCCGCCACACCGGGTGCTCGTCGCGCATCCTGCGTAGCCAGGCCAGCAGGGTGTGGCCGCTGTCCTCCGTGGTCGGCGCAGCGGTGAATTGGGTGATGTGCTGGTCGGCGGTCATGTTTTCTCCCCTGGTTCCCGTAGCGGGTCAGCTGCGGACGAGTTGGGACAGGTGCTGCACGACCTCGTCAGGTCTGGGCATGGCCGCGATCTCATCTCGGACTTCGGTGGCCGCAGTGCGCAGCGCTCGATCGGCGAGCACCTGGTCCACGGCTGTTCGGATTGATTCGACGTCCGCCCGGTGAGCTGGCACCGCCACCCCGGTGCCACGCCTCATCACCGCGCTGGCGTTGATCGAATGGTCAATGAGGTGGGGGAGCACCAGCTGCGGAACGCCGCAGGCGAATGCGGTGAAGGTGCTTCCCGCACCTCCTTGGTGGATGATCGCCGCGCAACTCGGCAGCAGTGCGCTGAGCGGGATCCACGGGGTGGCCCGGATGTTCACCGGCAGCGGACGGTATGCTGAGAGATCGAGATCACCGACGGCGAGGGCCACCTCAACGTTGATGGCTGCGAGAGCGTCAATCACGCATCCGAGCACCCGGCCGCCCCCAATGACGGGCAACACGGATCCCAACGTCATGCAGACCAGCGGCTGGTCGGGGGGTGTGAAGAGCCAGGACGGGAAAACCGCACTGTCGTTGTGCGGCACGTAGCGCATCGACCAGCCCGACTCGACACCCGCCGGCCGCACGCTTTCCGGGCAGGGGTCGATGCTGCCCGTCGGTCCGGCCGGTGTTCCATTCAGGCCGTGCCTCTTCTGGACGTCAGTCATCGCCTCTAGCCCTGACTTTTCATCCCGGACACGCAGCTGATCGGCGCGTCGACCGTAAAAGGTGCTCCTGACCTGGGAGGATAAGAGTGCTGAAGCCCTTGTCCGTGCCAGGTTGAGGAGCACCTTGAGAGTG
>JBATXM010000139.1:0-10409 GCA_049673305.1 Pseudonocardiaceae bacterium | reverse complement strand
TCCCGCACACGATCCACGCCGACCGAGGCGGCTCGATGACCTCGAAACCGGTATCCGAGATGATGATCGACCTCGGGATCCTCCGATCCCACTCCCGGCCCCGGACATCGAACGACAACCCCTACTCGCCAGGCGCGGTTCAAGACCCTCAAATACGTGCCCGACTTCCCCGACCGGTTCGGCTCACTCGCCGACGCACGCGCGTTTTGCGACCGGTTCTTCCCCGCCTACAACCACGAACACCGCCACTCCGGGATCGGCATGCACACCCCAGCCTCAGTCCACTACGCAAACCGCGACCGAGATCCGCGCACGACGCCAGGCCACCCTCGACCGCGCCCACGCACAACACCCCGAACGGTTCAACCACCGGCCCCAACCACCACGCCTGCCCGAGCAAGCATGGATCAACCAACCCACCCAGCACGAGCCAACCCAGTAAGATCCACTGTCTCATTTGACTTGACAGCTACCGCGTCGTTGGTCGATGCGGCGCACGATGACGGCGATGGCTTCGATCGTTGTTGGGCTCAGGGGTGGCATGGCGGCGCACGTGTCGTCCCAGAATGCGATCGCTTCGTCGTCCACGCCGACCAGGCGACCTTCGGTTTCATGCTCATCTTTCGTGTTGTCTGGTTGTGGTTGTGCCGTGTTGTTGTCGGTCGGTCTGGGTCTAGGGGTCAATCGCGGTCCCCGGTGGCGTTGCCTTCGGGGAGGGAGCCGGGTGCCGGTGGTGCCGGACCCCCATTTCCGAGGGTTTCCGCTCCTTCTTGCGAGGTCCCCGTGTGCCTCCCCGAGCGGGGTTTGCGCTGGTCAACGTGGAGATTTTGGCATGGGGAGGTGCCGGGGAGAACTCCCCGTCTCCCTGATGCCTCCCCGGCTGAGTCCCCGCATTCTCCGTCTTGGCCGGAGTGGGCACGGGCGGCGAGCGCGGTGGTGATGACATCAGCGTGGATGACCATGACGCCGTGTGACTTGGCGGGGTGGATGCCGTGCGCAGCGAGCGTGGTCGACAGGTCAGCGAAGGCCCAGCCGTCGTACTCGCCGGGGTTGTGGGTAGCGAGTCGGGTCAGCACGGTGTGCGTGCGGACCTTTCGTTCGCCGCCGATCACGTGCGCGATGTCGGCGAGGTGATCGACCGGAGGCGCCTGCTCGTTGGGTTCGGCCGTGACCGTCAGCTCGCGGCCGTGTTCGGCGATGAGCGCCAGCGCGCGAGCGATGACCGGTGACACGAGGTCGATGCCGTCTTCGAACGGTACGTAGAAGGTGCGTACCAGTTCCCATCGCTCGTCGGTGACGCCGACCGCGACGCAGCTGCCCCGGTCGGTTTTCATCCGTAGTTCGGTGGCGCGGATGCCGGCGCGGTACCGGCCAGCGCCGAGTAATCCGTCGTTGGCGATGTGGTCGGCGACCGCGAATGCCACTCCGCAGGAGATGTTGCGGGTGATCTCCTTGGGGATGCTGTCTTTTGTCGGTGACTGGGTGGCCAGTAGCAGGATGATCCCGTACTTCCGGCCTCGCTTGATCAACCGTACGACCAGCTCCTCCGCGTGCTTGCCGTAGGTCTTGTGCTGGAACAACTCGTGGCACTCATCGATCGCCACCACCAGCGGATGCAGTCCGAGTCCGGCGCGGTCGGCGAGTTTGCGTGACACTTTCGGTGGCCGGCCCGGTTGCGCGCTCAGTGTGCGGCCGCGTCGCTCCATCTCCTCGATTAAGTCGGCGAGTGCCTGTACGGCGTCGGCGGCCACCGCGTCGTCCATCCCCATCCGGTAACGGCTCAGCCTCGGTGCCATAGGCTCGAAGTCCGGGCTTTCACCCATGACGAACACCCACAACTCGGCGGTGGGGTCGAGCGCGGCACCGAGCAGCAACGTTCGCATGGCCGAGGTCTTGCCTTGCCCTGGTCGTCCACCGATCAGCCAGTTGGACTCGATCAACGGGGCGTTGACGATCAACCCACGTTGGGTTAAGCCGAAGGGCACTCCGTCGAACAGGTCCACGGTTCCGTCATGCAGCAATGGCCAGTCACCGGCTCCGCCGCCGAGCTTGCCCTTGTCAGCGATCCACAGATCGAGCACGCCGTCCTCGTCGGCTTTGGTTGGCCAGGTCTCCAATGATGCGCGGCCGAGGTTGGCTGCCAGTGTCGCTCGGCGATCGGCGACCATGTCGGCGGTCACCCCGAGCGGCAATCGCACCCGCGTGAACGTGCCGTCTCCGTCCTTGCGCGCGGGGGTGAGGTAGACCAACTCGCCGCCGTCTTTGAAGAACGAGTTCAACGGCGCGACTCCGAGATGCGCGAGCGCGCGGGAGATCATCCGCTCGTCCACCCACGACTCCGCGTCGTCGCGGTCGGGCTGGGTCAACCACCCCGCGCCCGGCGTGCGGTCTCGGCCTTCCCACACCGCCGCCATCGCCCAGCCGACCGGTCCGAGCGTGAGCAGCCACGGCCCCCCGACCTCGATCGCCGCGCCCAGAAAATCGCGCACCTGGTAGAGGATGATCAACCAGTCCGGCATGGCGGCCCGGTCGAACACCTTCTCGCCCAGGAGCAGCACCACCAGCACGACCAGTGCCACCGCACTACTGATTGCCATGCGGCGCACCGCGATCCCGAGCTTGGCCCAGCGTGCCTTGGCGTCGGCGCGGATGGCTTCGTGTGCTTGTCGGCGTGCCTGGGCGTCCCCGGCCAGCCGGGCGGTACGGACGTCGGTGCGCAGGTCGCCGTGCGTGGCCCAGGTCCATCCCTTGGCGATCCACCGGCCGTGACCACGCAGCAGGAACCACACCAGCCGGACAAGGTCGCGCGGCGTCTTCCGCGCCCGATACGCGGCGACCGAACGCAGCCGCGCGACTTGCTCCGATTCCCGCACTCGCCGCACCACGTACTCGGTGCATTCCCCTGCCACGCGTCGCAACACCGGCCCGGGCGAACGGTTGCTGGACGTGATGTCGTTGTCGGACATCAACTCGGCGGACTGTTGCGGGTTCTCGGGTGTGGTCATCGCTGACCACCTCGCCGCGTGTCCACGGTGGTGACTGTCATCGCCCGCGTCAGTGTGTAGGACGCGAACAGCGCTGGCAGCCCTAGCGCGGCGACCCGCACCAACCAAGGCGCGCTGGGATACGTGAGCGCCATCCACTGCACACCGGCCAGCACCGCCGCACCGATAAGCACGCGGCCGGTCAGTGACAGCAACCGTTCACCTGTCCCGGTTGTGTCGGCCGCCGCCCGGGTGTGGCGCGCCGAGGCGCGCCACACCCACAGCAGCACCAGCACCACGGCCAGGCCGCCAAGTATCTGCGTCGGGGTGAAGTTGACGTTCATCGCCGACCTCCTTCCCGGCGTTGCAACCAGGCGAGGTAGGCGGCCCGCCGGTCATCTTCGGCCAGCGCACCCCACACCCCGAGCGTGGTGAACCCGGCTGTGCGGAACTCCAGTTCCAGACACTCGTCGGCCACCGAACAGCCCGCGCAGATGGTTGCGGCCAACTCGCGGTCGGTCGTCTTGTCGTCCATCCAGGTCGGCTCCTCGGAGCCGGCCTGGATCCACATGCATGCGCCCTCACCCGTCGCCAAGTCGAACAACGTGCTGATCGGTGTCCCTGCCAGGTCATCCAGCCGGGCCGCGACCTCCTCGACAAACTCTTCGTCGTTCATCGCGCCCTCCCCTCGCCAGGGGTGGGCAGCAGCCGCGCCAGCGCATGTGCGGGCACGACCAACCGAGACCGGCGGCGAATCGTGGGCAACACACCCACGCGGATCAACCGGGACGCCTCGGACTTCCCCACACCGAGAATCCATGCGGTTTCCCGGATCGACAAGACACCGGACGAACCGGCGCGTGGAGTAGCGGTACTCATGGCAGATGTGATCCTTTGACTCGATGGTGACCCAGCGGAGTGTGGGTCGTGCCATTGAGTAAAAGGCCGCGACAACCGCGAATTCAGAGAAGTCGTGCATACTTTCTATGCGCGGCGGGGATGGACTACGCTACTAACCTCGCGCGTAGATCTCATGCGCGGCGAGCATAACACCGCGCCGACCGATGTGCTAGCCAGTCAAGATTTTAAGCACGTTCGAAAAAGAGCTGGTTAGGCTGTCGAGCGCGGCCTGCCCCTTCGTCGCGCTGGCAACGGATGGCCTGCCGATTATCCCCCTCGTCGCGTAGGCTCGTATTCCTGTGATCAGGAGATGAGGGCGTTGTGGTGCGTCGTGGTCATTCTGTGAGTACGTCGGACGAACGAGATGAGGGTGTGAGTGCATGAGTATCGATGTTTCCCACTCGCCGCCGTGCATGTCCTCGCTGGTGGTGGTCTCCATCCCGGCGTGCTCGCGTGCGATTCGAAAGTCTTCTCGACCCGGGAATAGGGCCGCTCTGCGCTCGGTGACGTTCGCTTCTTGCGCGACATTGGACAGTACATAGTTGCCGCCGTGACCGTTGACTAACGCCAGGTATTTGATTCCGGATCTGGCTAGAGATGCCTGGACGTCGCCGATGATGGCGATCAGTGTTCGAGAGCTGATGCTTACCGTTCCCTCGAAGCTTTCATGCTCGTGCGAGCATGACACGGTTACCGGTGGAAGGAGGAGTACGCTATATGTCGCCGCCAGCTGGTTTGCGATAACGCACGCAACGATGGTATCCGTTGCCAGTGGTAGATGATCGCCATGCTGCTCGAAACTGCCCACCGGTAGCAGGGCGACCGTGGCGCCACGCTCAGCTTCATCAGCCGACGTTGCGGCAGTGATCAGCATGCTCTTCCTTTCATGACTTCAGCGATCTGATTCTCTTGTCAAATCGCCGGGCTTCGTCCCCGGCGCCTCGCTCTATCAGCATACCTGGGATCCGAGCGAGCTGGCCTTCGGTTCGGAATGACTTGGTATTACGCACTATCTCCAGCGACCGGTCAGCAACAATCAGTGCATTCTCGATCTGACCGCTGCTCGCATATGCGACCGAAAGACGGGCCAGGCAGAGCCCCAAGTCGCGACGAAACTCCGGTTTCCACCCCGCAAGACTGTGCTGCAATGTGCCGATAGCCTTATCCGCCTGACCCAGTTCGATCCAGCAGTGCGCAGCTTCCATTTCGACATATTCGGACGTGCAGTACTGCGCCAGGTCTTTCTCTGAGTCGGCGCTTCGCTCAGCGAATTTGAACGCCAGTTCGAGGGTGTTTGCACAATCGTCTGGCTGGTCAAGCTGCGCAAACACGTGTGCCCGTTGGCGTAGTGCGACAGCGCGATAACGCGGAGGAAGATGGGGCGCCTTGTCCAATGAGGCGTCCGCGAGTTTCAACGCCAGCTCGGGCCGCTTCGCATCAGTGGCGATGTTACTACGCCGCATCAAGATATACGAGACAAGCATCTCGTCGCCTGCTTCTTGCGCGTAGTCGAGAGCAGTACTCGACATTTGCATCGCACTGTTCAGCGCGCCCATGTCCTGATAAATCCACCCGGCAAACTCCGCATAACGTGCCCCTACCCGCAGAAGCTGTTTACGATCTTTGTCGCGAGTGTTCAATAGAAGGTTCTCAATGAATCGCAGTTGCTCTGGCACTATGTTCACGAGGGATCGCGGACCAGCTAGATTATCTGTGTTTGAGTACAGATCGAGTGTCGCTAGCAATGAATCGGCAAGCGCCGACTCTGTGTGCAAGTTGGTAGCGGCGACCAGCGGGCCATCGGGCAGTGCGAATACGCCACGGGACCGCTTGGGATCCTCTTCTTCCTTTTCTGGCAGCTCGAACCACAGGAGGTCGGCCGGCATCTTGAGCGAGCGCGCGTAATGTATGAGCTTGTCGAGCGTGTCCACCCGGTTCCGCCCGGATTCGATGCGACTCAGCTGGGACTGAGTAACCGTGCCGAGCCATCGGCTCACGGTCTCCTGCGGAAGTGGCTTGTGCCCATGTGCCGGGTGGTATCTGTACACTCGCACAACCGTCCCCATGTTGCGAGACGCGAACGCGTCCCGCATGTGATCTGTGTACCAGAAGTCCGGCCCGAGGTCAGGGGCATGGTCGGACCCGATCCCGCTCAGTTGGCGACAGGGCGCGCACATGCTCGCGCGGCTGTCGCGAGCCAAGCGACTGCCGCACCTCATGCAGTACCGAACAGCGGAAGTCATGTCCAGCCCCCCGTCACCGACCGTTGCCGTTGGATGCGCATCGTAACCCCTCCACGACGTCAGCATGCGCGGCGCGCATAAAAATCATGCGCTGGAGGGGCATCCGCCCCGCAGGTCCGCTCATAGCTTGATGCGTGGCTACACCGCCGGGCACCGTCCGGCCCGAGTCTCCCGGACAGAACGTAGACAGAATGAGGTTTCGGCAGGATGAGCGACAACATTCTCGACGTCCACCGTCGCGCGCTTTCCGATTACAGAATTGCCCTCGGACTGGAACTGCGGTCGCGACGAACAAACGCGGGATACTCGTTCGAAAAACTGGCATCGCGCAGCAATGTTCCAGCGGAGACGCTACGTTCCTACGAGAAGGGGGCGTCCCTTCCTCAACTTGTCAGGATAGTTGATATCGGCAACGTCTACGGTGCAACCTTGTTTGACATCCTAGAATCAACAGCGGAATACATTTACCGTGCGAGTGGCGACTCAGTGCCCAATCGCAATTCCTCGGTTGACAATATCACCCTCCGCGCGGTTGTCTTGTACTGCGGCGTCACACCCGCACAGTTGCGGATGATGGAAGTTCAACCGCGTCGCCGCGAAACCATCTCAGAAGATCTCTTCGGAAAATAGCCGAAGCCATCCCGCATATGCCCATCCCGCGTAGACCACCGGCTGGCTGTCGGTTGAGCGAGTGACCCCCGACGCTCGGCTCCCGGCGGCCAGCCGGTCCCCAAGCTAACCCAACCACCCACAGACAGGGACAGTGCTCATGTCACGGCGCAAGCTCACCGTTAAAGGCCGAGGCCCAGACGGCTATACCATTTTGTCTTTGGAGGCATACCGAGGGAAGGTGTGGATCACTTCTTACGACTGCCCATTTACCTGCGAGGCGATCCTCGACCCGACGCAGGCCGACAGCTTGATTAACCTGATTAATCAGACCATCGCGGAAGCTCGCGAGTACAGGCTATGAGTCGCGGCGGCGCCAGTCCTACGGGCTGGGTGTACCTGCGTTCGGCAAACTGCACAATTCGCTGGAAACGTGGCGACAAGGTAGCTTACATCTTTGAGGGCAAACAGACGGAGACAAACCCTGATGAGGGGCTAGCGGTTCTGGCTACCATCCCCGTATCGTCTACGGGCTGGACTGATCTGGCAGAGGTCAAGGTCGCCGGGGAAAACTGGGTTAAAGCAAAACGTCGGCGCTGCCAGACGTGCGGGGCGAATTTGTGACCACTCCACGCGACGATGCGACCTGACGAACCCAACCTCACCGAGACGGGCAACCGTCGCGTGATTATTCGGCGTGGCGCACCTCCTCAATGCAAATGCGGTTCGGGTCGAACTTCGGAATCCCGGACGACCGGACGGCGGGAGCGATCACGATCCGCTGATTCGCCAACGCTTGTCGGATGAGGTTGCGCCGCTCGGCCACCGTGGCAGCGTTCCATCGCGCTGTCCATTCCTCACGTGACGCAGCCTCGATGGCAGGGTCGGTGACTGCTCTTGGCACGCTGTCCAGCGTAGCCAGCCGGGTGCGAAGCTCGGCGATGCGCCTGTCCAACGGCACAATGACGACGTCATAACGCTTGAGCGTGATCTCCCGCCGACCGAGCCGCCCAGACAGCTCGTCGGCAAGGTGCTCACACTCACTCAACTCGGCGAGCAGCGGACGCCTTTTATCCTCCGTGGCCTTGGCGGCAGCCTCGACAGCTTCGGCATGTCGAGGGTCAGCCAGAATCCGCACCACCAGCGCCCCGACGTACCGGTCCAACTCACGTTGATCAACAGTGATATGACCACATCCACCGTTGACCGAACGCGGTTGACACCGATACTGCCGACGAACCTCACCGTCCGGGTACGGCTTGATCTCCGACCGCGCCCGTCCCGTAAGCCGATGTCCACAGCACCCGCAGCACACGATGCCCGAGCACAGGTAGACGCCAGAGTTCGGACGGCCACGGCGACGCGAAGCGAACAACGTACTCAGCCGTTCCCACGTGTCGTGGTCGAGAATCGGCTCACCGGGCAGATGGCCCACCACCACACCGTTGTGGATGACCTGCCCCGCGTTGCGCGCCCTTAAAAGTAGCTGTTTGAGCGACTCACGCGTCCAGATAGCACCGGTGGACGTGGTTACCTCTCGCTGGTTGAGATCGAGAGCGAGTCGATCTTGACTCTCCCCAGCCAAAACGCGCGCGACCATCTCGCGGAGCACGGCAGACTCTGACTCCCGAACCGTGACACCGTCCTGCTCGAATCCGAACGGTCGCCGCGAATGGTTGGGCTCCCCGCGCGTCGCCTTGACGCGCTTACCCCGCTTGACCCGAGTGGACAGCCGATCGGATTCATACGCGGCGGCATTGAGTTGATCACGGAATGTCTTGCGGCCGTTGGCCGTCGTCAGGTCGTACTCGCCCTCACTGTCCAGCACGACAAGCCCCCGCTCGGCGGCGAGGATCAGACGCTCACCCTCGATAGGCCGACGAGAAAAACGCGCCATGTCGAACACCACCACGCCGCCCGTCGCGCCAGCTTCCAGCCGAGACATGAGCCGCTCCCAGTCCGGACGCTTCACCCGCGGGTTCCACGCCGAGCGCCCACTGTCGACGTGCACCTCGCCGACCTGCGCCCCCCGCTCTTCGATCCTGGCCTCGCAGTCCTCGACCTGACCCCCGGTCGAGCGTTGCCGATCGTCACCAAGCCGCGACACACGCGCGTAGATGTCGAGCATGAGTGCCACCGTGGCTCCCCTCGCCTTGGGGTCACTAATTATACCTTGACCCCAGCCACCAACCGAGCCGTGCTACCGAACCCGGTGAGCGCACCAGCGTTCTCCCGGGCCAACTCAGCGACCACACCCAGAACCCGCGAATACGATCGCCGACAGTCAGCCTCAGCGTCCCGCAGCATCCCCAACAGTCCATGAACGCGGTCTTGACCGCGATCCTCCCCCTCGGTGACGTCCGCCACCGAGGTGTCCTCGACGGAGATCCTTTCAACCGTGGTCACGAGAACATCATCGCAACCGACACCGACAATTTCGGGCGCGCGAGACGGCCGTGAGGAAAAAATCTAGGAAATCTGACGAACGGCTCCCCGGAAACGGGGGCAGGAGCATGATCAGTCCGGGGGTGGGTCGTCGCTCAGCGCGGCGAGCCGGTCCGACACGGTGGCCAGCTCGGCCCGCAGTGCCGCAGCGGCATCAGCGTTGCCCAGTTCCTCCTCGGCCCCAGCAAGATCGACAAGCCCTGCCTGCAGGTCTTGCAGGGCGCGCACAGTGCCGAGTTGCTCGGCGAGACGGCGGTCGATGTCCAGAGCCTGCTGGTAGTAGGTGGCGGCGGCCGGGTCACCCAGCTCACGAGTGACGTCCCCGAGCCGGCCGAAGGTGACCGAGAGGTCGCGCAGGGCTTGAGGGGTTCCGAGCTGCTCGGCCAGACGCCGAAGGATGTCCAGGGCCTGCTGGTAGTGAGTGGCGGCGGCGGCCGGATCGCCCAGCTCACGGGTGACGTTCCCGAGCCGGCCGAGGCTGAGCGAGAGGTCGCGTTGGGCTTGTGGGGTGTCGAGTTGCTCGGCGAGACGCCGGTTGATGTTGAGGGCTTGTTGGTGGTAAGTGGCGGCGGTGGTCGGGTCGCCCAGCTCACGGGTGACGTCCCCGAGCCAGCCGAGGCTGTACGAGAGGTCGCGCTGGGCTTGAGGAGTGCCGAGCTGCTCGGCAAGACGCCGACAGATGTCCAAGGCCTGCTGGTGGTAGGTGGCGGCGGTGGCCGGGTCACCTAGCTCACGGGTGACGTTCCCGAGCCGGCCGAGGCTGAGCGAGAGGTCGCGCTGGGCTTGAGGGGTTCCGAGCTGCTCGGCCAGACGCCGACGGATGTCCAGGGCCTGCTGGTAGTGAGTGGCGGCGGTGGCCGGGTCACCTAGCTCACGGGTGACGTCCCCGAGCCGGCCGAAGGTGACCGAGAGGTCGCGCTGGGCTTGAGGGGTGTCATGGTGCTCGGCAAGACGCCGGCGGATGTCGAGGGCCTGCTGATAGTGAGTGGCGGCGGCAGCCGAGTCACCGAGATCGTGGGTGACGCGCCCGAGCCGGTCGAGGCCGTAGGAGAGGTCGCGCTGGGCTTGAGGGATGTCAAGTTGCTCGGCACGACGTCGGAAGATGTCCAGGGCCTGCTGGTAATGAGTGGCGGCGGTGGTCGGGTCACCCAGATCACGAGTGACGTCCCCGAGCCGGTCGAGGGTGAGCGAGAGGTCGCGCTGGGCTTGAGGGGTTCCGAGCTGCTCG
>JBATXM010000138.1:0-6338 GCA_049673305.1 Pseudonocardiaceae bacterium | reverse complement strand
CTCTCAAGGTGCTCCTCAACCTGGCACGGACAAGGGCTTCAGCACTCTTATCCTCCCAGGTCAGGAGCACCTTTTACGGTCGACGCGCCGATCAGCTGCGTGTCCGGGATGAAAAGTCAGGGCTAGGGTGGACCGGTTTCTCAACATCACCATGACGATCATGACGCAGGCCGAGGCCTACCCACCCGTGATCAGACACGCAGGACTGTGGTTTGAGGAGATTCATGACATCAGCGAGCAGACGCTTCCTAAGAGCATCATTTGGCTGTCGGCACGAACTGACGAAGCACAGCCCGACACCATGGTTAAGTTTCGCGAAGAAATAGATGATCGATTCGACCCAACAGACATCGATATCCCGAAATTTGGCCACCTTATGGTCGTGGCCAGGCGCCCGGAGGAGTGAATCCCCAACACTTCACCAGGCGTGGTATCTGCGGACCTGGTAGCGGTCCAGGCCGGTCTCGTTTTTGGCGAACTGGAATTTCTCCTCAACGGTCCAGCTGGATCCGGCGATGCGGACCAGTTCGGCCGGAGGGGCCGAGGTGCTTATGCTGCCGTGGCCGGCGGAGAGGCGTTGCCACACCCACTTCGGGGCCAGCGCCGCGAGTTCATCGGCGCGAAGCCAGGTTCGGACAAGACTTCTCGGACAGGCAAAGCGCCCGGCCGCCCAGTGCCCGTCCCCAGCTCGACACGTAAGGCAGAAACACTCCGAGCGGTAGGGTCTTCGAACAACCGATCCGGCCGCTGGCTCTCCGCTGCCCGCCCCAGGCCACCCCCACTACGGTGACCCTGACACCAGCTCAACCCTCCTACGTTCTGCCCGGCCTCGTCGCCGTCGCTGTTCCTGCTCGGGAAGACCAACCAGATCATAGGCGGCAGCGTGCCCGAGCAGGGCGGCGGCGAAGCTGGCGCTGCCAGGTACGTCGCCAAACCGGCGGTGGGTGTGTGCCGAGACCGCCAGCAGCGAGGGTTTATTCCTCGGGGCGCTTGGCCACGACCATAAGGTAGCCGAATTCTGGGACGTCGACCATGTCCGCTACGTCGAATCGGCCCGCTATCTCGTCACCAAACATAGCCTCGAGATCCGGCTGTGCTTGGTTCATTCTCCCCGACAACCAGATGAAGCTCCTGCGAAGCGTCTGCTCGCTGATGTCCAGAATCTCCTCGAACCACAATCCTGCGCGCCGGAGCATGGGTGGGTAGTCCTCAGCCTGTGCCATGGTCGACATGAAGTAGTTGTGAAACCGGTCCACCGTAGGTTGCTTTGCGGCGGGGATTGGTGCACGCTCGAACAAGTCGGTCAGGACTAGCCGGCCTCCCGGCCGAAGTACTCGGCAGATCTGCGCCAGCACCTGTCCACGGTCGGGCATGTGCGGAATTGATTCAAGAGCAATGACGGCGTCGAAGGACTGTGCCGGAAACGGCAATTCCATCGCGTTTTCCTGCTGGAATACCGCTCTTTCAGAGAGTCCCGTCGATTCCGCAAGGGAGTTGGCCAGCCTAACCTGCTCCTGGCTTACCGAGATACCGGTCACCCGGGCGCCGGTTAACCGGGCTATACGCACGCCAGGTCCGCCGACGCCGCAACCGACATCAAGGACA
Source organism: Pseudonocardiaceae bacterium (assembly GCA_049673305.1). GTDB lineage: Bacteria > Actinomycetota > Actinomycetes > Mycobacteriales > Pseudonocardiaceae. The sequence continues at coordinate 4,733 of JBATXM010000138.1, read as the reverse complement.
TGGCTTCCGGCCCCGATCTTCAACTTCTCGGCCATCACATCGGTCAGCCGATCGGTCGCTTCGTCGGGAGGAACCTCGCTGTCGGGGTCATCCCAGTAACCGGCGTGCAGGTTGTCGCCCGGCTTCGTCGCAGCAGTCAAGGCGAAACGATCATAATGGTGGCCGACTTCGTCGGGTACGGGCGCGAGAGCGGGTTCCTTCTGCGACATGATGCCCCCTGTGGGTCTTGATGTATGGTATTTGAATACGAAACCGTAGTCGCGTCCTATCGATGACTGGGACAGAGCCCCACATGCATGAGCCGAGTCTACCATCTTTTAATCACTCGCCTCCACCTATTCGCGAGTGTAATCACCTGGTCGGGAGTCCCTGCCGAGCCCCTCGTTGATTTTTCAATTGAGATCGTGGGCGACATGTGGTGCCCGGCTGTCGCGTCGGGTGAGCAGCCGTAACCAGGTGTACCAGCTCACCGTCCGCGTGGACCGGCTCAAAACCTGGCACCGGCCAGGTTTGCTGTACATCGGACCCAAGCTACGCTTCACCACACTGCACGACAGCGACTTGCCACTGGTTCAGGCGCGCCGAGAATTCCCCACCAGGATCGCCCAGAAGTTCCAAGTTACAATGCTGCGAGACCGCTGCCCCAAGGACCTGCACGACACCACGGCCCATCATCTACTACCGATCTTCACCGCGTTTCGAATGGCTCCGCTACTACGCCGTGTCATGGGCCGTTTCATCGGACTTGGCGTCCGCCAGGAACACATCAGCAACTCAAAAGTCAACGGGACAGTGCCCCGAGGAGGACCCATGTCCAGCGGCTACGACAACCCATCCACCACCGCACCGACCGAAAGGCCGCCCGCCCTGCGGCTGATCCAGATGATTCAGGGCTACCAGGTCACCCAGATCGTGGGTGCCGTCGCTCGCCTGGGTCTGGCCGACCTGCTCGCCGAGGGACCGTGCTCCAGTGCCGAATTGGCCGGGGTCACCGGCGCGGATTCTGATGGGCTTGCCCGGCTGTTGCGCGCCGCCACCACCGTGGAGTTGCTCACCGAGACCGAACCGGACCGGTTCGCGCTCACTGCCCTCGGGGCCTATCTGGCCACCAACACCCAGCCCTCATCCCTGCGCGACTTCGCCATGGCATTGGCCGCTCCGGGGCATTGGCTGCCCTACGGGCGCTTGGTCGACGCGGTGATGACCGGCCGGGCCAGTACCACCGCCACCCTGGGCATGGGGCTCTGGGACTACTACCAGGAACACCCCGAGGAAGACGCGATGTTCGCCCGGGCCATGGGGAACCTGTCCGCCAGAATCTCCACCGAGATCGCGGCCCGCTACGACACGACCCGGTTTGCCCGGATCATCGACATCGGCGGCAGCCAGGGCGTCCTGCTCGCTGACCTGCTGGCGGCGGCACCGCAGGCCACCGGCGTGCTCTTCGACCGGCCCGAGGTCATCGCCGAGGCCCGTCCGGTGATTACTGCCCGTGGGCTGACCGAGCGGGTGGAACTCGTCGGCGGCGACTTCCTCACCGAAGTACCGCCCGGCGGTGACCTGTATGTGCTCAAGTCGGTCCTGCACGACTGGGATGACACCCACGCGCTGCGAATCCTGGCCAACTGTCACCGGGCCGCCCAGCCCGGGTCCACGCTGTTGCTGGTCGAGGGCGTCGTGCCGACCGAGCCCGAGCCCTCCCCGCTACACCTACTCAACCTGTTCATGCTCGTCCAACTAGGAGGACGCGAACGCACCCGCGAGCAACATCAAGCCCTGCTGGACGCTGCCGGCTACCAGCTGGAGCGGATCATCCCACCCCCACCCGGATCATATTCCTGGTTGAGCCTGCTCGGGGCCCACCGATGCTGATTGCCGGTTGCGTGCGCTCCGCCGGGTACGGTTACGTCCGACGTCAAATATGTTGTGAGGAGCACCGTTCATGCGCCAGGAAACCGTTCAGTGTTGCGTGGTTGGTGGCGGCCCAGCGGGGATCATGTTGGGCGTGCTGCTGGCTCGTCAGGGCGTCAAGGTGATCGTGCTGAAAAAGCATGCCGACTTCCTGCGGGACTTCCGGGGCGACAGCATCCATCCGTCAACCCAGGAACTGATATTCGAACTGAGCTGGATCGACGAGTTTCTGCAGATCCCGCATACGAGAATGGACCGCGCTACTCTCGAGATTGATGAGAAGGACCGCTTCCGCTATCCGGGCCCCATCGGGGTTGTCACGTTCTGCACGACTGGCGCCTGCCGCTTCCCAGCGGCCAGTCCTAGACCCCAGCAAAGCATCCCATCCACGGGGTTGGAAGTGACGGGGCATCATCGGGGGTTCACTCACGTTCGCCCGGCCGGCCTTCCTCTTCGCCTGTAGCTCCCGGATGGAACGGGAACCCTTGGGCTTGACCCCCTGAGCTTCGCACCCCGCCGTTACCAGCGACGCACGTCAGGCTGAGGACAGAACCTCGAACACCGCCCTGGGGCTACACCTTCGACATCAATCGAACCTTCAACAGTTCACCCACTCAACTCGTGCAACATCGTGTCGCAACATCCACCCTTCCCCTTGCCTGTGACCCCCGGACAAGACAGGGGTTTCTTTGGGCTTTCCCCTCGGCTTCGCACCCCACCGTTGCCCGTGACGCACGCGAGGGCAGGGACAGGCATTGAGCACTTGCCTGAGCTACGCAGCCGACCTATATCGACCTCCCGTCAGCGTAATCCACTCGTTTCGGTGAGGTCGACCCGGAGCGCCCTGCCGATGTTGCCATCGGTGGGTTTCTCCGGGCCGCCTCCCGAACCCGGCGTGCGCCGCAAAGCGCACCGGGCTCTCCACAAGCCCCGGAAGGTCGTGTGGTTCATCTCATGCTGTGCTCGGCCATGGTGTCGGGATGCGTGTTCCCCGGTAGTAGTAGCGTTTCACGCTGACCCTGGCCGGATCGAACAGCCCGACATCACCATCGGTGGGCCAGATGCCGTAGCGTCGGCGTAGTTGCTTCCATGTGGTCCGCCGATGCCTGCGCTTCTGCCATCTGATGATCTCCTTCCAGAGATAGGACCTCAGGTAGCTGAAGGTCGCGTTCGAGCATCCGTGCTTGAAGTGCGCGGTCCAGCCCCGCAGCACCCGGTTGAGCTGGCGCAGCAGGACTCCGAGCGGCAGGTTCGTGTTCTGCCGGCAGATCGTCTTCACCGTGGCCATGACGGCGACCAGCGCCTTCTTGGCTGGATAGACGTAAACGTAGTGCTTGCCGGTGCCTCGCTTGCGATGACGCTGGATGCGCCAGCCGAGGAAAACGAGGCCCTCGTCGATATGGGTAATCAGAGTCTTTTCCGGTGACAGGCGCAAGCCCATCGTGGACAAGACTCCCGCGATCTCCTCCCGTAGGGCCTCGGCGTGCGCCTTGGTACCTGATACGGCCAGGCACCAGTCATCGGCGTACCGACAGAGCCGGTAGTTGGGCAGACCGTGACGGCGACGTTTGGCCCGTTCATACGGGCTGGCTCCGGGACCACCCGGCCCCTGGGCGATATACTCGTCCAGGATCGAGAGGGCCACATTGCTCAGCAACGGGGAGAGGATCGACCCTTGCGGAGTTCCGGCGCTGGTATCCACCAGCGTGCCCTCCTCGGTGAGGATGCCCGCCTTAAGAAACTCCTTCACCAGAGCCAGGACGCGTTTGTCCCCGACGCGCTTTCGCACCCGATCCATGAGAGCGGAATGCGAGATTTCGTCGAAACAGGCTTTGATGTCACCTTCCACGATCCACTCATAGGAGCGGGACGCGAAGTGGTGCACCTCAGCCACCGCGTCATGGGTCCGGCGGTTCGGGCGAAATCCGTAGGAACACGGAAGGAAATCCGCCTCGAAGATAGGCTCCAGCACCAGTTTCAAAGACGCCTGCGCCACTCGGTCGCGGATGGTGGCGATCCCCAGGTAGCGGACCTTGCCGCCCGCCTTGGGAATCGCACGCCGCCGCACCGGCAGTGGCTGGAAGGTACGAGCCTTGAGATCCTCTCTCAGGTCCGCGAGGAACCCCTCCACCCCGCGCACGGCTTCGATGTAGCGGGCGGTCTCACCGTCCACTCCAGCCGTGCGCGCGCCCCTGTTGTTCCGCACCCGATCCCACGCGACCAACAGGAACGCAGGATCGGTAACGAGGTTATACAGATCATCGAACCGGCGATGAGGATCATCACCGGACCATCGGTGCAGCTTAGCCTGGATCTCCAGTACCCGACGCTCAGCTCGATAAAACCCCAGCGTCAGCTCATCAGTATTCACCAACGACCTCCCGGCATTCCAGCACGTCCCCTGCCGACTTGCTGACCCCCTTCGCCATGTACGCACCTCTCGCGCGCTCGGACTACTACAGGGCCTCCGCCCCATCCCGCGCCTTCAACAGACGACGTGCCTATCCCACCCATCCGAACGGCTTTCGGACAGCGGGAACGACCCGGGATGGTTCCCGTGTTCACCGCGAACCAATCGATCAGCTTGGCATCCAGCTCTGCCCCGGCAACATCGCCACCAGTACGCCGCAGTTCTTCCTGGTGGCCTCCCCACCAGCATCGCAAACCGGTTACGGAGTCAACCACCCACGTCGGGCGATCGTGCGCTGCAACCCGGCCCGTATCTCCCAGATTTGAGCCGGTGACACGCTTACGGAGCTTTACCACTGGTTCCTCTCGTACACCGTCTGATCTCGCTCGCCGAACCCGACCCGTCTGGCAGT
>JBATXM010000137.1:0-7692 GCA_049673305.1 Pseudonocardiaceae bacterium | reverse complement strand
GCTGGCTGATGCGCTACCGCCGCCTGGTCCGCGACTACGAACGACGCCCCGAACACCACGAAGCGATGCTGCTGTGGGCCACCGTCGCCATCATGACCCGGCAACTGGCCCGCACAACGGCCGGCGCGCCGCCTCATCCCCAATGGGGCAGCCCACGCGCCGCAGCGTCAGCACCCAAACAACAAGATCAACAAGCAGCTTGACTATTTACTAACAGGCTCTTAAAGTATCGAGCCCCGCCGGCAGCCGACAGCTCTGCGTAGGGTCGATAAAATGCCCTGTGCCGATGCCGGAAGCAACCGGACTGGAGAATGAGATGAGTCTTCCGCAGGTCGTGTCACGTGACGAGTGGCTGGTTGCGCGCAAAGAGCTGCTGGCCGAGGAGAAGGCAATGACCCGGGCGCGTGACGCACTCAACACCAAGCGGCGCGAGCTGCCCATGGTCAGGATCGACAGGGATTACGCGTTCGAAGGCCCGGAGGGAAAGGCGAGCCTGCTCGACCTGTTCGGTGGCCGCCGCCAGCTCATCGTCGTCCACTTCATGTTCTCTCCCGACTGGGACGAGGGCTGCTCGAGCTGCTCGGCCGGGGCCGACGAGAACTCCGATGGGCTCCTCGCGCACCTGCACAACCGGGACACCACCTTGGTCTACATCTCCCGCGCACCGCTGGCCAAGATCGAGGCGTACAAGGCGCGCAAGGGGTGGACATTTCCCTGGTACTCCTCCTACGGCAGCGACTTCAACTACGACTTCCACGTCACCCTGGACGAGTCCATCGCACCGATCGAATACAACTATCGGACCACGTCCGAACACGAACAGGCGGGCACCGCCGCCTTCCTCGAAAGCGAGCAGCCGATCGAGGCGCCTGGCATGAGTTGCTTCCTGCGCGAGGGCGACAGCGTCTTTCACACCTACTCGATGTACGCCCGCGGCGCCGAGTCACTCGGCGGCTCGTACTACTTCCTCGATCTGACAGCTTTGGGCCGGCAGGAGGACTGGGAAGAGCCGAAGGGCCGCGCCATCAGGGCCCGCGGCGCGATCCCCGACTTCTCGGCATAAGCGCCACGATCGGGTTGTCCGTTCCACGAGCGGTATCTCGCCGGGGCGCTGTTTACTCTTAACCTTGAAAGACGATCTCCGTTACCGCGGCGAAATGGGCAGGCTGGACGTCCTCGATCGGAGGGCCATGACCAAGGGGGGCATCCCGAACAGCGGAGTAGTAAAGCCGGCGTCGACACGCCCAGTCACTCCGCCGGTCGGTGGGGACGTACTGCCGCCCGGTGAGCCAACCCGCAGCGCCACTTCCGGTGACGCTCCGAAGAGTGAGCCGACCTCGCCGGCACCGCTGCGGCCGGCAGCGCCCGCACCAGCACCGAGCCAGCACTCGTCGCCGAACGCGTCCGGACCAGCCCAGCGCCCGCCGCCGCTTAACCCGCTTAACCCGCTTAACCCGCTTAACCCGCTTAGCCCGCTTAGCCCGCAGCTTGATTGCAATCCTCATCATCCTTGCGGAGATTCTCATCCCGGACCGCCGCATCGGGGGCCGGGCCCGTCTGCGCCACAGCCGCCAGATGGCCAGAATTCTCGAGCCACGCGGTGATCCAGGTCCGCGCAGCGAGGCAACCACTGACCGAGGGCGGTGCTACTGCCGCTGAGAGCTTCGCCGCGCCGGCCGGTGGAACCACGCCTGGGAAAGCTCCCAGCAGTGTGTTGACCATCATCGGCGCTATCACCTCTCAGTTGGCGGTCGTTACCGCGTTGCTGTACTACTTCGGGTGGGTGCGCACCTACTACTCGCTGAGCTACTTCGGGGTCGACCCAAGCCTGACTGGCTATGGCACCGTCGATTACATCCTGCGCAGTATCGTTGTGGCGTTCCCGCCGTTCATCAATGTCACCTTCACCGCCCTGGTGCTGCTGGGTTTTCACCGGCTGTTGGTGGCGCCGACACTTGAAAATGCCGAGTCGGGGTTCAGCACGGCATCGGCCCCCGACACTCACGCGATCACTGACCCGGCCACTGTGCACCCGACGACGATGCGCGTCGTACTCTGGGCTCAGGCTCAGGCTCAGGCGCTGGCCCGCCGTCGGCCCGGGATTCGCGGGATACGGTGGTTCGTCGGTGCGGTACACGTCGCCGGAGTGGCCCTCATCGGGGTCGTACTCACCGGAGTACTGCTGCCCGACCAGATCGGGGTGCCGCTCGGGATTCTGCTGCCACTGTTGCTGGCGGCCGCTGTCACCCTGCTGGGCTACGTCGCGCACGTGCGGTCACGGTACCCGGTCTCGCTCGCCCCGGCTGGCTCGCGGCAAGCCACCCCAACAGCGCCGGCCTACATCGTGACCCTGATTGCGCTTGGCCTGGTCGCCGTCCTATCAGCGGTGAGCCTCTACGGCAAGCAGGTCGGGATCGGCGTCGCCACCGACACGGCGGACCGACTCCCCGACCAGCCCAGCGTCACGATCTTCAGCACTGAACGGATCTCGATCGCCGGCCCCGGCGTGGTCACCGCTGAGATCACCCAACCCAACAGCAAGTACCACTACCAGTACAGCGGGCTGCGGCTACTGCTGCACGCACCCGACAGATACCTGCTGCTCCCCGTTGGTTGGCAACCCGGACAGGACCCGGTCTTCGTGCTCCACGACAACGACACCATTCGGGTAGACATCACCGCCCAATAGCGGCGGTGCGCTGGCCGCCAACTACGAGGTCTCCCCGGACCAGCGGGCCCGGCTTCGGCGTCGCCACGCACGGATACGCGTTGGCTGCGCTCGGTCGTCACCCCAGTCGGGGATGTAACCGGTGAGCAGCTCGGTGCCCTTCTTACGCCACTGAGGCTCGACGTCGAACTTCTTGATGGCGAACTCGCGGAGTGACCGGATAACCGAGCCGTAGGTCTCGCTCTCGGTCACCGCCATCGCGGAACCCGTGCGCCAACTGATCGGCATCGCCTCCATGAACGGCATATACATGTCTGGGAAGCCTGGCATGGTGCAGCCAATGCAGATACCACCCACATTCGGGCACCCACCGACACCATTGATCCAGCCGCGCTTGGGCACGTTGCACTTCACCACCTGACCCCCACATCCGAGCTTCACCAGGCACTTCGGTGAGTCGTATGTCTCGGCGAACTCTCCTTGTTCGTAGTACCCGGCTCGATTGCAACCCTCGTGCACCGTGACGCCGAACAGCCATTGCGGGCGCAGGTGCTCGTCCAACGGGATCATCGGTGCCTGGCCGGCGACCTGGTAGAGCAGGTACAGGATCGTCTCGGAAAGATTGTCCGGGTGCGCCGGGCAGCCAGGAACACAGACGATCGGGATACCGGCCTTGGACTTCCAGCCCCAGCCCAAGTAGTCCGGCACGCCCATGGCACCGGTCGGGTTGCCCGCCATGGCGTGAATGCCGCCGTAGCTGGCGCAGGTACCGACCGCGAGCACAATCGTGGCCTTGGGCGCCAGCTTATCCAGCCACTCGTTGACAGTGATCGGCTGGTCGGTGCCGGGGTGGCGGCCGAAACCAGTGAAGTAGCCAGCACCGTTGATCGTCTCGTTCGGGATGGAACCCTCGATGACGAGCACGAACGGCTCCAACTCACCCCGGTCGGCCCGGTGGAACCATTCGATGAAGTTGTCACTACCCTGCTCCGGGCCGCATTCGAAGTCGATCAACGGCCAGTGCAGCGCGACCTTGGGCAGGCCAGGGAGGGCTCCCAGGGCGATTTCCTCGATGCTGGGCTGGGTTGCTGCGGTCAACGAGACCGACTCCCCATCGCAGGACAAGCCACAGTTGATCCAGAGGATATGAATCGGGCTCTCGTCGTCCTGCACGGTCGGAGTGGCGGTGGGGGGAGTCGGTTCGGTCATGATCCTCTACTTCACGAGCGACCTCCGGTCGCTCCCTCGAGTGGTAATCCTTCTGGTGTAGGACGCCCCCGAGCATTCTCGGCATCATAGGACATCCGCGCCGCCCTGTCGGCCCATCCGAGCAGATCGCACCACTCGGCCTCATCATGTAGCCCCATCATGTAGCTCTCAGTAGCCACTTCAGGCGTCTGGAGGGGATGTGCTTCGGTACAGGCCGCGCTTGGAGATGTAGCGCCGCTGGGAGAACGCCGACCAGGGCTTTGGCGGTCGGAACGGTCCTTCACCTGCGGAGACGCTTGTCGATGTTGGTCGGCGTTGGGTGATGCGGTTTGTACCCGATTTGTTTCCGGTACGGCCGGCTGAACGCTCCTTCTCAACCCTGACGCCGGGACAGCGACGAGGCAGGATGGCGTCAGGGGGTCGTCATTTGTGCAGCGGCTAGAAGTTGAGCGCCCGGGCTGTTCGGCCAGTCGGCCCGGCTCATGCGCCATTGCCACTCGATGCCGATCTCACCGGGTGCCTCCGGAGTGTCGCGGCAGGTTGTTACGTGCTTGTAGCCGAGTTTGGCGGGGATGGCCGCGCTGGCGAGGTTGGCCTGGTCATGGTGGATCTCCACCACCGTGAGCTCGGGGATCGTCAGGGCCAGCTCGGTGAGGGCAGCGCACGCCAGGGTGGCAACGCCACGACGGGTGTGACGCACATCGACCCAGTAGCCGATCTCCAGGCGGTGCGCGCCGAGCCGGGCATGCAGCCCGCACACACCGAGCAAGAGTCCGCGGCGATCGCGGATCACATAGGGTGCGTCATCTACGGGAGTCTGATCGGCCTGCCCGCTATGACGTTCCACGAACTCGGCAACCATCCGCGGGGTGTACCCACGCGCCCACGGCATCCAGGGCCGCAGGTGCTCCATGGAGACCATGACCGCCTCGTAGAGGTCCTGCTCGTCACCAGGCTGAGGCCTCTGGCACACCAACCAACCGGCCTGAACCCGCCACGCGGCCACGAACCGGTAGCTGGGCGGAGCGGGCTGGGCAGACACCCACCCGATCATCCGATGCCACGGTATGAGACTCAACCGAGTTTTCGGTCCCAGAAAAACGGTCACAACAACCACAACCCCGCCTTGACCAGTTCGGCCGCTTCAGGGATGACCCCCAGAGATTGGCAATGCTGCCGCATGAGGCTCCCTGGCAGGCCATGGTTGCAGCGTCCGGCATCGTTCGGCTCGTGGGGCACAGTTGCTGTACTTCTCAGCTATATGCATAAAGACGATCAGGCCAGATCAGGGCTGATCATGGCCGGGCGCTCAGGGAGGTGCAAGATAATCGACGTGCACGGTGGTGCATCGTGCACCTCGACATGAAGGGATGTTATGGCCACCCAGACCCTGACTGAAGCGAACTTCGACGAGGTAGTCATTGGCAACGATGTAGTTTTCGTCTGTTTCTGTGACTCCTCGTCCGACGTCAGCCGCAGGTTCGCGCCGACGTTCGAGGCGTCCTCGAACGAGCACCCCGACGTCGTCTACGGCACAGTCGATATCGAGGCCGAGCAGGGCTTGGCGGCCGCTGCCAACATCAGCAGGAGCCCCACCATCATGGCGTACCGGAAGGGTGTGCTGGTGTACTCACAGCCGGATGGACTGCTCCGGGAGACTCTGGAGGACGTGGTCACCCAGGTGAAGGCCATTGACCTGGACGACGACCGCAAGGACCTGGACCAAGCGCCCAACCAGCTGGCTTGAGAGTAAGCGAAACACACGGTCGGTGGGCTGTTTCGGGGACCATCTCCGCAGTTCGGCCACGGGGAGAGTCCATCCGGGTAGTTCCATGGACGATCTGGGCCGAACGCCCATGCCTACTCGATCACTCTGGTCTGACCCCTCGCTGGTAAGTCCTGGGCGAACCGTGTGCCGCAGTGTGCCCATGGTGTCCCACCTAGAGAGATCTTCGGAGGTGGTCTGGAGTCGTCTGCCGCCGTCCCCGGGTCGTTGCTACACACGGCTGCTGTGCCTGTTGAGCACCTCGGTGTGAACGCTGATCGAGGTGCGTCCGCGTGCCTGGGAGTGTCGTTGAGTGCCGCTGAGCTGCGGCTATGCGCCGATATGGATCAACCAGTGCTGGCTCGTCGTGCCGCTTCCGCTGACGGCTCGCTGACGATGATCACGGCTCAGTCGAGGCGCTCGGCTGCGCTGCCGGACAGCCGGTACGCGTCCGCGCGTGGTGACCAGACGACCGTACTCACCAGACCGCGCGCAAGCGTGGCCGCCTGAGGTCTCAGTGCGAGCCTTGCTTCCGTGATGGAACAGACGATGGTCGTCGTGCGCGGGAGGATGCTGTCGTGGGTGGACTTCGGTGGGGTTGGTCCGGTGGTGCTAGCGCTGCACGGCAGCTTCGGCCGTGGCGTTGTCTTCACCCCGATCGCGGACCGACTGCGAGCAGCGGCCCGGGTGGTGGCGCTAGACCAGCGCGGTCATGGACTTGCCGATCACGGCGGCCCCTTTACCCGTGCCGAGTTCGTGGCTGACGCCGCTGCGGTGATCGAGCAGTTGGGTAGCGACCCCGTCGTGGTGCTCGGACACTCCCTGGGAGGCATTACGGCCTACCAACTCGCCGCCCAGCATCCCGAGCTGGTCCGGGCATTGATCGTCGAAGACGTTGGCGCCGTCATGCACCAACCCGAGGTTTTTCACACCGTGCTCGACGTCACCGGCTGGCCCCGCTTCGCGCCCTCGCGGGAGGCACTAGCTGAGGCGATCCGTGCGCAAGGAGTTCCCGACGCTAGCTACTTCTTAGACAGCGCCGTCGACAGTGAGCAGGGGTGGCGACTGCTTTTCGACTACGACGAGATGATGGCCGTCCAACAACATGGACTCGGTAACTGGTGGAGCGACTGGCAGGGTTCGACATGCCCGGCCCTGCTACTGCACGGTCAGCGCAGCACCCTGCTCTCCACCGAAATGGCCCACCAGATGATCCGCCACCGCCCGCGCACCCAGCTGGTTGAGTTCCCCAATGCCGGACACTGGATCCACGACGATGACCCCGCTGGCTGCGCAACCGCGATTCTCAACTTCCTCTCGAAGCACTCAGACTCAGTTTGAGCCCAGGAACCTGCATCTTCTCATTGCAATTCAGCGGCACGCCGCCCCTCTACCCGCCAGTCCTGCAGGATCTGGTCTCGTCGTCGGCCGCTTGGAGGTCGAACCCCAAACCCAAAGATTCTCGGACCGCTGTTGTGGTTGATCGTGGATAGGACCGATTACCTGAGAATTTCGCGACTGCAAACGCTCGTTGTCTGCGGTTATTTTGGGTTATCTGGATGTATTTTGTGACCATAAAGTATCCACACGATCATCAGTTCAGCATGATCACCGACTATCTTCGACGCTGGGGAGGGTGGGGCATCCCGTCGGCTTGGCGGAGCCCGACCGCGTGGCAGCCCTGAAGGGAGGCCGGGGGATGCCCACACCTTGCCCACCCGGCCAGCCGCCGCAGTTCTGGTGGCTGGCTATCCTGGAGGTCTGCCCGCCCGGCGAGGGCAAGGTCGTTGAACACTCCGAGGATACCGGGCATGCCCTGTTCCTTCCTGCGCCCTCGCAACGTAGGGGCTTATCCCGGAGCAGAGGACTGCCGGAGGCGCTGTATTCGGTTAAGAGCTTGCGACTTAAGTAGGGCCGGCCCGGTCTCTCAACGCCGCGACGCGCTCAACGGTGGACACTGCTGTAACGACCAGCGGTCCAGCGGCGAGATAGCCCACCGGGCGAGGCGGCTCACCGGGCACACGACTCGGCCAGCGCGAGCAGCCGGTCC
>JBATXM010000136.1:0-3591 GCA_049673305.1 Pseudonocardiaceae bacterium | reverse complement strand
GCACTCGCCTGGCCACCTCCGGCGACGATGGCACCGCGCGGGTGTGGGATAGCACCACCGGCGAGTCCCTGCTCACCCTCACCGGCCACACCAACGCGGTGCAGGCGGTGGCGTTTAGCCCGGACGGCACTCGCCTGGCCACCGCCAGCGTCGACCACACCACACGCCTGTGGGACAGCACCACCGGCCAGCTGATCTGGCTCGCCGCGAACTTCCCGAATAACGGCGCCGCGTCCTGGTCACCCACCAGCAACCGGCTACTCTCGACCACCGGCGACGCTTGGCGATACCTACGCGCCGCTTGCTTCGACGCCGACGGCCGCCTCCTCAGCCTCCAACCTCACGACCGCTACTACACCTCGCCACAGCACAGAACCATGAACCCAGCGGTCCGGTCCACCGCACCGGATACCCAGCGCACCCACACCTAGGTTGTCAAAACGCCACGAACTCCCTGGGCGTCCCCACACCGACGACTCCGCCGCCCACCTAAAGGGATAGGACTGAAATCTCAAGCTGGTTGTAACTCCTTTCCTGTGCACCGGTGTTACGGCCAGCTCCTTTGTACGGCATGTACGGCGGGATCGATCTGATAAGGCTGCTATGGAGAAGGAACCTCGCGGTCCTCATCCAGCTTGCCGGATGGAGTGATCAGAGCCAGGTAGACGTGTTCGGTGGTGACCTCGGCCGCGCAGCTCGCAGCCAGCAGTGCGTAGGCAAACTCCTCGCCGCCGTTGGGTTCTGAGAGCCACCACGCAGCGGCATCGACCAGGGCAAGGCGCTGCACTGCGGAAAGGTCAGCCTCCCGCTCACCCAGGACCGCCACAGCAGCCAAGCGTTGCCGAGCAGAGACAACACGCGAACCGCGAGACGACCACACGACCGGCTCGTCGCCGCCACCGATTACTGCAGCCGTCAACTCCAGCATCCGCGACAACTCCAGCTCGTCCAGCGGCGGCCGAACCGCGTGGTGGAAGATCCGCGACACCGACGACCACTCCTGCAGCACCCGCGCCACCGACCGAGCGCGCCAGGGCGCGAGCCGGAGCACCACACTCGGGGATTCTCCACCGTCCAGGACGAGCGTGCCGCCGTCCAGCTCCACTACCTCACCATGATCTAGAGCCACCCGCAGGCGGTCCGAGTTGAACTGCGTAGGGTCTGGCATCGGGTCTCCACCCCTCCTATCCAGGGTTGGGGATCAAGGCCGTGGGCGGGTGTTCGCAGCACCAGCCCTCGGCCGTCCATTCAGGGGGCGGGCGCGCCCCCTGATCTCACTTGCTTATTTGGCGCGACACCAGGTCCCGCGCCTGGTCCACGCCGCCCTCGCACGACTAGTCCCGGCGGCCTGCATGCTGTCTTTGCAGAAGACAACAGCTCCAGTTCGTCAAAGCGCGGCCCGGGTGCCCGGCTGAAGGGAGTCAGCAGAAAGTCAGCAACCCACCGTCACAAGGTGGCACCAGGCACCTGACGTGGTGACCCCCGAGCACGTGACGGCACCCGTTGATACTGGTCATCAGGCTCTACGCGCGTTCGGGACGAAGAGGCCGTGGGTTCGAATCCCGCCATCCCGACACCACTGATCCGAAAATAGAGCCGGGGACGGGCGAACGGAACCACCGGCTCGGCCTGCCCTGATTCGCCGAGCCGGGACGGGGGAAGCCGCGGTCAGGCCGCGGGCTCGAGGGTGACCTTGTAGCCCAGTGCTTCGAGTTGGCGGATGTGGTTACGTTTCTTGCGTTCCGGGCCGATGCGGTTGTCGTAGAAATCGGGACCCAAATCGACAAAACGGGCCTGGGGATCAGACAACAGGTGCCAGACAATGACCAGGATGGACCGCCCGACCGCGACGATCGCTCTCTTCTTCCCGCGGCGCCGCGCGATGCGCCGGTAACGCTCACCCAGGAAGGTATTGGTCTTGCCAGCGGCCACGGCGGCCTCCCCGAGCGCCCGGGCCAGATAACGGTTGCCATGCCCGGTCGTGCCGCTGCCCTTCTTGCGACCGGCTGATTCCTTCACACCAGGGGCGAAACGGGCCCACGAGGCCAAGTGGGCGGCGGTGGGGAACCGGGACATGTCCAGCCCGACCTCAGCAATGATCACACGCGCCGCGGTGACCCCGACCCCGGGGATCTCATCAAGACGCTCCACCGCCGGGGCGAAAGGGGCGACCATCTCCTCAATCGCGGCGTCAAGCTCAGCGATGTCGGCATCCAGCCCCTCGATCCGCGCCAGCATCTTGGCCAGCAACAACCGATGGTGGTCGGTGAAATGCCCGGTGAACGCCTCCTCCAACATCCCGATCCTGGCGCGCAGCCGACCCCGGGCCAGCCGCGCCAACACCTTAGGATTAGTCTGCCCACCAATCAACGCCGCCATCATCTCCCGCCCCGAGACCCCGAAAATGTCACTAGCCACCACACTGAGTTTGATCTGAGCATCCTCCAGCAGCTTCTCCACCCGCTGCTTCTCCGCCGTCCGCACCCCCACCAGATCAATCCGATACCGAGTGACATCACGCAACCGGCGGATCTGTGGCGGCGGCACAAAACTCGGCCGGATCATCTGCCGCTCCGCGACTTTGCACAGCCACACCGCGTCCAGCTTGTCCGTCTTCGGCCGCCCAGGAAGGTGCTTCACATCGCGGGCGTTGACCAGCCACACCTCCAGCCCCTGAGCCTCCAACAGATAAAACACCGGTTTCCAGTAATCCGACATGGCCTCCATCACCACCCGACTCACCCCCAAACACCGCAGATGATCAGACATCGCCAGCAACGAGCCCGTCATCGTGGAATAGGTCTCCACCTCCTGCAACCGCCGCCCCGGCTTGCCCTCATGCGGCACCCGGACACAGCACACCAGCTCGGCCTTGCCGATATCCAGCGCCGCCACCCGGGCCACGATCTCCCCCACCTGTGGATCTTCCTCCAGCATGACACCCTCCCCTGCGCCGAACCGACCAACCAGCGGCTGCCCGCAGGAGCTGCCAGGGAATCAGGCGAATCTGATCCGCGTGCTCGAAGCAACACTGAACAGCCCATGACACAGCTCCCAACGCCTGACTAAACCACGACCTCAACCCGATCAAGGAACAACGACGTCAGCGGACAGCCGAACCCATTTTCAGCCCGGAACGGGCCGCCCGACAGGGGGATCGGGGACTAAACCGCAGGTCAGGAGCCCTCATCGCTGGTCTCCTGCTCTGTCTTTGCCCCCGGATCGACCTGTACAACAGCGAAGTACAGCAGTGCGTCTCCACCGTCGAGGCTCGCCCGACCGCCTCCCGAGTCGTCGCGGAGGACGTGGACGCGTCCATGCCCATGGTCACATCGAACTCCCCGGCCTGGGCATCTCGGAGAAGCGCCGACGCATCCGAGTCACCCGACGAGGCCGCGAACTGCTGGCAGGCGGCCTTCCGTTGCTTCGTGCCGTCGAGTGCTTCGTTCCGTCGAGCGTCTCGACGTCGATCTAGCCCCGTCCTGGAACACACAGCACTGCCGCAATTCCGCCGAGCCCTCGCCCGGTACCTGTCGCGCCGAAACTCCGTGCCAGCGTTCTCGAACCGCAGTGTTGACAACTGTAACACCC
>JBATXM010000135.1:0-10999 GCA_049673305.1 Pseudonocardiaceae bacterium | reverse complement strand
ACTGCCAGACGGGTCGGGTTCGGCGAGCGAGATCAGACGGTGTACGAGAGGAACCAGTGGTAAAGCTCCGTAAGCGTGTCACCGGCTCAAATCTGGGAGATACGGGCCGGGTTGCAGCGCACGATCGTCTGAGGTGGGCGGTTGACTGCGCGACTTCGCCATGGCATTGGCCGCTCCGGGGCATTGGCTGCCCTACGGGCGCCTGGTCGACACGGTGATGACCGGCCTGCCCATGGGGAACCTGTCCGCCAGAATCGCACCGAGATCGCGGCCCGCTACGACGCGACCCGGTTTGCCCGGATCATCGACATCGGCGGCAGCCAGGGCGTCGCCGAAGCCCGTCCGGTGATCACTGCCCGTGGGCTGACCGAGCGGGTGGAACTCGTCGGCGGCGACTTCCTCACCGAAGTACCGCCCGGCGGTGACCTGTATCTGCTCAAATCGGTCCTGCACGACTGGGGGACGCGAACGCACCCGCGAGCAGCACCATGCCCTGCTGGAGACTGCCGGCTACCAGCTGAAGGAGGTCATCCCACCCCCACCCGGCTCGCAGTTCGGGCTGAGCTTGCTCGAAGCCCACCGGCCCTGACCAACGTCATTCGCTGGCTACTTCAACCTCCGCTGGGTTGGGCTGGCGGACCGGTTCGGCGCGGGGTTGCGGCACGCGCAAGAAGACCGTCGCGACCAGTCCGGCGCCCGCTGCGGCGATCATCAGCGGGGTAGGCACCTTCAACAGCGCCAGTCCCGAGGCGAGCAGGACCGCGACGATCAACGGTCGGATGATGGCCACCGGGCCCCGAGTGCACAGTCGGGCGCCGAGGTAGACACCGGGTAGCGCGCCGAACAGGAGCGAGGTGGCGGCGTCCACGTGGACGTCGCCAAAGAGCAGGTGGCCGACGGTAGCGGTGGCCACCAGCGGGATCGCCTGGACGAGGCCGGTACCGGCTAGCTGGGCCGGGCGCAGCTGCCGTGGGTAGGTGATCAGGAGCAGCGCGATGACCAGCGAGCCCCCACCAACGGAGGTCATGCCGACGGCGAAACCGCCCATCACGCCGATCGCGATGGTGCGCAGCGGGTGCACGACCGGTGGCCTGTCGACGTGGTCACTCTGGAGCTCACCCCGCTGGCTGGCCCGGCGGTCGAGCACCTGCCGGAACAGCGTCATCCCCACCGAGACGCACAGCGCGACGCCAATGGCCAGCTTCAGGTCGGCCTGCACACCGGGAATGTGCCCGATCGAGCCGATGAGCATGGCACCGCCGAACGCGGCGGGCACCGAGCCCACCATCAGCCAGCGGACGAGCCGCCAGTCCACGGTGCGGCAGCGCAGGTGCACGGCCGCACCGACGGGCATCATGACCAGCGAGGTAAGCAGGTCACTGGCGATCGCGGCCAACGGCGCGACCCGGAAGAACAGCACAAGCAGCGGGGTGAGCAGCGCGCCGCCGCCCATACCGATGAGACCAACCAGAAAACCAACCAACAATCCAGCGACGCTGAGGTCGAGATCGAGGTCGAGGTGCATCGGGGCGTACCTGCTTTCCCAAGGGACGACCGAGCACCCTAGGGGAAGCGAGTCCGTTGCGTTTAGCCGAGACGGGCCGACAGCAGGGTCAGCGCGGCGGCGGCGGCGAGGACGAGGACGGCGGCGCGCGGGCCGTCGAGAATGTGGTGCCCGCTGATGCCGAGGCTCAGCGCGAGGGTGACCAGAGCGACGCCCAGAGCGGTGCCCAGACTGCGGGTCATGCTGACCAGTCCACCCCCGGTGGCGGCGGACTGGACCGGGATGGACCCCATGATCATGGTGTTGTTTGCTGGGGTGAAGGTGCCCAGCGCGACACCGAGGAGGGCGAGCAGGGTGACCAACCATCCGGTGGTCGGCGGCGCGGCCAGCAGTCCGGCGAGGACGGCGATGCTCAGTGCGGCGCCGAGAGTGGCCTGGGTACGGTCGGTCCAGGAGCGCGGCAACAGCCGCTCGGCCCTGACTGCGGCCAGCGCGAACCCGGCGGGCAGGGCGGTGAGCACCAGCCCGGCATGCAGTTCGGAGTAGCCGCCGTCGGTCAGGATCACCGGGATGAGCACGAGCGGGCCAAACAGCACGAGATAACCACAGAGCGCACCGAGCAGGCCCGAGCTGACCGCGCGGGTGCGCAACAGCGCGAGCTGGACCAACGGAGCGGCGGCACGGCGTTGGCGTACGACGAACCCGACCGCCGCAACGACCGAGAGGCCCAGCAGCACGATCGCGACCCAGCCGGGTAGCGACAGCCTGGAGGCAACCGAGATCCCAAGCAGCAGGCTGGTGGTCGCGGTGGCCAGCAGCAGCAGCCCAGACCGGTCCAACGCCGCAGTGGGGGCGCGGCGTCGGGTGCGGGGCAGCAGGTAGATCCCGGCGACGACGCCGAGGACACCGACGGGGATGTTGATGCCGAACACCCACCGCCACCCCAGGGTAGACACCAGCAGCCCGCCAATGGTGGGTCCCAGCGCCAGGCCGATGGCCTGGGCGCCGGCCTGGATGCCCAGGGCGGTCCGCATTCGATTCGCAGGCGCACTCGTCACAACCAGCGCGACGCTGTTGGCCTGCAGCATCGCCGCGCCGATGGCTTGGGCCACCCGAGCACCGATCAGCACTCCCAATGACGGTGCCAGGCCGCACAGCGCCGACATGGCGGTGAACACCACGAACCCGTAGAGGTAGGTCAGCTTGCGGCCATGGATATCGGCGAGGCGCCCGACCGGGATCAGCAGGGCGGTCAAGGCCAGCAGATAGGACAGCGACACCCACTGCACCCCGGCCAACGCCGCGTGAAACTCCACCCGCAGCGGCCGGTAGGTCAGGGTGACGATACTCGCATCAAGCTGGCCCATGAACGCGCCGAAACACACCGTGCCCACGGCCAGCCACCAGGCGTGCGGCCACTCGCGCAGCCGGACGGGCCGGGCCCGCTCCCGACCCAGGACGCCCACCCACTCAGCCACAGTGCTCATCAGTTTGCGGCGGTCCCCTCGATCGGGATGCCCTCGTCTCAGTTAAATAATACCCAAGGTGACATTTCTTGGCGAAATTCGGCGCTCCGTACCACCTGAATAGCGTATAATTTATTCCGAAAGAGTTAAATTTCTACACCCAAAGCTACTGTTCTGCCACTCGACGTAAAACTTCAGGCCAGGCTACCGGGTCAGCGCTCCCGGAGGGGTCGACCCGGCGGCTGGCCTACCGACCCCGCTAGCGTGCTCTCTCGTGAGTAACGACGGCCCCGATGTCCGGGCCGGGATCGTGGTCACCGGTACGGAGCTGCTCAGCGGCCGGATCACCGACCGCAACGGCCCGTGGCTGGCGCAGCGGCTGGGCGAGTTGGGCGTCGAGGTAGCCCACCTGGTGTGCGTCGGAGACCGACCGGTGGACCTGGCGGCGGCACTGCGATTCCTCGCCAGCCAGGGAATCGAGCTGATCGTCACCACCGGTGGGCTCGGCCCGACCGCGGACGACCTCACTACCGAGATCGTCGCCGGATTCGCCGGAGTGGAACTGGAGCTCGATGCGGCGATGGAGCGCCAGATCGCCGCCATCCTCGCCCGATACAGTCACCTGACGCGTTTCAGCCCCGAGGCGCTGCGGGCAGCCAACCGCAAGCAGGCGATGGTGCCACACGGCGCGCAACCGCTCGATCCGGTGGGAACGGCACCTGGGCTGGTGGTCCCGGTCGCGGGCGGGCCGACAGTGATCGTGCTGCCCGGGCCGCCTGGCGAGCTGCGGGCGATGTGGCCCGCAGCGCTGGCCACCTCCGCCGTCGCAGCGGTGCTGGCGCGCGCCCGGCCCTTGGAAGCAACGCGGCTGCGGCTGTTCGGGCTGCCCGAGTCGGAGCTTGCGGCGACCCTGCGCGAGGCGAGCGCGACCCTGGACCTGACCCCGTTGGAGATCACCACCTGCCTGCGGAAGGCCGAGCTGGAGATAGACATCCAGTATCGGCCCGGGGCCGAGGCGCTCCGCGACGCGCTGGTGAACCAGATCCGGACCCGGCATTCCCGGTACCTGTTCTCCACCGACGGCAGCTCGCTGGATGACCAGCTCGCCGGTCTGCTGCGGGGGCGGCTGATCGGGCTCGGCGAGTCGTGCACCGGCGGGCTGCTGGCCGCCCGGCTCACCGAGCGACCAGGATCGTCGGCTTACGTCGCGGGTAGCGTGGTGGCCTACTCCAATACCGCCAAGACCGGGCTGCTAGGCGTGCCTGCCGAGCTGATCGAGCGCCATGGCGCGGTGTCACCGGAAGTGGCCGCAGCGATGGCCGACGGGGCGCGCCACCGCTTCAGTGCCGACATCGGCTGCGGGATCACCGGAGTAGCCGGTCCAGGCGGGGGCACCGACACCAAGCCGGTCGGCTACGTGTGCCTCTGCGTGACCACCAGTGACGGCGCGGCCCTGGCCGCAGACCCAGTGCTGCCCGGCGACCGCACCGAGATCCGTGACCGGTCGGTGACCGTCGCGATGCACCTGGTCCGGCGGATCTTGACAGGCACAGGGTCGTGACAGGCACCGGGTCGTGACAGGCGCCGGTTAGCGATCGAGCGCGTGACGGTTCGACTTGCCCTTCACCGCAGCGTAGGCAGCCGAGCCGACGAACAGCACCGCGCCGATCACCAGCGCCCAGAACACCAGCGTGAGCGCGACACCCAGCACCCAGCCCAACACCGTGAACCCAATCCAGATCAACGCAATGATCCCGAGCACCTTGATCACAGTCTGCATGATGGTCTCCTAGCACGTGTGCCGGGCCCAGTGGGGAGGATACTGACCCGCTGTTCTCCAGTACACACCCATCCAGGACCTGGGCGCAGAGGACGGGCTGGGTGGGCCGTGTCTGGTTCCAGCGGTGTCGGCTACGTGTGCCTCTGCGTGACCCCCAATGACGGCGCGGCCGTGGAGTAGTGTCATTGTATGGTCAAACGTAAGATTACGGTGACGATCGACGCCACGATTCTGGAACAGGCCCAGGCCCTGGGTGTACAGAACCTGTCGGCCGTGGTCGACGAGGCCCTGGAGATCCATGTCGAGCGGCTCGCTCGACATGCCGCGTTGCGGGAACTGCTGGATACCTGGGACCGCGAGGGCGGCCCTGTTCCCGAGTCGGAGCAGGCTGCCGCGCGGGCTGCCTTCGATGAGCTGGACGGTCTCACAGATGGCCGCCGGAGCGCATGACGCTGCCCGTCGTGCTGGACGCTGACGGGCTTGACGCCCTCGCGGACCCCTCGCCCCCGAACGCGTTTCGCGCGCTGTTGCGCGAAGCCCTCGACCGTGGTCGGGATGTGCTGGTGCCTGCGGTCGTGTGTGCCGAGGCGTGCCGTGGACCGGCCCGGACCCGTCGGGTCGAGACAGCGCTGGCGCGCCATCGCCCGACCCGAGGTCAGCGTCCGCCCGTCGCGGTTGTCGACACCGACTTCGTGCTTGCCCGCCAGGTCGGTGCGGTGCTGTACGGGTCTGGGGCCGGGTCGGCCGATCTCACGGACGCGCACGTGGTGGCCGTCTGCGCGCGCCGAGGGGGCGGCCTGGTGATCACCTCGGACCCCAACGACATCGCGCGGCTCGCGGCTGCCGTTCCGGCGGCGAGGGTAGTCACCCGCCCCGCCCGCTGACCCGAGTCGGAGCCGTCCGCCAAGCTCGACGTGCCGTAAAGGCTTCGAGCACGCTGTCGGCGAGCTCGTTCGGCGTCTTCAACGCGCCCGGCAACACCAACGTGTCGGACGAGAGCACCGAACGCGCAGCGACACAACGAGCAATGTTACGGCTACGGAACGCCCGAGCCTGGGCATCGCGCTCCGGGTCGTCAGGGACGAGCACCTGGTCGTCGATCCGGCGTTGCAGTTCGTCGGCGGGTACCTCGAGAAACACATGCAACAGTGTCATCCCGGCATTGCTGATACGGTCGAAGACCTCCTTCCGGTAGTCGGTGTTCACCAGCGTCATCGGGACGATCAGGGGCTGCCGATAATCGTGCTACATGCCTATCACGCATTCGGCGGTGAGCCTGCGCCACAGCGGGATATCTTGAAAATCCGTCACCTCGCCAGGCGCCCAGCTACGCACCATGGACCCGACATATTCTGGATCAAAGCTCAGCGCATCCGGCAAGCGACCGTGCAAGGTATCGGCCAACGTGGTTTTCCCAGCACCGAAAGCACCATTGATCCACAAAATCACCAAAAACGCCTCCCGAAACTCGGACTAGCGCGGGGTGTCCGGGCGAGAACCGACGACGGTGTCGGGATGGATCTTTGCGGCTGGTGTGGGCATCAGCGGTGGAGCTTCAGGAGAAACCTGCTGGTCATCCTGCGCGGCCTGGGCCCGGGCCACCGCCGCCCATGCCGTGAGAAACAGCAGGAACCGGGAGACGAAGTAGGCGAACACCATCAGTCCGATCACCGGGCCGAACAACCGTCCGGTGGGGCTGTTGGTGACGGTGTTCAGATAGATGGCAAAGGCCTGCTTGAGGATTTCGAAACCAATCGCCCCGAACAACGCCGCACTCATCGCGCTGCGCAACACCATCGGTTTCCTCGGCAGCCGTGCGATCACCCAGAGGAACACCAGCCACATGCCGGCCACCGACGCCACCACGGCGAGGATCACGAGCACCAGCCGGGCCCCGTAGACCTGCCCTAGCCCCAGCGCATTGAGGATGACGCTGGCAAAGGCGGTGCCGATGCCGGTGAGCGCAAAGGATGCCACCAGCGCCAACCCCAGGCTGAGCAGCGCCAGCAGGTCGAAGACCTTCCGGCGCAGGAAGCCCTCCGGTTCAGGCGGCAGCTCCCCCTGAGCTGATTGCCCGTGGGTTGATTGCCCCTGGGTTGATTGCCATTGGGCGGTGAGCGCCTCGCGGAGATTGCTCATCCAGCCTAACCCTGAATACAGCGCGCCGAGCAGGCCCGTGATCCCTACGCTACCGCGAGACTTGATCGCCCCGACGATGACCTGGTCGAGCGTCGGGCCCAACCCGGCAGGCGCCGCTGACTGGATCTGATCTTGCAGGTGGCGCAGCAGCTCCGGGTTGCCGGCGAGCACGAAACCCGCCGCCGCGAAGGCAATCATCAACAGCGGCACGAGGGAAAGCACGCTGAAGAACGTGATCGCCGCAGCGTAATGGTCACCGTGATGGGCGGTGTAGGACTGCCCGGCGCGCACCAGGTGGTCCAACCACGGGTAACGAAGCCGGTACCCGTGGAGCAGACCCGGCTGCCGGTCGGCCTGCTGTGGGCTCGTCCCCCGCATGACTCTATACGGTAGCGCCCCGGGCCGGTCAGCCGCAGTTGCTGCCCGGTGTCGGGTCGAGGTAGTCCCGCGCGGCCCAGCGACCCGGCGTGAGTTGCCGATAACCGTTGCGGATGGTCTGGTCGGCCGAGACTACCGCTCCCTTGGAGAAGGTCTGCACCACGGTGGCGTTGTCGTCAGGACTGGACCGCACATTGAGTTGATCCGCAGTGACCGTCACCATGCACGGGCCTGAGGCGGCGAATCCTGTGCCGCCACTCTGCTCGTTGTGTGCAGCAAACAACAGAAATGCGCCCACCACCACGGCTGCCCCGCCAACCACCTTCTGCTTTGTCGTAAACACGGGCCACTCCCTGCTGTCACAAGCTCACTCTGGGATGTGAGGCCATGATTCACAACCCCATTGCTTGCCGCAACCCCAGGCCAAGCTCCTCAAGGAAGGCCTCGGTGGTCAGGAACGGGGTATCTGGACCGATCAGCAACGCCAGGTCCTTGGTCATGTGGCCGCTCTCGACAGTGTCAACGCAGACCCGCTCCAGGGTCTGCGCGAATCGGGTGACCTCGGGGGTCGCGTCCAGCGTGCCACGGTGGCGCAGGCCCTGAGTCCACGCGAAGATCGATGCGATCGGGTTGGTCGAGGTGGGCCTGCCCTGCTGATACTGCCGGAAGTGCCGGGTGACGGTACCGTGCGCGGCCTCCGCTTCGACGGTCCGGCCATCCGGAGTCATCAGCACGCTGCTCATCAGGCCCAGCGAGCCGAAGCCCTGCGCGATGGTGTCGGACTGCACGTCGCCGTCGTAGTTCTTGCAGGCCCAGACGTAACCGCCGGACCACTTCAGCGCGGCGGCCACCATGTCGTCGATCAACCGGTGTTCGTAGGTGAGGCCGTGCGCCTCGAAGTCGGCTTTGAACTCCGACTCATAGATCTCGGCGAACACGTCTTTGAACATGCCGTCGTAGGCCTTGAGGATCGTGTTCTTGGTTGACAGGTAGACCGGGTACTCGCGGGCCAGCCCGTAGCGCAGCGATGCCCGGGCGAAGTCCTCGATGGACCTGCGGTAGTTGAACATCCCGAGCGCGACACCGCCGCTCTCATCGAACCGCGCCACCTCCGCCACCAGCGGCTCGCGGCCGTCGTCGGGGGTGTAGGTGATCGTCACGGTGCCTGGCCCCGGAACGGTGAAATCGGTGGCCTTGTACTGGTCGCCGTGCGCGTGGCGGCCGATGATGATCGGCTTGGTCCAGTGCGGCACGAGGCGGGGGACGTTGGCGCAGACGATCGGCTCACGGAAGATCACACCACCGAGAATGTTGCGGATCGTCCCGTTGGGTGAGCGCCACATCTTCTTCAGGCCGAACTCCTCGACCCGCGCCTCATCAGGGGTGATAGTGGCACATTTGACGCCCACCCCGTGCCGGGCGATCGCGTTTGCGGCCTCGACGGTGACCTGATCGTCGGTGGCGTCCCGGTGCTGGATGCCGAGGTCGTAGTAGTCGAGGGTGAGGTCGAGATAGGGCAGGATCAGCTTGTCCTTGATGACCCGCCAGATGACCCGGGTCATCTCATCACCGTCGAGCTCGACGACGGTTCCCACTACCTTGATCAATGTGCCCTCCTTAATGTCAGGCAGGCGTGGCCACTCACAGGTCCTGCACGTCGGCCTGCTTGGCTGCGACGGCCTGCGCGGCCCGGCGCAGCTGCGCGAGCTCCTCGGCGGTCAGCGGAGTCTCCACCACCCGGTGTACCCCACCTCGACCCAGCTCAGCGGTGACGCCCAGGTAAACATTGGAGATTCCGTACTCGCCATCCATCCAGGCGCAGACTGGCAGCACGGCACGGGAATCCTCGTGCACGGCGCGCACCATGCGGGCCACCGCAGCGGACGGGGCGTAGTACGCCGAGCCGGTCTTGAGCAGAGCGAGGACCTCGGCGCCACCGTTTCGGGTGCGGGTGACCAGCTCGTCGATCTTCTCGGTGGACAGCAGGTCGGTCAGTGGCGCGCCGTTCACCGTGCACGCGCTAGGCACCGGAACCATGGTGTCACCGTGCGAGCCCAACGTCAGAGTATGCACCGAGGACACCGGGACGGCGAGCTCGTCGGCGACGAAGCTGGTGAACCGCGCGGTGTCGAGCATCCCAGCCTGGCCCATCACCCGGTGCCGGGGGAACCCGGTGGCGAGCTGCGCCAGCGCGGTCATCTCATCCAGCGGGTTGGACACCACGATGACGACCGCGTGGGGGGCATGCCGGGCCACGTTCTCCGCGACCTGCCGGACGATGCGGGCGTTCACCCCGATCAGGTCCATCCGGCTCATCCCCGGCTTGCGGGGCAGCCCGGCGGTGATCACCACGATGTCGCTGCCGGCGATCGCCGCATAGCCCGAGCCGTCCGCTCCGGTGGTCTGGCCGATGACTCTGGTCTCGAAGCCCTCCACCGGGCGGGACTGGTTGATGTCCAGCGCCAAGCCCTCCGGCTTGCCCTCGATGATGTCGGTGAGCACGACGGTGTCGAACAGGTCGTACTCGGCCAGCCGCTGCGCGGTGGTCGATCCGTAGAAGCCGGCTCCGATGACCGCGACCGTGCCGGAACGTGCCATTCGTGATCAGTCCTCCCCTGAAGCAATCTTCTTCTGGGCAATGTTCTTCTGGGCAATGTTCTCTTCTCGGGCAAACCAGACTCAGCTTACCGCCAGCGGTCCCCCGGTGATCGTCAGCGCCACGAGCAGCATCAGCAGCCCGAAGACGCCGTAGGTAAGCACATCCAAGGAACGACGGCGGATCCCGAGCAACCCGGTCCGCTCGGGCCCGAGCACCGCCCGCAACCCCGCGGCGAGCAGCAACGCGCCGCCGATGATCACAGTACCTTCCCGCCAGTGGTACTGCGCGATGCGCACCATGCCCACCGCGACCACGGCCAGCACCAGGGCGAAGGTCAGCTGTGGCCGTGGGCTCGTCCGCCTGGTCATGCGGGGCATCCTCGCACCGGAGCCGCTGCTCGCCGCGTGCGGTCACACACCCAAGTCCACCAGCAGCCCGTTCGCCACGGCGAAGCGGATCGCGGTGTCCACGTCGATCCGGGCACCGCTCAGCTGCGCCTGCACCAGAGCGTCGGCGTCCAGCCGGGCCCCGCGCAGGTCAGCGCCTTCCAGCCGGGCCCCCAGCAGGCGGGCTCCGGTCAGGTCGGCGCCGGAGAGGTCAGCACCCCGCAGGTCGGCCCGCACCAGGTTCGCCTCGGTCAGCCGCAACCCGGCGAGCACGGTCTCCCGAAGATCGGCGTGACCCAGCCCGGTGAGGCGCAGATCGACCTCGCGCAATGTCCACGGTCGCAGCCGGCAGTCGCTGACCGTGCTGCCCAGCAGCGAGCAGCCCTCCAGCACCGAGCCGGCCAGCGTGGTGCGCCGGAAGGTGCAGGTGTGGAAGGCGCTCGCGCGGTGCTCGGAGTCACCCAGGTCAGCGCCGGCGAAGTCGCAGCCGGTGAACCGGCAGCCACGCGTGCGCAACCCGCGCAGGTCGGCCTCCATGAACCGGCAGTCGACGAAACAACGCCCTGCCCACTCCTGGTCGGCAAACACCGCGTCACTGAAGTCCTCGCCGGTGACATCCCTGTCAGTGCAGCCCTCATCGCCGGTCTCGCCCATGCCCATACCCTGCCAGCCCGCCCCATCCGGGTTCGCCGACCCATCATGATCACTGTTTGGGTGCCGTAAGCGACATCTCGTGTCGCTTACGGC
>JBATXM010000134.1:0-4823 GCA_049673305.1 Pseudonocardiaceae bacterium | reverse complement strand
CAACGTCTCCACTCAGGACTCGGATACAAAACCCCACGCGAGGTCCACGACGAGTTCCTGAACCGGCAGCACACAGCGTGAAATAGCCACCAAGAGAGCTGTCCGGAAATCGCGGGGCCCATCAGACACACTGCGCCACGCCACCCGCAACAACACCGCCACCACCGACAGCGTGGCGTGACACACCAGCCACGCGCAGGTGTCCTCAAACGCGGTGGTGAACCGCGACCCGGGCCGCGCCCAGGGCACCGCGGCAACCACCACTCCGTGCTCGGGACAACTCACCCGACGCGTCGTGGCCTGGAGAAACACCTGAGTACTCCCTAAATCCAAACCCCGCCACCGACGCGGCTTGCCACTGGCGTCATAACCCGAGCACCGCCGCCCGCACCGTGAGCACCGGCAGTCCACCCCCGCCTTGGGCCGAACCTGGGCGACCAACACCTCGCGGCCCCGCCCATCGGACTCCAAGTCCACCGACTCAATCACCACGTGCTCGACCCCGAGCACCCGCCGCCATACCCTTGTCGTGCGCACACCGTTCCCATCTTGATCGTTTCCGACTGTCGTAGGCCAGAAACCCTAGACGGGACACGGTGTGCGCCCTTATCGATCATGAAAAACTACCCACAGGAACGTCAGTAGCGCCGAAATGGTACGCCAAGAAATCTGGGCGCTGCTGCTCACCCACTACGCGATCCGAAAACTCATGTGCCATGCTGCGGACGAAGCCGGGCTCGATCCCGACCAGCTCTCTTTCACGCGCTCACTTCGCGTCATCCGCCGCCAGGTCACCAACCAGGCGGCTTTTTCCCCTCGAAGACTGAAGAAAGCGATCAAGGCCACCATCGCTGAGATCCTCGAAAAACTAAACCACCGCCGGCACCGCACCTACCCGCGTGTGGTCAAACGAGCCCGCTATAACTCCTACCGAGTCAAACGCGTTACGGATACCGGAACCAAACACGATGGGCCACCGACCGTGGAACTACTCCGGATCGCCTAACTTAGTGGCATTGGACCAAGGCAAGGAAATGTCCCGCCACGCCGAGTTCACCGTCCGTACCGGCCTGTCCGTCTACTTCTGCGACCCGCACTCCCGTGGCAACGCAGCACCAACGAGAATACCAACGGGCTGCTCCGGAAGTACTTCCCGAAAGGCACAGACCTGTCCTTGCGCACCCAGGAAGAACTTGATAGAGTAGTGGCAGAATTGAATGGCAGACCACGCAAGACGCTCAACTGGGAGAAGCCGATCGTGGAGCATTGTGTCGTCATGACCGATTGAAACTGCCTTGACGTCATAGGGTGAATACACCACGATGATCGGCATTCTGCGGCAGAGATGAACTCAACACTTCGCCCGACACCTGACCAGTTGCCCCGGGTGTTGGTCTGGCGGGCCATACCCGTCATGTTGACAGAAGACAATCGATGGTGGCTAAAAATAGTAACAAATAAAAATAGTAACAAACTAGGAGGGAAACGTGATGGACGCGATCACCCGCTTCGACGCCTCGCAGGGTCCTCGAATTCTGCACCCGCGCGACGGTCTGCAGGTCAGTCTGGGCGGATGCGGGGTCAGATTCATGATCTGGGGAGAAGAATCCGGTGGCGGGTTCTCGCTGGTCGAGCATCCGATACCGCCGCGTCACCTGGCCGCACCGGTCCACCGCCACCACGACGAAGACGAGTACAGCTTCGTGCTAGAAGGCACCCTCGGCGCGCTGCTCGGGGATCAGATCGTCTACGCCGAACCCGGCGACCTGGCCTTCAAACCCCGCGGCCAATGGCACACGTTCTGGAACGCCGGCGACACACCCTGCCGCATCCTCGAGATCATCTCTCCGGCTGGCTTCGAACACTATTTCGAGGAAGCCACAACCGTCTCACGCACGCCCGAAACTCTCATAGCACGCTACCGAAACCCCGCCGACACCGAGCGCACCGAGAAGTTGCGCCAAGACCTCGGCCTCATCTTTCCGCCGATACCACCGCCTGCATGAGCTCGGCGCCTGATTACGAGCCGTCAATTCCTGGGGCACCGTCAACTTGGTCGCCTACCTCGTGACTGAGAGGATCGTCGGTTGCTCGTAGTAAGGTGGGAAGGGCTGGCCGCTGGGGATCGAGACGCCTGACACACGGCATCGAGGACCGACCGATCCGCCCCAACCATGCCCATACGTGATCCGACAACTCGAGCTACCAAACAAGTTGACAACGCCTTCACGACACCCCAATACCAACGGACTGCTCCGGCAGTACTTCCCGAAAAGCACCGACCTGTCCTTGCATGCTCAGGAAGAACTTGATAGAGTAGCGGCAGGACTGAATGGCAGACCACGCAAGACGCTCAACTGGCGAAACCTTCGAAACCTTCGAAACCTTCGAAGAGCTGATTGTGTGTCGCCATGATCGATTGAAACCGCCAAGGGGAAATCGACGCATGAGGACCGAGAATCTCTACCTCGCCGGGATTGGCAATTATCTTCCCGAGCTGGTAACGACCGAACATGCTGTCGCCGAAGGCTGGTACGAAGAGGCGGATCGACACTTCTCCGGAATGCTGTCAGTAGCTGTAGCTGGGCCGAAGCCGGCGCCCGACATGGCAATCGCTGCGGCTGAGGTCGCCCTGGGACGATCCGGCCATCAGCCCGATGACATCGGCGTTGTGCTGCATAGCCCCGTTTATCACCAGGGCCCCGACGGGTGGTCAGCAGTGCACTACGTGCTGCGCCACACCGTGAATCGGCCCATCCCGGCGATCGAGATCCGTCAGGGCTGTACGGGCATGTTGGCGGCCCTCGAGGTAGCCGCCAACCGGCTGGTCGCCAACCCGACGCATAACGCGGCGCTGGTTACCACCGGCGACAATTTCTCCACCCCACTGGTAGATCGCTGGCGGGCGATGAAGATGATGGTGCTCGCGGACGCCGGTTCAGCTGTCGTGGTGTCGCGGCGCAGCGGGTTCGCACGGCTATTGGCGCTCGGCTCGCTGTCCGACTCGGCGCTGGAGGTACTGCTCCGGGCCGGGGAGGAGTTGTTCCCACCCGGGGTGACGATCGGCCGGGGGCTGAACCTCCAGGAGCGCGCCGACCAGCATATGGGCGGTGTGAACCTAGTGAATGTCTGGGATTTCGGAGCACGGGTCGGTGAGATAGCGGAGCGGACCCTCAAGGAGGCCGGGCTCACGCTGGATCAGGTGGTCCGTGTCTGCCATCCCGGCCTCAGCCGAGTTGCGCTGAACACCTTATTCCTTGACCCGCTCGGCGTCGACGGGGACCGCGGGATCTGGGACTACACTCGAACCATTGGCCACGCTGGCGCCGCGGATCCGTTCCTCGGCCTAGAACACCTGTGGTCAACCGGGCAAGTGACGCCGGGCGATCGCGTGATGCTAATCAGTGCGAGCCCGGGCATAGAGGCTGCCTGCGCGGTCGTCGAGATCGTTCGGCCATTTGGGTTAGGAAGTTGACGCCCGAGAGTGGGGAAAATCCGTTGGCGTAGGCCTGGCCCCACCTTGACGAGGTGTTTATCAAGATCAACGAGAAGACTTCTTACTTATGGCGTGCGGTGGGCCAGGACGGGAATGTCCACCAATGAAACCATTACTCGGCAAGATTAACCTAACGAGCCTAGATCATCTTATGGTCGATATGAAACATCAATATTAAAGATCATCGATATCGCTAACACCTGGGTGGATTCTCTTGCTTGCGTTTCTCGTACCCGCTTAGAGTCCGGATCAGAACATTGGTGCCGAGCTCGGTGCACGCAGCGAGCCAAGGTGACTGTGCCACAGGTGATCCGGATTCTCCTCGACCTGTTTGGTAATCTTGCGCATTTGGGTCAGTGCGGCCGGTTCACTGTCCTCATAGACATCGCCCTGCAGCATTTTCAGCACGTCGAGCCGGTACCGAGGGTCCTGGACGAACGCGGTGAACAGGATGTTCAACCGGTAGTAAATGGAGTAGTAAATGGAGATGAACTCATACCAGTTCCGGACGCTGCGGCGAAGGGTCTTCTCGTAGGTGGAAAACATCTTCTTCGAGAAGTCATCGGCCTTTGCCGCTTCGGCGATGTCTGCGCACGCGATCCGGGCGCTGTTGAGCGCGACGCTCACGCCAGAGGAGAAGATCGGGTCGACGAACCTCGCCGCATCACCGATGAGGACCCACTTGTCCCCGCAGATTTCCTTCATGCCATAGCTGTAGTCACCCTCCTGACGGAAAGGCCGGATGCGCTCCGCGTGTTCGAGAGCCTCGCGCAGTCTCAGCCGCGTGCCGATACAGTCCCAAAAGAACTCCCGACGTTTTACACCAGCCGCACGGAAGCGCTCCTTCTGAGTCACCACACCGACGCTGGTGATAGTGTCGGTAATCGGGATTTGCCAGACCCATGAATCGTTGATTGGCAAGAAGTGAATGAAGATATAGTTGCTCTGCCCCTTGGTCTCTGACACCGCGCTACGGTCGAGACCCTCGAACCAAGTATGGATGGCGTACTGGTTGAACACCGGATCGGGCACCTTTAGCTGGCACCGTCAACTTGGGCGGCGGCGGTGGCTGGGATGATCGGTGGATTGGTTGGGTAGAGCGTTGAGGGGGCTGGGCTGGTGGGCACTGGTGGACCGTCATACAGGGGGTTTCGGTTTCCGGTGGAGATCATCAGTCACTGGTGCGTCCAGCGGAAAGGGTGGTTGATCATGTAAGTGGTTGATCTTTCGTTTCGTAAGCTCGTCGTCGCTTGCCGGTGTGAGTCCGGTCCGGGTAGCAGCCAGGTGGCCCGGTAGCAGGCTGGCGGTGTCGTCTGGAAACGGGCGG
>JBATXM010000133.1:0-8261 GCA_049673305.1 Pseudonocardiaceae bacterium | reverse complement strand
GGACAATCCGGGGACACGGCCCGATCGCGTCGACGATGGCGGCCCGACTCAGGACCATGATCCCGGCACCGCACGGGCCGCGAGCGTGCTTCCAGGTCAGCGTCTCGCGCGAGCGGCAAGAAGCCGATGGTCGCAAGGTTGGGTGATATGCCACTCAAGCGGCACAAGGCGGTGGTCTTCACCGACCGATCGTCGATCGGGTCCCTCTACTAGAACAACGAGCTTATGCATCTCGGCCAGCCACCAGCAACATCCGCTCATGCCGCTGACAGCGCGCGGGCGTCGGCGTAGGCCGTGTTGAGCGGTCTGTGAGCGGATCGCGCTACGGGACAGAGGGCCAGACGGTTACGTGTTGTCGTGTATGGCCAGCACGGTCTTGGGTGGCGCGCATCGGTCTTGTAGAGCGCGGTGGGTCTCGCTCACCCGGTTGAGCGGGAGGAGGGTAGGGGCTGGCTCGTGCAGGACGCCACGGTGCACCAGTCCGACGACGGTTGAGGCTGCAGCGCTGATCTGGGCGGGCACGAGGTGGGCGATCCCGCCCAGGCTGAGACCCGCCAGATGCCGGGTGCCGTGCCACGCCGCATCGCTGGACAGCGCTTGATCCTGGCCGCTGGCGTTGACGAGCACGATCAAACGGCCGAAGGGAGCGAGTCGCTCGTAGGCCTCGGCGCGGAGCTGGCCGCCTACCGGATCGATGACCACGTCAACACCGCGACCATCGGTGATCTTGGTCAGCGCCGTGCTCAGCTGCGATCCGCAGATAACGTCCGTGCACTCCGCAGGTATGAAGCGACGCTT
Organism: Pseudonocardiaceae bacterium; assembly: GCA_049673305.1. GTDB lineage: Bacteria > Actinomycetota > Actinomycetes > Mycobacteriales > Pseudonocardiaceae. The sequence goes on along the minus strand of JBATXM010000133.1, from coordinate 7,463 downwards.
GGTGTCGCTACCAGCAACGCCGATCACCCGCCGGGCCGGGTGGATCGCGGCAAGCCGGCTGGCGGTGCCTCCGAGACCACCACTGGCGCCTAGCACCACGACGTCGTCGCTGGTCTGCAGCCGAGCCAGGTGATGCAGCGCGATCCACCCGGTGACACCATTGACCAACACGGCAGCCGCACGAGCCAGGTCAGCTCCCTCGGGCACGGTAGTTACCATCCCGGTGCGAGCCACCGCGACCTCGGCGTACCCACCGGCGCGCGAGCCACGACCGAAGTCGTTGAGCAGAGCGGCAATCGGCTGCCCCACGCGGAACCCTTCCACGCCTGCGCCGAGCTCCCGGACCCGTCCTGTGACCTCGATGCCGGGGATGAACGGCCAGGCCAGCCCGAAGGCGCCAGCACGGAACAAGGTGTCAACGAACCCGACTCCAGCGAAGTCGACGTCGATGGACAACTCACCCTCATCCGGTGAGGGAGCCGGCACGTCCACCACCTGAAGGACCTCAGGGCCGCCTGGCTCATCGACGACGACAGCTCTCATCGCTCAGACCTCACGCAGCAACCTAAGACCGCCTGACTCTGCGAGCCTGGCATTGAGCCCGGCGTCTATGGAAGATGGTTCGAGGAACTCGAGTCGGTTGTCGTCGTGGTCGAGGTTGTGGCCATGATGGGATGGGCCGAGGCTGGTCGTCTTCTGGGTAAGCGCGACATCAGTGCTCGCGTTATGCACACATCGGCCGCGCCTGGGGTGTCGTCTTCGTTGGTCTCGGCGTCGGCCTTGCCGTGAGCAGTCCTATCTCGGGGCACCAGCGCTGAGCGCCCGGATCAGCGGGGTACCCCCTGCCCTGTGCGGGATCGGTCCCTACCGTGGAGAACCACCGTCCCTGCGCAAGCTGACATCCACGAATGTGTAGGTCGATCGCCATGCAATCGCCGTGTCTCGGTCGAGGCGAGGTAAGAAGGATTGGTGCGTGACGAGGGAGAGGACTGACCGCGATGAGCCGGGCCTATGGCTACACCTCATACGGTGGTCCGGAGACCGAGACCTGGTTCGATCGGCCGCAGCCGGTACCGGGTCCACGCGATCTGGTGATCAAGGTCAAGGCTGTCGGGATCAACCCTAATGAGAGCTAGCGAGCCGGCCATCGGGCAGACTCGCGTCTGGTAGCCGCCGGTAGGTGAGCATTGATTGGCCCTGGACTGTGAGTCCTGATGACAGATCGTGCCCCTGCTGGTTGGTGGGGATAGTTGATCGCTGATGGGATGTCGTGCCCGCTGTGGTGTGGCGTGAGCACTGGTTCATGAGGTCGCTGATGGTTCTCCCGCTGGCTGCGCTGGGTGTTGGCTGCACTGGGTGATCGACGATGAGGACGAGGAGGGGCGGGTTGTTGTTTGTGGGGGATGACTGGGCTGAGGCGCACCATGATGTGGAGGTGATGGATGCCACGGGGTGGCGGCTGGCCAAGGCCCGGTTGCCCGAGGGGGTGGCGGGGATGGTCCGGTTGCACGCGATGATCGCCGAGCGGCTGGGTGAGGACACCGAGGCGGCTGAGGTGCTGGTCGGGATCGAGACTGAGCGGGGCTCGTGGGTGGTGGCGTTGATCGCGGTCGGGTACACGGTGTTCGCGATCAACCCGTTGCAGGTGGCCCGCTACCGGGAACGGCACAGCGTCTCGGGTGCTAAAAGCGACGCCGCTGACGCGCACACCCTGGCGGAGAGGGTGCGCACCGATTCCCACCAGCTGCGCCCGGTGGCCGCGGACACCGCGGCGGCCGAGGCGGTGAAGGTGGTGACGCGGGCGCACAAGACGTTGATCTGGGAACGGACCCGCCACACCCAGCGGCTGCGCCACGCGCTGCGCGAGTACTTCCCCGCCGCGCTTCAGGCGTTTGAGGATCTGGATGCCCCCGACACCTTGGAGTTGCTGGCCAGGGCACCGGATCCAGCCTCGGCGGCGAAGCTGACGCTCCCCCAGATCACCGCGGCGCTCACCCGGGCTCGCCGGCGCAACATCGCGGAGAAGGCCGCGCGGATCCAGGCGGTGCTGCGCGGTGAGCACCTCGGCCAGCCCGAGGTGCTCACCGCGGCGTATGCGGCCACCACCCGCGCCGCGGTGGCGGTGCTGCGGACTCTCGATGAGCAGCTCACGGTCCTGCAAGGGCAGGTCGATGCGCATTGTGGCCAACACCCGGACGCTGAAATCATCCTGTCCCAGCCCGGGCTGGGACAGGTTCTGGGTGCCCGGGTGCTCGCCGAGTTCGGGGACGACCCCGAGGGCTACACCGACGCGAAATCCCGGAAAAACTACGCCGGCACCAGCCCGATCACCCGCGCCTCAGGCAAGAAGAAGGTCGTGCTTGCCCGATTTGTGCACAATGACCGGCTCATCGACGCCCTCATGGCCCAGGCGTTCAGCGCGCTGAACGCCTCGCCGGGCGCCCGCGCCTACTACGACCAACTCAAAGCCCGCGGCACCGAACACAACGCCGCGCTGCGCCAACTCGCCAACCGGCTGGTGGGCATCCTGCACGGCTGCCTCAAGACCCGGACCTGCTACGACGAAGCGACCGCATGGTCGCATAGCGTCGAGCAGGCTGCCGCTTGACATTCAAGCTCCTGGGATGTCTGTCGAGGGATTCGCCCAGGCGATGACGTGATGGGCAAGACCGCGCCGGAACACGGCAGCTACGCCGAGCACGCGGTGCTGCTCGCCGAGGCCACCACACATAAGCCCCCCAGGTCAGTTTCGTGCAGGCAGCCGCGCTGCTGGTGGCTGGTGGGACCGCCTGGGACGCGCTGGAGGACTCGGCGTCGCTGCTCCCCTACGACAGAGGCGACGTTGTCACGCAGATGCGTCAACTGCTGCCCGGCGGCGTTGATACCATCCTCGACGCGGTCGTCGGCGAACCGATGCGCCACGTCGCCATTCTGATCACCAACTCGGCCCGGATCGTGTCGGTCGCCGATCTTCATGTCGCGGAGCTGGGAGGCAGCTTTCTGGTGTCCAGCCCGGCGGGCGTTCCCGCCCTCGCCCACCTGGTCGCCGCAGGCAAAATCGGTCCCAAGGTACTCCAGACCTACCCCTTCGACCAAGCGTCACAGGCACTGTGAGCAGTGGAGTCCGGTTACACGCTCGGCAAGATCGTGATCGACCTAAAGCAGACCACCCAGGTGTGACCACAACAAACCGAGCACCACTGCCCGCACCAGGATCCCCTAACGGCACTGTTTTGATCTTGCTGGCGGCGATTTCTTCGCGCCACATCGCGCTGAAAGAACTACGCCAGAAAACTCTGAAGGTCACAGATTGGCGTCAGGATGTGCGGGGTGGATCGAAGAAGGGCAGTGTAGATCTTGGACCGGTTCCACGCTGCCCAGAGCGCTTTCTATCTCGGCGGGGACGCCGCCGCCGTCCTCGCTTACTTCACGCGTCGAGGAGAGCTTGCTGGGCGGACGTTTCGGATCCACCTGAGGGATGTGCTGGTGGGCGATGGAGATGAGGTCGCCGTCGTGACCGACGGCACCGTCGTTATGGGAGGCGTCGAGCGCTGCTGGCCGACGGTCGGTCTCTGCTGGATTCGCGAGGAGCGGATGGCCGCGTGTTGGTTGTTGCCCCTCGACGCCGACGCCTTCTGAGCCGCGCCATAGGTCCACGTCCGGTCGGTCAGTCCACCACCAGGCCGTTTTTGGTTGCGAAGGGATCCCAGGTCGGATCGCGGTGCCAGTCGTACTCCACCCGGTCGGCGACGGCGGTGGCGAGCTCGTCGGAGTGCAGCCGGGCGATGAGCGCCAGGGTCATGTCCATGCCGGCCGCCACGCCTGCCGAGGTCCACCGGTTGCGGTCTTCCACCCAGCGGGCTTGGGCGATCCAGTCCACCCGCGGCCCCTGAGCCCGCGCCCAGTGAAATGCCCGTTTGGTGGACGTGGCACGGTAGCCGTCCAACAGGCTGGCCGCGGCGAGGACCCCAGACCCCGTACAGATCGAGATGACCAGCTCGGCCTGCAGGGCCCACGCGGCGAGCCACGCACTAAAGGAGCGGTCTTGGACGAGCGTGCGGGTTCCGATCCCTCCGCGCACGAGCACGACGTCCGGGCGGGGAGCATCCTCGTAGGAGTGATCGGCGAGGACGATCGGTCCCTGAGCGCTGCGCACGGGCCCCGCTTTCTCGCCGAGGAGAAGGATCTCGAAGCGGTCGGGCAGGGCGCCGAACAGCTCCAAGGGGCCAAAAACGTCGAGCAACTCGAAGCGATCGAACAGCACGACGACGACGCTCCGTGGCGCCCGGGTCTCATCGATGGGCACGGTGGCTCCGCCTCCTCGTGCACGCTGATGCCATGGATGACGCGGCCTCTCATTCGGTGATGACCGTCTTCCGCTCCCGGCTCCGGGCCGACGCTACGGCCAACGGCTATACCGAACTCGCCGCCCGCATGGAGTCTCGCACCCGGCCCATGACCGGGTTCATCGACTTCAAGACCTTCACCGCCACCGACGGAGAACGCGTATCGATCATCACCTTCGACACGTGGGACCATCATCGCGCCTGGCGTGACGATCCCGAACACCGCGCTGCCCGGCGGCGTGGGCGCCAGGACTTCTACGCCGAGTATTCGATCTTCGTGTGCGAGGAACGGCACCATCACGATTTCCGGCTTCCCTGAACGCACCCACCTAGCGACCCTTGGATGCTAGTCATTGCCCAACTTACCGCCACCTACCAAACACCCCGACTCACAGCCTATCGGTAGCAGATCCTCCTCAGCGCAGGATGCGGGCGTGGGCGCCGTGGGTGCCCGCCAAACATCGACGCGGCGCCTACTAACGCGCCAGTTGGCCACCAGCGATATCCCGATTTAATTCACCAGTCCCCGGAGCCCTGCTGATCGCCATCGCCAGCGTCGCCGAAGTCACTGTCCTGGCCAACGACCCAATCGCCCTGGTCACCTCCTTCGGACGGGACGCCGCGATCCTGGTCGTACATCATTTCGTCTCGGCGGAACTGCTGCTCCTCGCCGTGCATCTTGCCCAGCTCATAGCCAAGCAACCCGCCACCCACCGCACCAATGGCACCCGCGGTCCCTGCACCCATCCCGGAGCGGTAACCGGGCCCCCCATAAGAAGGCCCCCCATAAGAAGGCCCCCCATAAGAAGGGCCATAGTCCGGGTACGTACCCATGGGTGGCTGGCCCACGACCGTCGATGATCCCGCTCCGAAGCCGGACCGCCGGCGCCGGCGAGCCATGATCACCACGACTGCGATCACACCCACTATCAGCACAATGAACAGCAGCAAGCCCACACCGAAGCCTGCGGGCTGGGCTGGCACGCGCTGCACCAGCGCGCCGCCTCGATGCGCGACGGCGAATCCATGGCGCAGGTTGCCCAGCGCGGCGGTGACCGCCGTGGTGTAGTCGTGGCTGCTGTGAATGGTGCTGAGAAACGCGCCATTCGCGCTGGACTCTGCGGCCAGCGCGGCGCGTTGCGACAGCCCAGCTTGCGAGCCGACCTGGATCGACTCGTGATGGGACTGCGTATTGATCCCGATCACGATCGGGAAGGTGGTGTTGACCTTGTTCCTGACGTCGGTGTCGAAGACCGACTTGCTGTCGGCGTCCTGGGTGGTGGCCCAGATGTAGACGCCGACGGGCAGCGTGGCCGCGTCATTCTGCACCACAGTCGCATCCAACACGTGGGCGTCGTCCTGGATCTGCACCGTGCCCGCCCACGCCGGTGCCACCATCACCAGTACCGCGACCAGTGCCGCGATCGGTGCTACTACACGAAGCTGCATACCCATGATGATGCCCGCCCGTGCGGTTGACCACCTCACTGTGCTCCAGTGTCTTCCTGCCGGAGGCCGGCGACCGCAACCGCATGTGCTCGCCCGGACCGTCAGCCAATCGGTGAGCGCCCAGTAGGGCTCCAAGACCAGATGTTGACAAAAAATCGGATATGACTTGATGCGGTTGATCAGCCCGGGCCTAGGGTGACGGGGTCAGCAGGATGTGGAAGCTATCCGTGGAACGCGCGCCGAGGGTCGTCAACGGCTTCCAGCAGTGGCACGACGCTGGTCGCGGCCGGCACGTCGTCGACGAGGTGCCAGCGGGTGTTGCTGTCGGGCCAGTACAGCCGCCATCCCGCAGCGCTGTAACGCAGTCGCGCGAGCGGACGGGCGCTCCATCGCGGGCCGAACTGTGTGTCGGGGGCGTCCCAGGGCACCCGGCGTTCCACCAGGATCACGTCGTGGCTGCGGACCTCGTGCTCTAGGCGTACCTGATGCTGTGCACGCTCGGGGATCCGCTGCTGGCACCAGCGCTGGACGCGGGTGAGGTCGGTCTCGGGGAGATCGATGGCCACACGGGCAGACTATCGGTCGACATCGATGAGGTATCGGCGCAAGGACGTCTTCGAGATTGCGAGCTTAGTGGCGATCTGGTCAAGGTCTTGGAGCAACCGCGCGTACTCGATCTTGCCAGCGGGGTGCGCGACGTACCAGCCGGCGGCTTCGGCGACGGCCCGGGCATGCGCCGCGCGTTCGGCAGTAGAGGTGCGTTCCATCTCGGCGAACAGGGCCAACAACAGGAAGGCGATGCGGCCCATTCCCTCCTCGGCGGTGTTGATCGCTGGGAGTCGCCGACAAAGCCTGACGATCGCAACACACCAGGTCAGGGTGCCGTCAGTAGCTGCAAACCAGCGCATGTCATGCCAGGGTGATTCGTCGGGCGCAACGCACGCTCATGCCGCTGACCGGGTAACAGCGCAGACGGTGCCGAGCGGTTGATGCAGGAAAACCGGTGCGGCGTGGGGTAATGGATGTCGATCCCGCTGCGAGACGATCATTCCAGAATCTGCATTGATGCCTGCGTCCGAGAAGATCCCGCCGCTGCGCGACGGCGGTACCAGTCCGATAACCACGACTCTTCACTCAAGACACCCCTATTGAGTGGTCCACGTCCGCGTGGGCTGAGCCTGCAGCAAGGTCGTTGGTCAGCTCAGCTCGAGGGTGGTGAGCAAGGCAAGCCTTCATGGACCACCCGGCCCCGCGGCCGGACCGTGTCCCGGGTCGGCTCCAGGCGTACGTGATCACCGCAATGTACTCATCTGCCGATGAGTGGAGGGGGCTCCAACCTGTGTGGGGCCGGTGAAAGCAACAGACCCCAATGGGTTGGCCGGGGCGTGTCAGCATTTGAGGGCGTGGGGGTCGCCACCAGGTGCCAAGCGGCCGAGCCCCGAACCGTGCCCGCACTAGGCTGCTGGCTGTGGAGCGCAGCGAGGCCGCGAAGACCCGCAGGCAGGGAGATCGTCGTTCGCTGGTGCGTCCAGGAGAAAGGATGGTTGATCATGTAAGTGGTTGATCTTTCGTTTCGTAAGCTCGTCGTCGCTTGCCGGTGTGAGTCCGGTCCGGGTAGCAGCCAGGTGGCCCGGTAGCAGGCTGGCGGTGTCGTCTGGAAACGGGCGG
>JBATXM010000132.1:0-11469 GCA_049673305.1 Pseudonocardiaceae bacterium | reverse complement strand
CACACCATCACCCACGGCCTGCACTGGTCAACCTGGCGCCGTCACCACCAAGCCCAAGCCCGCCGAGCCCACGTCCGACGTCACCTCCGCCTCCAAACACTAATGATCTAGCTCTGTAGTACTAGGCGCTCTGTGATGGGGGTCTTGACCGGGCGGATCAGCCGGTTGTGATTCTCGTCGACACGGATGTGCTGATCGCGAACCTGCGCTGCTCTGAACCGGGCGCCGATGGCCTGTTGTAGCACAACAGGTGCTACGTTGGTGATGTGGAGCGCATCGGAGTTCGGGAGCTGCGGCAACACGCCAGCCGCTATCTGGACCGGGTCAAGGCCGGCGAGTCGATCGAGGTCACCGAACGAGGTACGCCGGTGGCGGTGCTCGTCCCGATCGCGCGCGACGAGGTGCGCGAGCGGCTGGTCCAGAATGGTCAGCTGATAGCCGCCCGCGGACCGCGGGTGCTCCCCGAGCCGGTGGAGGTGTCCGGATCGTCCACCGCTGAGGTCCTGGACGAGCTGCGGGCCGACCGGTTGTGATCTATCTCGACACGTCGGCGCTGGCCAAACTGATCGTCCACGAAACGGAGACTGCCACGCTGAGCCGCTGGCTACGCCAGCACGCGACACAACTGTGGGTGACGAGCATCATCGGCCGGATCGAACTCGTTCGGGCGGCCCGGCGCTTCGCCGCCGCAGACGGAGCCCGCCTGCTGCTGGCCGGGCTAGACACAGTCCCGCTCGTCGAGCATGTCGCCGATGTCGCGCAGACCACCGGGTCGGTCACGCTACGGACGCTGGACGCCATCCACCTGGCGAGTGCACTATCGGTACGCGACGAGCTGATCGCCTTCTGCTGCTATGACCAAAGGCTGCTCGACGCTGCCGGGGACGCGGGTCTGCCGGTCTACGCCCCCGGCACGTGAGCGGAGAACCTCTCGCTGATGACACGCAGTCATCGTGCAGAACAGTGCTGCCCGCATCGTGCCGGCGGGACAACCACGAACCCGGGGCCAGCGTGTCTCGATCCTGCCTGATTTCTTCATCGGCGCCCATGCCGCGGTATTCGGATTGCGGCTGCTCACCCGGGACGCTGCCCGCTACCGCACCTACTTCCCCACCGTCGACCTGGTCGCTCCAGCCTGATCCGGTTCCACCAGCTCGACCAGTACCCCGCCGGCGTCTTTGGGGTGCACGAAGTTGACTCGGGAACCGGCGGTGCCTCGGCGCGGGGTGTCGTAGAGTAGCCGCAGGCCGGCACCGCGTAGCGCTGTCATGGCCGACTCGATGTCGGTGACCCGGTAGGCCAGTTGCTGTAGCCCGGGGCCGCTGCGGTTGAGGAACTTGGCGATGGTGGAGGTGGGGCCCAGCGGGGCGAGCAGCTGCACCGCGGCACCCGTGCCGGGATCGCCGGGAGCGCGCAGCATGCCCTCACGCACCCCCTGCTCCTCGTTGATCTCTTCGTGGACCAGCTCCAGCCCGAATGTCACGCGGTAGAACTCAACGGCCGCATCGAAGTCGGGCACCGCGATGCCGACGTGATCAATTGCCGTGACGAAGGACTGCAGTGCCGTCATGGAATGCAGCGTACGGCTCGTTCGGGGGGTGCTCATCATCATCGCCGCGCGATGGCTCTGGGGCGCGGTAAGGTCGAAAGACACCCCTGTCACACTGTAACCGGAGGCAAATCCATGGCCGGTATGGGCGGCTCCGTCATCGTGGCTGGAGCCCGCACTCCGATGGGACGGCTGCTCGGTCAGCTCAAGGACTTCTCGGCCGCCCAGCTTGGCGGGTTTGCCATCAAGAGTGCGCTGGAACGCGCCGGGGTGGCGCCCGAGCAGGTGCAATACGTGATCCTGGGCCAGGTGCTCACGGCGGGTGCTGGCCAGATCCCCGCGCGGCAGGCGGCCGTCCATGCCGGCATCGGCATGGAGGTGCCGGCGCTGACCGTCAACAAGGTTTGCCTGTCGGGACTGAACGCGATCGCGCTGGCCGATCAGCTGATCCGGGCCGGGGAGTGCGACATCATCGTGGCCGGTGGGCAGGAGTCGATGACCCAGGCCCCGCACCTGCTGCCCAAGTCACGGTCCGGATTCAAGTACGGTGACGTCACCATGATCGACCACATGGCCTATGACGGCCTGCACGACTCGTTTGACCAGGTCTCGATGGGTGCTTCCACCGAAAAGCACAACACCCGCCACCAGCTGACCCGGGCTGAGCAGGACGAGTTCGCCGCTCAATCGCACCAGCGGGCCGCTCACGCCGTGGCGAATGGGCTGTTCGCCCAGGAAATCACCCCCGTGACCATGCCGCAACGCAAGGGTGACCCGATCGTGCTGACCGCCGACGAGGGCATTCGGCCGGAGACCACCGCCGAGAGCCTGGGCAGGCTGCGTCCGGCGTTCGCCGCCGACGGCACCATCACCGCTGGATCGTCGTCCCCGATCAGTGACGGGGCCGCCGCGGTCGTGGTGATGAGCAAGGCCAAGGCCGCCGAGCTTGGCCTGAGCTGGCTGGCCGAGATCAGGGCGCACGCCATGGTGGCCGGGCCCGACGACTCCAGCCTGCACGAGCAGCCCGCCAATGCGATCCTGGCGGCTTGCGCCAAGGAGGGCATCGAGGTGAGCAACCTCGACATCGTCGAGATCAACGAGGCGTTCGCTGCGGTGGGCGTGGTGTCCACCCGCAAGCTTGGCATCGACCCAGCGCGGGTCAACCCCAACGGCGGGGCGATCGCGCTGGGGCACCCGATCGGCGCGTCGGGGGCCCGGCTGGTGCTGCACCTGGCGATGGAGCTCAAGCGGCGTGGTGGCGGCGTGGGCGCGGTATCGCTGTGCGGAGGCGGTGGCCAGGGTGACGCGCTGATCCTGCGGGTGTCGGGCAACGACGCCGCGTGAGTTCTCGCCGCCACGATATCGATGACCTGGTCTGCCACGCGCGGCAAGGCCAGGCCAGGGCGATCGCGCGGCTGATCTCGCTGGTCGAAGATGGCGCCCCGGAACTGCGCGAGGTGGCCGCTGCGCTGGCCCGCTATACCGGGCGGGCCCAGGTCCTGGGCATCACCGGCGCGCCCGGAGTGGGCAAGTCGAGCACCGTCAGCGTGCTGGTCACCGCGCTGCGGGCGGCCGGCAAGAAGGTCGGTGTGCTCGCCATCGACCCGTCTTCACCGTTCTCGGGGGGCGCTCTGCTCGGAGACCGGGTACGCATGCAGGACCATGCGACCGATGGCGGTGTCTTCATCCGCTCCATGGCCACCCGGGGGCACCTGGGCGGCATCGCCTGGGCGACCCCGCAGGCGTTGCGGGTGCTCGATGCCGCTGGCTTCGACGTCGTGCTGGTGGAAACCGTGGGCGTCGGTCAGTCCGAGGTGGAGGTTGTCGCGTTGGCGGACACCACCGTGGTGTTGCTGGCGCCGGGGACCGGGGACGGGGTTCAGGCGGCCAAGGCGGGGATCCTCGAAGTCGCTGACGTTTTCGTGGTGAACAAGGCTGACCGGGAAGGCTGCGATCAGACCGTCCGGGACCTCAAGTACATGATTTCGCTCGGCCGGCGGGGAACGGCGGGTCCGAGCTGGCGGCCGCCGATCGTCGCCACGGTGGCTACCAGGGCCGAAGGTGTCGAGGACCTGCTCAGGGCGATCGAGGAGCACCGGGAATGGACGCTTCGCCACGGCGAGCTGGATGCCCGCCGGCAACGACGGGCCGAGGCTGAGGTGGAGGCGATCGCGTTGGCGCTGCTGCGTGGCAAGCTCGGCGACGTTCTGCGGGGTAGTGACACGTCTGGGGTGTTGTGTGGGTTGGCCAAGCGAGTCGTCGTGGGCGAGCTGGACGTCTATCGAGCTGCCGACGAGCTGATCGCTGAACTGGGTGGCTGAAGTCGCTGGTCAGCTGGAGTCGATGAAATCGCCCGCAGCGCGGCGTACCTGGGTGAGGAGCGCGGTGAGCTGTGCGGTCTGGGCGTCGTCCAGACCGACCAGGCCGAAGGCGATGTCGGTGAGCGACACAGTGGCCGTCTTCTGCAGCTGCCGGCCGGATTCGGTGAGCGAGACCAGGGTGGTGCGCCGATCGGTGGGGTGGCTGTTGCGTTCCACCAGGTGATCGGCCTGCAGCCGGTCCACGATGTTGGTCACACTGGTCGGGTGTAGCTGAAGCCGTTGGCCCATCACGCTCATCGGCAGGCTGCCATGACGGGAGAACATCAGCAGCGACAGCGCCTCGTACCGGGCGAAGGTCAGGCCGTGCGGGCGCAACGCGGCATCCACGGCGGACTGCAGGATCTGCTGCACGCGCATCACATTGGTCACCGCAGCCATCGTCGCGGCCGGTCCGATGCGATCCTGCCATATCTGCGCGGCTCGCTCGATCGGGTCGAACGGCAGCGGATGATGTGACGCCATGGGTGAACCGTAAAGCACCGGGGTGCTCCGGATGGGCCGGCATGCCGATATTCACCCTGGCTACACCGGCCAACTGCGCGCTAAGGTCAGCCGGGTCCAGGAGTACTTCTCTTCTGCACGTGCGGAGTACCGGTAGCCGTTACACTCAGATCTGGCGTCTTGGACGTCTGACCGATCGTGGTCACCCAGCCGAGTGGCGACTAAATGGTTTGATGTTCTACTATTGGACGACAGACTATCTTGTGAGGAGGCTCGCATGCGGCCCTACGACGCCCAGCGCGCAGATCCACTGGCCGGCCGGGAACGCTGGCGGCGCCGGTACGCACAGGCACGGGCGGCGGGACGGCTTCGTAACGCGGACTTCACCACCCTGTCCGGAGCCGAGGTCGACCCGGTGTATGGGCCGCGCCAGGGCGATACGGTTGAGGGATTCGAGCGGATCGGCTGGCCGGGGGAGTACCCGTTCACCCGCGGTGTGCACTCCACCGGCTACCGGGGACGCACCTGGACAATCCGCCAGTTCGCTGGATTCGGGAACGCCGAGCAAACTAACCAGCGCTACCAGCAGATATTGCGTAACGGCGGGGGCGGGTTGTCGGTGGCTTTTGACATGCCGACCTTGATGGGTCGCGACTCCGATGATCCACACAGCCTCGGCGAGGTCGGGCACTGCGGCGTGGCGATTGACAGTGCCGCCGATTTGGACGTGCTGTTCAGCGGTATCCCATTGGAGCAGGTCACCGTGTCCATGACGATCTCGGGTCCAGCGGTGCCGATGTTCTGCATGTACCTGGTTGCCGCGGAAAGGCAGGGCGCGGACATCACCAAGCTCAACGGCACCCTGCAGACCGATATCTTCAAGGAGTACATCGCCCAGAAAGAGTGGCTGTTCCCTCCGGAACCGCACTTGCGGCTCATCGGGGACCTGATGGAGTTCTGCACGGAGCGGGTTCCGGCCTACAAGCCGCTGTCGATCTCCGGTTACCACATCAGGGAAGCTGGCGCGACGGCTGCCCAGGAGCTGGCATTCGCCTTGGCCGATGGCTTCGGGTATGTGGAGCTGGGCCGCTCCCGCGGGCTCGACCTCGATCGTTTCGCCAGCGGCCTGACCTTCTTCTTCGACGCACAGGTGGATTTCTTCGAGGAGATCGCGAAATTCCGCGCCGCCCGGCGGATCTGGGCTCGCTGGATGCGCTGCGGCTACGGCGCCACCAACGACAAGGCGTTGTGGATGCGCTTTCACACTCAGACCGCGGGCGTCTCGCTCACCGCGCAGCAGCCCTACAACAATGTCGTGCGCACCACGATCGAGGCGCTCGCCGCGGTGTTGGGCGGCACCAACTCGATGCACACCAATTCCTTGGACGAGACCTTGGCGCTGCCCTCGGAGCATGCCGCGGAGATCGCCCTGCGCACCCAGCAGGTGATCATGGAAGAGTCCGGGGTGGCCAATGTGGTCGATCCGCTGGGTGGCTCCTGGTATGTCGAGGCGTTGACCGACCGGATCGAGGCTGACGCCGAGCGGATCTTCGCCCGGATCAAGGACATGGCTGCGGCCGCGATGCCCTCGGGCCGGCACCCGATCGGCGAGATGACCTCCGGCATCCTGCGCGGCATTGAGGACGGGTGGTTCACCGGCGAGATCGCCGATGCGGCGTTCGCCTACCAGCGCGCGCTGGAGAAGGGTGACAAGAAAATCGTCGGTGTGAACACGCTGACTGAATCGGTCACCGCTGAGATGGAGATTCTCCGAGTCAGCCATGACGTGGAACGCGAGCAGAACCGGGTGCTGAAGCAGCGCCGCGCCGGTCGGGACCAGACCGCTGTCGACCGGGCTCTCACGGCCATGGTCAGAACAGCAGGTAGCACGGGCAACCTCATCGAGCCGATACTCGACGCGGTGCGGATGCAAGCCACCCTCGGCGAGATCTGCGGGGCGCTCAAAGCTCAGTGGGGTGAGTACCGGGAGCCGGCCCGGTTCTGACGTTTGGGGGTCCATGCCAGGATAGACGGCGTGAGCAGGCCCCGTGCGCAGCAAGCCCAGCAGGCTATCGCCATGTCCGGCGCCGTCGACCTGTCTGCCCTCAAGGCACGAGCCGATGCGGCGGGCCGGCGCGAGACCACGGGTGCGCCCCCGACCAGCGGAGAGCGCAGCTGGGTCGTGGACGTCACCGAGCACAGCTTCCAGACCGATGTCGTCGAGCGGTCCATGCAGGTACTTGTGGTGGTCGACCTGTGGGCGAGTTGGTGTGGTCCGTGCAAGCAGCTGTCCCCGGTACTCGAACGGCTCGCTGCGGCCTCCGGTGGTGCATGGGTGCTGGCCAAGATCGACGTCGATGCCAGCCCGCAGATCCTCCAGCTTTTCGGCGTCCAGTCCATTCCCACCGTCATCGCCATCGCTGGTGGCCAGCCGGTCGAGGCCTTCGCCGGCGCCCGGCCCGAGCCGCAGGTGAAGCAGTGGATCACCACGCTGCTCGACGGGCTGCGCGATCAACTGCCCGGCATCCGAGCCGCCGAGCAGGCCGCGTCGGGTACCGGCGGGCACGTGGTGGACGCCGAGCCCGAGGATCCCCGGTTCAGCGCCGCCGAAGCCGCCTTGGCGGCCGGTGACTACGCCGCTGCCGAAGCCGCCTACCAGCAGATTCTGGCCGTCGAGCCGGCTAACGAGCAGGCCAGCGCCGCGCTGGCCCAGGTTCGTTTCCAGGCGCGGGCGCACGCCACCGATCCCTCGGCGGTGGCCAAGGCTGATGCTGCACCCGACGACGTCGACGCGCAGATTGCCGCGGCCGACGCCGAGGTGGCCACCCAGGCGCCGGAGCGGGCATTCGAGCGCCTCATCAGCGCCGTGCGGCGGCTGACCGGAGACGACTGCGACCGAGCTAGAGCGCACCTGGTCGAGCTGTTCGCGCTCTTCTCGCCCGATGACCCCCGGGTCACTTCGGCGCGCCGCGCGCTGGCTCGAGCGCTGTTCTAGAGCCGTCAGTGTCCGTCCTCGGCGGGGGTGAGCCAGAGCGCTCCGGCTGGCGGCAGCCGGAGTATCGCGGAGTAGGGCCGGCCGTGCCACGGCGTCTCACTGGCGATCACCCCGCCAAGGTTTCCGACGCTGGAGCCACCGTAGTTTTCGGCGTCGGTATTGAGCACCTCACGCCAGCGTCCCGGACGCGGTAACCCCACCCGGTACTCCTCATGCGGGTTTCCGGCGAAGTTCGCCAAGCAGGCCAGTACCGATCCGTCATCACCCCACCGCAAGAAGCTCACGACGTTGCCCCAGGCGTCGTTGGCGTCGATCCACTGGAAGCCGGCCGGGTTGGTGTCCTGGCTGTACAGCGCGCGGTGTGAGCGGTAGATGGTGTTGAGGTCGCCAACCAACCGCAACAACCCGCCGTGCAGCGGGTGGTGGCGCAGGTTCCAGTCCAGCGACCGGTGCTCCGCCCACTCGGCGGGCTGCCCGAGCTCGCCGCCCATGAACAGCAGCTGCTTGCCGGGGTGGGCCCACATGTAGGCCAGCAGGCACCGCAGGTGGGCGGCTTTGTTCCAGTCGTCGCCAGGCATCCGGTTCCACAGCGAGCCCTTGCCGTGCACCACCTCGTCGTGCGAGAGCGGCAGCACGTAGTTCTCGCTCCAGGCGTACATCAGCGAGAAGGTCATCGTGTTGTGGTGATAACCGCGGTGCACTGGATCGTGGCTGACGTAGCCAAGGGTGTCGTGCATCCAGCCCATATTCCATTTGAAGCCGAAGCCCAGGCCACCCGCATGCGTCGGCTGGGTGACACCGGGCCAGGCGGTGGATTCCTCGGCAATCGTTACCACCCCGGGGTGTCTTTTGTAGACGGTGGCGTTCATCTCCTGCAGGAACGCCACCGCGTCCAGGTTTTCCCGTCCGCCGTGCTCGTTGGGTGACCATTCACCGGGCTGACGGGAGTAGTCGAGATAGAGCATGGAAGCTACGGCGTCCACCCGGAGCCCGTCGAGGTGGAACTCCTCGAGCCAGTACAGCGCGTTGGCCACCAGGAAATTGCGGACCTCATTGCGTCCGTAATCGAAGA
The DNA here is from genome assembly GCA_049673305.1 of Pseudonocardiaceae bacterium. Classification (GTDB taxonomy): domain Bacteria; phylum Actinomycetota; class Actinomycetes; order Mycobacteriales; family Pseudonocardiaceae. The sequence continues at coordinate 3,031 of JBATXM010000132.1, read as the reverse complement.
TCAAGGTCCCCCATTCCGGGTGCGCCGCACGCCGCGGATCGGGGTGTTCGTAGCAGGGTGCGCCGTCGAAACGTGCCAGCGCCCACTCGTCGCGCGGGAAATGTGCGGGCACCCAATCCACGAGCACCCCGATTCCCGCCGCATGCAGCGTGTCGACGAAATACCGGAAGTCGTCAGGGGAGCCGTACCGTGCCGTCGGCGCGTAATAGGAGGTGATCTGGTACCCCCAGGAACCACCGAAGGGGTGCTCGGCCACCGGGAGCAACTCGACGTGGGTGAATCCGGTCTCTTGGAGGTGCTCGACCAGTTGATGAGCCAGCTCGCGGTATCCCAGGCCCTGTTTCCAGGAGCCCAGGTGTACCTCATAGATGCTCATCGGCATGGTGATCGGCTGGGCCTTCGCCCGGTCGGCGAGCCACGGGGCGTCGCTCCACTCATGGGTCGACGCCCCGGCTACCACCGAAGCCGTGCTCGGCGGGACTTCGGTGGCGCGGGCCATCGGGTCGGCCCGCTCATGCCAGTGCCCATCGGGGCCCAGCAGGCGGAACTTGTAGCGGGCGCCGGCACCGACGCCGGGCAGGAAGATCTCCCATACCCCGGACGAGCCCAACGAGCGCAGCGGGGTGGCCACCCCGGACCAGCCATCGAAGTCTCCACACACGCGCACTCCCCGGGCGTGCGGTGCCCACACCGCGAACGAGGTTCCCTCGACCACGCCACCTGGCGTGGTATAGGTCCGCAGGTGCGCCCCCAGCACGTCCCACAGCCGCTCGTGGCGGCCCTCCCCGATCAGGTGCAGGTCGACCTCACCCAGCGTGGGCAGCCAGCGGTACGGGTCATCGGTGATCTCGGTGTGGTCGCCATAGCGCACCCGCAGCCGGTAATCGCTAGGACCTTTGATCATGCCGTGGAAAAGCCCCCCGGTGCAGTGCTCCAGCGGGTACTCCGCGCCGTCGGCGAGCACCGTCACCTCATCGGCATGCGGGCGTAGCACTCGCACCACGGTGCCATCAGGGCGCGAGTGCGTCCCGAGTACTGAATGCGGGTTGTGGTGCTCGCCGGCCAGGAGCCGGCGCAGCTCGTCGACTGGTGGCTCCGACATGGCGTGGTCTGCCGCGTGCACGGTCACGTCCTCCCCGGGTTTGTCGTGCTCCCAGTGTGTCGGCTCGCGCGCGGATCCGCTGGGTGGAGCGAGAAGTGCTCGCCGAGCATGTCGACGGGCAGCCACACCACTGGGGTCACGGTCATTTCAAGATCGCATACAGGGGTACGGTGGTCGTCTCTTCCCCTCCCGAGTCCCGCCTGCTCTGGAGTTCCCGAACTCGACAGCAGGGCTGTTCGCCATGATCTAAACAGCTCTGCTGTCGAGTTCGGGAACCTCAGCGCAGGCGGAGCCACCCAGGCGCTGGTGGGATCACCCTTGGGCAGTGTCGGCGGCTGCGGATTCCTGGCCTAACTATGGGATCTTGAAAAGACCGTGCCACTGGGGTCGTCATTCCCCGGTTTTCCACCCGGACGGCGCGCGCCTGCTGGGTCGAAACGGTTACGGGTGTCACGGCGATGTAATACACGTCAGTCCGGGTTCGGGAACCACTTGCGCAAAGATAGGGCCGGCATGCCGAAGATCCTCCGGGTGTTCATCAGCTACAGCCACGATTCGACGGCACACGCGGCCCGCGTGCTCGACCTCGCCCAGCGGTTGCGGCGGGACGGTCTCGATTGCGTCATCGACCAGTTCGTTCCTTTTCCCCAGAGGGCTGGATCCGCTGGATGGGGGGCCAGCTCCGGGAGTCCGATTTCGTACTGTGCGTGTGTAGCCCCGGCTATAGCGCGTATTTCGAGGGGCGGTACGAGAACCGCGACGGAAAGGGGAGCAGCTGGGAAGGACAGATCATCAGCCAATGCATCTACGACGACAAGGGAAAGAACTCGAGGTTCGTGCCCGTGGTGTTCGACGACCACGACGTGCAGGAGGTCGTGCCCCCCGCGCTGAAACCGTACACCCATTTCTTCCTCGATCATCAGTACGAGCAGCTGTACGCTCTGGTCACCGACCAGAGCGCGGTGCGCGCCCTCCCGGTCGGCGAGATTCGCGAGTTGGAAGTGATCTCCCCCGGCATGCCGGACGCCGGGGTCTCTCTTGGCGCGGCGAACCTCATTGACCACTCGTTGCGCGAGATCGCCGCGGGGCCGAGTGATTCCGCCACCGAAACGCTGTACGAACTGGAGCGTTGGGTTGACTACTTCAGTGACGGGGAACTACGCGATGCCGTGGTCCGCCACCTGGTCAGCTATATTCGCGCGCTGGACACGTCCAGGAGCTATCCCCGTGGTGAGCGGCTCTTCCGCGCGGACGTCGTGCGAATGCTGGTTCGGTTGACCGACGGCCGGCTGGGCGACTTTTTGACCGTAGGCGGGCTGCAGGGTATCGACCTCGCGATGTTCGACTTCCGCGGTGCCGACCTGACCGGCACCGACTTCTCCGGTTCCTTCGCCATGGAATGCGATTTCCGTGGCACGGCCCTGGACCGCGCGAATTTCGTGAACTGTTCGATCAGGAACGCGAGATTCGACGGTGCGTCGCTGGCGGACGTCGATTTCACCGATGCGGACTGGTTCAACGCGCTGGGTCTCGACACTGCCCAGCTGGCCACCTGCCGGACCGACACGCTACTCGACTGCCCGGCGACCGAGGACGGGTTCCTGGCGTACCTGGGGACCCACTACGGCTTCTCGTTCAGGTCGTGGGGTCGCAGGGTGCAACGCGAGTTACGCGACGCGTGGGCTAATTATACCCGACCGGGTGGACTCGCTGCGGATGTCCGTCGGTGGCGGCACCAGGCGCTGCCGTCATGAGTTGACCTGCCCCGTGGGATTCCGGGCTATCTAGCGACCAAGGATCTCTAGGCTGAACTTACTTGATCTTTGTGGGCGTGCGTGGCTGTGAGCTGCGGGTTTGATGTCGGCTGGGTCGGTGTTCGTGGCTACGTGCCGGCGAGGGTCAGGGGGATGGGAGCACCGATCAACTCGA
>JBATXM010000131.1:0-2980 GCA_049673305.1 Pseudonocardiaceae bacterium | reverse complement strand
AACACACCATCACCCACGGCCTGCACTGGTCAACCTGGCGCCGTCACCACCAAGCCCAAGCCCGCCGAGCCCACGTCCGACGTCACCTCCGCCTCCAAACACTAATGATCTAGCTCTGTAGTACTAGTACCCGGCCGAGCCGGAACAGGACACCTTGCTCGTACTGCTTGATGACCTTGACCGCCAGCGCCACTCCCAGCAGGACGACGATGACGAGACCAATGATCAGAATGTTCATGTTCATGGTGGGCCTCGATCCAAGGCCCGATGTGGGCCGGTCGCTGATCGCCAGGGGCGAGGCCGGCATGGAAGCCAGCGTGCGAAAGACCCTCGGTGTAATCAACCGTACAGCAACTTCACCCCTGCGGCGGATCGATGCCACGGCCAATGACCTCACCTAGCAAGGCATCCGAGCTGCAGCGCGGCCCAGTCGTCACCATGTCGTCCCGGTTCGCCGTGCTTTCGCTGGTGAGCTCACGGCGACAGGCCAGCGCGGCCTTCGAGGGATCTGGACCGTCCACACCGACCGCGATCAGCCTCGCACCCGACCACTCAAGCTCACGAAACAGGGATCTGTCTATCACTCCTGCGGCAACCTCGACCGACGCCGTAGGTTTGGGTCAGTACGTCAGCAAACGCCGGCTCACTACGCCCACCTCACAGAGGCGAGCAGCATGAGCACCGATGCGGATCACGCTGAACCTGACCAGATCCCCGATGTCGTCGTCGCGGTCTACGGCACAGAAGGTGACCTGACCGCCGCCATTAAGCATCTGGAACACGAAGGATTCGACATGTCCCACATCTCGGTCCTGGGCAAGGGCATGACCGAAGAACGGCACATCGTCGGCTTTGACACACCCGGCAAGCACACCGCGCACTGGGCGAAGTGGGGCGGGCTGTGGGGATGGGTGTTCGGCGCCTTCATCTTCATTCCCGGCATCGGGCATGTCGCCATCGGCGGTTACCTGTTGTTTCTCCTGGCATCTGCGGGGATCGGCGTTGCAGGCGGTGCGCTCGGCGGCGCACTCACCAGCGTCGGGATCCCCAAGAACGGTGTCCCGAAGTACGAGGCCGACCTGCGCGCTAACCAGTTCCTCGTCATCGCCCACGGCACACCCAACGAGGTTCAGCGAGCTCGTGAGCTGCTGGCGACTACCAACCCCGACCGTATCGTCCACCAGACGCCCGAGGTCCGGTAGCGCACACGGACAACGCCAGTCCGGTAATCCGACGTTCTGAGATGCGGCGCTGCGGCCCAGATCGTCGAGGGTGAGTGGGTGAGCTGAACATCACAACGCTGGCACGCCTCGGCGGCGCCCGCCGAGCGCCAGTGCCGGACCGGGCGAACGTCCTTGCGACTGTGGGGGCGGACCATTCGTTCCGATGACGGACCTACGTGCTCATCGTCACCGGGATCGATCAGCCGGCTCTCGCACCGCACCTCTGCGGGGGACACCACGCCGGATGCTCGTTGCCGGCACGCTGGCTGTCCATGCTCACCTGGCCGCGCTCGCACTGCGAGTCCTGTATCTCACGGATGTCGGTCACAATTGACAACCTTGCAACGATCGACAACGGCCGGAGTCCAGTAGCTTGGACGCCACCCGGAGGGGCTACACCGGCAGACCCACCCGTTGTTAGGCCATTCCCCGCAGCTCCCGGCCGCTGGCGTCCTGGCGGGACCGAATGACCAGCGTGGCGAGCGCATCATGACACTGGATGGCGGAGTACGTGATGGTTCAGGGTCCGTCGAGTCCGATGATGGTGCCGAATGGGTCGGTGAGTTGGCAGATCTGGCGCTGCTCATTGATGCGCAGTGGGCCGCGGTGGTGGGTGCAGCCGGCTGCGAGGAGGTGTTCTCGGGCGGCGCGAAGGTTGTCCACGGCCCAGTAGACGACTGGACTGCCGCCGCGCGGGTTGCGGTCATCCTCGGCTGGGTGGAAGCCGTATTCGATACCGTCAAGGTCGAACCAGGCGTAGACCGAGTCGCTGCCGACGTCGAGGCGAAGCTGGGTATCGAGGACGTCAGCCCACCAGCGGGCTGACTTCTCCGGATCGAGGGCGAAGACCATGACGGCACGGACACCGCGGAACACGAGAGATCTCCTTTGCCCAGGGGAAGGATCCGACGGTATACGGCGGTCAGCTGGCGACGTCGTGCAGGCAGTGCAGACCAGTCGCGTCGGCGAAGGCGCGTAGCGCCGCCACCAGGTCGGTGTCCGACCAGTGGGCGCCGAGTTGGTTGACGTGGTCGCGGTAGGTGTGCCGGATTCTGAGGCCGGTGATCGGTAGCTGGATCTCGCGGGCGAGGTAGGCCAGGGTGATCAGGTCGGGCAGCCCAGTCAGGTCGGGGCGCAGTGTCTCGGCATCGATGATGGCCAGCCGCCCGTCGGGGTGGCGGCGGGCGTGGTCGGTCTTGAGGTCCAGGTGGCCAAGCGGGACGTGGACTGGGCCGTGGGCTTGGGCGGTCAGATGCAGCACGCGCCGCCAGGCGTCGGGTCGGGTGATCCAATCGGGGGTGGGCGCGGTGAGCGCGGTCTGCACGCGCCAGGCGGCCATCATCTCGCTGGTCGGGGTGTCCCAGCGGATTGAGGCGGTGTGCACGGTCGCGACGGCATCGATCAACTCGTCGAAGACACCGGGGGCGCGGAGATCGGCCGGGGTGGTGAGGTAGTCGATGATCAGGGTGCGTGAGGTGTCGCAGGAGTTGTGCAGCGTGGGCAGGACACCGTCGGTCGTGAGGAGTTGGTAGGCCAGGACCTCACCGAGGTAGGCGGTCTGGTCGGCGTGGCGTTTGAGCAGTCGGTCCGGGGGTTGGCCGAGCGCGATGGTGGCGCTGCGGTAGCGGGCTGTGAGACACCGCAGGGGTACCGGTCGCTGATCGTGGTGGTAGGTGGCGAGCAGCGCGCGGGCCTGGATTTCGGCTCGGTGGAGGTCGGTGGTGAGGGGGTGGGCCAGCCACCCGGCGGGCCGCTCG
>JBATXM010000130.1:0-13488 GCA_049673305.1 Pseudonocardiaceae bacterium | reverse complement strand
CGTGCTAACAATATCGAGATGTAGCGCGTTTGTCGTAGTTTTCGACCGTCGACACGCCGAGCTATTTATGGTGTTGTCAAACAGCGTGTCAATATCCCGGTCCGCGCCTCTAACTTAGCGGCATTGGGCCCTCGCTGTCCAGCGCAGGCAGCACTCGTACGGCACCCGGCAGGTCATGCCCGACCTGCGCGAGCAGCGCCATCTCGCGTTGCGGGGACACTTTCCGATCAGCGGCGATCCATTCCCGCAGCCGGCCTTCGGGAAGCAGATTGGAGAACCAGCAGGGCAGGCGTAATGCGGCCGCATGCCGCGCGGAAAGATCCTGCTCGAAAACCAATCCGAGAACTGGCCGGTCTGAGTCATTGAGGTATCTCTCGGAGAACACAAAGCGAGTGTGATCGCCGCGCTGGATTAGCGTGCCCACCCGATCGCTGCGCAGCCACACCGAGTGCCGGATCTCACGCAGCGTCATCGTCCCCCTCGCCATCAAGGTCTTCGATGAGCAGCTCGTGCAGCGGAGGGGTGTTCTCGAAACCCCACTCGCATTTGCGCCTCAAGAAGGGTTCCAGCACTTGCTGGAGGTCCGCCTGGCGGGACTCAAGAAAGGCCACGATGTCGCCAACGACCAAAAGGCGCTCGCTCTCGGGGCTGATCGAGTGGGAATGGAGCACCTGTGCCCAGGTGTCCTTGGGCACGTCGAACGGGCGCTGCAGGAACGCACCTGATACCTCATTCGTGGGCTCGGTGGGCACCAGCGCCCGGTTCGATGCCCAAAGGCGGTAGGGCTCAGGGACGAATCTCCGGGGGACGAAGACAGCCACCGCGTCCGCAGCGGTCGCTCGATCCATTAACGCCTCGGTGAGCTGCGGCAGCTCAAACCGGTCGCCAGTGTCCGGGCTGCGGGGGCCCAGCTCCCACCAAGAACACAGAATAATCTTCGCGGAGGCCTCGTTGGTACGGAATCGACGCAGTTCAGGAAGCTTCTCTTGATGATCGACGAGCGCGTCGAGGAGATCCCTTATCGATCTGCTCAGGTCGTTGGGGTCGACTTTCGTGCACAGGATGCGCACGGCACCGGTGGTGCCGCCCTTGAAGATCTCCGGACCGAGAACAGCTGCGCGCCAGTACCAGCGACCCAGCAGCCTAAGATTCGCCGGATCAGGTTCGGGATGGTGGGCGAATACCCTGGTCAGCACAACAAGAGGTAACGGTAGGCCAGCAGCGCGACATGGGGAACTCCGATCGACTGCAGAAAGCGCACGGCCCGAACCAGCGCCTCCTCGCCGGCGGAGAAAGCGGAGTCACGATCCTCATTGCGGAATTCGAGGTCACCACGCCGGTTGTTGTCGTCGAACTCGAATCGGATCTCGCGATGCACATCTTGCCCGCGACGGGCAAGGATGGCCCGAAGCACCGTGTCGGCATCGACTCGGCCGAAACCGAGCTGGTCCTCCACGTGACCGGCAATCTGGTTGATGGTCAGGGTGTGCTCGGCGTCGGACTCGCGGCCAGCATTGAGCGCAGAGAAGACCTCCGCGCGGCTCAACTGCTTGCCGTAATTGTTCATCCGGTCGAAGATGTCGCGCAGCACGTCCGTGTCATCCTGCACCACTTGGTAGACTGGAATCGATAACTGACGCAGATGCTTGGTGAGCTCGAATGCCCTGCTCCGATAATCGGCGACTTCAGGGTGGGTGGCGAACCAATCCAGCACCTTGGTGAGGTCGAAGACGATCGGCAGCGGGATCACGTACGGGTCGTCGGTAACTGGACGGTTGACGATGCTCTCGGCCCGGACGTTGTAGCCAAGGCTGAACCGGGGATCCCGCGCCCCGTCCGGATGCAGCGCATTAGCGAAGCTCATGACCCGCTGCTGGCCATCGATCACCCACAATGCCTGATCAACCTTAGGTGCATCGATGAGAAGCGCACCAAGCGTAAGCCGCTGCGCAGGCGCCGGCCGCCGCCAGAGCAGCAGGCTGCCGACCGGGTACCGCTTGACGACGCTGTCGAAGAGGCGGAAAACGTCTCGGCGCGTCCAGCGAAAACCTCGCTGGACGTGCGGAACCCGAATGTGCCCGCTCCAGACCAGCTCAACCAGATCGTCAAGATCAAGCGTGGTGGCGCCCGGCCGAGTCTCAAGTCCTCTGCTCATCCCGCCCCCACTGTCAGGCCGGGCGCAGGCTGGGCTCGACGGCGTGGATCGTCACCGATCCCAATAGCCGCTCCAGAGCCGCCTCGACGTCTTCCTTCCAGGTCAGCGCGGTACGCAGCTCCAAGCGCAGCCGAGGCCAACGGAGGTGCGCCTGCACTGTCTTGAACCCGACCTGCTGGAGGAACTCGGCCGGGACCACGCAGCTGGACTCCGCAGTGGGCTGGGCGTCGCCGAAGGCCTCGATGGCCCTGACGCCGCGCCGGATGAGGTCTTTGGCGACCGCCTGCACCAGCATCCGGCCCAATCCGCCGCCGCCGAACTCCGGCAGCACCTTCAGCGCGGTGAGCAACACAGCATCGGCGCTGACCGGCGAGGTGGGAAACGCCGACGCTCTGGGCACCACGGCTGGCGGGGCGTACAGCACGTAACCGGCCGGCACGTCCCCAGACATCACAATCTTCCCGCAGGAGCCCCACTCCAGCAACACGCTGGAGACCCAGGCCTCCTTCTCCAGCTCGGTCTGGCCAAACTCCTCGGCCTGCTCCCGGATATGCGGGGCAAGCTCCCAGAATATGCAACGCCGGCACTTCTTCGGCAGCAAACCGAGGTTATCCAAGGTGACCCCGACCACTCGACGTGACACCGGGCCTCCCTGAACGTCCACGAGCGCTACGCCTGGCGCAGCATATGCCGATAGCCACCTGGAGTGAAGACAGCGGGGCACCCAGTTGCTGGCATCTACACTGCCAGGGGACCCCTTACCCCAACAAAAGGCGCCCGGACCCTCACATGAACCCCTATGGAGTGGCCCCCGACCAGCCAGGCCACCAGCAACCCACTCATCGTGACCTCGACCCACACCTGCACCGCTACGCGCAGCGCACCGCGGGCATGACCGCATCCGAGATCCGCGCGCTGTTCGCGGTGGCCAGCCGCCCCGAAGTCGTCTCGCTCGCGGGCGGCATGCCCTACCTGCCCGCGCTGCCGCTGGACTCGCTGGCCGACGAGCTCGCCCAGATGGTCGCCACGGACGGCATGACGGCGCTGCAGTACGGCTCGGCGCAAGGCACTCCGGAGCTGCGCGAGCGGATCTGCGAGGTGATGGCGCTGGAAGGGATCCGGGCGCATCCTGACGACGTCACGGTGACCGTCGGTTCGCAGATGGCCCTGGACATGGTCACCCGGATTTTCTGCGACCCGGGAGACGTGGTGCTCGCCGAGGCTCCGTCCTATGTCGGGGCGCTGGGCACCTTCGCCTCCTACCAGGCGCGGGTCGTGCAGGTGCCGATGGACGACGACGGGGTGGTGCCCGCCGAGTTGGACGCCGTGCTGTGCTCGCTGCGCGCTCAGGGCCGTACCCCCAAGTTCTTTTACACGATCCCGAATTTCCACAATCCGGCCGGCGTCACGCTGGCGCTGCCGCGCCGGGCCGACGTGCTGCGGTTGTGTGCTGAGCATCGGGTGCTGATCCTCGAGGACAACCCGTACGGATTGCTGGGCTTTGACGGCCAGATCTACCCGGCGATGCGGGCCGCTGACCCGGACAACGTGGTGTACCTGGGCTCGTTTTCCAAGACATTCGCGCCCGGACTGCGGGTCGGCTGGGCACTGGCCCCGCACGCGGTGCGGGAGAAACTGGTGTTGGCCGCAGAGGCGGCGACGCTGTGCCCCCCGACGTTCACCCAGTTCGTCGTGTCCCGCTACCTGGCTCGGCATGACTGGAAAGGCCAGATCAAGAGCTACCGGGAAGCCTACCGGGAACGCCGCGATGCCATGCTGGCCGCGCTGGCGCAGCACCTGCCTGCGGGGTGCCGGTGGACGCAACCCGCAGGCGGATTCTACGTCTGGCTCACGGTGCCCGAAGGTCTGGACACCAAGGCGATGCTGCCCCGGGCGGTGACCCAACGGGTTGCCTACGTTCCCGGTACCGCCTTCTACACCGACCGGGACAACTCACCCGGGAGCAGGCTGATGCGGCTGTCGTTCTGCTACCCGACACCCGAGCGGATCGCTGAGGGAGTGCGCCGGCTCGCCGCCGTGCTGGAGCGCGAGCTCGAACTGCAGCGCACGTTCGGTAACGTTCGCCCACGCACGATGCTCGGTCCGCAGTCTCCCGCCCCGGACACTGCGTAGCGTCCGGCCGTTTTGACGAGCGTTGACAAGTTGTGAGGAGCACCGTTGACCGATCGCGCCGTCGCTGTGCTGGCCGGTGGGCTCTCCCCCGAGCGAGACGTGTCGCTGCGCTCCGGGCGTCGGCTGTCCAGCGCGCTGCGCGACGCCGGGTGCCACGTCGAGGAGTGGGACGTCGACGCCACGCTGATCAGCCGGCTCACCGGCAGCCGGCCGGACGCCGTCGTGGTGGCCCTGCACGGCGGGGCGGGGGAGAACGGTGCCGTGCAGTCGGTGCTGGAGATGTTGCGGGTGCCCTACGTGGGTGCCGATCCGAGGGCGTGTCGCCGGGCCTGGGACAAGCCGACCGCCAAGGACGAGCTGGCCCGCGCCGGGCTGAGCACTCCGGAATGGATCACTCTGCCGCACGCCACCTTCCGCGACTTCGGGGCGCACGACGTGCTCGACGCGCTCCTCGCCCGGCTCGGCCTGCCGCTGATCCTCAAACCGCCCCAGGGTGGCTCGGCGCTGGGGCTGCACGTGGTGCGCGAGGTCGCCGAGCTGCCGGGCGCCGTCGTTGGTTGTCTGGCCTACGGGGACTCGGTCCTCGCCGAGAGATTTCTCGAGGGCGTCGAGGTCGCGGTCACCGTGCTGGACGAACCGGACGGGCCCCGTGCGTTGCCGGCGGTGGAGATCAACGCTAAGTCCGGCTTGTACGACTACGCCGCCCGCTACACCGCCGGGCTGGCCACCTTCCACGCTCCGGCCCGGCTCGAGCCCGCCGCGGCCGCCGCAGCCGCTGATCTCGCGCTGAGCGCGCACCGGTTACTCGGGTTGCGCGACGTGTCCCGGACCGACGCGATGCTCACCCCGGACGGCGTAGCCCACTTCCTCGAGGTCAACATCGCCCCAGGGCTCACCGAGACGTCCCTGCTCCCGATGGCGATCGAGTCTGACGGCGGGCGGCTGGGCACGGTGTTCGCCGGGCTGGTCGAGCGGGCCATCGCCCGCAGCTGAGCGTGCTCACCCGTGCCCGGATGGTCTCGGGTGAGCACAGTACCCTGGGCTCACCTCGCGGAGAGGGGTTTTCATGTCTGGCACAGACGACGTTCACACCGAGTCGACCATCGGTGAGCGGATCAGACGGCTTCGCCACGACGTGTCGATGACGCAGGACGACCTGGCTACAGCCGCCGATGTGTGCACTGATCTGATCCGCAAGCTGGAGCAGGGCCGACGGCAGACCGCCTCGATCGCGAGCCTGTCCCGCATCGCCCGGGCGTTGGGCGTCGACCTTGGCGGCCTGCTGGGCCCCGCCCGCCCGGCCAGCTCCGCGAGGCAGGACCAACGCCTGATCTGGGCCATCCGGGACGCGCTCACCAGCGTGGACGACATCTTGGGCGAACTTGACGGCCTGGACGCCCCTAATCTGACCGAGCTGAATCGTACCGTGACCTACGCTTGGAGGACCGATTGGACGGGCCGGTACGCCACCCTGGCGGCGATGCTGCCGCGCTTGCTCGCCGACGCCCACGCGGCGACGCACGCGGCCACCGCAGCTGAGGCTGGACGCGCTGCCGACCTCGCAGCGCAGGTCCATCAGGTTACGGCGCGCACCCTGGTGCGGTTCGGTGCGGCTGATCTCGGTCATGTCGCGGCCCGCGAAGCACTGCGCCTGGCAACCGGGGCGCCCGATTCGCTGCGCCTGGCCTCGGCCTGCGACACCCTCGGTTTCGTGCTCATCAACCAAGGTCGCTACGGTGACGCCGAGCGGGTCTCGGTGGCCACCGCGAAGCAGGTGCAGCCCACCGCGCAGGCCAGCACGGCGCACTGGTCGGTGTATGGCGGTGTGCTCCTTCGAGGCGCCACGGCGGCAGCTCGGCAGCGGCGCTCCGGGGCGGCGACAGATCTCCTCACCGAGGCTGCCACAGCAGCGCGACAGACAGATAGGGACAGCACCGACTACGACGTGATCTTCGGTCCGAGCACCCTGGTGATGCAGTCCACCGACTGTGCCGTTGTCGCCGAGGACTACGTCGCGGCCGCAGAGACGGCCCGGCGGATGCCGCGCGACTCGACGCTGCCGCCGGTTGGCCGGTCTCGGCACCTGGTCGACGTGGCACACACTCAGCTGCGCCTGGGCCGCACCCAGGCCGCTGAATCGACGCTGGTGACGATGGAGCGTGCTGCCCCGGAGTGGACCGCACTGCACCGGCTGCCCCGGGTGCTCGTTGGGGAACTGCTGACCCGAGGACGCCCGTCATCGCGACTGCGCGAGCTTGCCCAACGTCTTCAGACCACACCGGCCCCTCGCGAGGATTAGTCCACCGGGGGCCGGTCAGCCGCTGGGACACCGTGTCCTCCCGCTCACCGGTTCATCACCTGCACCATCATCACTCATGACCAACGACATCTCGGCCAACGGTGCCGCGCGGCAGTCACGTGATGATGGGGACGAGGACCAGCTACTGCGGGCGCGGGTGCATCTCCTGGCGGCCGATGGCCTGCTCGCCGAGGAGGACAGCTACCTGCCACGGGAGTACTTCACCTTGTGCGCGCAAGTGCTGACCGGCCGGGATCTGCCGCACGCGACCTGCCCGAACGACGAGTGTGACTGCGAGCTTCGTTACTGCCCATCGTGCATCCAGCACGCCATCGAATGGAACGCCGAGATCGAGGAGGATATGCAGGGTCCTGGGTGGACTGCCCGGGTTAGCTCCGCCCAGGAGACCGACGCCCCGAGCGGGGTGACGGCGACGCGCTTGTGAACGACTAGTTCGCTGGAAGCACGATGGTGAGAGAATGCGACACTGGGAGTACCCCCTGTTGGGTTTCCTCCCAGTTTGAGCGGCCAAGCAAACGCATGACGGCGGTGAAGACCGCACCAGAGGCTACCCGAAGATCATCGGCCGGTGTTCTGGCCAGATCGAAACACAGGAGGTATTGCTGCGGTTGCGCGTCCAACGTGAAACAGAAGAGAAGACTCGTGCCCAAAGCCTTGGCAGCGATGAAGCTCACTCGGGAACGAAACGAATTACCCCTGACCGGGACCGGGAAACCGATAGGCCAGTACGCACCAACTCTAGGCTCGCCAGGGTCCGCGTCAGGTGAGGTCGCGTCACCGAGGAAGGGTGGCGACACCTGCACCCACTCCTCTGCGACGACGACCGCCAGCCGCTCGGCGTCGCGTTCGTTCATCCCGTGCTCTGCTCGATACTCTCGTCGACCTCATCTGGACAGCGGGTCATGCCAACACAGTACGCGGTCAGGACACCCAGTGCGTCACTGTCAGGAGACGCAGTGGACGGCTGCCGGTCTTCGAGGACCTCGACGGACAGCAGACCCAGGCCCGCGATCTCGTAGGTCATACCGTACAGGAAACGATTGTTGCCTTGGGCGATGCCAGCGGCGCTGTTGACGATTGTGGTGGCGATCGAGTTCTCGTCGATGTTGTGATCCCCAACGGCGTGCAACAGACCGAAGCCAGCCGGGTCCGCGTGACCTTGGCGCAAGCCAACAGGGTGACCGCTGTTGGCATTGCCCGAGTAGACAGCACTGAACGAGCGTGCGTGATAAAAGTGACGGGCAGGTTCCCCGATCAGGCGTGGCCCACTTCCTTGAGGTCAATGTCACCCCAGGGCTCACGGAGACGTCCCTGCTCCCGACGGCGGGCGGCTGAGAACGGTGTTTGCCGGGCTGGTCGGGCGGGCCATCGCCCGCGCCTGCACCGGTTCCTGATCGGGCTGCTCAACTCCCCGGCGTGTCCTGGCGAACCTCTTCTGCGTGGGGACGTTAAATTCCTTGTAGGCAGCCAGTCGTGCGAACAGACAGACCGGCGACGCACCGAGGAAGGTGATTTCTGTGACTGACACAGCTGAGTTGGCAGCGCCACTCGGGGACATCCGAGACGTGCTGGAGACGTACCGCACACACCAGGTTCTCCTGGAGAACTGGGCTGCTGTGCTGTCCAACGCCGCACGGTCCCTCGAACAGGCCTCCGCTACCGTGGTAGCCGCTGCGGCTGCAGCCGACCTCTCCGCCCAGCTCAGAATGCTGCTCGCCAATGGTTTGCCGGCAAACACTGAGACTGTCAACAAAGTCGCGGACGAGGCCCAGCGAATTCTGTCTCAGACGAGAATCCCAGGGATACCGCGACCCGAGGACGAGCATTGGGCGTTCGTGTAGGTTGTCGGCCAGCTTATTTACGAAGGGTGCGGACGGCGCAGATTCCAAGAACCCGGTTCGCTCCCGCAGCGCGAGCGGCACGAGCGGTCTCACCCATGCTGACACCAGACTGGAAAACATCATCGACGATTAGCGCGGTGTGCCCGTGCAGATCATGAGCTATGCTGAACTGACCGGCGAGAATCCTCGCCCGCTGTGCCGGGTCCACACTTTTGGCTTCCGCCCGGAACTTGTCTCTGACCTTGACGCGAATCTTCGGCAGCTTGAAGTCACGCGCGACTGTGGCTGCCATACGTGAGCCGAAGGAAACTCGCTCAACATCGTGTCCTGGAACATCCAGGACGATGTCCGCCTTCCTGAGCAGCGGGTGCCCCTGGATGACAACCGACATTGTCCGCGTGAGGAGTAGGCCAACCTGTCTCTGACGGTCCCCGTCGGTCTTGTACAGATATTTTCCACGAGAAACCAGTTCACCCGTCTTGGTGTTCGGCCAACCGATCGCGGGAACCCCATCCACTGGTTCCTTGTACCAGTCCAGCGCAAGAACAAGATCTAGCGCCGGAGGACGGGGCAGGGTCAAAGTCATACTGAGAACAGCTATCAGCTCAGCGACATCCAGACGATGCGCACCGGGTGACCAAAAAAGATGGGTCCAGACCGCTCGGAGATTCGGGGGAACTTGGCGTGGCGAGTAGTCGGGAGCGAGTGTGCGTAGTTGCGCGACGATCGTATCGGCGGTTCGGAGCCACAGGAAATGCCCCGCGTTGCCGTCGTGAGTGGCCGTCCAGGCCTCGAGGCGGTTCGCTCTGCTGTCGTTCCTGAAAGGAGGTGGTGTGGCCAGGGTCGGCATGATCATTTCCTACTCACCTGTGGGTACGCCCATGCCAGCCGCCCGGCGGATCGTCCACAAGTCGACACGCCGTACCCTCGATCGCCGCCCCCCTTGCGTCACACCCGTGAGTGGGCCATACTATCGAACATGAGTTCGAACACCCGAGTGACTGGGCCGGCAACGCGCAGGCTAAGAGGTAGCGTACCCCTACCCAGTAGCACGAGAGCTGGCCCTGAATGGATCGCCTGACGAAGCTCGAACTTGCTCTCGCCGTGACCCGCTACGGCTCCCCGGGCAAGATCAATAATCAGCTCCGTCGTCGTGGGGTGGAAGTTCTTGACGAGCACAGGGAGCAGCTCGACAGCGCCAGCCGGCAACAGTTGAGGTCCGTTGCGGAAGATCTTCTGTCACGCGATGTCACGGCAGTGCTACGAGAAACAAGCGAGTATCCACGGTTGCTCGATCACATCCCCAACGCTCCTCCAGTCCTGTTCTGCTCCGGTCAACTCTCCTTGCTGTCTGCTCCCAGCATAGGAATGTGCGGATCGAGGAAAGTAAGCGCTGAAGGGCTTCGAGCGGCCACCAGCTGCGGTAGCGTTGCGGCCAGTCAAGAGCTGGTAGCTGTATCGGGTTATGCACGCGGGGTCGACATGGCTACCCACGTCTCTGCGCTCGATGCTGGTGGTACGACAATCATTGTTCTCCCCGAAGGGATCAACCACTTCACAGTTAAGCAAGAGATCACGAGCGTCTGGGATCCGAGGCGAACCCTCGTGGTGTCACAATTCTCGCCGACCCAGACCTGGAACACGGGCGGGGCAATGGCCCGAAACTCGGTCATCATCGGGCTAAGTCTTGCCCTGGTAGTCGTCGAGGCGGGAGAGCGGGGAGGCACCCTCGCCTCGGGACAACGAGCGCTTGGCCTTGGCCGCCGGGTGATTGCTCTTCAGTTCTCGGACATGTCACCAGGAAACGCTACGCTCGTGGACAGCGGCGCCATAGCGGTGAGTGATCCGGCCGAGTTGAGCTCGTTCTTGCATGAGCTCAGGTATGTGGCCGACGAACCAACGAGGCGCGGTACTGCGCAGCGTCACCAGGACGCCCTCATTCCCAGCGACTGGATCAGCTCGCCATGACCGCTTGTCGGGCCATTCGGGCGAGGTCCTGGGCGTCGCGGCCCGGCCGGGCCTCCAGCGCGGCGGCCAGCGGGTGCAGCCGCTTGCGGGCGCGGACCGAGCCGAGCTTGCGCACTGCGGTGATCGCGCCGTGGGCCAGCGGGAGACCGCTGGGCTCTCCGGCCCGAACATGGACGGTGGCCAGCACAATGCTGGAGTGGGCGTGGCCATACCGGCTGACGCCCTCCCAGCGGCCTACCGAAGCCGCCGCGAGCGGTTCCGCAGCGTCCAGGTGTCCCCGGCGCAGCGCCAGCAGCGCGGCGGGACGGTCCAGATCACCGTAGTGGTCGGTGTGGGTCGCCGACCACAGCTCCCGCCCCGTCGCCAGCATGGCCTCAGCGCCACCCGGGTCTTCGAGATCAGCCAAAACGCTGGCGATCGCCCCATACGCGGTCGCCTGCACAGCCGCCCGCCCGATTTCCCCGACGACCACCGCCCGCTGCTCGTCCCGGGAGATCTGCCCCGCCTTGACCAGCCCGATCTGGAGCATCTTCAGCGCGTCGTTGAGGTAGCCATGCTCCCGGGTGACCGACCCGGCGTAGACCAGGGTGATGGCCTGCAGGTAGGCGTCCTTGACCTGGTTGGCCAGCTTCAGTGCAGCCGTGAAGTGATGCAT
This sequence comes from Pseudonocardiaceae bacterium, assembly GCA_049673305.1. GTDB lineage: Bacteria > Actinomycetota > Actinomycetes > Mycobacteriales > Pseudonocardiaceae. Next base: position 2,416 of record JBATXM010000130.1, on the reverse strand, counting down.
CGCGTGGCCGTAACACCAGGCGTCGCGCCCGGCCCACCCGGCCTCGATGTGCAGCTCGGCCACCGCCACTGTCAGCGCGCGGGTGACCGGCTCGGCACCCGGCACGCCCAGCAGCTTGCTGGCCCACTCGACGGCGGCGCTGAGCACCTCCGGCTCGGTGATGGCGGGGTTGCCCGCTTCGCCGAGCCGCCGAGTCAGGATGCGCACCCGCGCCACGTGGATCCCCTCGACCCGGGACGGCACCGGCATAGGCGATGGACCGGGCAGCGTCACGAGTTTCCCCAGCCCGGGCACCGGCTGGCCCGCGAACGCCACCCCGGCCAGGCCCAGCAGGCCCCGACGGTACATCTCCGCATCCACCTCGGCTAGGAGGCTAGTGAACTCACCAGGGTAGGCGCCCTCGGCGACTCCCGCTAGCCGCATGTATGCCCGAGGCACGTCCAGCCCGTCGCAGACGCGCTCCAGCACCGTCACGTTCAGCACTGTGCGGTTGCGCAGGATCGTCGACACCTCGGACTGGGACTGCCCCGTGCGCCGGCCGATCTCCCGTTGGCTCACCCCGACCCGCTGCAACAACCGAAACACCGCGCCCACGTCACGAGCGGCCAGCGCAGCCCGCGCCTCGGGCTCCTCGTACCACGGGGATGCGACTCCCTCGCTCACCACGATCACCGCCTCCCCCAGTGGTACGCCAACGTGCACAAGGATCCATAAGACCCCGCACAGGCAGGCTACAAGGTGCACAAGGATCCATAAGACCCTGCATGGGGCGGCTTCACGTTGTTGGCTAGTTGTGCGGTGGGTACCTGGATGTGGATCTGGGGCAACGGGTGGGTGCTGCGGGGTATTCACCGTTTCGACGCAATGTGGCCGCCGCTACCGCAGCGCTCGGCCCGACCCGCTGGCGCTGGCCAGCTCAGTCCACAGCCAGCGCTCCGCCGCCCCCTTCGACTTCACCTTCCGTCACAGTCCGCTAGTGATCCGCGACGAATTTCTACTCATGTCGATCAGTATGCTGGGCTGAACGAGTGAATCGTCTTTAATTCAGCAACATTCCGTGGTGAGTCCCGATAACATCGCCGGGTAACGTACCGTCGACCACTGGGATCAGGACAAACATACGGACCACCATCAGGCTCCACAGACAAGGAGAGTAGCGGCGAAAGATCACACCAAACGTTGTGATTGATGCTACCGGTGTTAGCCCTCCAGGCTCATGCGGGCAGGGATTTCGGGGTTCCCACTGCTCACCCAACCAGTGGCTAATCGACGTGTCTAGTCGACGTATCTAGTCGGTAACCGCCCCGCTTTTCCACATGTTGGCGCTGGTCCAACGAGGCAATCACATGCAGCCCGTGGTTCCCTCTCCTGTGTTCTTCTGAACCCTGAGGGAGAACAATCATGACTGAAGAAGAGCGTTCCAGTGACGAGCAACCGCAGAAGCGGCGACGCTGGAGGCTGCGTCTCGACAACGTCAAAGCCGAGTGGCCGGTGTCGGGCGGACTCACCCTGGCGGGCGGCGGTCTCGGCGGGGCAGTGCTTGTCGTGCTCGCTTACTTGATCATCCAGCATTTTCAGCCGCAGATCCAATCCTCCACCGCACAGGTGCAGCGCGAGCCCATCTCGTCGGCGGGAGCGAGCCCGTTCATACCCCCGGTGGGTCGGGACCAGCCAAACATCACCACAGTGGACCATACTGGCCGCGTGTTCTCCGGGAACACCTCAGGGTTGTTCGGCGAGACGGGTGGCAAACCAAGCTGTGACGCGCAGAGCCTGATCGCGAACCTGCGAGCCGACCCTTCCAAGGCGGGTGCCTGGGCCGGTGCGCTCGGACTCCATTCTGAGGACATTCCCAGCTACGTGGCCAGCCTGACTCCGGTGGTGTTGCGGTTGGACACCGCGGTCACGAGCTACGGCTACGCCGACGGCCACTTCTTCGCCTACCCAGCGGTGCTGCAAGCCGGCACGGCAGTCTTCATCAACAGCTACGGCGAACCAAAGACCAAGTGCTTCAGCGGCAACCCTTTGACGGCGGCGATGTCCTACCGGCAGGTCAGCTACGTTGGCTCCCCTTGGCATGGTTTCCAGCCGGCATCGATCACGGTGATCCACCGAACCACAACGGTGATCAACAACTATACCTTCGTCAACATTGTCAAGGGAACCACGATCTACCGTCCGGCTCCTCGGCCGCGGTACGACGATGACAACTGGTACTGCAAGAAGCACCCCGATGTCGATAGGTGCCAGGGCAGCACGAGGGGCACGCCTCCAGTGGTCTACACACCTTCGGAGACCACGCCAACGCCCGAGACCACGCCAACGCCCGAGACCACGCCAACGCCCGAGACCACGCCAACGCCCGAGACCACGCCAACGCCCGAGACCACGCCAACGCCCGAGACCACGCCAACGC
>JBATXM010000129.1:0-45915 GCA_049673305.1 Pseudonocardiaceae bacterium | reverse complement strand
GCCGCCCCGATGTGGGCCACCACCGCCTGCGGGCGGGACGTTGTTCGCCCGCGCCGATGTCGTCGCCTGGTGCGGCGGCGCCCGGTTGGGTGGGGTCATGGGTGTGCGTGCCACCCGAGCTGGTGGTACGCAGGCGGGGCGACGGGCAGCTGGTGGCACACCGCCAGCGAGCGCCGCATCGATCGACGCTCATGACCTACTTCAGGAAGTCTGAGCCCGGCCCGCTCGTGGCTGATCTGCCCTGTTCACCTTCATTGCTCAACGTTTACCTCAAGGCAATCAAAACGTCAGTTAATTCCGGCCCAGAACCACTCCCGCCACGTCACGCATTTTCTCGCCGCCAGCTTTCACCCGTTTCCGGAGAGTCACTTTAACCTTCCATTGGCATTGATTCGGGAACCAGCCGTTTCCAGAGAGTCAATGTGAGCATTTATTGACACCAGATCGGGCACTGTCAGTTTTCGCTCGTTGCCAGAGAGTCAATCGGGGGTCGTCGTTGACATCGGCTTAGATACGAGCTTAGTATCTCACTCGGCAGGCTAAAGCTAAATAAAAACTACAGAAGATCCAGGGAAGTAGGAGTAAGTAGCACCGCGATCACATAACTGGTCTACCGAACAACCACTTAAAAAATGCTTCACGGTCAGCTACCCTGCGCTGAACCAGAGACGACAGGGCGGAATCCGTGAAAACAGAAAAGTTAAGACGGGTGGCGAAACACGACTACCCCAAGTTCGAGGTGGGATTACTACTAGATGATATGAAAGGAGGGATCATGTTTCTGAGCAGCCTTCTCGGTGGTCTTGGCGGAGTTCTCAACGGCGTTGGCAGCCTTGCCGGTTCCGTTGTCAGCAGCCTTTTCGGCTTCCTCCTCTGACGGCCATGAGGCAGTGAGTAACAACAGCCTCTCTGGATCATAAAAATGCTATCGACGGAATTTTTACAACCGGAGAGACTGCTGTTTCCACCCATACGATTTGGGCACGGCGTGCCCAAATCGTATGGGCCAACGCGTTATACAGAATTTAACGAAGGGTAGATAAATGAGCCTGCGGGAGGCTTTGCTGATCGCGCTGCGCGGGGTGCGGGCGCACCGGTTGCGCTCCGCGTTGACCATGCTCGGTCTCATCATCGGCGTCTCGGCGGTGATCCTGCTGGTCGCCATCGGCAACGGAGTGCAGAAATCGGTCGATGCGCGCATCGAGCCACTGGCCAATTTGATCACCATCGTAGCCACGACCGGGGACATCCCCGGTGGCACTCCCCCGAAAAACCTGATCGATTCCGATGTCACGGCATTGCAGAAGGCACCTGACGTCCTCGCCGTCACCCCGGTGGTCGCCGGCACATCACTGATCCAGACCACGACCATCCAGTCACGGGTGACCGTCATCGGCTCTACCGCGCACTGGTTCGAGGTCAACGCCCGGGACATCGCAGCCGGGGCGTTCTTTGACGACGCCCAGGTTCACTCCGCCGCCAGAGTGGTCGTGCTGGGGCCCACCGCGGTGACCAACCTGTTCGGCGGCAACCCCGTTGCTGCTCTCAACCGCACCGTCCAGATCAACCGCCAAAACTTCACGGTCATCGGCGTCATGCAGACCGTCGGACTGCCGGGCGACAACGCCGTGATCATGCCGCTGAGCACCGCACGCAACTACGTCTTCGGTCACGGTGACATTGTCAACCAGGCCACCGTGCAAGCCGACTCCGTGGCCGCCGTGCCCGCCGCCGAGAACGAGGTGAAGAGCATCCTCGACACCCGGCACCGGATCAAAGACGCCGCGAACCGGGATTTCGAGGTCCAGACCCTGGCGGCCAGGGCCACCCAGTTCATCCAAATCCTTCGCATCCTCACTTTATTCACCGCCTCCGTCGCCGCGATCTCGCTGGTCGTCGGCGCGGTCGGCGTCTTGAATATCATGCTGGTCTCCGTTACTGAGCGAACCCGCGAGATCGGCATCCGCAAGGCGATCGGCGCCACCCGCCGCGCCATTCTGGAACAGTTCCTCATCGAGTCCATCGTGCTGGCCGGCCTCGGCGGACTCGTCGGCGTCGGCGTCGGCGTCGGGCTGTCCCTGCTTCTCGGGGCGATCGCACCCACCTTCGCGTCCCACCTTGGCCCCGTCTTCGCCGGGTTCACCCCGGTGGTGACCGTGGCTCCGGTGGTGGTGTCCTTCGCAATCAGCCTCGTGATCGGGCTCATCGCCGGCGGCTACCCCGCCTACCGCGCCGCCCGGCTACGCCCCATCGAAGCCCTCAGGTACGAGTGACCCGCTCAGAGGAGGTTGTCAAACTCGCCGGCCTTGACTCCCTTGAGCCAGGCGTCCATCTCAGCGCGGGTGACCAGCACGACGCCAGCCTCGGGGTGGTTGCTGTTGCGCACCGCGGTCCGGCCATCGTCCAGCAGCGCGACCTCGACGCACAGGCCCTGGCTGCTGAAGCTGGACGTGCGCCACGCGGCGGTGGATAGCTCATGCATCAGTGCCGCCTTTCCGCCGGTACTCGTCCATTATGGCAGCGAGCAGCGCGGTGGACTCGGCTGGCTCCAGCGCCGATTCACGCAGGTCATCGAATGTGTGGATCATCGAGGCGACATAGCCGGGGTCTCTGATCAGGTACCCGCCGACCGGGCTGTCGAAGTAACCCAGGGGTGGGTCAGCGGTGGGGTCGGCGAAGTGCAGCATGGTGAAGTTGCTGGCGATCCCCACGTGCTCCGCGTTGGTCGAGGGCAGCACTTGGATGGTGATGTTCTCCGCGCTCGTGGCAGCCAGCAGCCGTTCGAGCTGAGCCGTCATCACCACGGGTCCGCCCACCTCCAGCCGCAGCGCGGCCTCGGTGAGCACGGTGTGGAACCGCAGCGGATCAGGACCGGTCAGGCGTTGCTGGCGCTGCATCCGGGCGGCGACTCGATTGTCCACCGCGCTCGCCGCGACCACGTGACGAGCCGTGAGTTGGGTCGCTCGGGCGTAGTCCTCGGTCTGCAACAGCCCATCAATGATCACTGGCTGGAAGCTGGCCTCGGCGACGGCATCGTCTTCGAAGCTCACGACCGGGCGCAGCCAGTCTGGAAGGCCGTAGACAGCCCACTGGCTGGTTCCCCGGCCGCACTCCTGCCACAGCTGCTCCAGCCCTTTGCGCAGGTCGAGGGGCGCACGGAGCTCGGTGAGCAGGCATGCCAGGTCCGATTTGCTGATCTTGGTCTTGCCGCGCTCCCAGTTGACCAGGGTGGCGTGCGAGCGACCGAGCGCCTCGCCCACGTCGACCTGGGTTCGGCCGGCGACATCGCGCAGCCGCCGCAACTCCGCGCCCAACCGCCGCAGTGGCGCCGACGAGCCAGCCATCCCGAGTACCTCCCGATCGAGCGGTGACCAAGGCAGTGATCTTACATGTAAAACAATGACATCGATCTATCACCCGATCAGGGAATTAGGATATTTGATGTCAATATTCTAGTGTTCATTCCAAACATCGAATGATCGTAATGATCCTGTCGGGAGAACCCCCATGACGACATCCGAAGCACCCCTCGATGACGAGCCACTGTGGAACGAAGCGGAGTTCGCCGCAGGGCTGGAAGGGTTGGTCGCGGATTTCGCGCCACAGCTGTTCGCGCTGGTCGAGGAGACCGGCGAGCGGCTGGACGGTCGGATCGTCGCGTGGGGCATGGCGTTCGAGGATCACGCCGAGGTCACCGGGGCGGACCGAGCGTTCCGGGGCAAGTTCCGCTCAGCGGACAGCGCCCGCCAGCTGTTCTCTCACTGCGAAAAGATGCGCCTGGTCTGGTACAGCCCTGAGGTCGTCACCCAGGACTGAGCGACTGAACCCAGGGTCGCGCAGTGGGCGCTTGGGGCGGGAGGATCTCCCTATGCGCGTCGTGATCGCGGGGTCCTCAGGTCTCATTGGTACCGCGCTGGTGGCGCTGCTGCGCCAGACCGGCCATGACGTGCTCAGGCTGGTGCGCCGTCGACCGCAGGCGCCAGACGAGCGGGCCTGGGACCCGTCAGCGGCAACCATGGACGCCGGCACCCTGGACGGCACTGACGCCGTGGTGAACCTGTGTGGCTTGCCAATAGCCAACCGGCGCTGGTCCGGGGAGGTCAAGCAGGCCATCAGGGACAGCCGGATCGGCCCCACCGAGGTGCTCGCCGCGGCGGTCGCCGAACACCGGGTGCCGATTCTGGTCAACGCCTCCGGGGTGGGCTACTACGGCGACACCGGCAACCGCGAAGTCGACGAGAGCGCCCCGGTGGGTTCCGGGTTCCTCGCCCAGGTCTGCCGGGACTGGGAAGCGGCCACGGCCGCCGCCCAGCGGGGCGGAGCCCGGGTGGTGCGGGTGCGCACCGGCCTGGTGATCTCCCCGTTTGGTGGGTTGATGGGCCAGCTCAAACCGCTGTTCGCGCTCGGGCTGGGCGCTCGGCTGGGCAGCGGGGAGCAGTACATGCCGTGGATCTCGCTGGACGACGAGGTGGGCGCGATCCGGTTCGCCCTGGAGCACGACGAGCTGTCCGGCCCGGTCAATCTCAGCGGTCCGGACCCGGTGACCAATGCCGAGTTCACCACAGCGGTGGGTGCGGCGATGCACCGCCCGACGCCGCTGGTGGTGCCTGGTTTCGCGCTGAGCCTTATTCGCGGCGCGGAACTGGTCAAGGAAATGGTGCTGACCGGGCAGCGCGCGGTGCCCGCAGTGTTGCGCCGGCACGGCTACCCCTTCCAGCACCCGACGCTGCCGGCGGCGCTGGCAGCGGCACTGGAGTAGCTGATGCACCGGGCAGGACCGGGGTAATCTCGCGCCCGTGACCGTCACTACCCACTCCTGCCGGGCCAGCACGGCACCGGTCGAGGTCCGCCAGCTCGGTGTCATCGACTACCCGCAGGCCTGGGCGCTGCAACGAGAGCTGGCCACCGCCCGCGCCGAGGGCACCGGAGGTGACGTGCTGTTGCTGCTCGAGCATCCCTCGGTGTACACGGCGGGCCGGCGGACCACGCCAGCCGAGCGGCCGGACGAGGGCACACCGGTGATCGACGTCGACCGAGGGGGAAAGATCACCTGGCACGGGCCGGGCCAGCTCGTCGGCTATCCCGTGGTCGCCTTGGCCGAACCGCTCGACGTCATCGAGTACGTGCGGCGACTGGAGCAGGCGCTGATCACCGTGTGCGCCGGGCTGGGCCTGGACACCGGGCGGATCTCGGGGCGCTCAGGCGTGTGGCTGGCGGCGGATCCCGCGCAACGCAAGCCGGAACGCAAGATCGCCGCAATCGGGGTCCGGGTCAGCCGAGGGGTGACCATGCACGGGTTCGCGGTGAACTGCCAGCCGGACCTCGCCGCGTTCGACCGGATCGTGCCGTGCGGGATCACCGACGCCGGCGTGACATCGCTGGCCGCCGAGCTGGGCCGACCAGTCTCTGTGGCGCAGGTACGGCCAGCGGTGCAACGCGCCGTCCTCGACGCCCTGGACGGCACCCGTAAAGTGGCGCCGTGAGCGTGGCACACCCAGAATCTGCTGCCGGCGGTCGCAAGCTACTGCGTCTGGAAGTCCGCAACAGCCAAACTCCCTTCGAGCGCAAACCGCCGTGGATCCGCGTCCGGGCCACCATGGGGCCGTCGTTTCGCGAGCTCAAAGACCTGGTGCAGCGGGAGGGATTGCACACGGTCTGCGAGGCAGCCGGCTGTCCCAACATTTACGAGTGCTGGGAGGACCGCGAGGCCACCTTTCTCATCGGCGGAGACCAGTGCACCCGGCGCTGCGACTTCTGCCAGATCGACACCGGCCGTCCCGCCCCGCTAGACCGTGACGAGCCACGCCGGGTCGCTGAATCGGTGGCCACGATGGGACTGCGCTACTCGACAGTCACCGGGGTGGCCCGCGACGATTTGCCCGACGGGGGCGCCTGGCTCTACGCCGAGACCGTCCGGCAGATCCATGCGCTCAACCCCGGCACTGGGGTGGAGCTACTCATCCCCGACTTCACCGCTCGCCCCGAGCAGCTGCGCACGGTGTTCGACGCCGCACCCGAGGTGCTGGCGCACAACCTGGAGACCGTGCCACGGATCTTCACCCGGATTCGTCCGGCGTTCCGGTATGACCGGTCGCTGGAGGTGCTGCGGGCGGCCCGCGACGCGGGCCTGGTCACCAAGTCCAACCTGATCCTCGGCCTGGGCGAGCAGCCGGAGGAGGTCACCGCCGCGATGGCCGACCTGCACGGGGCGGGCTGCGAGCTGCTCACCCTCACTCAGTACCTCCGGCCCTCGGCGCGGCACCACCCGGTGCGGCGGTGGGTCCTGCCGGAGGAGTTCGACGCGCATGCCCACGCCGCTGAACAGATGGGTTTCGCCGGAGTGTTGGCCGGGCCCCTGGTCCGATCGTCCTACCGGGCCGGCCGGCTCTACGCACAGGCCATCGCTAGCCGGTGATCCGCACGTATCCTATGAACCATGCCCGCCAAACCGCCCCCCAAGGCCGCCGCTGGTCCCAAGACCGCCGGTAGCAAAGCCAAGGACAAAGAGGCGGCGAAAGCCGCCAGGCAGCAGCGCCGCGCCGCGTCCAAGCAGCGCCGGGCGCAAATTCTCGAGGCCTTCACCATCACGCGCCGGGAAGACAAGGCTCTGCTGCCGTTGATGATCGGCGCGTTCCTGGTCATCACTGCGGTGGGGTTCGGGGTGGGCTTGCTGTTCGGCCGCCAGTGGTTAACCTTGCCGCTGGCCATCACGCTCGGCGGGCTCGGCGCGATCCTGATTTTCGGCCGGCGGGTGCAACGCAGTGTCTTCGTCAAAGCCGAAGGCCAGCCCGGTGCCGCAGCCTGGGCGTTGGAGAACCTGCGCGGCGGATGGAAGGTGACGCCCGCAGTGGCGGGCACGACGCAACTGGACGCCGTGCATCGAGTCATCGGGCGGCCCGGGGTCGTGCTGGTCGCCGAGGGTTCCCCGCATCGGCTCAAGCCACTGCTGGCCCAGGAGAAGAAACGGGTATCCCGGCTCATCGGTGACATTCCGATCTACGACGTCACAGTGGGCAACGGCGAGGGTCAGGTCCCGCTGGCCAAATTGCCCCGGCACCTGGCCAAACTACCGCGCAACGTCAGCAAAGATCAGATCGGTGGGCTGGAAAACAAGCTGACCATCCTTGCCACTCGCGGTGTCGGGATGCCCAAGGGCCCACTGCCGCCAGGCGCCAAGATGCGCAGTGTTCAACGGGCTGTCCGACGACGCTGAGTCCGACGACGCTGAGTGCGTCGGCGCTGACTATTAGCGGGCTAGCTTCATCCCCCGTCAGCCTCGTAACCTTGGCCGTACATCCGGGTGATGGTCAGGCAACACAGCCCGCTTAGGTTCGCCGCAGCGAACTGAACCATTACCCCAATCCATACCACACAGCGCACGAAGGAGCGAACGAGGATGTTCTCCAACTCCGATGAGGTCCTGCGCTTCATCGCCGACGAAGACGTCGAGTTCATCGACGTCCGCTTCTGCGACCTGCCGGGCGTCATGCAGCACTTCACTGTCCCGCCGGACTTCTTCGACGCTGACGTCATGGAGGAGGGCCTGGCCTTCGACGGCTCGTCGGTGCGCGGGTTCCAGTCGATCCACGAGTCGGACATGCTGCTGCTGCCCGACCCTGCCACGGCGCGTCTCGACCCGTTCCGGGTGCAGAAGACGCTGAACATCAACTTCTTCGTGCACGACCCGTTCACCAAGGAGGCCTACAGTCGCGACCCGCGCAACGTAGCCCGCAAGGCGGAGGAGTACCTGGCCTCGACCGGCATCGCCGACACCTGCTATTTCGGCCCTGAGGCCGAGTTCTACTGCTTCGACTCGGTGCGCTTCGACACCACGTCCAACAGCTCATTCCATGAAGTGGACTCGATCGCCGGCTGGTGGAACACCGGCACCGACGAAGAAGGTGGCAACAAGGGCTACAAGGTCAATTACAAGGGCGGCTACTTCCCGGTGCCGCCAACCGACCACTTCGCCGACCTGCGCAACGCAATGGTCACGCACCTGATCGGGTGCGGATTCTCCGTGGAGAAGGCGCACCATGAGGTGGGGACCGGTGGCCAAACAGAGATTAACTACAAGTACAACACCCTGCTGCACGCCGCCGACGACCTGCAGCTCTTCAAGTACATCATCAAGAACACCGCGTGGGCGGCCGGAAAGACAGTGACCTTCATGCCCAAGCCGCTGTTCGGCGACAACGGCTCCGGGATGCACTGCCACCAGTCGCTGTGGACGGATGGGGTACCGCTGTTCCACGACGAATCCGGCTACGCTGGGCTCTCCGACACCGGGCGGCACTACATCGGCGGCATCCTGCATCACGCGCCGTCGCTGCTGGCGTTCACCAACCCCACGGTGAACTCCTACCACCGCCTGGTGGCCGGGTACGAAGCGCCGGTGAATCTGGTGTACTCGCAGCGCAACCGGTCGGCCTGCATCCGGATCCCGATCACCGGCAACAACCCGAAGGCCAAGCGCATCGAATTCCGCTGCCCGGACGCCTCGGGTAACCCTTACCTGGCCTTCTCCGCGATGATGATGGCGGGCCTGGACGGGATCAAGAACGCCTATGAGCCCGCCGCGCCGATCGACAAGGATCTCTACGAGCTGCCGCCCGAGGAGGCCAAAAACGTCGCGCAGGTGCCCTCGAGCCTGAACGAGGTGATCGACCGCCTCGAGGCTGACCACGACTACCTGCTCGAAGGTGGCGTCTTCACCCCCGACCTGATCGAGACCTGGATCACCCTGAAACGCGAAAACGAGATCAACCCGCTCCGCCTGCGCCCGCATCCCTTCGAATTCGCCCTCTACTACGACGTTTAACCTTAGGGTAACCTTAGGGGCCGAAGGAGCGTTCGACGGCTGCGCGGGCTCTGCGGGTGGTGCGGCGGTAGTCGTCGATCACCGCGCCGGGGTCGTCGCTGGCGCAGCGGCCCAGGGCTCTGGCCACGGCGGCCAGTTCCCGGCCGGAACTGGGCAGTTGGTCGACTTGCTTGCCTCGCACCAGGGTGAGCATGTTGCGGGTCCTGGTGGCGAGCTGCCAGGCCGCCAGCAGCACCTCCGCGTCGGTGCTGGAGAGCAGTCCGGCATCAGCCGCAGCCCGCAGGGCGGTTGTCGTTGACGGGGTTCGCAGCGCGGGGACCTCATGCGCGTGCTGCAATTGCAGCAGCTGGATGGTCCACTCCACGTCGGCCAGCCCGCCGCGGCCGAGCTTGGTGTGCGTGGTCGGGTCGGCGCCGCGGGGCAGCCGCTCGGCGTCGACTCTGGCCTTGATCCGGCGGATCTCGGTGGCGTGGCGCGCGCTCACCCCACCCGCCGGGTAACGCACCGGATCGATGACCGAGATGAACCGCTCCCCCAGCTCCGCATCGCCAGCCAGCGGGGTGGCCCGCAGCAACGCCTGCGCCTCCCAGGGTGCTGCCCACTGGGTGTAATAGGCCTGGTAGGACGACAGGGTGCGGACCAGCGGGCCAGAGCGTCCCTCCGGACGCAGCCCGGTGTCGACCACCAGAGGTGGATCCTGGCTGGGCGAGCCAAGTAAGTAACACACCGACTCGGCGACTGCGGAGGCGAAACGCACGGCGTCGGTCTCAGTGACTGCGCCATATTCGCTGGCCTCCCCGGCCGGCTGCGCATCGCAGACGAACAGGACGTCGGCGTCGGAGTTGTAGCCCAGTTCCGCGCCCCCCAGCCGGCCCATTCCGATCACCGCGATCCGGGCCGGCTCAGCCTGCCTGCGTTGCACCTCAGCGCGCAGCGCGACGTCCAACGCCGAGGCCAGCGCCGCGGTCCACACCGAGGACAGGGCAACGCACACCGCGTTGAGATCCAGCAGTCCGAGCAGGTCGGCGCAGGCGATCCGGAACAGCTCATGGCGGCGCAGCGCCCTGGCGGCCCGCACCGCGGCACCCGGGTCACGGTGGCGGCCTACGGTGGAGCGCAACGACGTCGCCACCTCCGCCGGGTCACGGCCAGCCAGCTCGCCAGGGTCCGCCAGGAGCCGCAGCGCCTCGGGCGCCCGGACCAGCAGGTCAGCCACCATCCGGGAGGTGCCGAGCAGCGCCATCAACCGCTGCGCCACGACCCCCTCGTCGCGCAGCAGCCGCAGGTACCACGGGGTGTCGTCGAGCGCCTCGGACACCCGCCGGTAGGCGGCCAGCCCACGGTCCGGGTCGGGGGTGTCGGCCAGGAATTCCAGCAGGACGGGCAGGAGGGTGGATTGGATCGCCGCTCGCCGGGAGACCCCGTCGGTGAGCGCCCGCAGATGATTCAGGGCCCCCTGCGGTGAGGCGTAACCCAGCGCTGCCAGCCGCGCCCTCGCCGAGGATTCCGAGAGCCGGTAGGCCTCGGTGGGCACCCGGGCCACGGCCTCCAGCAGCGGCCGGTAGAACAGCTTCTGGTGCAGCCGGCGAGCCCGGTGCGACTGCCGGGTGTACTCCCTGCGCAGCACTCCGAGAGCGTCACGAGTCCCGTCCGGCCGCATCTCCGCCGCCCGGGCCAGCCAGCGCCACGCCGCGGTGTCGTCACCGGCCGGGATCAGGTGGGTGCGGCGCAGCTTCTGCAGCTGCAACCGGTGCTCCAGCAGGCGCAGGAACCGGTAGGAGGCCGCGAGGTTCGCGGCGTCGTCCCGGCCGACGTACCCACCTGCGCTCAGCGCGGCCAACGCCTGCACGGTGGACGCGACCCGCAGCGACTCGTCGGTGCGGCCGTGCACCAGCTGCAGCAGCTGCACGGCGAACTCCACGTCGCGCAGGCCGCCGTGGCCCAGCTTGAGCTCCCGGTCCGCCAGCTCGGTCCGAACATGGTCAGCGACCCGGCGGCGCATCGCCTGAACCTCGGCCACGAAGTTCGGCCGTTCCGCGGCGGTCCACACCAGGGGTGCCAGCGCCGCCAGGTAGCGGGCACCGAGCTCGGCGTCACCAGCGATCGGACGGGCTTTGAGCAGTGCTTGGAACTCCCAGGTCTTGGCCCACCGGCGGTAGTAGGCCAGGTGCCCTTCCAGCGTGCGCACCAGCGCGCCGGCCTTGCCCTCCGGGCGCAACGCCGTGTCGACCTCGAAACACGCCGACGCCACCCGCATCGTCGCCGAAGCCAGCTTGGTGGCGCCACCCAGCTCGCCCTCCGAACCACCCACGAAGATCACATCGACGTCGGAGACGTAATTGAGCTCGGCCGCGCCGCACTTGCCCATCCCGATCACGGCGAGCCGGGGTGGTTGCCCGCCCGGAGTCAGCTCGGTCACCGCGACAGCCAGTGCGGCGCGCAGCACCCCACCCGCGAGCTCGGCGAGCGCCTGCCCGACCCGCTCGAAGGGCAGCACCGGCAATTCGGGCTCCACCACGGCCGCGAGGTCGGCGGCAGCGAGCTCAGCGATCAGGCCACGGTAGGTAACCTGTAGTGCCCGCTGGGCCTTGACGCCAGTCTCGGAGCCGACGGCGGCGAGCAGCCGCTGCACCGCCCGGTCCGCCCAACCCGGCTGGGCCGCCGTTGAACTGGCCAGGCCCCGCCAGTGCTCCGGATGGGCGACCAGGTGATCCCCGAGCGCAGTCGAGGCGCCGAGCACCCCGAACAGCCGCCCGCGCGCCCCGGAGTCCCGACGCAGAACCCAGTCCAGCTCAGCCCACCCGCGCCCAGTGGCCCCCCGAACAGCACAACTGTCCAGGGCAACGGCCAGCCGGACCAGGGCACGCAGGGCCAGGTTCGGGTCAGGTGCCCGGGACAACGCCCACAACACGCTCTGCGCATCCTGAGGCAGCGGGCCGTCACACCACCAACCCAGCCGCGCCAGAGTATCCGCAGCACCACCGTCGGTGAGCCCCAGCCGGGCCAGGAAAAGAGCGGTTCTCCTGCCTTCGGTCACCCCCGCAATTAGAGCACGGGCAGGTAGGTGCGTAGCTCATAAGGCGTGACGTGACGTCGGTAGTTGTCCCACTCGGCGCGCTTGTTGCGCAGGAAGAAGTCGAATACGTGCTCCCCGAGGGTTTCGGCGACCAGCTCGGATTTCTCCATCTCGACGAGCGCCTCGGAGAGGTTCTGCGGCAGCGGCGCGTAGCCCGCCGCCCGCCGCTCCTGCTCCGACAGCAACCACACGTCATCCTCCGCTGGGGGCGGCAACTCGTAGTTCTGCTGCACGCCACGCAACCCGGCGGCGAGGATCACCGCGTAGGCGAGGTAGGGGTTGCATGCCGAGTCCGGAGTGCGGATCTCCACCCGCCGGCTGGACGCTTTGCCCAGTGCGTACATCGGCACCCGGACCAGGGCCGAGCGGTTCGCGTGCCCCCAACACACCGCGGTAGGAGCCTCTCCCCCGGTGATCAGCCGCTTGTAGGAGTTCACCCACTGGTTGGTCACCGCGGTGATCTCCCGGGCATGCGTGAGCACTCCGGCGACGAAGGCGCGGCCGGTGTGGGAGAGCTCGTAGGGGTCGTTGTCGTCGTGGAAGGCATTGCGATCGCCCTCGAACAGGCTCATATGGGTGTGCATGGCCGAGCCGGGATGGGCAGTGTAGGGCTTGGGCATGAACGAGGCGCGCACTCCCTGAGTGATCGCGACCTCCTTCACCACGTACCGGAAGGTCATGATGTTGTCGGCCATGGTGAGCGCGTCAGCGTAGCGCAGGTCGATCTCCTGCTGGCCCGGGGCGCCCTCATGATGACTGAACTCCACCGAGATGCCCATCTGCTCCAGCACCTCGATGCTGTTCCGGCGGAAGTGCGGAGCGGCATCGTGGCTGGCCTGGTCGAAATACCCACCGGAGTCGGCGGGTACCGGCTCGGAACCGTTGTCAGGAAGGTCACGCAGCAGGTAGAACTCGATCTCGGGGTGCACGTAGCAGGTGA
The DNA here is from genome assembly GCA_049673305.1 of Pseudonocardiaceae bacterium. Taxonomy (GTDB): domain Bacteria; phylum Actinomycetota; class Actinomycetes; order Mycobacteriales; family Pseudonocardiaceae. The sequence goes on along the minus strand of JBATXM010000129.1, from coordinate 33,078 downwards.
ACCCACCCACCGCCGCCCTGGACAACGCTCGGGTCAGCACATACCGAGGGTCGGCCCAGGATGGCGAGCCGTCGGGCATCGTGATGTTGCAGAACATTCGGGCCGAGTAGTGCGCCCCCCTCGGGTTCTCCCAGGGCAGCACCTGGAAGGTGGCGGGGTCCGGCTTGGCGATCATGTCGGACTCGTACGCCCGGGCAAAACCCTCGATGGCCGACCCGTCGAAACCGATGCCGTCGGCGAAGGCTCCCTCCAGCTCGGCCGGCGCCACGGCTACCGACTTGAGGTAACCCAGCACGTCAGTGAACCACAACCGGACGAACCGGATGTCGCGTTCTTCCAGCGTGCGGAGCACGAATTCCTGCTGGCGATCCATGCGCGCAGGGTAGAGGACAGTCGGTGACGGCACCGTAGCCTGCCCCCTACGATGTGCTAATGCGCCTTATCGCCTTGTTCGCCGCGCTGATCATCGCGCTGGTCACGTCCTGTAGCGGGAGCGGCGGGCAGAAAACCACCTCCGCCGCCCTTCCCGACGGCGCCACGCTGCTCGCCGGCTCCGCCGCGGCGATGCGCGCGGTGCACAGCACCCACTTCGCCGTCGACGTCCAAGGCAACGCGCCGGGGGTAGCGCTGCGCTCCGCCGAGGGCCAGCTCACCCGGGAGGGCTCCGCGCAGGGCACCGCCAAGGTGGACGAGGGCAGGCAGATCCTCGAGCTCCAGTTCACGATCATCGGCCAGACACTCTACCTGCGTCCCCCCACCGGCCCGGTTCAGCAGTTGCCGTTGTCCTTCGCCGGCTCGGTGTATGACCCATCGGTGATCCTGAACCCCGACCGCGGCATCGCCGCGGTGCTTGCCAGCGGTAAGGGGGCCAGCACCGAGGCCCGCGAGCAGGTCGACGGCGTGGACAGCTACCGGATACGGGTGAGCTTCCCGGCCCAGCCACTCGGCACGCTGGTACCTGGGGTCACCGGGGACCACACCAGTGAGATCTGGGTCGCCACCCAGGGCTCACGGCTGCTCAAGGCCCAGTTCCCGCTCAGCTACGGCAGCGCCACCGTGCGGTTCGCTGACTTCGACGCCCCGGTCGACATCACCCCACCGGCCTGATCCCGGCCTGCCTTGATGAGCACAACGATGAGCGTGACGGCAACCCCGCTGCGGCATCGTAGGCTGGCATTGGGCGTCGGCGCGCTGGTCACCCTCCTCGCCGCGCTGGACGCCTATGTCGTGGTCAGCCTGCTGGTCGACATCATCCGCGACCTGCAGGTGCCACTGAACCATCTGGAGCGGGCCACCCCGATCGTCACCGGCTTCTTGCTGGGCTACGTCGCGGCGATGCCGCTGCTGGGTCAAGCCTCTGATCGTTTCGGCCGGCGCGCCCTGCTGCAGACCTGCCTGGTCACATTCGCCGCCGCGTCGGCGATCACCGCGCTCGCGGCAACCCTGCCAGTGCTCGTGGCGGGGCGGACCCTGCAGGGCATCGCCGGTGGCGCGTTGCTTCCGGTGTCCATGGCGCTGGCCGCTGACCTGTGGCCGGATCGTGGCCGGTCCACCGCGTTGGGCGCACTGGGCGCCGCTCAGGAGCTGGGCAGCGTGCTGGGCCCGCTGTACGGCGCCGCACTGGCTGCACTGGCCGGCTGGCGCAGCGTGTTCTGGGTGAACGTTCCGCTCGCGCTCGCCGCCATGGTGGCGGTGGCGCTGGCGGTTCCGGGTCATACTCGTGCTTCGCGCAGTCGGGCACCGCTGGACCTCGTCGGCGGCGGGCTGCTGGCGATCATGCTGGGGTTGCTGGTGGTCGGGCTGTACAACCCCGACCCCGACCGTGGGGTGCTGCCGTCCTGGGGATGGCCGGTGCTGGGCGGCGCCGCGGTGACCGGGGCGGCATTCGTGGGGTGGGAGCGGCGGGCAACGGTGCGGCTGCTCGATCCGGTTGGCGTGCGGTGGCGGGTCTTCCTCGGTTCGCTGGGGGTCAGCCTGGCGGCCGGGGCGGCACTACTGGTGACCCTGGTGAACGTCGAGCTCTACGGGCAGACTGTGCTGGGCCTCGACGCCGCCGCCTCGACCACGATCCTGGTCCGGTTCCTGGTCGCGCTGCCCATCGGGGCGCTGCTCGGGGGAATAGCCGCGAGCCGGGTGGGCGACGTGGTGGTGACGCTGGCCGGGATGCTGCTGGCGGCGGGGGGCTACCTGCTGATCGGGGGATGGCCCGTCGGCGTCTTGGCCGCTCGCCACGACCTCGGCCTGCTGAGCTTGCCTCGGCTCGACTCGGATCTGGCGCTGGCCGGCTTGGGGCTCGGGCTGGTGATCGCGCCGCTGTCTGCGGCGGCGCTGCGCGCGACCCCGCCCGACCGGCACGGCGTGGCGTCCGCCGCGGTGGTGGTGGCCAGGATGACCGGCATGCTCGTCGGCGTCAGCGCCCTGTCGGCCTGGGGCCTGCACCGCTTCCGCGAGCTGACCGCAGATCTGGCCACCCCGCTGCCCTTCGGCGTCAGCGCGCAGGTGTACCAACAACAACTCGCCAGCTATCAGCTGGCCTTGCAGGCCGCACTGCGCACTCAATACCGAGAAATCTTCCTGCTCACCTCGGGGGTGTGCCTGCTCGGCGCGGTCGGCGCGCTGCTGATCAGCAACGCCGGGCTCAACCGTGAACTGAGGCGACGCACAGTGTAAACTGGCGTGCTACCGGCTCACAGCTCCCACAGCGCAGCGATCGGCAGTGCGTACAGCCGATCGCCGAGTTTGCTGCCGCGGGCACCGGTGTGCAGCACGACGCCGGCGGCGAAGCGGTCGCCGAGATGGTCGCGCAACCTGGTGAGGTTGCGCACCGCGGCCGGGTCAGCAGCAGCGCCTGCCTTGATCTCCACCGCAGCCACCCGCCCACGCGCCTCGACGACCAAGTCCACCTCGATGGTGTCGCGGTCTCGGTAATGGCTTAGCCGCGGCCGCCGCGGTGACCACTCGGCCTGGCGCAGCAGCTCAGCGACGACGAATCCCTCCACGATCGGACCATCGGCGCCCTTGGCCAGCTCGGGCCGCACCAGGGCCTCGATGTCGGCCTGGCGCAGATGTGCGGCCAGGCCCGGGTCGGTCAGCAGGATCTTCGGCGCCCGGATCTCGCGCTGGCTCAGGTTGGGCGACCAGGCGGGAAGGCGCACGCTGAGGAAGACCGCTTCGAGGACGTCCAGGTAGCGCTGCACGCTGGAGCGGGGCAGCTGCGCGTCGGCAGCGAGATCGGCGACGTTGAGAACCAATGCCTGCCGGGCGGCGACCAGCCGCAGCAAGCGGGGCAGCTGCGCGGTCCGCGGAGATGCGGCGATGCCCGGGGTCTCCCGCTCTATGACAGTCTGCACATAGGACGCAAACCAGGCGTCCCGGCGGTGGTCCGGGCGGGTCATGGCCTCGGGGAACCCTCCGGCCAGCGCCCGCTCCAGATAGTCCCGCTTGGACAGCCGGCCGGTGAATGCGTCCGGGAGTGTCGCGTCGAGCAAGCGTTCCAGGAAGCCACTGCGGCGCCCAGCCAGCTCGTCCTGGGTGAACGGCCACAGCGTCAGCCGCTCGATGCGGCCACTCAGTGTCTCTGAGACACCCCGGTTCGCGCTGAGCTGTGAGGAGCCGGTAACCAGGAAGCGGCCCGGTCGCCGGTCGCGGTCCACTGCCGACTTGATGGCCAGCAGAAGCTCGGGCACCCGCTGCACCTCGTCGATGGCCAGCATCCCCGGCCGTCCCTCGACGAATCCCGCCGGATCCGCGCTCGCCGCCGCCCGAGCCTCGCGGTCGTCCAGCGACACGTAGACCGCGCCCGGTGTGCCCGCGACGATGTCGAGCACCAGAGTCGACTTCCCCGCCTGCCGGGGGCCGACAACACCGACGACACGAGTGTCGGCGAGCGCCTCCTCGACCTGCTGGCGCAGGAAACGGGGTAACTCCGCAGGAGGTCCACCATCGTCCACCGAAGCAGCATGCCACCCTAAGCGGGCGATCCGCGTTACTGAACTGGGCGATCCGCAGAGCCACAGTGGAAAATCGGCGTGGCCCGGCGTGCGGTGACGGAATTCCGGTGGCGATTCGAACGGCCCCCGCTCGATATTCGCGAGCGGGGTCCGTTCAGGTGTGTTACCGGGTCGATCAGTCGAACTCACCGGCGCGCAGGCCGGTAGTGAACGCTGACCACTGGCCCGTAGTGAACATCAGGGCCGGGCCGGTCGGGTCCTTGCTGTCTCGCACGGCGCAGCCATCCTGACCCTCGGCAAACTCAACACAATTGAAGGTATTCGGCGTGTACGTCGACTTTCGCCACGCACGCCTTGTTAGCTCACCCACCGGGTCTCCTCTCTACCGCGCCATCAGCCCCGAGATCATGTCCAGGCTCCTGCTCTCGTCGAGCGCCTGGGCTTGGAGCTGGTCGTACACCTCAGACAACTCGCGTACGACGTCTTGGTCATCCACCAAGTGCGTGGCCACCGCGTAGTCCTGGTACGCGATCGGCGCGGAGACGCCCGGGGCGAACTCCAGCACGGTGAATGATCCGCTCATGCTGTGGTGCAGTCCGGCGCTGAAGGGCAGGACGCGCAGGCTCACGGTGGGCAGCTGGGCGCTGGATACCAGCTGGCGGAGCTGTGCGGCCGCCATCTCAGGCTGGGCGAACAAGCGATGCAACGCGCCCTCCGAGATCACCGCCGCGAGAGTCAGTGGATGGGGGCTGGTCAACCGCTGCTGGCGCTGCACGCGAGCGGCCACGTGCCGTTCGATCTCCTCGTCGGACACCGGGTGCAGGGAGTTCAGCGCACGCGCGTAGTCCTCGGTCTGCAACAAACCCGGCACTATCTCCAGGCTGAAGACTTTCGCCCGCAGTGCATCACTCTCGTACCCGACGTACGTCTTGAGCCACTGCGGCAGCCGGTAGGTGGACCACCAGCCGGGCTTCTTGGCATCCTTGCGCATCTCATTGAGCAGGTCGAACTGCTCGAGAGCGCCGCATTCCCGCAAGATCGTCTCAAGCACGGGCTGTGAGGGCAGGTTGCGGCCCACCTCGAAGGCGCCAATCGCGCTGCGCGACAAATCCAGCTTCGCGCCGAGCGCCTCCATGGTCAGATTCGCCTGCTCGCGGACCTCCTGCAGGGCGAGCCCGAGCTGCCTACGTCGCATACCGGGCCCCGGGGTCGTCACGGGCACATCGTAGCCACACGACTGCCACCACCTTCCCTGTAGCTCTAGACATTCGTATCTCTATAAGCTATCATCACGATAGCGAGTTATTAAGTAGAGACACGTTAGCCATCCTGAGTGCGGTTCGCTCGCTTGAGGTCCTCCGCTCGGGGTGGTGCCGCCCTGTCTCATTCCCTTCGAGCGGGGTTGGGCGGTTCCGCTACAGCGTGGTCGGGAAAGCGGGGATCGGATGGCTGGCAGACACAGGCGCCATGACGCGCGCCCGCGGATCCCTGAGCGGCACAGATCGTGCCCGTTGGTGGTCCTCGACGCTCTGATGAGCGAGTCCATGGCGCAGTGCCATGTGGGCCTCTACCCGACGCCGCAGGGGATGCGGCTGCTCGCCGCGGCCCTGACCGTGCGGGCGGTGAGCGGCACGTCCGGTCCCATCGTCAGCGGGCCCGGGTTCCCGCCCCCCTCCTGAGAGACGAGGTCAACCATGACTGACGACTCGCCCGCGAGACAATCTCGCGACAACCGCGCGCCGATCACGGTCAGCTCCACACCGCGCCAGCCTCCGTCCGCAGCGGGGCAGCCGGTCGGGGGGCAGGCGGTCCCGGTCGTAGCGACGGGGTCCTCGCCGCCGCGGTTTCTGGTGCGCACCGCCACCGACTCAACCCCTGCGCCAGCGGTGGTGGACCAGCCCACGCCAACACCCGACGTGGTTGCGCCCCACCATGCAGGTACAGCGGGTTCTCCTCACCGCGCTGCAACTTTCCGGACACGACGTCGCGCGAGAGTGGGGCGATCATCGTGAGGAGTAGCGCTGCCCGCGCGGGCCGGCACCGGGCACCGTCCCGCTGGTGCCATGGGGAAGACGAGGGCTGCGGCGAGGTGGTCACGGTCGTGCAGCTGCTGGACCGCTGCCAGTTCGAGCCGATCCGGCACCCTTTGTTCCGGTACCGGCCCGATCGTGTCATCAACCCTCGACGGATCACGGTGATACCCCGGCCTCGCACCGCCCAGGAGTAGCGCGGGCACCACTCATGCCCCGCGCCGCAGGTCGTCACGCTGGGATCAGCCCAGCTCCTCGCGGCGCGGTCACCAGACCGACCCCGCTCCAGAGGGTTCGGTCTGTGCAGGCAAACCACGCGAGAAGGATGTTAGTGAGCGTCGATGAACGGCAAACACCGCAAACCGCCCTGGTGGCGTCGCGGCCGTGACAGAGAACCACAGCTGAACAGGCCACGGTGGTCCTTGACCGAGATGGTGGATGGCGACGGGTGGGCGCACCTGGTGACCAGCGACGAGTTCGAAGCCGGCCTGCGCGAACGCACGGGCCGCTATGTGGTGGTGTGCGGGCGCTGCATCGCGGTGGCGAGCATGGTCATCCCACCGACTCGCCCCTGCCGGGTCCTGGAGACCGGGACATGACCGCCCCCACGCCGCTGCCGGCTCAGCGGATCGTACTCCGCGCCACCTGCTCGGCGCACACCCCCAGCGGAGCCACCAAACCAGCGGTGATCAAAATGGGGATGGCCAAGCTGCCGAACGGTCGGATCGAGTTCACGCCACACCTCACCGGGGCCTGCGTGTTCACGGTGGACGAAGACGAGCTGATCAAGGTCCTGGTGAGGTGGGTATGAGCTGGTATGCGCGATGGTCGGATCGAGCTGGAGCCCTCCGCCCCGCACGGCGAGTGCCCGCTGACGGTGGACGTCGCCCTGTTGTTCGACGCTCTCGGGCAGTGGTTCGCGTGAGCCGGCCACCGGAGTGCTCGCGATGACCACCGGTGATCAGTTCCACCGGTTCGTCCTCGTCGGTCCCGGCCACACCGTCATCGTGTGGCGGCAATCGGCTCTCCTCGATGGCGGCGTGGTGTGCCGGGCGACGGTGTTGACCTGTGTCCAAGCCGGTGAGATGGCGCGAGCGATCCTGGCGGGCGCCTCATGAAAGTGAAGTGGGGGATGAGCGTTCTGGACTGGCGCGCTCACACCATCAACGAGGACCGGGTCCACCCGAGCGGGATGTTCCAAGCCGAATGCGGGCACCCCTTGATGACGGTGACCACGCCGCGGGAAACACCGTGCGGCCACAAACCGTGCGAGGCCTGCGGGGCCACCGTCACCCCCGGAGACACCGCCGCGCCCCCCTAAAGCCCGGCCGGCCGTTGGTTGAGCGGGCCACCGTCAATGGTCTCTCGCTCCTGGCGGCCGGTCGGCCCGGCGGCGACCCCGCCTAGACCGAACTTACTGCGATCGTGTGCCACGAACGCAGGAGCCTATGATAATCAGCGCGGGGCATGCGCTGGTGCAGGTCGGCGGCTAGGCGACGCAGAGCGTGGCGCGTTTCGGCAGGACGAGCCGCACCAGGTAGTCAGACACCGCGTCGTCCACGCACTTCACGCCCTGCAGGACGACGGTGTGCTGGTTGCCCTCGAAGCTGAGCAACTTGCCGCGAAGCTGGCGGGCCAGCTCCACCCCAGCCTGGTACGGGGTGGCCGGGTCACCGGTCGTGGAGACCACGAGCACCGGCGGTAGCCCGTCCACCTGCCCCATCCTGTCCACCTGCCCCATCCTGTCCACCTGCCCCAGCCTGTCCACCTGCAGAGTCCCAGCCTCGCCGCTCGGCGGTACCGGCCAGAAAGCGCAGGCGTCCCGGGCCGCCGAGGGCGGGTGCCCGTCATCGAGGAAGGGCGCGGCTTGCCGGTAGCGCCGGTCGGCCTCCCAGACCACCGCCGGATCCGTCACCGGGGGGTCATCGACGCAGCGGACTGCCGTGAAGGCGTCCTGGCTGCCGGAGTAGCCGTGATCGTCGCGCTGGTAGTAAATGTCGGCCAACGTCAAGAGGGTGGAACCGTTACCGGCGGCCAGCTCGGTGAGGCCCCGATTGAGCACCGGCCAGAGGTGGTCGGTGTACAGGCCCTGAATCGTGCCGATCGTCGCGTCGGTATAGGACAGCTTGCGGTCGCCGACTGGCCGCGCCGCAGTGGTCAGCGGCAGCAGCAACTGCTGGAACCCGAGGCTCGCCTGGTCCTTCGGGATGGTGCCCAACCAGCAGTGGGACTGCGCGAGACACCAACTGACAAATGCGTCAAAAGACTGCTGAAACCCGGCACCCTGATTCACCAAGCTCTCCACCCGGTTGCCATTCGGGTCCAGCACGCCGTCGAGCACCATCGCCCGCACATTGCCCGGGAACTGCTCGGCGTAGGAGGTACCGATCCGGGTGCCGTAGGAGTAGCCCAGGTAGTTGAGCTTCGCGTCGCCGAACGCGGAGCGCATCACGTCCATGTCTCGGGCGACATCTCTGGTGCCGGCGTTGGCGAGCACCTCGGTGCCCACCCGTTGGGCACACCGCGCAGCGTAGGCCCGGTTCTCGCCCTCGGTATGCGCGATCCCGGTCGGCGAAGTGTCCACCTCGACGTCGAGCCGCTGCGCATCCTCCTCCTGGGTGTTCCGGCAGACGATTTTCGGTTCGCTCGCGCCGATTCCTCGGGGATCGAACCCGACGATGTCGAACCGGCGACCCAGATCGGTACCGGCCACCGTCGCGGCCAGCGCCGCGACCGCAGCCATCCCCGAGGCACCTGGACCGCCGGGGTTGACCAGCAGCGATCCCAGCCGCTCTTGCTGGTTGTCGGCGGGGCGACGGAGCACTCCGAGCAGCGCGGTGCGGCCATCGGGTTGGGCGTAGTCCAGTGGCACCTGCACTCGGGTGCACCGCAGCGTGGGGTTCGCGAAGGACTGCCGTTCCCGATTTGTGCTGGCGAAGCCCTGGCATCCGCTCCAGGTCAGTCGCTGACCGTAGTAACGCTCAAGGCCCTGGGGCACCCGCCCCGCGGGGCCGGCCTGGTACTGCGAGACGTCCGGGTCGGACTGTGATCCCGCGACGTCAACGGCCTGGCGGCCGCCCACGGCAGCGCAACCACCCAGGGCAACGCAACCACCCAGGGCAGCCACGATCGCCAGGACAGCGGTCGGGCGCAACAGGGGCGACACCGGGAAGATCCTAGCGGCGGATGATGAGAGCATGCCGCAGCTACGCCTGGCACTGGCCCAGGTGAACCCGTGCGTGGGCGACATCGCGGGCAATATCACGATCATCGCCACACGCTGCCAGGAAGCCGCCGCCGCCAGGGCGCACCTCGTGGTGTTCGGCGAGATGGCGCTCACCGGCTACCCGGTGGAGGACCTCGCGCTGCGAGAGTCCTTCGTCGCCGGGTCGGTGCACGCCCTCCACACGCTGGCCGGACGGCTCGCTCAGCAGGGCTTCGGGGAACTGGCCGCCGTCATCGGATACCTGGACTTCGATGACGGCGGCCCCCGTGACGCGGCGGCGGTCTTGTACCGGGGGCGGGTGGTAGCCCGCCAGTTCAAGCACCACCTGCCCAATTACGGGGTGTTCGACGAACGCCGCTATTTCCTCCCCGGCACCGCTGTGAGCGTGTTCCGGCTGAACGGCCTGGAAATCGGGATGGTGATCTGTGAGGACATCTGGCAGGTGGGCGGTCCGATCACCGCGCTGGCCCAGGCCGGAGTGGACCTGGTGGTCGCGCCCAACGCCTCCCCCTACGAACGGGACAAGGACGGCACTCGGCTGGCGCTGGTGGTGCGGCGCGCCACTGAGCTGGGTGTGCCACTGGCCTACGCCAATCTGGTGGGAGGCCAGGACGAGCTGGTCTTCGACGGCGGCTCGATGCTGCTCAGCGGGCGTGGTGAGCTGCTGACGCGGGCACCGCGGTTCACCGAGCAGCTTCTGGTGATTGACCTGGACCTGCCTGGCGGATCAGCCAGGGCAGTGGGCCGGTACGCCGGGCTGGACGTTCGCCGGGTCATCCTCGCCGAGGACCCACTGCCGGCCCACTTCCCCGCGTTGCCCGCGCCTACCACCGAGCCGCCTACCACCGAGCCGCTGTCCGAGGAGGCCGAGGTGTGGAGCGCGCTGGTGACCGGCCTGCGGGACTACTCGCGCAAGAACGGATTCCGCTCGGTGGTACTCGGGCTCTCCGGCGGGATCGACTCCGCCGTGTGCGCTACGCTCGCGGTGGACGCGCTGGGCGCCGACGCGGTGTACGGGGTCTCGATGCCCTCGTCGTATTCCTCGGCGCACTCCCGATCCGACGCCGCCGAGCTGGCCGAACGCACCGGCCTGCATTACCAGGTACAGCCCATCGGAGACATGGTCGATGTCTTCGTCCGCCAGCTCGGCCTGTCCGGAATCGCTGAGGAGAACGTGCAGGCCCGCTGTCGGGGAGTAACCCTGATGGCGCTGTCCAACCAGCATGGCCATCTGGTGCTGGCCACCGGCAACAAGTCCGAGCTCGCGGTGGGATACTCGACGATCTACGGTGACGCGGTCGGTGGTTTCGCGCCGATCAAGGACGTGCCCAAGACCACAGTGTGGGCGCTGGCGCGGTGGCGCAACGCCCTGGCCGAGAAACGGGGTGAGACCCCACCGATCCCCTCCAACTCCATCAGCAAGCCGCCCTCGGCTGAGCTTCGTCCCGACCAGCTCGACGCCGACTCGCTGCCGGACTACCTGCTGCTCGACGAGATACTCGACGACTACGTGGCAGGCGACCGCGGTTTCCACGACCTGGTGGCTGCGGGTTTCGCTCCGGAACTGGTCGAGCGCATCGTGGCGCTGGTGGACGCAGCGGAGTACAAACGCCGGCAGTACCCACCCGGCACAAAGATCACCTTAAAGGCTTTCGGCCGGGACCGGCGACTGCCCATCACCAACCGCTGGCGGGAGCGCTCCGCTTAGCGGGCGGGGTAGCTACGGGCACTCTGTCAGCTGGCGCATCCGCCACCGTGCACGCCCGACGGGTGCTGGCTCTTGATAGGGTGATATAAGCGAATCGGCATGACCCGGGGACCGGCGAGGGATGGCCGGCCTCGAGGGAGGACGGTCGATGATGACCGCTGTGGCTGCCCAACCCGCGCTGTACGGCGGACCGGTGAGACCAGACCAGAAAGTCCGGCGAGTCCGCACTCAGGATCTCATGGCGGCCAAACGTCGCGGCGAGAAGTGGGCGATGCTCACCGCGTATGACTACTCCACGGCCACGTTGCTCGACGCCGCCGGAATCCCCGTGCTGCTGGTCGGCGACTCAGCGGCCAACGTCATCTACGGCTACGACACGACGCTACCGGTCACCGTCGAGGAGCTGGTGCCCCTGGTGCGCGGCGTGGTCCGCGGCGCCCGACGAGCGCTGGTCGTCGCCGATCTGCCCTTCGGTTCCTACCAGTCCTCCCCGGCCCAGGCGTTGGAGACCGCGGTGCGTTTCCTCAAAGAGGCCGGCGCGCATGCGGTGAAGCTGGAGGGCGGCCACCGCATGGTGCCGCAGATCGAGGCGCTGGTCGCGGCGGGCGTGCCGGTCATGGCCCACCTCGGGCTCACCCCGCAGTCGGTGCACGCGATGGGCGGCTACCAGGTACAGGGACGGGGCGAGTCCGGTGAGCGCCTGCTCGACGACGCAAAAGCTCTGGAAGCCGCTGGGGTGTTCGCCATCGTGCTGGAGGTGGTGCCCGCCGAGTTGGCCGCGCGAGTCACTGCGGTGACGAGTGTGCCCACCATCGGAATCGGTGCCGGACCAGCCTGCGACGCCCAGGTCCTGGTGTGGCAGGACATGGCGGGCTTCCACCCCGACACATCTGCGGTGCCGAGGTTCGTCAAGGCTTACGCCAAACTCGGCGACGGGCTACGAGAGGCCGCGAGCCACTTCGCCGGGGAGGTCCGCTCGGGCGCCTACCCGGGTCCCGAGCACGCCTACCACTAGGCCCTGGCGCTTACCGGCGGGGGCTGGGCTGGCAGCGCGGGCAGGTGTAGGAGGAGCGGTTCATGAAGGGCTCCCGCCGGATCGCGGTGCCACAGCGTGGGCAGGGTCGCCCGGCCTGCCCGTAAGCGGCTAGCGAGCGGTCGAAGTAACCAGAGGCACCGTTGATATTGACGTACAGCGCGTCGAAGGAGGTGCCACCAGCGGCGAGTGCTTCGATGAGCACCTCGGTGGCGGCGCTCAGCAGGGTACGTCCTTGCGCGGCGGTCAGCGTCTCGGTGGGCTGCTCCCCATGCAGCTGAGCCCTCCAGAGCGCCTCGTCGGCGTAGATGTTGCCGATTCCCGACACCAGAGTCTGATCCAGCAACGCGCGTTTGAGACCGGTGCGCCGCCGGCGGATCCGGGCGAGCACCGCATCATGATCGAAACACGGGTCCATCGGGTCTCGCGCGATGTGCGCCACCGGCGTGGGCAGGCCCTCGATCACCTCCTCCACCGAGAGCCCACCGAACGTACGCTGGTCGATGAAGCGCAGCTCAGGACCGCCGTCGAGGAATTGCAGCCGCACCCGCAGGTGCGTCTCGTCGGCGGCACCGGGTGGTTGGATGCGCATCTGCCCACTCATGCCCAGATGGGCCAACAGCGCCTCACCGACAGCCCCATCAGCAGCCCCCACTGAGTCGAGGTCAAGCCAGAGGTACTTGCCACGACGCTGGGCGGCTCGGATCTGCCGGCCACACAGCCGGGCGGCGAAGTCCAGCTCACCGGCGAGATGCCGGCGTACCGAACGGGGGTGGCGCACCTCAACAGCGGCCACCCGGCGCCCGGTGACGTGCTCGGCGAGGCCGAGCCGGACGACCTCGACCTCGGGCAGCTCCGGCACGCGGTACTACCCCACCGGCGGGGCGCTCCCGCTGGCCAACTCGGACAGCGAGCGCCAGGCAGCCTCGGCCGCCCGCTGCTCGGCTTCTTTCTTGGTCCGACCCTGCCCGGTCCCCCGCTGGACCCCAGCTATCACGGCGATCGCGGTGAACTCTTTGAGGTGGTCGGGTCCGTCCTCGGTAATCCGGTACTCGGGCACCCCCAGATCGTGGCTGGCGGTGAGCTCCTGGAGGCTGGTTTTCCAGTCCAAGCCGGCGCCCAGCAGGGGAGCCATCACCAGCAGCGGATCGAACAGCCGGTGCACCACGCCACGAGCGATGTCCATGCCGTGCTGCAGGTACACCGCACCGATCAGCGCCTCGATGGTGTCGGCCAGGATGCTGGACTTGTTGCGGCCTCCGGTGAGCTCCTCACCCCGACCCAGCAGCAGGTACTTTCCCAGGCCAGTGGTATCCAGTTCGCGGGCCACGCCAGCCAGCGCGTGCATGTTCACCACGCTGGCGCGCAGCTTGGCGAGCTGCCCCTCCGGCAGGTCGGGATGGGTGCAAAAGAGGTGGTCGGTGACGACCACACCGAGCACGGCATCGCCGAGGAACTCCAGGCGCTCATTGGGTTCCAGCCCACCGCTCTCGTAGGCGTAGGAGCGGTGGGTGAGCGCAAGCGTGAGAAGCTCGGCGTCGATGTCGACACCAAGCGCGGTAAGCAGGGGGGTCAGATCCAAGGGGTGACCCCGCGAAGACCGTTTCTCCAAGGTATATCGCGTCGTGGAGTCAGGCCGGCTGGATGACCTGGCGGCCATCGTATTTCCCGCAATGCGGACAGACCATGTGCGACGGCTTCGGCTGCCGGCAGGCCCGGTTCGAACACGCTGCGAGAGCCGGCGCGGTGGTTTTCCACTGGGCCCGCCGCGAGTGGGTGTTCGACCGCGACATCCTACGCTTGGGGACGGCCACGTTACTCGTTCTCCTCTTCGCTTCCGCGCAACGGCTGCTTCAGTCCTGTTGTTAGGGGAGCCCAGCGCGGGTCCATGGTCTCATGCCGGTGATCCGTACCGAGCTCCGCCCACTGACCGCCACATTCGGGGCACAGGCCGGGACAGTTCTCGCTGCAGAGCGGGGCCTGCGGCAGCGCCAGCAGCAACGCATCGCGAACCACTGGCTCCAGGTCGACCAAGCCGTCGACGACCCGGCTGACCTCGTCGGGATCGGTGCTGCCCTCGGTCGCCGTGCCCGGGTAGGCGAACAGCTCGGTCAGCTGGGCCTCAAGGGAGTCCACCAGCGGATCCAGGCACCGGGCGCACTGCCCAGCGAGCGGCGCCGATGCCGTGCCCGACACCAGCACACCTTCCATGACCGACTCCAGCCGCACGTCCAGGGACACCTGATCCCCCGGGGAAATCCCGATCACGTCCACCCCCAGCCGGGCCGCCACCACGACGTCGCGGTGGTAGCAACGCATTGCCCCGGGTCGTCTCCCCAGCTCCCGGGTGTCGATCACCCATGGGGAGCGTGGGTCAGGCCGGGCGGGAACGCGTGTCATCGGGGATATTCGCCGACCCCGGCGGACACCGACCCGCCGTGATAGGCACGACCGCGCCCGATGGTGCGCAACGTACGGTTGAGCAGGTCCTCAAACTCCGCAAGGGTGCCCTCGACGTAGGCGTCGCATTCCGAGCGCAGCCGGTGAACCTCGGTGTTCACCTCGTCGTGGACTCGGGTGGCCTCGGCTCGGGCCGCCTGCACCACCTGGGTTTGCTCGACCAACCGGGCCTGCTCAGCACGGCCGTCGGCGACGGCCCGCTCGTAAGCCGCCCGCCCGGCTACGGTCATCCGTTGCGCCTCAGCTTCCGCACGCCCGGTGAGCTCCTGGTACTCCCGTCGTCCGGCGGCCGCGATGCGCTCCGCCTCGGCGTGCGCCTCGGCGAGCATCGACTCAGCGTCGGCGCGAGCCTCGGCGACCAGACCCGCAGCCTCCTCGCGCGCCCCGGTCACCGCCTGTTCCGCCTCCTGCCGCGCGGTGTGCAGCAACTCGTCCCGATGGTCCAGCACGTCCTGAGCATCATCGAGCTCAGTGGGGATCGCATCGCGGATGTCGTCGAGCAGTTCCAGCACATCCCCGCGGGGCACCACACAGCTGGAGGTCATCGGTACCCCACGCGCCTCCTCGAGGGTCGTCACGAGCTCATCGAGTGCCGCGAAAACCCGGTACACCGGCCCCTGTTCACCATCCACAACCACCAGTGTGGCCGGTCGGGCCGGCCAGATGCGGGAACACGCGGCGTCTCGGCGTGTCCGCTGCGCGGCCGGGCATCGGACCCGTGATTCGGGCCCCTTCATTCGGGTCGCTCGCCAGCGAGCTGGTTGATCAGACGTTGGTGCACCGTGGCCGGCAGCAGATGGCCCACGTCACCACCATAGGCGGCGACCTCTTTGACCACCGAGCTGGACAGGTAGCTGTAGTGCGGTTTGCTCGGCAAGAACATCGTGTCCACTCCGGAGAGCTGGTAATTCAACTGAGCCATCTGCAATTCGTAGTCGAAGTCACTGACCGCGCGCAGGCCCTTCACGATCGTCGCGATTCCGTTGGTCGTGCAGTAGTCCACGAGCAGCCCATGCCAGGAGTCGATGCGGACACCTGTCAGATGCTCAGTGATTTCCTTCAACATCGCCATGCGGTCGGCGACCTCGAACAGGCAGCTCTTGGCCTTATTGATCAAGACGGCGACCACGACCTCGTCGAATTGGCTCGCGGCCCGCTCGATGATGTCGAGGTGGCCCTTGGTGGCGGGGTCGTAAGAACCGGGACACACCGCGCGCCTCATGGCAAGTAACCGTCGTGCACGCCATAATATATAACAGTGTCGCCATACCGCCGATGGGTGAGCGCACTCACACCTATCGGCCAGGCCGGCGTCAGCGCCCTGACCGGGCGCTCCACCACGAGCAACGCCGACGGCGCCAGCCAACCGCCGTCGGCCAGAGCGCACAACACACCACCCAGCGCAGCATCGCCGAGTGCGTAGGGGGGGTCGGCGAGCACCACGTCGTAGGGCAGGCCCGGGTCGCCACGCAACACCGCAGGCACATCCGCAGCGCTCACCCACACCGCGGCACCGCCCGGGCCACCCAGTCCGAGCGTCTCGACGTTACGGCGCAGCACGGCGACCGCAGGCCGGTCCGATTCTACGAACCGGACGTGCGCCGCCCCCCGGGACAGCGCCTCCAATCCCAGCGCGCCAGATCCGGCGTAGAGGTCGAGCACCCGGGCGCCGTGGAGGTTCCGACGCGCCTGCAGCGCGCTGAACATCGCCTCCCGGACCCGGTCCGACGTCGGCCTGGTGCCGCGTGGCGGAACAGCCAGCCGCCGCCCCCCGGCAACACCCGCCACGATCCGCACCATAGTGCCCATGATGCCGCTGCGCGGCGTGTCCTCATTGGTCCAGGGTGCGGTACTCGTCCGAGAGCCGATCGAGGACCTGGCGGGCGTCGGCGTCGTACACCGCGAGTGCCTCATAAGTGGCAAAACAGGTCTCGTAATCAGCGATGTCGCGGGCATCGGTGATGATGGCCGTGGCGGTCTCGGTGCCGATGATCGCCGCCCGCCGGTCGTAAAGGTTGAAGCCGTGCAGAGCGCCTGTCCGCACGGGCTTGGTCCAGGGAATGACACCCACCCGCACGTTGCTACGTCGAGTGGCCTCGGCGAGATGTTGCAGTTGTGCGATCATCACGGCGGGCGAGCCGACGTGCCAGCGCAGCGCACCCTCAGTCATGATCAACACAAAATCCCGGTCGGTGTCCAGTAGACGCTGCCGGTCAACCCGGGCAGTGACCATCCGTTCGACCTCGTCGTCGGGCAGACTCTCGCCGAGCAAGCCGCGGATGTAGCTGGGGGTCTGCAGCAGCCCGATCACTACCGCTGGATGAAAGGTCCGGAGCAGCCGCGACGCCGCTTCGATGCGGCCGACGCGCTCCTGCATCCGGTAGGCGCCACGCTGGAGCATGACCCGCGCCGAGACCTGTTCCTCCCGCAGATCGCCGGCAATGGCGAGCAACTGCTGCCTGGTTCGTGCCGGTGCGCGGTAGACCCGGCACAGCGCCTCCACCTCGGTTGCGGTGGGGACCTGCTTGCCGGTCTCCAGGCGGCTGATCTTCGGCTGGGACAGGCCTGCCGCGCGCGCCGCCTCGACCCCGGACAGGTGCGCGCCGCGCCGGAGGCGGCGCAGCGTGGCGGACAACTCGTCAGGGCGGACGGTGCTGCTCAACCGGCTCCTCTCAGGCTCACCCTACCGATCCGGCGCAGCGATGGTACTGCGGCCGGGCCACCCACCACGGCTCGAACGGAGTGGCGGCTGCCCAAGCGGCATCACGGGCGGCAACATAGCGTGGCGTCTCCGTCTCGGGCAGCGCCTCGCCACCCAGGAACTGCCCAGCGTCGTCGTAGTGCATCAGAACCACCAGCTCACTGTCCGCCAGCCAAAAGTCGTGATCCACCAAACCGGGCGGCTCGGGTGTCTCAGCAAGATCAAGGATGCGGATGTCCTCGCCCACCTGCACGTTGTAGGCGTAGCCCCATTCGCATTCGTAGCGCAGGTAGGGACCCAGCGGAGTGCGCAACACGTGCACCCGGTGCCGGTAACCGCCGGTGTTCCGGCTGGATCTGAGCTGGTTTCCCCAGCAGCTCAGTTTTGACGCCGAACTCCGGGACGGCCGGTGGGTGGGCCGGTTGGCGACGCCATATCGTGAGGTGACGCTGGAAGAGCTGCGATCCGTCTGGTACCGCAACCCGGCGAGCTTCCAGTTCCCTGCGGCGATGAGTGGTACCGAGCGGCAGCACGCCCAGCACGAGGCCAAGCTCGGCCTGGGAGGTGTGCTGGGCGCACTGCCGCTGCGGTGGATCAACCATCCCAGTCGGCACGCGGACGCCGGCTACAAGCCGCGCCAGCTGCTCACGGCCGTCCGCGCCAGCTTGAGCGTGGCGCCGACTCTAGTCACCAACAATCCTGGCGCGGTGCGCCGGTTCGCCATGCAATTCGCCCCCGGTGGGGTGGTGACCAAGATGCTCGGCGCGTCCGCGATCTGCGAGCAGGGCGGGCGCCGGGTCACACTGACCCAGCGGTTGGCCGCCGCCGACCTCAATGATCTACGGGGTGTCGAGTTGACCGCGCATCTCTTGCAACAGTGGGCGACGAAGCGGGAGGAAGCCCGGGTCATCGTGATCGGAGGCCAGGTGTTCGCGGTGGCGATTCACGCGCACAGCCAAGCGGCCTACATCGACTGGCGAGCCGACTACAACGCCCTGAGTTACGAACCGGTCTCGCTGCCGACTGACGTGGAGTGCGGCATCCGGGCTGTCATGCGTGAGCTGGACCTGGTCTACGGCGCGTTCGACTTCGTGATCACCCCAGAAGCAGAGTGGATCTTCCTGGAAGTCAACCCCGGTGGCCAGTTCGGCTTCCTGGAAGACAGCACCGACGCGCCACTGACCGCCGCCCTCGCCGATCTGCTGGCCCAGGAGGCGCCGTGAAGGACTGGACCGACCGTCCGGCGAGGCTCGCCGAGGAGTTGGTCGCGGCGGGCAAGCTGCACACACCGGAGTGGATCGCCGCGGTTCGAGCGATTTCCCGACACGCGCTGGTCCCCGTCATCTACGACCAGGATCCCGACACGGGCGAGTGGCTGACCCACGATGCGAGCGACCCAGCCTGGCAGGAACGGATCTACGCCAACCGGGGCCTGTTCACCAAGATCGGCGAAGGCACCGGCACCGGGTACAACGCCGCGCTGCTGGCCCACCGGCTCGGCGCCGAGCATGTCTTCTCCGTCGACATCGACCGCGACCTGGTCGACCTTGCCCGGGACCGACTCGCCCGCATCGGGTACCGGCCCACGCTCGTGGTCGCGGACGGCGCAGAAAGGCTGCTCACCGTGCCCGACGAGATCGGCTACGGGCACGCCGTCGAAGACGCACACCATCTGTGGCACGAACTCGGCCAGCCCGGGTGGGACCGTTTCGGGCTCACCGCCACCACCAAACAGCAGTGGATCTGGCTCGATTCCCCGGATGGTGGCCATACCTGGCCACTCACGAGGCGGAGCTGACGCCCCTATGACTCTTTGGGCCTCAAACGGTGCTTGCTCGTCTCGTATTCACCCGATTCGTTAGGGCGTCTGGGCAGAGCGATCACGTCTCCACCGTGCCGCACGAAATCTCGGATTTCCTCATCAATGTTTGGAATACCATCCGGACCGCAGTCCACAATGAGGTTCACCTCTTTGAGCGCAGCCCAGATGGGCAAGTTCGGATCGAATTTGGCCGCTCTGTTACGACACGCTCGCACAAAAAGCTCAAAGCCGTCGTCACTGCCGTGGTCTTCCTGGATGCGCCGTAGCTTATCCAGCAGAGCTTCCCTTTCCTTCGCGCGCATCACATACCACCCCTCAATTCCAGATCGCACCCTGTCCAGGCGACATGTTACAGAGTATAGCATGGTTGAATAAAATTACCAGGAACGCTACGGGGAACGTAGTTCCATAATCAGGTCACCGCCTTCCACCTGCGCCACAGACTTGATCGCCAACCGAGCCACCGTGCCACTCAGGGGAGCGGTGATCCCGGCTTCCATCTTCATCGCCTCAATGGTGGCCACCGGCTCTCCCGCGACCACCGTATCCCCTTCGGACACTTGCAGAGTGACCACTCCAGCGAACGGCGCCGCGACGTGCTTGTCGTTGGATCTGTCCGCCTTTTCAGCGGCGGGGACCTTCGAGTCAACGGAGCGGTCCCGGACCTGCAACGGCCGCAGCTGCCCGTTGAGCGTGCACATCACGGTGCGCATGCCGCGTTCGTCGACGTCTCCGATCGCCTGGAGCTGGATCAGCAGTCGCACCCCCGGATCGAGGTCCACGGCGTGCTCCTCACCGGGGAGCAGGCCATAGAAGAACTCCTTGCTGGGCAGCACTGAGGTGTCCCCGTAGGCCTCGCGATGGTCCTCGAACTCCGCTGCCGGACCGGCGAACAGCAGCCGGTTCAGCGTCCGCGTCCGGTCCCCCGCCAAGTCCTGCCGGTCCTGTGCGGACAGCTCCACCATCCGCCGTGGGCCGCTGCGGCCCGCCAGCGCCTTGGTGCGCAGGGGCTCGGGCCACCCGCCGGGGGGAACACCGAGCTCGCCGTGCAGGAAACCGATCACCGAGTCGGGAATGTCGAAGCGAGCGGGGTCGGCCTCGAATTCCTTCGGCTCAACGCCAGAGCCGACCAGGTGCAGCGCCAGATCCCCGACGACCTTGGACGACGGAGTTACCTTCACCAGCCGCCCGAGCATTCGGTCGGCCTCCGCGTAGGCTTCTTCGACCTGCTCGAAGCGGTCGCCCAGGCCTAGCGCCACGGCCTGCTGGCGCAGGTTGGACAGCTGGCCACCGGGGATCTCATGGTGGTAGACCCGTCCGGTGGGCGAGGCCAGGCCGGAGTCGAAGGGTGCGTAGACCTTGCGCACCAGCTCCCAATAGGGCTCCAGATCGCACACCACCTGCAGGTCCAACCCGGTGCTGCGCTCGGTGTGCTCGGTGGCCGCGACCAGCGCGGACAGCGCCGGTTGCGAGGTGGTGCCAGCCATGGACGCCGCCGCCGCATCGACCGCGTCCACTCCGGCATCGATCGCCGCGAGCAAGGTGGCGAGCTGGCCACCGGGGGTGTCGTGAGTGTGCAGGTGCACTGGCAGGTCGAACCGGCTGCGCAGCGCCGATACCAGCGTCCGGGCCGCTGGCGGGCGCAGCAGGCCGGCCATGTCCTTGATCGCCAGCACGTGCGCGCCGGCCGCGACGATCTGCTCGGCCAGCCGCAGGTAGTAGTCCAGCGTGTACAGCTTCTCCTCGGGATCGGACAGGTCAGCGGTGTAACACAGCGCCACCTCGGCGACGGCCCGGCCGGTCTCGCACACCGCATCTATGGCCGGGCGCATCTGTGAGACGTCATTGAGCGCGTCAAAGATCCGGAAGATGTCCAGCCCGGTCTCAACAGCCTGCTCGACGAAGGCGGTGGTCACCTCGGTCGGATAGGGCATGTAGCCCACCGTGTTACGCCCGCGCAGCAGCATCTGCAGGCACACGTTGGGCACCGCTGTGCGCAACGCGGCGAGGCGCTCCCAGGGGTCCTCGGCGAGAAAGCGCAGCGCCACATCGTAGGTCGCGCCACCCCAGCACTCCAGTGACAGCAGTTGCGGGGTCATTCGAGCGACGTAGGGCGCCACGGCAAGCAGGTCCTTGCTGCGCACCCGGGTCGCGAGCAGCGACTGGTGGGCGTCCCGGAAGGTGGTGTCCGTGACGCCAACGCGCTCTCGTGCCCGCAACCAGCGCGCGAATCCCTCCGGGCCCAGCGTGCGGAGCTGACACCGGGATCCGGAGGGCGCAGGTGCGTCCAGATCAATCAAGGGCAGCTTGCTCACCGGATCGACCAGATCGGGGGGATCACCGTGCGGCCGATTCACCGTCACGTCCCCGAGGTAGGTCAGTAACCGGGTGCCACGGTCGGCGGGCTGCCGGGTAGAGAGCAGGTACGGCCGCTGCTCGATGAACGAGGTGGTGACCTTGCCCACCATGAAGTCCGGCTCGTCGAGCAACGCGAGCAGGAACGGGATGTTGGTCGCCAACCCGCGAATCCGGAACTCGCTGAGCGCCCGGCGGGCCCGGCGTACCGCAGTGGGGAAGTCGTGGCCCCGGCAGGTGACCTTGACCAGCAGCGAGTCGAAGTACGCGCTGATCTGAGCACCCACGTCCATGGTGCCGCCGTCCAGCCGGACCCCGGCACCGCTGGCCGAGCGGTACGCGGTGATCGTGCCGATGTCCGGGCGGAACTCGTTGGCCGGGTCCTCGGTGGTGATCCGGCATTGCAGCGCGGCGCCGCGCAGCACAATCGCGTCCTGAGACAGCCCGAGATCAACCAGCGTCTGTCCCGCCGCGATCCGCAACTGGGCGCTAACCAGATCGACATCGGTGGTCTCCTCGGTCACCGTGTGCTCGACCTGGATCCGCGGGTTCATCTCGATGAACACGTGGTGACCGTCGCGGTCGACGAGGAACTCCACGGTGCCCGCGTTGACGAAGCCGATTGTCCGGGCAAAAGTCACTGCGTCGGCGCAGATCCGCTCCCGCAGATCGGGGTCCAGGTTCAGCGCCGGGGCCACCTCCACCACCTTTTGGTGCCGTCGCTGTACCGAGCAGTCCCGCTCGTAGAGGTGAATGATGTTCCCGGTCGAGTCGGCGAGTATCTGCACCTCGATATGCCGGGGGTCGATGACCGCCCGCTCCAGGAACACGACCGGGTCACCGAACGTCGACTCGGCCTCCCGGCTGGCGGCCTCCAGCGCGGTGCGCAGGCCGGTAGGCTCAGTGACCCGGCGCATGCCACGCCCACCGCCCCCGGCGACGGCCTTGACGAAGAGCGGGAACCCCATCTCGTCGGCGGCGGCCATCAGTGTGTCAATGTCGGCGGACGGTGCGCAGGACTCCAGCACCGGCACGCCAGCGTCGCGCGCCGCAGCCACCGCCCGCGACTTGTTACCCGCCAGCGCCAGCACGGCGGGAGGCGGCCCGACGAAGGTGATACCAGCCTGCTGGCAGGCCATGGCCAGTTCCGGGTTCTCTGACAGGAAACCGTAACCGGGGTAGATCGCATCGGCCCCGGCCCGCTGGGCAGCCCGGATTATCTCCGGTACCGAGAGGTAAGCCCGAACCGGATGACCTTTCACACCGATCTGGTAGGCCTCGTAGGCCTTGAGCCGGTGTTCGGAGTTGCGATCCTCGTAGGGGAACACCGCGACTGTCTGGCAACCTAGTTCGTAGGCGGCCCGAAAAGCCCGGATCGCGATCTCCCCGCGGTTGGCGACCAGTACCTTGCGGAACATGAGCCAGCTCCCTTCCCCCCCGGCCGCTGGGCCGGGATCGCCTACCGGCTGCTCCGAGCGCATCATCGCAGGTGATGACGGCTACTGGGGGATATTTGATCCGCGAGGTGCCCGCACTCTCCCGTGCGAGCGGCTGGAGGGGTATCAAGGATGGGGCACGAAAGGACACGGCCATGCGCAGACTGCGGTACCGCCACTACCACCGTTATCACCGTCGCTGGAGTCCGGCGCGGCGGCCCGTTGGTCGGCTGCTGGTACTGCTGGTGCTGCTGTGCGCGGTGGTCCTGGC
Source organism: Pseudonocardiaceae bacterium (assembly GCA_049673305.1). Classification (GTDB taxonomy): domain Bacteria; phylum Actinomycetota; class Actinomycetes; order Mycobacteriales; family Pseudonocardiaceae. The sequence goes on along the minus strand of JBATXM010000129.1, from coordinate 10,086 downwards.
CGGCGCTGGCGCAGTCACCGTGCTTGTGCTCACCAGGATTATGGTCGCCGTGCTGACGCTCTTCGGACCATTCATGCTGTTCGGAGCGGGCACGATGGTCGTGATGCGGCACCTGTACCGCCGCCACCGCCGGGCGGCGGGCTGGCAGCAGCGGGCGCCCATGCCCGGGGCGGGAATGGCCGGGGCGCGAATGGCCCCACCCCTCGCGCGGGCCGCGCCGGGTCCGGACTGGCAGGCTACCCAGGCCCGGTTCGCCCAATTGCGCACTGAGTACGGCCAGTTCGAATGCGACCCGCTCGCGGTGCTGCGGCTACCCGCGCTGACCGACGTCACGGTGCCCTCCACCGGCCGGTTTGTGGAGGCCTTCGCCCAGGCCCAAGCGCTGGACACGGACACAGAACCGCCGCTGGCGCACCGTGTTCAGTTCGCCACCGCGGTGGATCAGGCCTGCCGTGCCTGGCAGGCCGCTCGCGACGCGGCGCAGCGCATCCAGTTGGCTGGGATTCCCGCGCAGGAGCGGGCCACCGTGGCGCGGGCCATCAAGCTGCTCACCGTGGCCCGAGACTCCACTCACGACGCCGAGCGCACCGCCGCGTATGCCAAGGCCCGCGCGGAATTGGCGAAACTGGACCGTAGCGGAACGCTTCGACTCCCCCCAGCCGCAGCCGCCGCACTCGACGCCGCCGCCCGCAGCCAGCTACCCGCCGGCTAAGGGTACTGCGTCAAAGAGGCCCAACAGCCGTTCCCGGGGGGTGGCTTTTCCATAAATTCGTTTGCCCTGGGCAAGGTGATCTGCGTATACAACCAGGGTGGCAGGTGGCCGCCATCATCCAGCGACGCCAAGGGCGCCCTTGGTCTGGGGAGGGCCGCTTTGACGTGAAGCCTCATCGCGCGAAACTGCCGCCGGAGCAACTCGTTGCGCTCCGGCTAGCCGGGCGGCCCAAGCAGTACTCACCAGGCGACACGATCTTCATCGAGGGCGACAGATCCGACTCCGTAGCCCTGCTCAACAAGGGTATCGTGAAGGTCACGACAGTCGCCGGGAATGGCTACACCTCCATGCTCGCGCTGCGCGGAGCCGACGACCTGATCGGCGAGTTCGGTTGCCTCGACGACCAGCCGCGAGCCGCCTCCGTCACCGCCCTCACTCCGGTCACCGCCGTCGTCATCACCGCCCAGCGATTCCTTGGCCTGCTCCGGGAGCGATCGGACCTGCTCTTCTCCCTGTTGATGATCACGGTCGCAAGGGTTCAAGAGTCTGACCGGAGACGGCTGGAGTTCGGCGCCTACCTCGCTATCGACCGGGTCGGGCGGGTGTTGCTGGACCTCGCACGACGTCACGGCGAGCCGATCGAGGCCTTTCCCGGATCGGTGTACGTGCCCACCCTGCAACGTGATCTGGCAGGCGCCGCTGGTGCATCCAGAGAGACGGTCGTCCGTACCCTGCGTGGGCTGGCCGAGAGCGGAGTGATCTTCACTCAGCGCGGCGGGATCGTGGTCACCGACCTCGCACTCCTGGACACCATCGTGACACACGTCACATCCGAGCCGTGAGCGTCAGATGACGCACCGCGCAACCCGCATTCACGATACCAATGCTCTGCGGCGCATGCCCCTGCGTGGAGGAAACACAGTCATGACATCAAGATCAATTTATTACACAATGATCGTCATCGATATCGAGCAGTTCGGACGACGCAAGAACCCCGACCAGCGCTGGCTACGCAGGCAGATGTACGACGTGCTTGAGGCGGCCGCCACACAAGCCGGCATCCCGTGGTCCGATTGCCACCGGGCCGACCGAGGTGACGGCGTCATCATCCTCACCCCGGCATCCATGGCCAAAGAAGCCATCACCGAAGGTTTTGTTCGGGAGTTGGACACCGAGCTTGGCACCTACGCCCGCCGGAGCGGGGAGTCGGTCGCCATGCGGATGCGGGTTGCGCTGCACGCAGGCGACGTCGTCCGCGACAACCAGGGATGGGTGGGCGCGGAGCTGAACACCGCGTGTCGACTGGTGGACCTCCCGGCACTCCGGGATGCACTCGCTCAGGCGCCTAGCGCCCGACTCGCCCTGGTCGTCTCCGACATATGGTTCAAGACGGTGGTGTGGCACGACCCTGGCGCCGTCGACCACCGCGACTACACACGGGTGCCGGTCACCATCAAAGAACTCGACGACTGGGCGTGGATCCACGTACCCGGCCGGCCGAAACCTGCCATCCCCGCATCGGCGAACCCGACTCAGGCGCCAGAGGCACCAGCGCAAGGCACACAGCGGCCCAAGGCCCCCGCACAGGACGGAGAAACGACCCTGAACTTCTACGACAAGGTCCGCGCCACCACCATCGTGGGTCGCGACCAGACCAACCACTACACGGGCGCCAGCACGCCCAGGCGGGACCTGCGATGAGCGACCAGAGCCCCGCCCAGCCACCGAATCCGGGCCCCGCTACCCCTGGAACGCCGAGCCCTCAACCCGCCGCATCCCCCGACCCGGCACGGGCAGCCGTACCGGCCCCGGAAGCCGTGAAGGCGGAGCCACACGCCCCGGACCACCACGGGTCCCCACCGGATTCCGCAGACCCCATGGCTGTTGCGGCCGAGGAGCAACGTGCCGCTGACGGTGCGATGCGGCGCGAAATCGTCGCCGCCGCGACCAATCCCGGGGATACCGCCGCGAGGCGGAAGTTGCGGGACGACGGTCGCCGGAATCTCGGAGTCCTGGACTCGTCCACAACCACCGATTTCCGCGCCCGAGTCGCCGTTGCGCACGACCTGATCGGTCGCAACCAGATCAACCACTACTACGCAGCTACTCCGGACCCACGCGGCCATTACGCGATCCGCTCGACGGCCTGCGAGGAGATCGCGGTGACCTATGTGGAGCCGGACGGGTTCGCGTCTCTCGTGTCGTTTTGCGGCAAGCGACACATCGCCGTGATCCGGGTCGCGGCCGGCCAGGGCAAGTTGACCAGCGCGCTGCGAGTGCTCGACCGGATCTGTACCGGGCCCCTCTTCAGGCTGGATCCCACGAAGGGCATGACACATCTACGTGGCGAGGACATCACCGAAGGCAGCGGCTACCTGCTCACCGGACTCACCCAGTCCCAGGCCGACGACCTGCTCACCAGACACGAAATGGATCGGCTCGACGCCGAGCTCAACGACCGTTCCGCGCGACTGATTGTGGCAGTGTCCGCGGAAACGCGTCTTACCCACCTCGGATCAGCCGACTACGTCACCGACCTGACTCACCGCCCGGAACACCGCAACGTGCTCGCATCGCACCTGAAATTGAAACTTGACGAGCACGATAGCGAATGGCTCATCTCTCATGCCGACATCGCAGCGATACTCGACACAGAACTCCGCCCCGGCACACCGTTACGCAAGGTCGTGCAGCTGGCCGAATTGATCGCCGAGGCTGCTCGCGGCAAGACTGCGCCACCTGAGATCGCGGAAACAGTCCGACTGCAACTGGCTGCTCGGGCCGATCGCGACCTAGCCGACTGGTTTCAGGGTCTGGGCGGCCTCGCGGAGCACAGCTTCGTCATCGCGCTCGCAGTGCTCAACAACCTGCCCTACGAAACTGTCGCCAAAGCGGGCCGAGACCTGGAGACCCGGCTCACCACACCGATCACAGGGAGGTTGGAAGACCTGCCACGCGACCAGATACGTCCGTTCGAACGCAGCCGCAGTGCACGGTTGAAGATGTTCGACGCGAAGCTGACACCCGCGATGGCGACCACGCCACAGGGTGACGTGCCAGTGGAGGCGGTCGAGTTCGTCGACCCTACCCGCCCGAAACGAGTCCTCGCCCATGTATGGCAGGAGTACGACAAAGCGCATAATGCAGTGCTCGAATGGCTTTCCGCACTAGGTGCTCACCCCGTGGAGGAGGTGCGGACAAGAGCAGGGGTGGCGGTCGGCGCGCTGTCCACCGCCGCTTTCGATTTCATACGGCATACGGTCGTCGAGCCGTGGGCGTACGCCACCGACTACGTCCTTCGTGAGTCGGCGGCTACCGCACTGGACGCGGCCAACTCGGTACCTGCCCTGAAGGAGACCGTGCGCGAGTTGGTGCATGAGTGGAGCACAGCCAATGATCCAAATTTGGTCGCGACCGCCGTACGAGTATACGGCGGCTCCGTCGGAGTCGATCAGCCGACTCGGCTGTTCGAGACACTCAACCAACATGCCGAATCCTCTGACTTCGTGGTGATCCATGCGGTATGCCGGAGTCTCGCCGAACTGGCCGACGCAGGCGTCGTCGGCGTTTCTGACCGGGCGCTCATGACCGCGCGAGAATGGACTAACAGCCGCACCAGAACGCGCCGAATCACGGGAAACATGGCATTCTTAATAATGGCTCACGACCTGCTGTGGTCCCAGGAGGGAACATCACCACGCCAGGGCAGGTCGGGGCGATCCCAACACTGGCCACTGCTGCTTAAACTGGCCGACAGCAGCCCCGAATGGCGCCAGGTGGTAGCCGGGATGTGGGCTACCGCATTAATGAGCGCCGATGTCGCAGAGATCGCGATGGAGGCGCTCGATCAATGGACTGAAACCGCCGAGGAAAGCGACCAACGCCGGCAGGCTTTCGTGCAAATGCTGACCGCAGCCGCAACATCCAACCGAGTCCAGGCCCGCTTGCGGCGCAAGATGGAGCAGTGGGCTGATCCGGAAAACACGATCCACGCACCCGAAACCGCAACGGCACTTCGGGTAAGCACATAACTTACGGAAGGCCAAGGAAATAGCTGCCGATAAAACAGAGCGGAGCCATCGATGGAGAGCACACCAAGAAAACTGATCATGTCCGAAAATCCCGCGCCTCGGATGCAGTGGAAAAGAGCGATCCCCACCTCTGGCGTGGCGATAGTCGGAAAGACCCCAGATGGCCGGTACGAGATCGTCACGAAATTCGGGCCGATCGTTAAATACCGACTGCGCTTCGACGTGGACATCGCGGATCACCATGACGTGGTAGAATGCTCACTACCCAGTCGAGGTGACGCATTTTCCTTTGCCGGAACTCTCGTACTCGACTGGCGAGTCACCGACGCGGCAGTCGTGGTCGAGCGCCGGATCAATGACGGTCTTGAGCTGTGCCGAGCACGCCTCCTCGAACAGCTACGGCAGATCAGTCGCAGCTTCGATATCAAGGAATGCGCACTGGCCGAGGCGGCGATCAACCGAGCCCTCGGCGTAGCGCCCATTACCCTACCGGAAGGAATCACGGTTCACCGGTTTTCCGCCCAGCTGAGCATGGACGACGCGACAATAAAATCAATACATGAGCTGCGGTCCGTGCAGCACCGCGGTTCACTCAACGCCGTACAGAGCAGCGGCGCACAAGAGGTGTGGAACATCGAGCTGGAGGGGGATTTGCACCGACAGCACCAACGCATGGAAGCAATCCAAGCTGCCATGCGCGGAAATTACACTCTCGACGCCATTCATCTCAGCCGACACCCCGACGACACCGGGTCGCTCATGAACATGGGCCGTTCCGATCGCCAGGCCAACAATGAACGTCGAGACAGGATGATTTTGGAAATGTTGAAACAAGGTCAGATCCAGGACATCGACACCGAAGGCCTGAACTCAGCACTGCTGAGCGCTGCTGCGGATTCTTATCAATCCGGACCTCCGCGAGCCATCGGTCTACCTACCCCCACTGCGCTGCCGAGCGCCTTAACCTCATCCCCGGGCACCGCACCCCACCCTGTTGTGCTTCCGGCCGCAGCACCTCCAGCCGCCGCCGACAATGGTCAGCAATCAAGCAGCTCTGGCGTAGTCGGGTGGCGTCGGTTACCGACCCGCCCTAGCGACGACGCACATGATCAGGGCTAACCGCTGCGCTAAGAACCGCTCTGAGGGAAGGCCGCGATGAGGATCATCAAATCCCTGGGCCGCCTGCTGAAGCGAGCGCCAGCAGCAGGGTCGGGTCAACCAGGGTCGGGTCTACACAGGGCCGAAGAGGCTCACCACCGATCAGGCGAGCCGTCGGCTCCGTGCTATGAAGACATGAGAGGCGACAAATCCGCCATGAATAGTGACAACCAGTCTGGGTCACCGGCGGCCCAGGATCGAGCACCCTCAACTCATGGCAACTTATCGCAGACAGGAGCGCCTGGGAATGCGCTGAATCCTGCAGTCTTCGAGTCGCCGGTGTTCGGTGAATCCCCACCAGCGGCCAGGCGTCTCTGGGTTCTTCCGGTCGAACCCGCAGTGTCCGGAATCACCGCCGATCAGGCCAGCCTTGGTGATCTCGACGTGCGTGCCGTATCGATCGTCGGCGCCGGACACCGATGTCAGGAACCCGCAACACCTCGGCAGGACTCCTACCAGCTTGGTCGGGACCGCGCGGGCCGCTATCTGATCATCGCGGTTGCGGACGGCATGTCCGACAGCCGCAGGTCCGACCTGGGGGCGAGGGTCGCCGCCAGGTGCGCAGTCGACACCCTGCGTGCGCACCTTGATGGGGGCGCGGATCCGACTGCTGCGGCGATGAAAGAGGCGTTCAACGCTTCGGCTGGTGCGATGGTGGCGGTCGCCAAGCGGGAGGGCCTGTCCGACATGGACGTTCGGTGCGCGCTCATCGTTGCGATCATTCCCGCTGCGCCCGATGCCGCGTCCTCGGGTCGCCGCGCCTGGTTCGCAACGCTCGCCGATGTCAGTGCGTGGCTGCGCCATAGCAATGGCTGGCACCGGCTGGCCGGCGACCAAAAGAACGGTGGCCTGGACAGCAACGTCCTGCACAACTTCCTTCCCTACCATCCAGAGCGAGCCGTAGCTGACCACTATGACCTCGAACCCGGGGCAACAGTCGCCGTGGTGACAGATGGAGTCGGTGACGCATTCACGGAAGTTCCCCACGCCGCCCAGTGGTTCGCTCAGCACTGGGAGACACCGGTTCCGCTGGAATCTTTCCTGCTCGACGTCGGTTTTCAGGCCAGAGGGCAGCTCGACGATCGGACATCGGTCACTGTATGGTGCCGAGACGGCGCCCGGAGCCGGTGATGACCCCCAGCTCGACTCCCTTCGACCCGGTTGTTTCGGAAAAATCACTCGGCCCACTCGGTAGCCCGATCAGCAACAATAATGGGGAGAGCGAAGGAGTCTACCCATTGATTGAGCACTGCGGATGGCTTCTCAAAGTTTTCAAGTCCCATCTGATCACCGATGCGGACATGACGCGGATCGATCAGTTGGTCGCGTTGGCGGCGAACGCCTCCGCGTCCGATCGAGTATTGCTGAACTCACATATGTCGTGGCCGGCCGCCCGAGTAACCAGCACGTCGCACATGACCTACGGCGTGGTGATACCCATAGCGCCACCGGCGTACTGGGTGAATCTGCGACTGAACGAGAGCCAAACCAAGTACAAGCCGCTGGAGATCGACTGGTTGGCCTCGGCGCCTGAGAAATGTGAAAGACACAATGTTCCCGTTCCCAACTTCGCCAATCGAGTGAAGATCTGCGCGGACATTGTCGCCGTTGCCGAGCTATTGGAACGACATAATCTCGTGTACGGAGATTGGTCCTACGCCAACGCTTTGTGGAGCGCCGACGAGTGCGCCGGCTACGTCATCGACCTGGACGGCTGCGCGTTCGGGACGCGGACCAGCCTTGGCACCCAAAATTGGGATGACCCACACGCTACAGGGAAACAGACGGACACCTTCTCCGACAGGTACGGAGTCGCGTTGCTGCTGGCGCGATGCCTCACCGGTGAACGCGACATCCGGCTAGCGCTGGAAGCTCTGCAGAAGATCGCCGTCGAGCATGATGCGACCAGCCTTTACGATCGGGTGTACTCCGGTGTAATCACGGCCGAACGCGGCAACCGTCCCACGGTCGCAATGCTGCTGGTAGCCCTACGTGCCGCTGAGATCGGCGCACAGGCAACCGTAGGTGGAGTGGCACCGGCAACCGCAGACGGAGTGGTGAGCTGGGTTCCCATCCCGAAGCCCAGAGGGCAAACCGCGCCGGAAACCAGACCACCAAGCGCACCGAACCTCAACCCGAGATCCGGCGATCCAGGCTGGTCGGAACTCCTCACCGATTTTACAAAGACCGCGCTTGTTGTGATCGAAATGATAGCCTTAATAATTCTTAGTTCAATTGTCGCCGGCTCACTAGTTTCAATTTTCTTCGGCTGACCCCCTCCATTGCAAGACACCTGAGAGGATGACGGGAAATGACCATGAACGGTTCCTACGCTGGCAAGACAAAGTGCTTGCCCACGTATCTTCTACTGGATACTTCAGGCACGATGAAGGCCCACGAGAAGACGTTGAACGACACGCTCGAGCACGTCTACCTTTCGCTAGTAGAAAGCCCGCGGGTAGCAGAGTTTGCACACATCTCGATCATCAGTTTCAACACCCAGCCACACCTGATCCTGGAGATGACCGACATTGAGGAGATCAGCGCTCTACCGAGACTTTCTTGCGGCGGGTTGACTAATTTCGGATCGGCGTTCGACCTGTTGATCGAACGAATCAATATCGACGTTCCCGCACTCAAGTTGGCTGGCATGGCCGTGCTGCGTCCTGCGGTTTTTTTGCTCACAGATGGATTGCCTACCGACCCGGAGACGTGGGCAACGCGATTCGCTGCGCTGGCCGATCCGTCCTGGCCCAGGCGACCGCACGTGATCACGTTCGGCTTCGGAGACGCCACCGCTGAATCCATTGGTGGCATGGCGACCAAAGCCGCTTTTCTGGCCAAGAATAACCTCCAAGAGAATGAAGCGCTCACCAACATGTTGACCACATTGCTGAACACACTGGTGGCTTCGGCTCCCGCCGGAGAGTTAAGAATTCCTAAAGATCTACCTGGATTTGAGCGTGTACCCGTGGACTACGTCGAATGACAACCGGGGAGGACGGCGCCACATCCGGAACAGTTACCCCATACGTTACCGATCTCGCGAGCAGTGAGGCTTTCGCTTGGAAGGTGCATGGGGCACTGCAGGACTGGACAGCGAAGGTTGACACGAAAGCGTCGATCGTGATGGCACTGGAGACCGCACTGTTCAGCGGAATGGTGACGTTCTCCTTATCTCGGACTTCCGTATATCCACTCGGCTGGGCGTCATTGCACCACTGCGGGTTGGCCCTACTGTTCGCATCGATTTTTCTTACCGGCTTGGCGGTGTTCCCACAGCTACGTAGACGTGACTCCGCCAAGTCCTGGAAGAACCAATTTGTCTACTTCGGGCACTTGCGGAAATGGGAGCCCGCAGCGCTGGCTGAAGCACTCGCAGACCGGGAGCAAAATGCCAGTTTGCGAATGTTGTCCGACCAGCTCGTCGCCATGTCGCGCATCGCGTGGGGAAAGCATCTCCTGGTTCAGTGGTCCTTGCTCGTCGCACTCGCCGGTTGCCTCGCCGTGGGGATTCCGTTGGTAGCCATCACATAGCTCGGCCGAGGCTGCGGGACGTCAGCCAGACATGCAACTTCCTCAACCGGGTGCCGAGGACTGCCCAGAGCCTACAGTCGCGGCCAGCACCTCAGCTCAAATCCACTCCAGTGCTTCCTGACCGGCCATGGCACGCTGACCGATGTGCATCGGCCCGACTCAATCATGGTCACTTCTCCAGACGGCCTTCACCTTGCAGGCACGCTTCTCGCGCCGGTCGGTGCTCGCCAAGGCGCCGTCCTCGTGCACGGTGGCGGTATCACTCGTGAGGAGGGTGGTTTTTTCACCCGTCTAGCGGCGGGACTGGCCGAGGCCGGGGTGGCCTCGCTGCGATTCGATCTGCGAGGTCACGGTGAGAGCGAAGGACGCCAGGAGGACCTGACGCTCGCGGGTGTGCTCGGCGATATTCGTGCCGCCGTCACCCTGGTTCGCAGCGAGGCCAGCACACAGCGGGTAGCGCTCCTGGGGACGAGCTTCAGCGGCGGCATCTGCGCCTACTACGCCGCAACGCATCCGACTGACCTAGCCCTGACTTTTCATCCCGGACACGCAGCTGATCGGCGCGTCGACCGTAAAAGGTGCTCCTGACCTGGGAGGATAAGAGTGCTGAAGCCCTTGTCCGTGCCAGGTTGAGGAGCACCTTGAGAG
>JBATXM010000128.1:0-38086 GCA_049673305.1 Pseudonocardiaceae bacterium | reverse complement strand
AACGTCTCCACTCAGGACTCGGATACAAAACCCCACGCGAGGTCCACGACGAGTTCCTGAACCGGCAGCACACAGCGTGAAATAGCCACCAAGAGAGCTGTCCGGAAATCGCGGGGCCCATCAGCCGCAAGGCGGGCGTCCCATCCGCAGACGCCCGCGGCAACATCACCAGCCACCGAGCGCGGTCAACGATCGCCAGCCAGCTCTACAACGCCAAGGAACCCATGACGCTGTTCGAGCTACAGGAATGGCTCGGACACCGGACTCCCGATGCGACACAGCGCTACGCCAGGATCACCCCGAACACACTGGCCAGGGCCTACAACGACGCCGGCTACTTCGCCCGCAACGTCCGCACCATCGAAGTCCTGCTCGACCGCGATGCCGTTACCTCCGGCCAGGCCGCCGCCGGCGAGCCCTGGCAGTACTTCGACCTTGGCCATGGCTATTGCACCTACACGTTCTTCGAGCAGTGTCCACATCGGATGGCTTGCGCCCGCTGCGACTTCTACACCCCAAAGGCATCATCCAAGGGACAACTGTTGGAAGCCAAGAACAATCTGCAACAGATGCTGGTCAACGTCCCGCTCACCGACGACGAACGAGCGGCAGTCGACGAGGGCCAAAACGCTCTGGACAGGCTCCTGGAACGACTGATCGACGTCCCCACACCAGCCGGGGCCACCCCACGCGAGATCGGTGTCCCGGCGACCGCGACCCTGCTGCCGATCGTCTCAGTGAACCACGGCAAACAGGGATGAACTTGACAAATCAGATTCCACAGAAAGGGCGGAAAGTCCACCGGCAACGCCCGCCACTCGATGCCGTAGCGGGTCACATACCGGATCGCGTCCAACACGGCGCGCAGATCATGCTCCATCGGTCGCCCGCCCGGGCCACGACGCAGCTCGACCATCACGGCCTGGACCTCCGGACCCAGCAACTCCCACTCGGCATCGGTCACATCCGAGGGATAACGCGGTCCGCGATCACGACACAGGCATCCCGACACGCCGCAACTGGCCTTCGTGGCCTCGACAAGGTAGACAGACATCCACGGGCTTCTGGTAGTCAGGTAGGTGGTACTCCTCGACTACCAGAAGCCCACTCTCATACCCGACGCGACACGCCTACGTGATCAAAACGCTACCCGCCGTCACCTCGGGCCAACCCAACCAACGTCATTTACCAATAGGCTCTAAGTGTTCGGTGATCAGATCGGCGTGTTCAGTGGGGATGACTAGGGTAAGACGGTCCGACTCTTCGAACTGGATGTCGTCGGTCGGGGTGAGTAGCGTGTCGTGGCGACGGATCGCGATCAGCAGGGTTGCGGGGGTTAGGCGGCCTGCGCGACCGGGCCCCCTCGTTTCTGGGCTGGTCTGGGCCTGCGCCACGTCGTGTTGCAGCCGGCCAGCACGTCGCGGTGGGTCAGCCAGCCGTGGATCCGGCCACGGCCGTCGGTGGAGGTGACGGCCAACCCGGCGGTCCTGGTCCACGAGCTGGCCGATGATGGTGTCCAGGAGCCCACCGAAGAGTATCGGTAAGCTCGTGAGTATGCTTCGTGGTATGGCGAGGATTACGGTCACGATGGACGATCAGCTGGCCGAGGCGGTCCGAACCACTGCGGGTGACAACGTGTCCGGTTGGCTGGCTAAGCTGGTCCGCACCGAGCTGCTGCGACGGGCCGTCGCCGCGGAGATCGCCTGTGACCAGCAGCACCCCGACTATCTGGACTGGCGCGCCGACCGGCTGGACGAAATCGACGGGACGCGGGCTTGAGGCGCGGCGAGGTCTGGCGCTACCAGGGGATCTCTCGATCTCGGCCGGTGCTGGTCGTTAGCTGCGACGAACTCAACGACGCCGAGCAGCCGATCGTGGTTGATGTGACGTCATTTAGCCCACAAGGGGCGGCCGCGCTGCTGACCGTGCGCGTCGGTGACGAGCTGGGCGGCTACGCGCGGTGCCGCACGATCAGCTTCGCGGACACCAAACGTTTCACCGAACTGCTGGGCACCGTCCCGGACTCGACGATGAAACAGGTCGACATGGCGCTGCGAGCCGCACTTAACCTGTAAGTCTTTGGTAGTTTGCCTCGCTCTCCTCCGCTACGGGTAAGTGGGCCGTAACCGGCAGACAACGGCGCGGAAACGAGGTCGGTGGAGGGTGGGAGTGTGGATGGGTGCCCGACGCTGACGCACTGCCCGTACTGCTCGCTGCAGTGCGGCATCACCTTGCGTGTCGCTCCCGACCGGGTCCACCTGGCGCCCCAGGAGGATTTCCCGACCAACCGGGGCGGGCTGTGCAGCAAGGGTTGGAACGCGGCCGAGTTGCTCGATTACCCGCAGCGGTTGACCGAGCCCCTGGTTCGCGACCGGCGAGACGCGCCGCTGGAGCCTACTACCTGGGACGACGCGCTAGATCGGGTCATTCATGCGGTGCGCCGCGCCCAGCGCAATGACGGCCCGGATGGCGTCGGCTGCTTCGGCGGCGGTGGACTGACCAACGAGAAGGCCTACCAGCTCGGCAAGTTCGCCCGGGTCGCTTTGGGTACCTCCCAGCTCGACTACAACGGCCGGTTCTGCATGTCCTCGGCCGCCGCGGCGGCTATCCGCGCGTTCGGTATTGACCGGGGCCTGCCGTTCCCGCTGGCCGACATCGCCGCGGCCGACGTCGTCCTGCTGATCGGCGCCAACCCGGCCGACACCATGCCGCCCGCGATGCAGTGGTTCGATGAGGGTCGCAGCCGCGGTGCGACGCATATCACTATCGACCCTCGGCGTTCCCCCACCGCCCGTGGCTCGAAACTGCACCTGCAGCCGGTGCCCGGTACCGACCTGGCGCTGGCCAACGGGCTGCTGCACCTGGCGATCCGGCACGGGCATATCGACGCTACCTACATCGCCGAGCGAACCTGCGGCTTCGAGCAGGTCCGCCGGATAGTGCGCTCATACTGGCCGGACCGAGTGGAGCGGATCACCGGCGTTCCGGCCGCCCAGTTGGGTGAGGCCGCGTGGCTGCTCGGCGAGGCATCGACGGCCATGGTGCTCACCGCCAGGGGAGCCGAGCAGCACAGCAACGGCACTGACACCACGCTGGCCTTCATCAACCTGGCGTTGGCGCTGGGCCTGCCCGGACGACCCGGCTGTGGCTTCGCCACTATCACCGGCCAGGGCAACGGTCAAGGGGGAAGGGAGCACGGCCAGAAGGCCGATCAACTGCCCGGCTACCGGCGCCTCGACGATCCTCAAGCCCGCGAGCACGTCGCCGCAGTGTGGGGAGTTGACCCCGACAGCCTGCCTGGCCCGGGCGCATCGGCCTACGAGATGCTCGACCGGCTGGGTACCACCGGCGGGGTGCGCACGTTGCTGGTGTTCGCCTCCAACATCGCTGTCTCCGCGCCGCACGCCACCCACGTCGCGAAGCGGCTGGCCGGGCTGGACTGCCTGGTGGTCAGCGACTTCGTGCTGTCCGAGACTGCGGCGTTGGCTGACATCGTGCTGCCCTGCACGCAGTGGGCGGAGGAGGAGGGCACGATGACCAACCTGGAGGGCCGGGTATTGCTGCGCCGCAAGGCACTGGACCCGCCACCCGGGGTCCGCTCCGACCTGCAGATCCTGCGCGCTCTCGCCCAGCGGCTCGGCTGTCCAGTCACCTTCGAGGACCGGCCGCGTGCGGTGTTCGACGAGCTGCGGAAGGCCAGTGCGGGCGGCCTGGCGGACTACGCGGGTATCACGTACGACCGCATCGCCGATGAGCAGGGCATCTTCTGGCCGTGCCCGGACGAGCGGCATCCCGGCACGCCGCGGCTGTTCGCGGACCGCTTCGCGACGCCCGATGGCCGTGCCCGGTTTCACCCGGTCGAGCACCGAGACCCGGCGGAGCTGCCGGACGCGCAGTACCCCTACTACCTCAGCACCGGGCGCAGCCGGTCGCATTACCAGTCCGGGGCGCAGACCCGGCGGGTGCGCGCGCTGGTCACCGCCGAGCCCGAGGCCTACGCTGAGTTGCACCCGGAACTCGCCCAGCGGGTCGGCGTCAGCCCCGGAGACCTGGTACGGCTGTACAACCGCCGTGGCAGCGCCGTGCTGCGCGCCAGGATCACCGGAGACATCCGTTCTGACACGGTCTTCGTGCCCTTTCACTGGGGTGGGCAGGCCGCCGTCAATGCACTGACCAACCCGGCGTTAGACCCGGTTTCCCGGATGCCGGAGTTCAAGGCCTGCGCGGTGGCGGTCAGCGTCGTCGAATCAAAGGAGATCGCATGCACACCACGTCGAGGTTCTTGCAGGGAAGCTACTCCTTTGAAGGGCAGGGCCTGTGCAAGCCCGTCCCGATTGATCCCGCCCTGACGTACATCGTTCCCCCGGGGGTGACCGGCCAGGCCCTCTACTTTCGCGGCGGAAACAGCACCGACGAGATGATCACGATTGTGCTGGTGCGGGACGGCCAGCCGATGCGCTACTTCCCGATCGGCGCTCGCCAGGGCATCCACGTGCCGCTGCGAGTGGTGGAGGACCTGATCAGCTATACCCAGATCGAGTTGCACGTCGCCGCGCCTGAGGGGTGCGCGGGCACGGTAGTCGTCGATTTCGGCCTGCTGGAGGTGTGAACATCATGCAAGAACTGGTTGTGGTGGGCAACGGCATGGCGGGGGCCCGGGCCGTCGAGGAAATTCTGGCCCGCAACGGTGCCGAGAAGTTCACCATCACCATGTTCGGTGACGAGCCGCACGGCAACTATAACCGCATTCTGCTGTCGGAGTTGTTGGCCCGCGGCGCAGAATCTGACACCGACCCCGACGGGTTCCTGTTGGATGAGGATCTTTTCCTCAACCCTGGGGAGTGGTACCGGGAGAACGGGATTACGTTGCACGCCGGGGTGCGGGTGGTGCGGGTAGACCGGTTCGCCCACCGGGTCTATGCCGATGATGGCTCGATTGTTCGGTACGACAAGCTCGTGTTGGCCACCGGTAGCCGGTCTTTTTTCCCACCCATGGAAGGGATGTGGGCCGACAACAAGACGTTGACGGCGGGGGTGTTTGGGTTCCGCACTCTGCGCGACACCACGTCGATGATGCGCTATGCCCGCGGCAGGCGGCGCGCGGTGGTGATCGGCGGTGGCCTGCTGGGTTTGGAGGCGGCTCGCGGTCTGCAGGCACACGGGTTGGAGGTGCACGTGGTGCACGCTGCGGCGGGGTTGATGAACCAGCAGCTGGATGCCCAGGCCGGCCGGGTGCTGCGCCGCTCGCTGGAGCGGCTCGGCTTCACTGTGCACACCGGAAAACGCACCACAGCGATCCGGCTCAGCACCGACGGCGTGGCCAGCGGCGTGGCCTTCGTCGACGGTGGCGTGCTGGACGCCGACATGGTGGTGATCGCAGCCGGCATCCGCCCGAACATTGGGCTGGCCGTGGTCTCCGGATTGGCGACACAGCGCGGGATCGTGGTCGATGACCAGTTGCGGTCAGTGGACGATGACAACATCTATGCTGTTGGTGAGTGCGTGCAGCATCGCGGCGAGGTGTACGGGCTGGTCGCCCCGCTGTGGGAGCAAGCCACGGTGTTGGCCGACCACATCACCGGTGCTGATCCCGGAGCCGCTTATCACGGTTCGCGGCTGGCGACGAAGCTCAAGGTCGCGGGAGTGGATGTGGCGGCGATGGGGCTCAAGGAGCCGGAGCGGCCCGACGACGAGTTCGTCCAGTTCAGCGAGCCCAGCCGAGGGGTCTATCAGACGGTGATCATCCGTGACGGCATCCTGGTGGGTGCCACCCTGTTGGGCGACGTCAGCAAGGTCGCTTCGCTGACCCAGGCCTTTGACCGGCGGGTGCCGCTGCCCGAGGAGCGGGTCAGGCTGCTGTTCGACCTCGGTGCGCCGACGGCGAAGGTTGGCGCGGCGGAGTTGGATGACCAGGCGCAGGTCTGCAACTGCAACGGCGTCAGCAAGGGTCAGCTGGTGGCCTGTGTGCGGGACGGGCAGCGCACCGTCAGCGGTGTGATGGCCGCCACCCGCGCGGGCAAAGGATGCGGATCGTGCAAGGGTCTGGTCGCCGACGTCGTCGCGGCAGCCTTGGGCGAGGACCTGGAGACCGACCCGGCGCAGGCCTACTACGTGCCGTGCATCCCGATGGACAAGGCAGCGCTCATGGCCGAGATCCGCACCCGTGAGCTGCGTTCGCCCTCAGCGGTGTTCGCCGCGCTGGCGCAGGACGGCGCTGAGCACGCCGATGCCAAGATGGCGCTGGCCTCGCTGCTGCGGATGATGTGGGGCGAGCGGTACATCGACGAGCGAGACGCCCGGTTCATCAACGACCGGGTGCACGCGAACATCCAGCGGGACGGGACCTTCTCGGTGGTGCCGCAGATCGCCGGCGGCGTCACCACCGCGGCACAGCTGCGGCGGATCGCCGACGTCGCGGAGCGCTACCACATCCCGAGGCTCAAGCTCACCGGTGGCCAGCGCATCGACCTGCTCGGCGTGCGCAAGGAAGACCTGCCCAGGGTGTGGGCTGATCTGGACATGCCCTCGGGCCACGCCTACGGGAAGAGCTTCCGGACCGTCAAGACCTGTGTCGGCAGTGACTTCTGCCGCTTCGGTCTCGGGGACTCCACCCACCTGGGCATTGACATCGAGCAGCGCTAC
Organism: Pseudonocardiaceae bacterium; assembly: GCA_049673305.1. Taxonomy (GTDB): domain Bacteria; phylum Actinomycetota; class Actinomycetes; order Mycobacteriales; family Pseudonocardiaceae. The sequence continues at coordinate 31,444 of JBATXM010000128.1, read as the reverse complement.
CGGGGGCTGGAGAGCCCGGCGAAGATGAAACTCGCCGTCTCCGGCTGCCCCCGAAACTGCGCGGAGTCCTACGTCAAGGACGTCGGCATCGTCGCGGTCGAGGGCGGCCGGTGGGAGATCTACATTGGAGGCGCTGCTGGTGCTACCGTCCGCAAGGGCGATCTGTTGGCCACAGTGGACAGTCGTGACGAGGTCATCACGCTCACCGGGCGGTTCATGCAGTACTACCGGGAGAACGCCACATGGCTGGAACGCAGCTACGACTTCGTCCCCCGCATCGGGCTGGCCGAGCTGCGGGCGATCATCGTCGAGGACCGGGACGGGATCGCGGGCCGGCTCGACAAGGCCATGCAGCACTCGGTGGACGCCTACCGGGACCCGTGGCAGGAGCACCGGCAACCAGCGACCGAGGGCCAGTTCCGCGACGCGCTGCCGCTGGTCGAGTTGCCAAAGGTGCCCCTCCGGTGAACCGATGACGAGTGTCGTCTCAGAGTCGCAGCACCAGGCACTGCGAGCCGACATCCGCCTGTTGTCGACGCTGCTGGGGGAGACCTTGGTCCGTCAAGGCGGCGAGGAACTGCTCAAGCTGGTCGAACAGGTACGGGGGCTGGCCCGGGCGACGCTGGTGGAGGGCAGTGTGGAAATCAGGTCGCTGCTGTCCACGTTGGATATCGGCACGGCCGTTGCGCTCGCCCGGGCATTCTCCACCTACTTCCAGCTCGCCAACGTGGCCGAGCAGCTGCACCGCTCGCGGGAGCAGCGCGCCCAGGCCGGCGGCCAGCGTGGGCCGCTGCGCGCGGTGGTGGACCGGCTGGCCCGGGAGGTCGACCGGGCTGCGGTGGAGGCGGTGCTAGCGCGGATGGAGCTGCGGCCGGTGTTCACCGCTCACCCGACCGAGGTGACCCGCCGGTCGGTGCAGGGCATCCTGCGCCAGGTGGCCGACGTTCTCGACCAGGATCTGCCCGAAGAGCAGGTGCACCGGAAGCTCGCGCGCCTCGTTGACCTGTTGTGGCAGACAGACGAGATCCGGCCTGGCCAGCCGACGGTTCTCGACGAGGCCAGCGCGGTCGCCTACTACCTTGAGCAGCTCGGTACCCGCGCGGTGCCAGACCTGCTGGAGGACCTCGATAACGAGCTCGCCCGCGCCGGGTTCACGCTGGCGTCGCGGTCCCGTCCGGTGGTGCTCGGGTGTTGGGTCGGGGGGGACCGCGACGGCAACCCCAACGTCTCACCCCAGGTGACTCTCGACGTCGTGGGCCTCTACGCGGACCGGGCGCTGAACATCCAGCGAGCGCTGATCGAGGCGCTCATCCAGGAACTGAGCGTGTCCACCCGCGTGGTCGGCGTCTCCGAGGGGCTGCGGCGCAGCCTCGCCCACGACCGGCGCCTGCTCCCCGACGTCTATGACCGCTACATCCGACTCAACGCTGACGAGCCCTACCGGCTGAAGTGTTCCTTCATCCACGCCCGCCTGACCCGAACCCAGCAGCGGATTCGCGAGGGCGTCGGCCACCAGGAGGGGCGGGACTACCTGGGAGCGAAGTTCTACATCGCCGACCTGGAGGTGATGGACGCCTCGCTGCGTGGGCATCTCGGGGAACGCATCGCCGAGGGCACGCTGGCCAGGGCGCTACGCAGCGCCCGAGCGCTGGGCCTGCACCTCGCGGCGCTGGACGTGCGCGAGCACGCGGAGGCGCACCACGCCGCCCTGGCGGCCCTCTACGACCCGCTCGGTGAGCTCGCGGCGCCCTACGCTGAGCTCGACCGCGTGGAGCGGACGGCGCTGCTGTCCCATGAGCTGGCCGGACGGCGGCCGCTGACCGCCCGCTCCGCGCGGCTGCCACCGGCGGCGGCGGACGTCCTCGCCGTCTTCGACGCGGTCCGCTGCGTTCAGCAAACCTTCGGTGAGGCGGCTGCCAGCACATACATCGTCTCGATGGCCAAAGGCGTGGACGACGTACTGGCCGCCGCAGTGCTGGCCCGTGAAGCCGGTCTGATCGCGCTGGCACCGACCGGCGTGGAGTGCACGTCCACAGTGGATCTCGTGCCGCTGTTCGAGACGCCCGTTGAGCTGCGCCGCGCCGGAGAGCTGCTCGACATGATGCTGCGGGATCCCTCCTACCGGCAGCTGGTCCGAGCCCGGGGAGACCTGCAAGAGGTGATGCTCGGGTACTCCGACTCCAACAAGGACGCCGGGATCACCACCTCCCGCTGGGACATCCACAAGGCGCAGCGCCAGCTGCGCGACATCGCCGCCACGCACCGGGTCCGGCTGAGGCTGTTCCATGGCCGAGGTGGCTCGGTCGGCCGGGGCGGCGGACCGGCCGGGGAGGCGGTGGCCGCTTCGCCGTACGGCGCGGTCGACGCGACGATGAAGGTGACCGAACAGGGCGAGGTCATCTCTGACAAGTACTCGCTGAGCGCGCTGGCTCGCAACCATCTGGAGATCCTCCTGGCTGCGGTGCTGGAGGCCACTCTGCTGCACCAGACCTCCCGGGTATCGCCGGAGATGCTGGCCCGGTGGGACGAGGCGATGGACGTGGTCAGCTCGGCCGCCCATATGGCCTATCGTGGCTTCGTCGGCCTTCCCGGGCTCAGCGAGTTCTTCTCCGCCGCCACCCCGGTCGATGAGCTGGGCTGGCTCAATGTCGGGTCCCGACCGATGCGGCGACCGGGCAGCGGGAAGACCACCCTGGAAGGGCTGCGGGCGATCCCGTGGGTCTTCGGCTGGACCCAAACCCGAATGGTCGTGCCCGGCTGGTACGGCCTGGGCAGCGGCCTGCGGGCCGCCCGTGACGTCGGGCTCGGTCCGGTGCTCGAGGAGATGCGGGACTGGGCGTTTTTCACCAACCTGCTCGGAAACGTCGAGATGACGCTGGCGAAAACCGACCTGCGGATCGCGGAGTTCTACGTCTCGGCCCTCGTCGAACCCAGTCTGCAGCCGCTGTTCGACCCTATCGTCAGCGAGCACGACCTGACCCAGCGTGAGGTGCTCCGGTTGACCGGTGGCTCGACCCTGCTGGCCCGATACCCCCTGCTGCGGCACAGCCTGCAGGTGCGGGCCGCCTACCTGGAACCCTTGCACCACCTCCAGATCTCGCTGCTGGCCCGGCGTCGCGAGGCGGACGAGCCCGACCCGGATCTGCGTCGCGCCCTGCTACGAACCGTCAACGGGATTGCTGCCGGAATGCGCAACACGGGCTGAACCCTCGGGCTCCGAGATCAACGTGGGGAAAAAGCCACGACCGGTGAGGTAAGCGGCGTTGCTGGCGGGAAGGTGCCCGAGCACGGTCGGGCCCAGCAAGGTCTGGACCGGGTTGTAACCCAGCAATGAGGCGAACAGCACCGTCACCGGGGGCAGGGCGGCCAGCTGGGCCGCGTCAGCGGCGGCCACTCCCTGGGCGAGCAGTCCGCTGGTCAGCGTCTGCGGCAGGGTCTGGGCCAATCCGAGGACCATCAGGCTGAAGAACACCCCGATCGACAGCACCATCGCCGAGTTCTGGAACGTGGTACTCATCCCCGCGCCGACCCCACGTTGGTTGGGCGGCAGGCTGTTCATGATCGCCGCCCTGTTGGGTGCGGCAAACAGTCCCATGCCGATCCCGTTAAGCAGCAGGACCAGCGCGAACTCCCAGTAGGTGAAGTCCACCGGCACCCAGGTCAGCAACCCGAAACTGGCTGCGGCCATGAGCATCCCGCCGGTGGCGAACGTGCGGGCCCTGAAGCGGTCGGACAACCACCCCGATACCGGCCCGGCGACGAGGAACCCAGCGGTGAGCGGCAGCATGTAGATACCCGCCCACAATGGCGTGGACGCGAAACTGTAGCCGTGCTGCGGTAGCCAGATGCCCTGCAGCCAAATGATCAGGATGAACATCAGACCGCCACGGCCCAACCCGGACAGCAGGCTGGCCAGGTTCCCCGCAGTGAACGCCCGAATACGGAACAATCGCAGGTGGAACATCGGTTCGGCGACCCGGGTCTCCACCACGCAGAAGATCACCAGCACGACCACGCCACCGATCAGCGCGCCCAGCACCCACGGGTTGGTCCATCCCATCGTGTGCCCGTCATAGGGCTGAATACCATAGGTAATGCCTGCCAGCACCGCGATCAGCCCAACGGCGAAAGTCAGGTTGTCCCCCCCAGTCCAGCCGCCCAGGTTGGCGGATCCCGGTGTCACGCAGCTTCCAGTATGCCCAAAACGTGCCGAACACCCCGAAAGGCACCGACACCAGAAACACCAGATGCCATTCCACCGGTGCGAGCAACCCACCCAGGACCAGCCCCATGAACGAGCCAGCGATCCCGGCAACCTGGTTGAGCCCCAGCGCCAACCCGCGCTGCTCGACCGGAAAGGCGTCGGTGATGATCGCATTGGAGTTCGCCATCAGCATCGCACCCCCGACGCCCTGCAGGACCCGCATGATGATCATCCACAGCACGCCAGCCGTGCCCTGCATCCACGTCACCGACAGCAACAGGGAGAACACCGTGAACACCGCGAAACCCGCCTTGTACATCCGGACCCGCCCGAACATGTCACCCAGCCGACCGAAACTGACCACCAGCACTGCGGTGACCACCAGGTAGCCCATGATCAACCACAGCAGCAGGCTGGTGTTCCCCGGCGCCAACGGGTTGATCCGCACGCCCTTGAAGATGTCCGGCAACATAAGCAGGGTCACGCAACGACGCCACCGCAAGCCGTCGGACGGGGTGGCGGCGCTGCGTGAGACTCCTTACAGGGTGACGAACTCCAGACCACGGCCCTTGAGCACCGGCAGCACAGTGCGCAATGACTCGATGGTCTGGGCACGATTGCCGCCGCCATCGTGACACAGCAGAATGTCGCCCGGCCGCGCGGTGAGGAGCCGGCTGGTGACCAGTGCGATGCCCGGCCGCGACCAGTCCCGGGGGTCGATGTCCCAGCCGATCGGCACCATGCGAAAGTCCTCCACGGCTGAGAGCACCGCCGCTGACCAGTCCCCGCCGGGTGCTCGGAACAGGTGTGGTGGCACCCCACCAGCGTCGACGATGGCCGACTGGGCGTCGGCGATCTGCTGACGGATTGTTTCGGGGGCACTGCTGCCGAAGGGTTGCGGGTGGGTCATGGTGTGGTTGCAGACGTCGTGGCCCTCAGCGAGGATTCTCTTCACCAGATCGGGGAAGCTATACGCCTGCGCGCCGATCAGGGAGAAGGTCGCCCGGATCCCATTCCGGTGCAGCAGGTCGAGCATCCTCGGTGTCCACAGCGGGTGCGGTCCGTCGTCGATGGTCAACGCGATGGCGTCAGGCGCGATTCCGGGCCGGACGTCATGGACCTGACTGGCCGGCTTGACCGCGGCAGCGCGCGGCGCCGCTGGATCGCCAATGGTTTCCGCCGAGGGAGCAGCGACGGCGCGTCCCGGTAGGCCACTAGCCATTGCCCCGGCGAACGTCGCAGTGCTGGTGGCCCACCTGAGGATTCGGCGTCGAGAGACCTTTCGTGATCGTTGGGCAACCACTAGCGCAGCATATCGGCTGCCCGTGACGAGCTGACGGCGTTGCGCCGATCGGGCCGGCCTCCAGTACGGTGAAGCTCGGAGGTGACCCGGTGTTCCTCGCCGATCCTTTCACCTTCCCCGTCGCGGACTTCGTGCAGCGCTCCCACGAGGACCTGGGCGGCTTGCCACTGATCGGCGGAGTGGCCAGCGGTCCCCGCAGCGAGCGGGCGCCACCACGACGTGCTGGCGGTGCGCGCTGGTCTTGCCACCATCGGTGTGGCCGGGTTCTTCGCGGCCGGCGAGATCGGTCCGGTCGCAGGCTGAAACCACCTGCACGATTTCACCGCGTCAATCATGGCGTTCGGCGCCAGCGGCTCGGGCAACGACACCAATGTCGGGTTGGTCGGTGAACAGACCATCCAGCCCGGCCCGGAGGTAGGTGATCTGTTCATCAATCGCCCGCCCGTGGTCGGTCGGCACGGTGGAACTCTGGTAGTCAACCGGCAGGAAAGCATTCTCGGCACGGAAGGTGTAGGGATGCACGACCAGGCCGGCGTTGTGGGCATCAGTCACCAGCGTGGTGGGGCAGCCGAGCGTGCCGTCGGCCTCGTGCGGGATGACCTGGAGCTTGTCCGGCCCGACTCCCTGGGCGTAACGCGCGATGCCACGCAGGCCCTCGGAGGTGGACAGCTCGGCGTAGGTCGGTCCGGAGCCGGCGGCCACGGTGTCGAACGGCGCGCCGCAGGCCGCCAGCAGCTGGACCGACTTCGTCCGCAGACCAGCCTCGCGCAGCTGCTTGAGGTTGGTCACTTCGAAGGACTGGACGAACACCGGGGCATCAGCTCGGTTGAGGCGATGGCGCCGTAGAACCTCTAGTAGCCGGGGCTCCAACGGTAAGCCGGCGTTGCGGAAGAACGTGGGGTGCTTGGTCTCCGGGTAGACACCCAACTCCCGGCCCAGTTCGTCGGACAACCGGGCCCGCAGCTCCAGCATCTCCTGGAACGTCGGGATCCCGTACCGCCCGTTGAACAAGGTGTTGTGCTGGCGGAGGCGCGGGAGTCGCTCCACCGCTCGCAGCGTCGTGAGCTCTGCGAGGGTGAAGTCCTCGGTGAACCAGCCCATGACGACCTCGCCGTCCAGCATCTTGGTTGTTTTCCGGTCGGCGAACTCGGGGTGACTGGCGACGTCGGTGGTATCGGCGATCTCCGGCTCGTGCCGGCAGACCAGCACTCCGTCACTGGTCACCACCAGGTCGGGCTCCAGGAAGTCCGCACCGAGCCGCGCGGCGAGCTCATAGGAGGCCAGGGTGTGCTCCGGCCGGTAACCAGCGGCACCCCGATGCCCAATCACGATCGTTCTTCTTGGGTGCACAAGCATCCATAAGACCCTTTCTCGGGGTGCTGGAAGGTGCACAAGCATCCATGAGACCGTGCGGGGACGGGTTAGCTGGTGATGTCTTTGGTGGCGAAGTGGCGCCAGGCCGCGAGTCCGAAGACGACCGCGTAGGCCAGGCCGGAGAAGGCGCCGCTGGCCAGGTTGGTCCAGTCGATGGGGGAGGCCAGGAGGTCGGTCCACGCTGAGTTGAACCGGGTGGGCAGGTAGTCCCGCAACCCGCCGAGCGCGTCGATGGTCTCCAGGATCTGGGACAGGATCGACACCATCACCGCGCCACCGACGGCCCCGAGCGGTGCGTCAGTGCTCACCGAGAGCAATAGTGCCAGCCCAGCCACCCACGACAGGTGCACCACCAGGTACGCCGGGACCAACGCGAGCCGGCCCACGGCGGGCAGGAAACCCATCGACTGGCCGGTGGGAGAGACCAACTCACCCGTCCCGTAAGCGAGCACACCCACCACCATCGCCATCGCGGGGAGCAAGACCAGGGCAAACGCTGACAACAGCGCTGCCACCACCGCCTTGCGCCGCAGCAGGCGAGCTCGGGGTACCGGGGCGGCCAGCAGGTAACGCAGGCTCGACCAGGACGCCTCGCTGGCCACCGTGTCGCCGAAGAACAGCGCCACCACCACAACCAGCAGAAAGCTCACCGTCGAGAACAGGGTGAACACCACGAAGTTGAGTCCGCTGGAGGTGGCGAGGTCGACCAGCGTGGTACCCGCGTGATTGCGGTCTTTTCGCCCGACCGTGAAAGCAAGCCACAGCAGGACGGGCAGCAGCGCGAGGAATCCCATGGTGAGCACGGTTCGCTTGCGGCGCAGCTGGCGCACCAGCTCCACCCGCAGCGGCAAGGTCGCCGCGGCCCGGTAGCCGGGTGCCGCCCCCTGAGCGGTCATTCGATGGCCTCCTGCCCGACCAGCCGCAGAAATGCCTCCTCCAGTTGGTGGCTGGCGGCCAGCCCGTCGAGCCCGACCCCGGCAATCCCAGCAATCTCGGCGACGGTGCCGGCGGCCACCAGCCGGCTGCGATGCATCACCACCACGTGGCTACAGGTCTGTTCCACCTCGTCGAGCAGGTGGCTGGAGATCAGCACGGTCACGCCTCGAGCGGCGTAATCGCGCAGCACCTCACGCATCGCGTGGATCTGCGGGGGATCCAGGCCGTTCGTCGGCTCGTCGAGCACCAGCAGATCCGGTTTTCCGAGCATGGCCTGGGCGAGCGCCAGGCGTTGTCGCATCCCTTGGCTGTAGGTGGCCACTCGCCGATGCACCGCGTGGCCCAATCCGGCGATCTCCAACGCCTCCTCGAGGCCGGCATCTGCGGCGGGCCGACCGGTGGCCGCCCAGTACAGCCGGAGGTTGGCCGCCCCGCTCAGATGCGGCAGAAATCCTGGGCCCTCGACGAAGCACCCGATCCGGGACAGCACCGGGGCACCGGCCGTGACCCGGTGTCCGAACACGCGCAGCACTCCGCCGGTTGGCCGGATGAGTCCCATCAGCATCCGCAGCACGGTCGTCTTGCCCGCTCCGTTGGGTCCCAGCAAGCCCAGCACCTGCCCGCGCTCAACCCGGAAGGACAGGTCATCGACGGCGGTGAGGCCGCCCGGATAGTGCTTAGTCAGGCCCGACACCACCAGTGGTACTTCGGCCAGTCCGGGATCGGCGTCGCCGGCGTGTCGGCGGCGCAGCGCGGCGAACACCCCGAGTGCGACCACCAGCGCGGCCAGCCCACCCAGCCCGGCGAGCTGGACGACCGGAAGCGGCCCAGGTGCCTGCACGCCGGGCACGACCGGAACAGCCAGGTGCGCGTTCCCGGCCAACGACACCGTGTATTGGGCGGGTTGCGGGGGCAGCGCGTAACCGCGGTCGGTGGTGGCCACCACAACTGCCAGTCGGTGTCCGGCCTGCACTGGTTGAACTACCCCGGCCAGCGTCACGGTGAACTCCACCGCAGTGCCGTCGGTGGGTAGCGGGCCGATCCGCACCGGGGCCACCGCACCACCGGGAAGGGTGCGGTGCCCGTCCGGTCCGACGTTATAGAGCTTGACGAACAGCACCGCCTCGGACGGCGTGGCCACAGTGGGAATAGGCGCAGTGAGAGCAGGCGCGGCGGCCACCCGCAACCGGACCTGCGGCGCTCCAACGACCTCCAGCGGGTCGACCAGCGGATCGGTGACGAATGTCGCGGCCTGCCCAGGCAAGTCCATCGCCACCCCGTCAGGCAGGGCAGTGGTGAGCCCCGGCAGGCTGCTCAGCGCGGCTGGGCTGCCGCCGGGTGGGCGAAACACCGGTTGCGGCCCGCCGTGCAGAACCAGTTCCCGACGCCGCACCGGGACACCATTGAGCCCGGGATAGACCGGGGCGTGCACGGTGCGCGGGGCGATGCCACGCCGGGTGCCGAAGATTTCCGGCACCTGGTAGGCGAACCCGGTTCCGGGATCCTTGCCGATCCGGCGAAGATGGTAGTCGAACCAGTCGCCGATCTGATCCTGTAGCGCCGCGTCGAACTCGCCGCCGTCGTCGTGGCCGCCCGCGTACCAGCTTACCTTCACCGGGGCTCCCGCCGAGGCGAGCTGTCGAGCGGTGGCGTCGGCCTGGTCGAGCCCGAACAGCGTGTCGTGCTCGCCCTGGATGAGCAGGGTCGGTGCGGTGATGGTGCCGGCCACCGTGGCGGGCGAGGAGCGCCGGAGCAGCGACACGATCTCCGGGGTGGGGCCTCCGGTGGTCGCGGCATGGACGTAGGCCGCGCACACCTCCGGGCGCAACCGCCCGCACATGTTGCCTCCGGCGCCCGCGCCGGACGCCGCGCCGAAGAAGTAGCCTGCCCAGTCCCGCTTGAACACCCCGTCCGGGGTGAAGGCACCGGCCGCCGGAGTGCCAGCGGGGATGGGCGCTCGGCTCGCGGCGTTCGGGAACAGCGCCTGAGCCAGGTCGTTCCAGGTGATCTCCGCCGCCACCGCGTCCACCCGGCGGTCGGTCCCGGCCAGCAGCAGGGCCAGCGCGCCGCCATAGGACGCGCCGGTGACGCCAACCCTGGGATTGCCGAACTTGTCATGGACCACATCGGACCGCCTGGCCAGCCAGTCCACCAGCGCTCGGGCGTCGGCCACCTCGTAGTCGAGGGAGTCGAGTCCGATCTCCCCGGTGCTCGCGCCGAATCCCCGAGCGCTCCAGGCGAGGACAACGAATCCACGGCGGGCCAGAGCGGTCGCCTCGGCGCTGACCGAGTTCTTGCTGCCGCCGAAGCCATGGGCTACCAGAATGGCCGGAGTGGGGGTGACCGCCGGCCGGTACACCGTGGCGTCCAGACGCACCTGCCCCGTGCTACCCGGTCCTTCCGGCACGTCGATCGTGACGTTCTCGCTGGTCACCGGCGGCGGATCAGGCGTCCTCGTGGCGGCCAGCGCCACCCCTGCACCCGCGATCAGAATAGCGACGAGCAGCAGGACAGCAGGTCGCCAGCGCAGCCGCGCCAGTCGGGCCGTTCGGGGCACGCCACCGACGGTAGGTCACCGGGCTCCGGTGTAGCAGCCGTCTCAGCGGATTCTCAGTGTGCCACCGATTCGCTCCTGTACCGTTAGGTACATGTCTCGGCTGAGGGTCAGTGCAGCCTGGGCAGGGTTCCCGGACACGCTGCCGGACCCGACAGCGGGCTGACGCAGGTGGTGGTTCGGGTATTCATCAGCCATGCCAGCGAGGACATCGCGCTGGCCCGTGAGGTGCACGGGTGGCTGGACGATGATCACCATGAGGTGTTCCTGGCTCGGGATCTGCGGGACGGGATCGCTGTCGGTGAGCAGTGGCGCCAGCGGCTACACAAGCAGTTGCGGGGGGCCGACGCGGTGGTCTGCCTAATCACCTCCGCTTATCTGGCATCCACCTGGTGCACGGCCGAGGTCGCGATCGCCCAGTCGCGGGACAGCAAGCTGCTTCCGGTACTCGCTGAGCCAGGAGTCTTCCATCCACTGCTGACCGACCTTCAGCACAGTGACTGGACCCGGAACCCGCGTGCCGCGCTCGCCGAAGCATTGCGCCGGGTCGGTGCCGGCGGGAGCTTCGGCTGGCTGGACGATCAGTCCCCGTTCCCGGGGCTGCTGCCCTTCGACGTCAAGCAGCACCGGGTGTTCTTCGGCCGAGCCGACGCGAGGTTAGACAGCTCGCCGAGCTACTGCGATCCCCTGCCGAGCAGGCCAAGAGTGCCGCGCTGCTCGTCGTGGGCCCCTCCGGGTGCGGCAAATCCTCGCTGGTCCGGGCCGGGCTGCTACATATTATGGCCAACGAGCCCGGCTGGCGGACACTGCCACCAATCCTGCCGGGTGCTGATCCGGTCAGGGCGCTGGCCCGGGAGCTGGCCGTCGCCGCCTGGAAGATCGACCTGGACTGGACGGTGGAACACGTCACACGTCGGCTCGACGAGAGCGGCCTCACGGCGTTGGCCGACGAGCTGCTGCGTCCGGCGCTATCCGGTCCGGTGCAGGTGGTGGGCACGGTGCGACCGGAGTTCCTCGGTCAGTTGCTCGGCGACTCTCAGCTTGCCAGCCTGCCCACAACCATTTACCCGCTGCGACCGCTGGCCCGCGAGGCGCTCCGCCTCGTGATCGAGGGGCCGGCGCGGCTCGCTGGCATCAGCGTCGATGACCACCTGGTGGCCCGGCTGGTCGAAGACACCGCCAGCGACGATGGCACCGTCATCCTGTGGGACCTCACCCGTCTCAACGATTTCCGCAACCATGCGACGGAGCGTGCCTGTTCCCTCGCGGGACGCGGCCTTGATCGTGCTGAGTGGGCCCGCTACGTCCGCGGACTGGGATACCGGAGCACCTGCCCTGGCTGACGACCAGTAAAGGAAACCGTTCGTGATAAAGCGCTACACCCGCTGCGGCGGCACCGGGCTCGTCGCAGCTGTCGCCGCGTTGCTGATCGCATCCGGGTGTGGCTATAGCGTCGATGAGCGCACGTCGGGCATCAAAGGTGATTCACCCGAGCTGGTCTTCGTCGCAGTGCCCAGCCTGCAGCCCGCGAATCTGCAGCAGGGGTATCAACCGATTCTGAAGATGTTGCGAGCGGAGACCGGTGAGGAGATCCGCCTTGCAGTACGCAACCGATTATGCTGCGGTCGTTACGGGGCTCCGCCAAGGGAAGATCCACATCGCTGCGCTAGGGCCCCTGTCGTACGTGATCGCCAAGCGGCAGGGTGCGCAGATCACTCTGGTGGCCGCCCAGGCGAAGGAGAAGGTTCAGCACCCCGAGTACCACTCTTCCGGCATCACTGCGGCTGACTCACCGATCAAGACCATCGGGGATTTCCGAGGTAAGAGAATCTGCTTCTCGGACCGTTACTCGACCTCTGGCTACCTGTATCCCGCCGCAGGCCTGCTCGCCGCTGGTATCCAACCCGAGCATGACATCACGCCAATCTTCGCTGGTGGCGATGACGCCTCGGTGCTGGCAGTGGCTAACGGCCAGTGTGACGCTGGTTTCGCGTTCGACAGCTTAGTCGAAAGGGGGTTGATCGAGCAGCATCAGATTCAGCCTGGCAAGATCGTCACAGTGTGGGAGTCACCGCCGATCCCCGGTGGGCCGATAGTGATCGCCAACGGCCTGGCTCCGCGCCTTCGCCAGCGGCTGACCACGGCGCTCCAGCAGCACGCCAACGCCGACTACCTGCGGGCGCACGGTTTCTGTCAAGGCGAATGCGCGATCGCTGACGCCGACTCGTACGGCTACGTGGCAGTTGAGGACTCCTTCTACGACAGCGTGCGGGCGATCTGCGGGGTCCCCCAGCTCCAACCGATCTGCAGATGAGGCTCAATCAGGTGGTGAGCGGCGGTCACGGCTACGTTGGGGACGTGTTCACCACGCGCCCTGAACTCGTCGGCACCCACGGGATGGTGGCCTCGACGCACTGGCTGGCGTCAGCGGTGGGCATGGCCGTGCTGGAAGACGGCGGTAACGCGTTCGACGCTGTGGTAGCCGCCGGTTTCGTGTTGCAGGTCGTCGAGCCGCACCTCAACGGCCCGGGCGGCGAGGTGCCTGCGGTGTTCGCCACCGCCGGTGACCCGACGCCCCGCGTGCTGTGCGGGCAGGGCGTGGCGCCGGCGGCGGCGACACCGGAGCATTACGCCGCGCTGGGGCTGGATCTCGTGCCGGGCACCGGGCTGCTGGCGGCCACCGTGCCGGGTGCATGGGACGCCTGGCTGATGTTGTTGCGTGATCACGGTACCAAGACACTGCGGGACGTGCTCGGCTACGCGATCTCCTACGCGCGCGGTGGCGTCCCGGTAGGGGAGAGGTTCGGCGCGACGGTGGCTGCGGTGGCCGATCTGTTCGCCGAGCACTGGCCGACGTCGGCGGCGCTGTGGCTGCCGGGGGGCCGGCCGCCAGCGGTCAGGTACGCCAACCCGGTGCTGGCCGACACCTGGGAGCGGTTGCTCGCCGAGGCGCAGGCGGCCACCGGCCGCGAGGCGCAGATCGACGCCGCCCGCCGCGCGTGGTCCCAGGGGTTCGTGGCGCAGGCGGTGGATTCATGGTGTCGCACGGCTGTGCGCGACGACTCGGGGCGTGCCCACGCCGGTGTGCTGACCGGCGAGGACATGGCGAGGTGGTCGGCGAGCTACGAGCCGGCGGTGACCGTCGAGCTCGGGGAGTGGACGGTGGCCAAGTGCGGGCCGTGGTCCCAGGGGCCAGTGCTCGCCCAGCAGCTCCTGCTGCTGCACGGGTTCGCCGCCGAGTTGTGCTACGTGGACGGCGTGCCGACGGCTCGCACCGTGCACCTGGCGACGGAATGCGCCAAGTTGGCGTTCGCCGACCGCGAGGCGTGGTACGGCGACAGCGCGGACGTACCGCTGGATGACCTGCTCTCGTGCGGTTATGCCGACGAGCGCCGCGGGCTGGTCGGTGAGTCGGTGTCGCTGGAGCTGCGGCCGGGTTCGCCGGGTGGCCATAACCCGACGCTGCCGTCGTTCGTGGCGCAGGGCCGGGGCGTCGGCGGGGCCGAGCCGGAGATCATGAGCGCACTCGGCGAGCCCTCGGTATCCCGCACGGGTCTGAGCCGCGGTGACACGGTGCATGTCGATGTCGTCGACCGATGGGGGAACATCGTCTCGGCGACGCCCTCTGGTGGGTGGCTGCAGTCGTCGCCGGCGATCCCTGGGCTGGGCTTCTGCCTGGGCACCCGGGCGCAGATGTTCTGGCTGGAGCCGGGGCTGTCGAGTTCGCTGGTGCCGGGGCGGCGTCCGCGCACCACGCTCTCGCCGTCCCTGGCGCTGTACTGCGGCGTGCCGTCCCTGGCGTTCGGCACGCCGGGTGCTGACCAGCAGGACGCCTGGCAGCTCTGCTTCTGGTTGGCGCACACGGTCGGTGGGGCTAACCTGCAGGCGGCCATCGACGCGCCGGCCTGGCACACCACGGCGTTTCCCGGATCGTTCTTTCCCCGTTCCTGGCGGCCGGGTGAGCTGGTGGTCGAGTCGCGCCTCGGCGAGTCCACCATGGATGACCTGCGTGAGTGGGGTCACCTCGTGGTGGACGCCGGACCGTGGTCGCTCGGCCGGCTCTCGGCGGTGGCCCGGGATCCCGTCACCGGGCTGGTCCGGGCGGGGGCCAACGCGCGGGGCATGCAGGGCTACGCGGTGGGTCGTTGAGCGGAGGACCAGTGATCGTCGGCCGGCTGTGGGCAGTCCTCATCTCGCTGACCGCGCTGCTCGCGGTGGGCTGCTCCGGTCACCCGACACCGAGCACCGGCCAGCCGGTGCAAGGCGGGGTCGCCACTTTCGCTGAACCGGCAAACACCACTCCGAACTACATTTTCCCCTTCATGTCGACCGAATACTTCAGCGTCACCACGATTTCAGACCTGCAATACCTCATGTACCGGCCCCTGTACTGGTTCGGTGACAACGGCCAACCCGTGCTGAACGACAAGCCTAAGTCTCGCCAACTATCCAACCTTCTCCGACAACAACCGTACCGTGACCGTGAAGCTGCGCAACTACACGTGGTCTGACAGCACGAACGTGACTGCGGATGGCATCATTTTTTGGATCAACATGATGAGGTCACAGAAGCAGAACTGGGCCGTATACGTACCGGGAGGAATTCCGGACGACATCGACTCGGTGATTGCGGACTCACCGAGCCAGGTGACCTTCCATCTCAACAGGAACTATAGTGCTAAATGGTTTGTGTACAACGAACTCGCTCAGGTCACTCCGCTTCCGCACGCCTGGGACCGCACAGCGACCGGCGCCAGCGACTGTGAACACAACGTCAGCGACTGCGCCGGTGTCTACAACTACCTCACTGGCCAATCAAAGATCATCAACAGTTATGCCACGAATCCGTTGTGGCAAGTGGTGGACGGTCCCTGGCGGCTGAAGTCATTCAACGCCGACGGCAACATCAGTTTCATCCCCAACAAGTCCTACTCGGGGCCGAACAAGCCGCATCTCGCTCAGTTCAATGAAGCACCGTTCTCCGACAGCGCCGCCGAGTACAATGTGCTGCGCTCCGGCGACAACTCCGTTCAGGTTGGCTACCTGCCGCCGGAGGACGCGCCAGCCAAGCCGGATAACCAGGACGTGGGACACAACCCGCTGGAGAACAACTACACGCTCGACCGGTGGTACAGCTTCTCGGTCAATTACTTCCCGCTCAACAGCCACAACCCGAAAGTTGGCCCGATCTTCCAGCAGCGGTACTTCCGGCAAGCCCTGGAATCTCTCGTCGACCAGAAGTCGATCATCAAGGCGGTCGCGCACGGGTACGGCGCGACGACCAACGGCCCGGTGCCGACAACGCCGAAGAACCCATTCGCCAGCGACCAGACCGAGCCCAACCCGTTCGCCTACGATCCTGATCGCGCCAAGAAACTGCTCGCTGATCACGGTTGGAGCACTCCGCGTGACGGTGTGGGTACCTGCGAGCGCCCAGGCACCGGCCCGAACCAATGCGGCCCTGGAGTGGCCGCCGGCGCGCAACTGGACTTCCAGATGATGTACGCCTCCGGCGCACCTCGGGTCACGCTGTCGATGCAGCAGCTGCAATCCTCGGCCACCAAGGTCGGCATCAAGATTGACCTGCAAGGAGCACCCTTCAACACCGTGATCGGCACCGCCATCCCCTGTATTTCCGGCAAGCCAGACTGCAACTGGGAAATGGGCAACTGGGGTGCGGGCTGGGTGTTCGCTCCTGACTTCTACCCGACCGGAGAACAGATCTTCGGCACCGGTGCCGGATCCAACCAGGGCAGCTTTTCCGACCCGAAGCTGGACCAGCTCATCGCCGCAACCCAGAGCAGCGACTCGCCAGAGGATTTGCGGGCCTACGCCCAGTACGGCTCACAAACCATTCCGGCCATCTGGCAGCCGAATTTCGACTACCAGGAGACAGCAATCGCGAACAACCTCAAAGGGGTCACTCCGCAGAACCCGTACCTGCAAATTACGCCGGAGGATTGGTACTACGTGAAATGACCGGATTCATCACCCGGCGGCTACTGCAGGCCCTTGTCGTCGTACTGCTCGTGACGATGATCGTTTTCGTCCTGCTGCACCTGCTGCCTGGCGGACCAGCCCGCGCGCAACTCGGGCCGCGCGCCACGCCTGCGGTGATCGCGAACTTCAACCATCAGATGGGGTACGACCGCCCCGTCCCGATCCAGTATTGGGACTGGCTCACACAGATCGCCACCGGTAACCTCGGTTTTTCGTCGAAGTTCAACCAGTCGGTCGTTTCGCTGATCGGTGAGCGGCTCCCCAAAACCTTGGTCCTCACGATTGTATCCACCACCTTCGCGCTCGTCGTGGCGATTCCGCTCGGCATGGTGCAAGCGGTGAGACGCAACCACGCCGCAGATTACACGATCACCTGCTGGGCGTTCGTTTTCTACGCAACGCCACCGTTTTTCCTCGGCGCCGTACTCATCGTGGTGTTCTCGGTTTACCTGCCTATCCTGCCTGCGGAAGCGCCCCAGAGTTCCTCGATAGGGGTGATCCTCTCCCAGCCTGCCGGGCTGATCCTGCCGGTGATGACCTTATCTTTGCTGACCATCGCGCAGTTCTCCCGGTACATGCGGTCTTCGGTGATCGAGAACCTCGCTGAAGACTACGTACGCACCGCCCGCGCGAAAGGCGCGGGTGAACGGATCGTGTTGCTCCGCCACGTGCTGCGCAATTCGCTGATCCCGATCGCCACCCTACTCGGACTGGCGCTGCCGGCGATCTTCTCCGGCGCATTGATCACCGAAGCGGTGTTCAACTTCCCCGGTATGGGCCAACTTTTCTGGACCGCCGCGCAGACCCAGGATTACCCGATCATGCTCGGCATCACCGTACTTGTCGGTGTGGCCACAGTGATCGGTTCACTGCTGGCCGACCTCGCCTACGCTGTCCTCGACCCGCGAGTGAGGTTGGCATGATCGCCATTCCCACCGATGATGCGGCGCTGCCCGACTCACCCCAAACTTGCGGCCGCAAGCGTGGCGGCACAGCCGCGCGGCCGCTGTTGGCTTTCGTAGCGAACAAGCTCGCGGTGGTCGGCCTCGGTATGGTCGTGCTGTTCATTCTGTTCTGCTATCTCGGCCCGCTGATCTATCACACCGACCAGATACATATCGACCTGTCCCAGGCCACGCTGCCGCCATCGGGCGCGCATCCCTTGGGCACCAACGAGGTTGGCTACGACCAGCTCGGCAGATTGATGGTCGGCGGCCAGTCCTCGCTCGAGGTGGGAATCGCCGCCGCCCTGCTGGCCACCGTCTTCGGCACGTTGTGGGGCGCGATTTCCGGGTACGCAAGTGGCTTGATCGACTCCGCGATGATGCGCATCGTTGATGCGTTGCTCGCGGTGCCCACGCTGTTCCTGTTGCTGTTCCTCGCTTCGATCGCGCGACCCACCATCGGGCTGCTGATCCTCGTGATCGCGTTGATCTCGTGGCTCGGTCCGGCTCGATTGGTGCGTGGTCAGGCATTGACCTTACGGACCAGGGACTACGTGACATCGGTACGACTGATGGGCGGCGGTCCGTTGCGCGCGGTTCTCCGGCACATCGCGCCGAACGTCATCGGCACCGTGGTGGTGAACGCGACCTTCCAGGTGGCCGACGCGATCTTGACCGTGGCTGCGCTGAGCTTCCTCGGTCTCGGCGTACCGCCGCCGGCCGCGAACTGGGGGGATATGCTCTCCAATGGCATCAACTACACCTACGACGGCTACTGGTGGCTGATCTACCCGCCAGGCTTGGCCATCGTCGTCGTGGTGGTCGCCTTCAACCTCCTCGGTGACGCATTGCGCGATTCGTTCGAAGTTCGGTTGCTGAAAAGGTGAGCCCGGTTCTTCTTGCAGTGGTAGTAAGGAGGAGGCCAGTGCTGGCCGGGTCGTAGTGAGAAGGTAGGCGATGTCCATGGGCAAACCGGAATATCTGCGAAAAACAGCCGAATCGGGCGTGGCGGAGCTTGCGGAGGCCACCGCTCAGGAGGTGCTCGAATGGGCGGCGCAGACGTTCGGTGACAGGATGATTGTCGCGTCGAATATGCAGGACGCGGTCCTGGTGGACCTGGCGGCCAGTGCGCATCCCGGCGTGGCGGTACTGTTCCTGGAGACGGGCTACCACTTCGCCGAGACGATCGGTACCCGCGACGCGGTGGCGCAGACCTACGACGTGCGCATCGTCAACGCGGTGCCGGAGCAGTCAGTGGCCGAGCAGGACGCCAGCGAGGGTCCACGGCTGTTTGAACGAGATCCGGACCGGTGTTGCGCACTGCGCAAGGTGGTGCCGCTGCAGCGGATTCTGGCTGGCTATGACGCCTGGGTGACCGGGGTGCGCCGGGTGGACGCGCCGACCCGGGCGGATACGCCGGTCATCACCTGGGATGAGCGCAACGGCCTAGTGAAGATCAATCCGCTGGCTGCCTGGAGCGACGAGGACATGGACTGCTACATCGCCGAGCACGATGTGCTGGTGAACCCGCTGGTACCGGCCGGTTACCTGTCGATCGGTTGCCGGCCGTGCACCGCCAAGCCGGCCCCGGGATCGGATCCGCGCAGCGGGCGGTGGCTTGGCCACGCCAAGATTGAATGCGGGCTGCACCTCTAGGCCAGGGGTCCTTCTGCGGCTCGATGGCCCCGTCGCGGGCCTTGGCAGTCGAGTGGTGAGTAGCTCGATCAGCGGCGGGTGAGGATCCGCGTTACCCCCGCCGCCGCGGTGGACAGCAGCAGCCAGCCCACCGTGGTCAGCCCGCTGGCTATCCAGGCTGATGCCCCTGAGGTCCGCCACAGCCCGTTCTGGCCCAGGTTCACCACCGGGACCAGCAGGTCAGCGACGTAGATCACCGGCTGCCACGACGGGTCCTGGTCGTTGTGGAGCCGGGTCAGCTGATGGTCCATGAACCACAGCGACCCGAGCAGCCAGCACACCGCGAGCCACAACGCCACCCGCCATGGGCGGTAGCCGTAACCAACGGTCCATTCCTGCAGCCATCCCCAGACCCTTCCTGCCGGTCCGCGCGCGGTATGCCGGTGCCGCTGCTTGGCCAGCAGCACCGTGTCGGCGAGATCGTCATGACCGGAGTCGCGATAGGCTGCGGCAAGGCGGTCGTAAGGGCTGGGGTCATAGCCGGGCAGCACGCCGTTCAACCAGCGCAGCCGGGTGTCCACGTCCACCTCGGGCGAAGCGGTCAGCGACTGGTACTGGAAGTCCTCGATGTCCACCGTGCCATCGGTGCTCCACAGCTGCTTGTCGTCGAAGAGCGAGCTGGCCACCACCCCGGCGAGACTGACCTCACCGCGCGGCGGTTCGGCGAAACGCAGGCTCAGCTCCTGACAGGTCAGGCAGCGAGCGCGCAACGCCGCGACGCCCGGACCCGGTCCGCCGAGCCGGGCACCGTCGAAGCTCACCGATTTTGACACCTCGGCGAGGCTCAGCCGCACACCCCCCGTGGCGATGAACCCACGGCTGGCGTACATGTCCTTGCCGATCGTGATGGCCCGGGCGTCAAGCGACGGTTTGATCGTGCCATCCGGCCGGCATCGCGGCTCCTCAAGGCGGGAGCCGGTGCAGTCCAGGGTCGACCCGATGTGTGCGTGATGCAATCGGATGGAACCTGCGGCCACCATCCCGCGAAGGAAAAGCGATCCGCCGACCCACAGCCGGTCGGCGAACAGCACGTCCAGTCCCGGAGCGCGCAACCGGGCACCGGTCAGGCCCACGCTGCCGTGCACCCGCGCGCCGACCAACCGAAGCTGCCCCCGCGCCTGCAGCGCACCGAAGTCCTCTCCTGTTCCTCGGCGTGATCGGCGCGCCTCCAGGTCACCGTGCACCTCGAGACCGTCGGCGGCCAGCGCCACCGGCAAGGGTCGCGACTGATCACCGTTGCCGGCGCCGGGTTGGACCGAGCTGGCCAGCCTCGCGCCGGAAAGTTGCAGGTAGCCCCCGACCCGGGCGTTGGTCAGCCGGACGCTCCCAAGAGCGGTGAGCCCCGCGTCGAGCAGCAGGTTGCCGTTTACTGCGAGGCGGTCGGCCACCAGCGCCGCGGTGGCATCGGCGCTTCCCCGGGGGAGCACGAGCACCGCCGGCTCGTCCGGATCGGTACTGCCCTGCAACGCCGCTCCGGAGAACATCGCGTTTCCGGTGACCGAAGCGCCCGCCAGCACCACCCTGCCCTGGGCACTAAATCCCCGATCGCAGCGCAGGTTGCCGCCGACCCGCACCCCGGAGGCTTCCACCGCGTCACCGCCAGGGCCGGTCAATCGCGTGCCGCGCAGATCGATGTTGCCCTCAACTTGGGCCTCGGACAACACGACCAACCCGGTCACGGTGCAGTTCTCCAGCGTCAGCTCGCTGTGCACCCGCACGTTGGCCGCCTGGAGACCGGGCAGTGCGCAGCAGGTCAGGCGCCAGCCAGTGAGATTCGCGGCATACAGGTCAATCGGCTCATCAAAGGTGCAACCAGTGAATTCGACCAATACGGAAACCGTCACCCCGGGTAGCTGCAGGGGGCCGCTGACCATCGCGTTGGCCAGCCGCAGCGCGGGAATCAGCCCCGCAACATCCAGCGGTGCTGCCCCCTCGGCACCTCGCGGTGCGCTGGCGAGCAACCGAACAAGGAGGGCGGCCGGCACGTCAACACCAGCGAGGTCCAGTATCGCGCCGGTGGCGAATGCCTGGCGCACCTCCTGCGCCGCAGCAGCGCTGCGGATCACCCGCACCCTCTCACGTCGCTGATCTTACAGCGCGAACGCGCTGTTCACCGGGGATGAAGTGATGAGCATTCGTTCGGAAGCCGCTACCGTCGGCCTGGTCGCTTACCCTCATCGCTGGCGAGCCCTCGCGGTTACCCAGTTGGCGGGTTTCATGGCCCTGCTCGACGTCAGCATCGTCACCGTCGCGCTGCCCTCCATTGCGCGGAGCATGGGTGCCTCAATGGCCCAGACGCAGTGGGTGGTGTCCGGCTACGCGCTTGTCTTCGGACTGGTGCTGGTGGCGGGCGGGCGGCTGGGCGACGCCCTGGGGCAGCGGCGGATGTTCCTGGTCGCGCTGAGTGGGTTCATTGTGACCAGCGCGCTCTGTGGGGCAGCGCCCAGCGCGGAGTTGCTGGTCGTGGCTCGGCTGCTGCAGGGAATCGCCGCAGGAATGCTCACCCCGCAGAATTCGGGCCTGATCCAGGTGCTGTTCCACGGCGCGGAGCGGGGCAAGGCTTTTGGCGTTTTCGGCGCCACGGTCGGATTGTCCACGGCGGTCGGACCGGTGCTCGGCGGTCTCATCCTCACCGCAGCGGGGGAGCAGGAAGGCTGGCGGTGGGTTTTCGCTGTCAACGTCCCGATCGGCCTGATTGCACTGGTGGCGGCGTGGCGCCTGATGCCCGCCCGGCAACGCGGCGCAGCATCGGTGGCAGCACACATTGACGTGGTGGGCGCGCTGCTGCTCGGCGCCGGGGTGCTGTGTCTGCTGCTACCGCTGGTGCAGGTCGACAGCGGTGGGTTACACCGGCTGTGGTGGCTGTTCGGGTTGGCACCGGTGCTGGTTGCGCTGTTCTTTCGCTGGGAGCGGTGGATGATGCGGCGCGATCGGATGCCGTTGCTGGACACCCGGTTGCTCTCCGCCACGCCCGGCTTCCCGGCGGGGGCCACGCTGGGG
This sequence comes from Pseudonocardiaceae bacterium, assembly GCA_049673305.1. GTDB lineage: Bacteria > Actinomycetota > Actinomycetes > Mycobacteriales > Pseudonocardiaceae. The sequence continues at coordinate 9,434 of JBATXM010000128.1, read as the reverse complement.
CTGGTGTACTTCGTCGGCTACAGCGGGATCTCGCTGGTGTTCGCGCTGTACTTCCAGCATGGGCTGGGATACACGCCGTTGCAATCCGGGCTCGCGGTGACGCCGTTCGCGCTCGGGTCTGCGGCGTCGGCTGCGGTAGCCGGCCGGTTGGTGATCAGGTATGGCCGCTGGGTGACAGTGGTGGGGCTAGTCGGTGTCGTGATCGGGCTGGTTGGCGCAGCCCTGGTGCTGCACGCCGCAGCTGCGGCGTCGGCAGCGTGGATGATGGCGCTGCCGCTGCTCGTGGCGGGTGTCGGGGGCGGCGCGGTGATCACGCCGAACATCGCGCTGACCCTGGAGCGCGTGCCACCCCGGATGGGCGGCGTCGCGGCGGGAGCGCTGCAGACCGGGCAACGCATCGGATCGGCGATCGGGACGGGCACCCTGGCCGCGGTGTTCTCCGGCGTGCTGTCGCACCACGGCAGCTACCAGGACGCGATCGCCGCAGCTCTGCTCAGCGCGACGGGGCTGGTGTGCCTGGCGCTGCTCGTGGCCGTGTGGGAACTGAGGAGATGAGGGCTGGCGCTGGCTAGGGTGGGTAGTGTGGCGTTCTACCAAGACTGGGACACCACGCCCAGCAAGCTCCGGGTGGCCCAGATCTTCCTGGTGCTCGGGGTGTTGTTCGTCGGCGGCGTCGGGCTCTTCGCCGCGATCGTCCAGGTGAACACCACCCGCGACATCGCCAAGAACGTCGAGCCGCTCAATGACACCGTCACCAGGCTGTACCGGTCGCTGGCTGAAGCGGACGCCACGGTGGCGGCTGGGTACTTGTCCGGCGGTGTGGAACCCGCTGAGATACAGACTCACTATGGCAGAGACTTGGCCGACGCCACGGCGAGCCTGGCGCAGGCCAGCACTCAAGCCGGGGGAGAGCCGGTGACCACGAAGCGGATCACCGACATCACCACTCAGCTGCCGGTCTACACCGGCCTCGTCGAGCGAGCTCGGGCAAACAATCGGGAGGGTTTTGCGGTCGGGGTGTCCTACCTCCGGAGCGCCTCGGATTTGATGCAGAACTCGATCCTGCCCGTGGCTGCAGAACTGCAACAACGGCAGGCCGCACGGCTCGACGATGCCTACCGGCTGGCCGGGTCGGTGCCGGTTGTCGCGCTGGCGTCTTGCATGGTGAGCCTAGCCGGACTGATCTGGGCGCAGGTCTTCCTGTTCCGGCGAACGCACCGGGTTGTGAACATCGGCTTGGTCATCGCCAGTGCGGCAGTGATCACCGGCCTGGTGTGGTGGACGGTCACGGGGGTGGCCTCGGGTAAATCGCTGACGGGTGCATTCGGGCACAGCCGGTCGGTGTCCGATGCGCTAGCACCGGCGCAGATCGCAGCGCTGCAAGCTCGTGCTTTCGAGAGCCTCGAGCTGGTGGATCGCACCGGCGATCCCATCGAGCCGAAGTTCACAGCTCGGATGCATGAGCTCGTAACGAGCAACGGCGTGCTGGGCTCGGCCCAGCACTTCGCCACTGACCAGCATGGTAAGGCTCTGGTGCAGGCTGCGGTTGCCGACGCCCACGGTTACGCCACGGCACACCAGGAGGTCCGGGAACTGGACGACGCCGGGAAGTACATCCAGGCGGTCGATGCTGCGGTGAAGACCAACCAGCCCGGTGCAGCCACGGCATTCGACCAGCTCAACATGGCACTCACCACCGCCATCGAGTACGAGCGCGGAACCTTTGAGAAGGACATCGAGCGCGCCCGAGGCTGGCTTACTGGCCTGCCGTTCGTGACCGTCGCGTTGGCCCTCATCTCGGCGGTCGGGGTTGCCTGGGGTGTCCAGCAGCGGCTGGAGGAGTACCAGTGAGTACCCGATTCATGCTCGCCTGCTCGGCGCTGGCCGCCATAATGCTGGCCGCAACGGTCACCGACCCATGGTCGGGCCACCCGGTCCCGGTGACGGTAGGTTCTGGGCAGCCACCAGCCACATCGGATTGCACCCAGCAGAATCTGCTAGCCAGCCTGCGTCCGCAGGGCCCGCTGCCGGCCCCGGGTCAGATGCCTGCCGGGTCCACGATGGCCCAAATCGCGAAGCGGGGCTACTTGACCGTCAACGTCCTTGAGGACACCCCCCCGGTCGCCTCCCGGGACGTGAAAGACGTGAACCTGCGGCTGGAGGGATTCGACGTCGACATCGCGCGGGATATCGCCGAGGCAATCTTCGGTAACCGCGAGGGAGTGGTATTCCAACCGCTGCCCGTGGCCAATCGGTTCGAAATCGTGAGGTCGGGCCAGGTCGATCTCACGATTGCTGCGGCGACCATCACCTGTCAGCGGCGTGAACTGGTGGATTTCAGCACCGTGTACTACGAAGCGGGGCAACGAGTACTGGTAAACCGTGACTCGGCCGTCACGAGCCTGGACGACTTGCGGGATAAGCGGGTCTGCGCGGCCACTGGTTCGACACCGCTGGAAACGATCCAGGCCGCCTCCGCCAAGCCGATCCCGGTCGGCGTAGCCACCGATACGGACTGCCTGATGTTGCTCCAGCTCGGTGACGTCGATGCGGTATCCACCGATGACATCCTGCTGGCCGGCATGACCACGCAGGACGCCCAGACCAAGATTGTCGGCCCTCGGTTCACCGCAGAGCCCTACGGCGTGGCAATTAACAAAAACAGTCCCGACCTGGTGCGGTTCGTCAACGCAGTGCTGCAGCGCCGCGTCGAAGACGGCCGGTGGCAGACGAGCTACGAGCACTGGCTGGCCCCACTGGGCCTGCCAGCGTCACTGCCGACACCGCAATACCGGGACTGACGCTATGATCGACTACCGCCAGCCCACCGCACGGCCGGTGGCCAGGAGCCCGCGTCGGGAAGCTCTGGTCAGGCTGCCCGAGATGCCTCCAGGTGATCTGATGCCGCCGGTGCTCGATGGCCTTGAAGTGTCCGAGCGCAAGCGGTTCTGCCCGAATCCCGAATGTGGCCACCGGGTGGGCCGGGCCCGCAACGGTCGGCCCGGCCAAGCCGAGGGCTTCTGCCCACAGTGTCGGACCGAGTACACCTTCCGGCCATTGCTGGCACCCGGGACGCTGGTGGGTGATGGCCAGTTCGAGATCGAGGGGGCGATCGCCCGTGGTGGACTGGGCTGGGTGTACCGGGCCTGGGATTGCCGGGTTCAGCGCCGGGTGGTGCTCAAGGGCTTGATCAACTCCGAGGACCCGGACAATCGCCAGGCCGCAGTCGCTGAGCTGGCCGCGCTGGCCAAAGCCAGCCACCCGAACATCGTCACCGTGCATACCGTGGTTCACCATCCGCACCCGCTCACCGGCCACAATGTCGACTACATCGTGATGGAGTGCCTCAGCGGCCACTCGCTCGAGCAGCTGCGCGAGGAGCGTCCGGAGGGTGACCCATACCTGCGGGTGGATTACGTCTGCGGGTTCGCGCTGAACGTGCTGGCGGCGCTGGAGCACCTGCACGTGCAGCTTGGTCTGCTGCACTGCGACGTGTCTGCGGACAACGTGTTCCACTCCACCAGTGGTGTCAAGCTGATCGACCTTGGCGCGGTCCGCCGGATCGACGACACGGATAATCCGCTCGTATGGGGTAAACCTGGCTACTTGGACCCGACGATCGAGATACACTACCCGTCGGTCGCGACGGATCTCTACAGCGTCGCGCGGATGATGGCCGTACTCAGCTTCCCATTCCCGGGATTTGTGGATAATGAGCCGATCCCGAGCCCGGATGAGGTGGAGTTGCTGGCTCGGCACCCTTCCTTTGCCGGGCTGCTGCGCCGCGCGACCAACCCCGACCCGCATCAGCGGTTCACCTCTGCGGCGGACATGGCTGAACAGCTGGAAGGTGTGCTGCGGGAGATCCGCGCGGTCCAGGAGGACCGGCCGTTCCCCGCCACCTCGACCCTGTTCGGTCCGGAGCTGCGGGTGGTGGGGGTCGATCCGGACACCTTCCCCACCGAGGCCCCGGATCCGGTCGCCGCGGCGCTGGCCCTGCCCGACCCACAGGTCGATCCCACCGACCCGCACGCCGGCCTGCTGGCCACGATCAGCACCGAGAGTCCTGATGAGACCGAGCGGGTGCTGGCCGCCTTGCCGGACCCGTCGCTGGAGACGCGGCTGCGGGTGGTGCGCGCCCGGATCGAGCTGCGCCGTCTTGGCATTGGCGAGGACCTCGACGCGCTGGCCGATCAGCAGCCCGGTGACTGGCGGGTGGACTGGTACCGAGGGCTGCACTCGCTGGTCGACGGCGACGCCGACGCCGCCCGGCAGCACTTCGCTGCGGTGCTTGACGCGCTACCGGGGGAGGCCGCGCCCAAGCTGGCGCTGGCGGTGTGCGCGAGGCGCGAGGGTGCCCTCGAGCTCGCCGCGCGGTACTTCGAGACCGTGTGGCGAACCGACCGGTCCTATGTGCGGGCCGCAGTCGGGCTGGCCCGGGCCCGCTTCGCCCTCGGTGATATTGCTGGCACGGCCGCCACGCTGGAGACCGTACCCGCGAGCTCCCGCTACGCCGTCCCGGCCCGGCTGTGCGCGATCCTGACCCGGGCTCGCGGCTGCCCTGCCGGGCAAGCGCCAGTCGCCGACTTCTTCACCGCCGCCGAGCAGCTGGCCACTCTGGAGCTTGACGACTGGCGGCGCGAGCAGGCGGTCGCGGAAGTGCTCGAGACCGTTCTGAGCTGGGAGCACGCGGGCCGGCCGTGGTCAGCGAGGGCAACCATACTGATCCCGGCCACCCTGTTCGGTCACCCCCTCAACGAGTGCGGCGTGCGCGAGCGGCTGGAGTTGGCCTACCGCAGACTCGCCAAGCTAGCCTCCACCAAGGCGCAGCGGATCATCTTCGTCGACCAGGCCAACGACTGCCGCAACCGGAGCTGGACATGAGCGGCGATCCTCCCGGTAGCGTATCCTGGAGCGGTGGTTGACCTGACGGTGGCGTAGCAGATCTTCGCCGTCTGCACGGGTGAACAAGCTCCGGAGGTGGCGTTGATGCGGTGCGAAGTTTCCTCGATGCCACTGTCACCGGAAGCTGACCCGGTATCCGACCAATTCTGTCATCAGTGTGCCGAGCCGGTGGGCCATCGGGACCGGTACTGCGAGCACTGCGGTGCCTGGGTGGCGGACCTGTGGCGGGACCGGGTGGAGCTCAAAGTCGGGAGCGCCGCGGGGATCAGCGATCGAGGCCGGCGGCGCCATCGCAACGAGGACGCGCTAGCGCTACGTGACATCTACCTTCACACCGGCACCGGGTCGGCGCAGCATGGCGTTACGGTGGCGGTCGTATGCGACGGGGTGTCGTCATCCGATCGTCCCGACGAGGCGTCCGAGACCGCCGCCGAGACCGCCGCCGATACGCTGGTGGCCGCCCTGTGCGCTGAGGAGGGTCCGGCTGCCGCGACTCGGGATGCCATCCACGCAGCGGATAGGGCCGTTACCGAACTGGCCAGTTGTGACGGGGCCGACGGCAGTGCCCCGGCCTGCACATTCGTCTCAGCCATCGTCACTGAGGACGAGGTCACAGTCGGCTGGGTGGGAGACAGCCGCGCTTACTGGATACCGCAGGAGCACACCGACACGGCGCCAACTCGACTCACCACGGATGACTCCTGGCTGACCCAGGCGTTGGCGGCCGGAACGCTCAGCCCAGCCCAGGCGGCCGCTGACCGGCGCGCGCACGCCATCACCGCGTGGCTGGGCGAGGACGCCGATCAGGTCGAGCCCCATGTCGTCACGATCGAGCCTGAGGGACCCGGCGTGGTCGTGATCTGCACCGACGGGCTGTGGAACTACTTCGACACCGTCGAAGAGCTCTCGGAGGAGCTTACCGACGACGCGCTCGAAGCCCCGCTCGACGCGGCGCGCTGGCTTGTCGAGCTTGCTCTCCTGCGCGGCGGTCACGACAACGTCACGGTTGCCGTCGTTCCCTTCGTCAGCCGCCCAGCCACCGGCACGTCAATCTAGTCTTGTCCGCCGTCTCCCGGGTCGACCTGAGCCGCCCGTATTTCATCGGCATCGGCGGGATCGGAATGTCCGGGCTGGCAAGAATCCTGGCCCAGCGCGGGGCTAACGTCGTCGGCAGCGACGTCACGGAGACGACCATCATCACGGCCCTGCGTCAGATCGGTTGTCAGATCCACCTTGGGCATCATCCCAAGCAGGTGCGTGACGCGAGCTGCGTGGTGATCTCGCAGGCCATCGGGGAACGCAACGCCGAGCTCACAGCGGCCCGGGAACGCGGCCTACACGTGGTACACCGGGCGCAGGCGCTGGCTGCGATGATGGCCGGCTACCGCTCGGTCGCGGTGGCCGGCACGCACGGCAAGAGCAGTACCACGGCCATGCTCGCCGTGGCATTGCAGGGATTGGGGCTGGACCCCTCGTTCGCCTTAGGCGCGGAACTGAACGAGCCGGGCAGCAACGCCTACCACGGGACCGGGGACATCTTCCTCGCCGAGGCGGACGAGTCCGACCGCAGCTTCCACTACTTGCGCCCGGAGGTCGGGATCGTCCTCAACGTGGAGGAGGATCACCACGATCACTACTCCTCGCTGGAGGAGCACCTCGAGTCTTACCTGACCTTTGCCCACGGCTTCCAGCGCGGCGGGACACTGGTCACCTCCGCCGAGAATGCCGGATCGCGCGAGTTGGTGGGGCGGCTGCGAGAATCCGCCCCCGAGTTGACGGTCATCACCTATGGGGAGGCGTCAGGCGCGGACGTGCACCTGGTGAAGGTCGTGTCTCACGGGTTCTCCAGCGAGGCGACGGTGCGGTTTTCCAGCGGTTGCGAGGTCACCTTTGTCCTCAACGTTGCGGGCCGGCACATGGCGCACAACGCCACCGGCGTGCTTGCGGTCGGCTTGGCGCTGGGCGTGGACCCGGCGGCGATGGGCCTGGCGCTGGGCGGGTACCAGGGCATCCGGCGCCGCTTCACCCGCATGGGCGAGGCAGGGGGCGTGCTCGTGGTGGACAGTTACGCGCACCACCCGACCGAGATCGCCGCAGACCTGGAGACGGCCCGCCAGGTGGTGAGAGATTCCGGCCGTGTTGTGGTGGTGTTCCAGCCACATCTGCCTAGTCGCACCCAGGCGTTGGGGGAGGAGATCGGGAAGGTCCTCGCGAGCAGTGATCTCGCGGTGATCATGGAGGTGTACCAGGGGCGGGAAGACCCGATTCCCGGTGTGGGGAGCCACATTGTCGCGCACGCGGCTCGGGAAGCTGGCGCCGTGGTGTGCAGGGAGCCGAGCTGGATGGCGGTTGCGGGGGCGGTGGCCCGGCTGGTCCGGCCCGGGGACCTGGTGTTGACGATGGGGGCCGGCGACGTCACCGAGATCGGCCCGCTGATCCTGGAGGAGATCCGTGGTGGCCAGCCGAGGGGGTTGCTCGGGGTCATCGCGACGCCGGGAGAAGCCGGCGAGCGGCGGTAGCGAACGTTGTCGCTGGCGGGTACTTCTGCTGCCCGAGCAGGTCAACAGTGCGGCGCAGGTCGGCGATGATCAGACCGGAGCCTCGGATCTCCTGTACTCCGTGAATGGCGTCACTGGCGACACTGATGGCCTCGTCGAGCTGGCCGAGTTGAGTCAGCACCGAAGCGAGACCAACGGTGTATACGACATGGTTGCGGGGGAAGGCGTCGGCGGCACTGCTGGCCAGCGCGGCTCGCGCGGCTACCTCGGCGGATTTGCCGTTCCTGCCGACCAACGCCACCCGGGTCTCGTGCCACGCGAGATCGGCCGGACCCCAGAAATCCAGCCAGAAGGGCTCATCGCCGCGTCGCCCGTGGTCGAGCCACTGGCGGGCCTCGCCGATGGCGGTGACAGCGGCGCCACGATCACCTGTTTGGGCGTGCCCGACGGCCTCCCGCGCCGCGAGAACGGACAGCAGAGTCGGTGCCAGCGACTGATCTTTCTTCGCGACGGTTCTCGCCGCGCGGGCCAGGGACACCGTCTCTCGGCCGCCACCCGGGGTGTTGCTGGCTTGCAGGGCCATCGACGCCAATGCCGTTACCCGGGCGCCGGGAACGTCGGTCAGCTCAGCAAAGTGACACGTTTCCAGCCACCACTGGCGCGCCTTCTGCTGCCAGCCAGCGTCGTAAGCCAGCCACCCCGCGTGCTCCATCGTCGCCGCTGTGACGCTCTGCAGCTCGCGTCCGACCGCCGACGAGTAACTTCCCCGGCGCAGGGCGTCCTGCAGCCGTTGCGCTATCCCCTCCGCCACCGGGTAGACGGTGGCGCCCCCTTGACAGTCGTCCAGCTCGAACAGGCGGCGCAGTGCCGTCCAGCACTGGACGGCCTGACCAGTGTCGATCCGTCCAGGGGTGGCGACACCCCTCGGCAGCAGCACTGTCACGGCCAGACTCGCGGCACCACCGAGCAAATCACGTCGCTCCACGTTGTCGAGCATAGGAGGGTCGTCCAGCGGACCGGAGACACCCAGCGCGGCAACAGGCGCTCCCAGCGCCTGCGCGACGTCGGCCAGGACCACCGTGTCCCGCGCGGCGCGGCTCGTGCCGCGCTCCAGGCGAGAGATCGTTGGCTGGGAGTAACCCGACCGGTCGGCGAGGTCGCTCTGAGTCCACCCCCGTGCTTCGCGCATCAGGCGGACAAGCGTTCCGGTCTCACCCGCTGCTACAGCAGCCCGACCCTGCGGCGAGAGAAGCACCGCGATGACCGTGCGCGAGTGGTCTTCCATGACCCTCCCCCTCCTTTACTGCCCGGCGCGCTCAAGCTCTCTGCCGCGCGTCGTGCACTGTAGCGACCAGTCGTACCCGCCACGCGATAATTCAGACATGTATCGCAGGCAGCGACGACATCCACCGCAAAGCCATAGTCGTGGTTCCGGTCTGGAGCAGAGGGGCAGTCTGAGCGCATACGACTATCAGCGGAACTGTCGCGTGCTGTCTGAGGTGCTGAACAGGTTCGTGGTGGGCGGGGGGCAGTCCTCGCGCGGCGCGGGCGGGATCTGCTCCATCGAGAGTCGGGCGATGGCCACCCTGTACTCGCTGCTCAGGGAGCATCCGATTGATGAGTGGGGTCGGTGTCGGTTCTGCCGCCACCCAGCGCCCCTCGCCCGGCTCCAGCCCGCGCACACAAACCGCCAAGTGGAACCTTTTAGCTGTTCCGGAGGCTCACGGACCGCCAAGTGGAACCTTTTAGCGGTCCGGTGGGCCACTGCGCGGACGTGGCTGCGGGCGCTCGTGAAGTCAGTGCCCCCATACGTAGAATTGGGCGAGGAACCGGAAATGCGGGTTGGTGATGTCGTGGGCGATATCGATGACGGTCTTGGGTTTGGTGATGGTACGGGTTTGGTCGGCTCTACTGATATTACTGTGGGTAACTTTTCGGTCACTTTGGGTAGCTGTCATGATCGTCCGGGGAGTGGTGGGCAGAGGCCGCCTCGGGTGAGGTCGGCCATGGCGATGAGTGAGTCGGGGCTGC
>JBATXM010000127.1:0-45696 GCA_049673305.1 Pseudonocardiaceae bacterium | reverse complement strand
GCAGGGTGGCCGGCGCCGATATGTAGGTCGACAGGATGTTGATCGCGTCCAGCAGGATCAGGGCGATCAGTTCGCGCGGGTTCCCTACAGCGCGGGCGGCGAGCCGGTTGGCCACGAACTCCTCGAGCCCATCGGTGATCGCGGCGCGCACATCGGGCGCGGGCGGGCGGGACCACAGCCACAGCAGCAGCCGGCACACCAACCGTGCGGCGTCCGCGCTGGCCGGCGCGACCAACACTCCGGGATCCAGGTACACCGACTGCCCCTCGACGCCGACGAGGATATGCTCAGGTTTGACATCTCCGAACGCCAACGCGCTACCCGCCACTGGCGGGCGCGGGATGCGCTGCAGGACGGCCACCACTGCCCGCAGGGCGCCGGCCTGACTCGGATCGACCATCTCGCCGGCCAACTCGTCCAGGTAGTGGTCGCTGCTGAACTTGCGGTCGAAAGTGTCCAGAATCGACCGCTCCCCGATCACCGGCCACCCGGCTGCCGGCTGTCCGTGTAACACGGCCAGCGGAGCCCACACTCGCCCCAGCAGCTCACCGGCCCGCGCCGAGTCGGCCAGTAGCGCCTCATCCAGCGGCGTTCCCGGGACCGCCTCGGTGAACAACACACCGTGGGCGTACCCAGCCGGCACACATACCCGCATCCCGAGCTGGCGCAGCAACCGCAACTGCCCGACCTCGCGGACCAGCAGAGCGGTGTTGGCGCGAACATAGCCGCGCTGCGCTTGTAGCACCTCCTCGACGCCGCCGTGCGCGCCACGCGCCAGCGACACCAGCGACACCCCCAGCACGCTGTACTTGGCGACCAAGCTTCGGTCGCCAACCCGGACCTAATGGACGTAACTGGTCACGCTCGGAACGTGCGCCCGCCAGCACACCAGCTCGCCGGGCCACAACTCTCCGGCGGCGGCCACGATCGCCTCCCTCGCGTGCGCGAACACGGCCCGCACCGCCGCAGTTGGCCACCTGATTCGTACCCGCACACCCGACGCGGGCCTCAGTAAAGACCGAGACACCCACTCAGTACACCACTCACGACTCACGAACGGACCCGCAACGACAGCTGCTCGGACCGCACGCTGCCGAGAGACCGGTACAAAGACATCCCAGGCGAACAGGTCGTTTCTGACCCGCTGTGGGGCGAGCTGCTCTTGAGACGGGTGGGTCTCGTAGCGCGGCGGTGCGCAGTGCCGCGAATACCTCGAATTCCCCGCATAGAGAAAGCGCGTTCGCTCGGGGTTGGGCGCACCCAGGTGAGCGGTCCGCAGGGCGTCACGGTGGGGGGTAGGGGCAGGGTGCCGGTAGTCCGGTGCACGCTGCGTGGGTAGGGCGGTGCCACGCTATGACGTTGTCCGGCCAGCACTACCCGGTGTTCGGGCGCGTCGGGATGGATCAGTGCGAGGGAGCGACAGCGCCACCGATGGAGGATCTTGGTGGCCTGCACGGCCAGCGACACAGGGATGGTCAACGTGACGGTGTCGGGTTCGAGGTTGAGCCACACCTGGTTACCGCGCAGTCTCACAGGCCAGCCCCAGGCGCGGTAACAGCCCGCAGCTCTCTGCGGATCGGTCTCGTGGCTGATGACCCCGCCCGGAAGCACTGCGGCCAGCGTGTCGGCCGGTGGTGGTGAGCTGGTGTTGCAGTGATTGATCACACCCAGGGCGCAGAGCGTGCCCTGGCCGGACCTGACCGCCTCCACAAAGTCCCGGCGCAGCAGTGCCCCGCAGAACGCGACCACAGCGCTGGCAGCCTGGCTTCCGGGGACTAGAGGCACCAAGTGCACGACACGCGCGGTATGCCCGATGGTACCGGATCGGTATCGCAATAGTACCGCCGGCCAGACCCTGGTCACCGCCGCAGGACCGGGAGTGCGGTGACCGTTCTCGGTGCTCATCACCAACTCCCCGTAGCACTAGTTTGATTTGTCACGTCATGTCTCCGCAGGCAAGCCGGGTACTTGCCCGGTCGCGAGGCGGTGCAGGATTGCCGGACGGAACACGGCGGGGCCGGGGACAGTGCGGCGCCGTCATCAGACTTGGCGCAGCCAGTACCGCGCCGTCAGATAGATCAGGCAGGGAGGGCGGCGGAACCCGAACCCCGTCCCCGGATTCTGGCACAAGGTGCACCGGCCCCGCTGGTCCACCGGATGAGCGGCCAGCAGCGCCTCCAGCGCCGCACTCGCCCGGTATTCCACCGAGCGGAGACCACCGGCGGGCCCGGACGCCCGCATGGCGTCGCGCAGCATCTTCCGCAGCCGGTCGTGGCTGACCCGGAAGTCAACCGGTGTTGCTGTGGTGGTCTTCCTTGATGAGCGCACGCGTCGACGGTGGCCTTGCCGGGGGTTGCGGCGCTGGGTCGTATGCAAGTTTGGCTATGACGGAGCGAGGGTGCTTGGCGGTAGGGTGTGCGACGCTTTACGAACGATCAAGCCTCCGGGTCATGGGGGAGGGTGGCATGAGCATGGATTCCAGTGTGGTCGTTGCGGTCCTCCTCGCACCGCAGGGTCGCGCTGCTCTTGCGGCAGGCGCGACGGGGACGGTCATCCGCCTGATCCGCCAAGCCCACGGTTGGACCCAGCAGAATCTCGCCGACCGGTCCGGCTACTCCCAGGCCACCATCTCGCGGATGGAGCGCGGAGTGAGCCGCGCCGCGCGGGACACTGCGGTGCTGACCGACCTTGCCGATGTGCTCAGGGTGCCGCCCGCTGTCCTGCGTATCGCCAGCGCCCCGGACCAGCGGCCTATCCTCAGTAATGTGGAGCGACGGGAGTTCCTTGGCGGGGGCGCGGGTCTGGCCGTGACGGTGCTGCTGCCGCAGAGCGTGGCCACCCCGGGGCGGATCGACGCCACCGACGTGACCCAGTGCTGGACGGCATTACGCCGCCTCTACGAGCTGGACGAGCGTCACGGCGGCGGCACCGTCTGCGAGCTGACCGAGGAGATGGCGCGACGGCTCCAGGACGCTCTTCGCCGGGGTAGCTACCCGCCTGCGGTGGGACACGAGCTACGGAAAGTCACCGCAGCAACCATGGAGCATGCGGGGTGGCTTGCCTACGACGCGGGGTGGCAGGACAGGGCGCGCCGATGGTGGCTTGAAACAGGCCATTTCACCGATGTGGCCGAGGTGCCTGGCGTCCGCGTGACGGCTTTGGCGTCGATGGCGCTGCAAGCCAGCGATGTGGGTGCCGGGGCGGAGGCGGTTGACCTGATCCAGGCCGCCAGAAAAACCGCGACCAACGATCAAGCACATTTCCCGCTGCTGTCCCTGCTGGCGGCGCGGGAAGCCATCGGGCACGCCTTGACCGGCGATCGCAGCGCCGCGACCCACGCTCTCGGTCAGGCCCACCAGTGGCTCGACCGCGGGCGAGGAGGGGATGAGTCCTTCTGGCTGGATTTCTGGGGCCCGGCCGATCTCGCTTGGCACGAGACGCGCGTCGCATTGATCACCAAACAGGGTAAGTCCGCCGAGGTCGCCGCCCGCACCGCTCTCGCCAGTGTCGACACGGCATCGTTTCCGCGCAACCGGACTCTCTATGCTGCGGGCTTGGGCTCGGTCTTGACCCAGCGTGGCCAACTCGACGAGGCCATCAGTCTCACGAGTGAGGCCATCCAAGGAGTGCACGCAGGACACGGCTCCGGTCGGATCATCACCCGCCTGCACCGCACTGTGGACCTGCTCGGACAGCAGAGATACCCCCCGGCGACCACCTTCGCGGCGGCCGCCCGCCACCTACTCCCCACATAACCTGAGCGACCCAACGTATCTCCGGCAGCGCTGGCGCAGCGGAGTTGAGCCTTAGCGGCCTAGGCTGGTCAACCGTGGAACTCGCGGATTACCAGGCACGGACCGCCCTGGAGGCTGGGCTGCTGCGGGCGCTCGCTTTGTCCCTTGAGGCGAACACCCCGGTCCCGACCTGCCCGGGCTGGACTGTGCAGCGGCTGCTCCAGCACGTCGGCCGGGTCTTCGACATGGTCATCAGGGTGGTGCGGGCCGCCGACCCACAGTCACCGCCAACCCGGGTCGAGCCGCCGCCCGGTGACGTGCTCGCCCTGTTCGACGACCGGTTGGCGACGATGCTCGACGTGCTCGCGACCACCGACCCGGCCACCCCGGCCTGGCAACATTTCACCCCGACCGCACCGAAAACCGCCGCGTTCTGGTCGCGCCGGGTGGCCCATGAGGTCACCGTGCACCGGATCGACGCGCAGGCCGCGGCGGGCACCGGCACAGTGGTGGACCCTGAGTTCGCCGCCGATGGAGTGGACGAGGTACTGACCCGGCTGATCCATCTGCACACCGACGCGTGGGCCGCCGGTACGCGCTCTGGCACGGTGCTCTACCACGCCGCGGACGCTGGACGGGTCTGGACCGTGCGCTTGGTTGCGGGCCAGCTCCCGCAGACCGCCACGGAGGCGGTGACCGAACCGGACGCGTCGGTGGTCGGGCTCGCCGACGCGCTCTACCGCGCCGCCTGGGGCCGCCCATCCGGCGCGGTGGTCAGCGGCGATACCACCTTGGTGGACGCCACCCGGGCCCGGTGAGCTCAGCAGGTGTGCTCGTGGTCGGCGTGCTCGGCGTGCTCAACCTGCAGGGTGCTGTGGGTGAGCCCGAAGTGGCTGAACAGCGCCGTCGCGGCAGCGTCGAGCACTGAAGCGTCCCCGCAGCGCAGCGACCGCGCCTCGTCGACCACCAGGTGCGCGGAGACCGCATGCCGGCCCGAGGTGATCGTCCACAGATGCAGGTCGTGCACGCCACGCACACCCGGCACGCCGCGCAGCACCCGGTCCACCTCGGCGGTGTCCACCCCTCGCGGGGTGCCCTCCAGCAGCACGTGTGCCGCCTCACGGAGCAGGGCCACCGCTCTGGGCACGATCAGGGCGGCGATCATCAGGGACGCTACCGGATCGGCCCGACGCCAGCCGGTCGTGAGCAGCACCAGCGCCACCCCGAGCACCGCGACGGAGCCGAGCACATCGCCCATCACTTCCAGCAGCACGCCGCGCAGGTTGAGGCTGCGCTGGTGCGATCCATGCTGGTGCGATCCGTGCTGGTGCGATCCGCCGCGGGTGAGCACCGCCAGGGCAGCCAGGTTGCCGACCAACCCCAGCGTCCCGAGCACCAGCAGCGGGGTCCCCGCGACTGGCTGCGGAGCGACCAGCCGGAGCACCGCCTCCACCGCCACCACCGCGCCCACCACCAGGAGCACCAGCGCGTTGAGCGCGGCGGCGAGGATCTCCGCACGGCCCAGGCCATAAGTCCGGTGGTGGCATGGTGGGCGCTGCGCGAGCACCATGGCGATCAGCGCGGCTGCCAGGCCCAGCACGTCAGTGGCCATATGTCCGGCATCGGCGAGCAAGGCCAGCGAGCCGGTCAGGGCGGCGCCGAGGACCTCGGCCAGCAGCACCACCGAGATGATCGCCAGCGCCCAGCCGAGCCGGCGACGGTCTGACGGTCCGCCACCATGCCCATGCCCATGGTCACTCATGCGCGACACCATACATGCACACTCGCGCATGGTTTATTATCCGGTCTGCACCGAACCGGTCTGCGCCGATCCGGTCACCGCCAAGACGGCGAGTTCACCAGCGGGGACCGCGCTGCACCTCCGTCACCGCTGGTTTGACGTCCACGATGTAGACCAACACCGCCACCAGGGCGATCAGCCAGAACATCAGGAAGCTATCCCAGGGGGCGAACAGGAACAGGGCGGCGGTGGCGCCGCCGGTGATACCCAGCCAGGCCGGCTTGGTCAGCTTGTCGGTCGCGGTGTAGGCGTCGGCTCGCTGGAGCGCAGCGTGAACGAACGCGAAAAGCCCAACCGGGATCGCGAGCCAGTACAGGATCTCGAAGACCCAGATATCCAGCGACTGCAGCAGCACCCGCCCAGGATACGCAGACAACCGCCGGCCCACAGTGAGGCGAACCTTCCAGCGATCGTCACAGCAGAACTTGCGAGATGATGTGGATGGCCAGGCCGGCCAGAGCACCGACCACGGTGCCGTTGATCCGAATAAACTGGAGATCCCGGCCCACCTGTAGCTCCACCTTGCGGGAGGTCTCCTGGGCGTCCCAGCGCTGCACCGTCTCGGTGATCAGGGTGATGATTTCCCCACGATAGTTGGAGACCACGTAACCCGCCACGCCTTGCAGCCAGTTGTCTACCTTGGACCGCAGCTCCGCGTCTCC
This sequence comes from Pseudonocardiaceae bacterium, assembly GCA_049673305.1. Classification (GTDB taxonomy): domain Bacteria; phylum Actinomycetota; class Actinomycetes; order Mycobacteriales; family Pseudonocardiaceae. The sequence continues at coordinate 39,499 of JBATXM010000127.1, read as the reverse complement.
GAGCAGCCGCTCACCCAACCCCACCAGCATGTCGCGCACCCGGCGTCGCAGTTCTGAGGACGGGTCCTCCGCGGCGGCGAGAAGCATCTTCTTCGCGGTATCCCACCCCGAGGAGATCAGGATCTGAACCTCGGGGTGCGCCAGTATCTGCAGCTTGATCGCCTCAGCACGCTCGATCGTCGCCGGGTCTGTGCGCAGATCCTGGGCGAACTCCATGAGGAAGGTGTCCACCGCCATGCGCAGTGGGTGGTCGGGCTCGGTGCGCACCGCCCAGGCGAACGCCAACGCCTCCGCGTACAGCCGGTCGGCGACCAGCTCGTCGACGAACCTCGGCGACCACCCCGGCAAGCGCTGGCTGACCACCCGCAACACCGCACCGTGGTTGTCACGTACCCACTCATAGGCCCGCTCGGTGATCAGGTCGACGAGTTTGTGATGCGCCCCGTCGGTGAGCAACTGATCGAGCAACCGACCCAATGGTGGCCCCCACGGGGGCGCGAGGAAACGTTTCACCAGCGCGTTCTCCAGCACAGCCGAGACGTCATCGTCGCGCAGCACGGTCACCGCGGCGCGCACCGCGGTGGCGAGTTCCGCGGTGACGCGCTCGGCGTTGCGGGGCTGCGCCAACCAGCCAGCCAGCCGACCGCCGATCCCCACCCGGCGCAGCTTGTCGGCCACCACCTCCTCGGCGAGAAAGTTGTCGCCCACGAAGTCGCCAAGGTTTTCCCCGAGCGCGTCCTTCTTACGCGGGATGATCGCGGTGTGCGGGATCGGTAACCCGAGGGGGTGGCGGAACAGTGCGGTCACGGCGAACCAGTCGGCCAGTGCGCCCACCATGCTGGCCTCGGCCATCGACGCCAGGTATCCCACCCACGGGGCGGAGCCCCCCCGAGGGTTCTCGTTGAGCCGCGCTACCACGTACACCACTGCGGCACCCAGCAGGAACGCCAGCGCGACCGCCTTCATCCGGCGCAGTCCCCGCTGTTTGGCTCGCTCGTTGCTGGTCAGCTCCACACTGGCGATTGTGCCCCGCCGGCTGGAAGTACCGGCTGGAAGCGTCGATTGCCTCGACCCTGCAAGCAGATCTCGAGTATCAGACATTACAGATCTTACGCTGAGCGGTCACAGCGTGTAGTGTGGAGGAACCACTCTCCGGGCAAGGCCGGATTGGGCGGAAGGTTGAGGGGGAACCGTGGCCGCCAGCCTCGACGTAGGTGACGCGCGATGCGCGCCCCTCGGTGTGGCGCGCGCGCTGTCACGGGTCATCGTGCTCGGCGGCCTGGTCATCGCAGGATGGCTGCTGGGATCAGGAATCGGCCTTGCGAATGAGACGCTGGTGCCCTCGGGCGCCGGTCCGGTCCAGTTGGCCAGCGACCCGGGTACCGGGGCGGCGCGATCCGATGATGGGCCCAGCGGTCAGCGCGGTGCGCCGCCCACGGTCACCTCGGCCGTCACGACACTTCGCTCCACCCTCTCGCTGCCGTCGCGACCCAGCCAACCACCGGTGACGCCCAGCGTTGTGCAACCCATGGTACAAACCGTTGTGAAACCCCTTGTGCAATCCGTTGTGAGCACCCTGAATACTCCCAATGCGCTGGCGACGCTGTCCGGGCCAGCGAAGTACGGCGCTGGTATCCGGTCGCAGGCGCCAGTCAACGGGCCCGTGACAGTCCCGCCAGCCGAGCCCGCCGTTCCGGCAGCAGCCACAACGGCACCTGCGCCCACTCTCGGCGCCCCCACCGCGCTGGCCACGCTAGGGCGCGCTGCCCAAGCTCACCCCGCCGCCGTGCCCGCTACTGACCGCTTCTCCAGACAGTTCGCACTCGGCGATGACCCTACGGCGCCGGTTCCGGCAGGTCCTCCGGCAACCACCACCTCGCCATGCATGACCGGCGGCACCGGCGGCGGTGCAGGCACCAAGAACATCCCGGACCTCGCGGTGAATGCCAGCTTGGCGAAGACGATGCTTGCCTCGATGCATCACCTGCTGTGCCTGCCCACCAGTGACCTCCCACGGTCGCCTGGTGCGCAACCCACCACGTCGCCGGACTGATCTTTCCAGAGAAACCGGGGCACCGTGTCGCCACCTGTTGGCGACCGCGTCCCCCGGTCTGGCTTTGCCGATCCTCAGTGTCGGCCAACATCCTCGGTGTTAGCCAATTCTGCCCCAATAAGCCCCCGATCTGTCCGACCGCGCCCGGGCGGATCGGGTTTATGGCCCCGGTGTCACGTTGCCCCCGTGACGCCGGGGCCCTTTATTGTCTCCTAGTTGTTATCGTCCGGCACGCCTGGCAGCCAGCCATGCATCGCTGGCGATCGCTGGAAGCAGGAGGTTCCAGGCTTCCTCAAGACGCTGGCGTAGGTGGTGGCGGCTGTCCACGGCCTCGCAGATCTGCCGGTGGCCGGCTATTACCGCCACGATCTGCCGGGCCAGCGGTGCCGGGTCGATTCCTGCCCGGAGCAGGCCGGCCTGCGCGGACTGGGTCAACAGAGCGAGAACGTCATCTTCGCTGACGCTGTAGGGCCCGGGTGTGTCCCGGGCGCGCATCGGCAGGTCATTGAGCAACCGCATGCCACCTCGGGCGATCGGATTGTCGATCAGCTGCGTGATCATCTCGTCGACCAGTGCCAACAGTGCCGAGAGCGGGTCCAGACCGCGACCGTCGACCTGCTCGCGGAGACCTCTCCAACTCTGCATCATCTCGGCGATGACCGCTCGCGCCAAGGCCTCTTTAGAGGGGAAGTGGAAGTACAGCGCCCCCTTGGTTCCGCCGCTGTCGGCCAGCACGCTGTCCAACGAGGTGGCGCGGTAGCCGTTCCGGGCAAAGTGCTCGGCAGCGGCAGTCAGGATAGCCAGCCTGGTGGCCCGGGCTCTGGGCTGCAGCGTGGCCCGGCGTGAGCGAGCATCGCTGTCGCCGGCTCCGGGTCGTGCGGGACCGGTGCTGGACATGACGTTTCGAAGCTACCCGCCTGGAGCCCGCTGGGCTGTACTGAGTTTTCGGGTAGCGGAGCTTTCGGGTAGCGGTACAAACACACCCACTGGTATGTTTCGTAGGCAATCTCGCCTTCGTGACAAGCAACACTCGATAGGCGATGACTCGTGGGGGTCCCGCAGGGGGCGAGGTTGCCCGGGGCGGTAAGCACGACCGCCCCGGGCAACCTGGAATCATCCGTCGCCCCAGGCGAGCTCGAACAACCGGTAGCGGCGACGAGCGCGACGGGCAGTTGTGTTTGAATCGGACGATGATGGCCATACCGGACCGTCGTGAGCTAGCGGCGGTCTTCGCTGGTGGTGCCATCGGCGCGCTGTGTCGTGGGCTCCTGGAGGAGGCGTACCCCGCGACGGCACCGAGTTGGCCGTGGGTGACCTTCGCAGTGAACCTGGGCGGCGCCTTCTTGTTAGGCTATTTCGCCACCCGTTTGCAGGAGCGGTTGCCGCTGTCCAGCTACCGGCGACCACTGCTGGGTACGGGCCTGTGCGGTGGGCTCACCACGTTCTCGACAATGCAGGTGGAGCTGCTCAGAATGATCGACGCCCGGCACTTCGGGCTTGCTGTCGGTTACGCGTTGGCAAGCGTCGTCGGTGGCTACGGCGCCATCCACCTGGCGACCGCCCTCGTGCGACGGGTGCGGGTCCGAGCATGACCGTGGTGTTGTGGATCGGGGTGGTGTTGATCGGCGGTGCGGGTTCGGTGCTCCGCCTGGTCGTCGATGGCGCAATCGCCTCCCGAACAGGTCGCGCCTTCCCTTACGGTACGTTGGTGGTCAACCTTTCCGGCTCGGTCCTGCTCGGCCTCATCACTGGCCTGGCGTTGAGTCACGACGGCACCTTGTTGGCCGGCACCGCCGCTGTGGGTTCGTACACCACATTCTCCACCTGGATGTTCGAGACCCAACGCCTCGGCGAAGATCGCCAGATGCTGAGCCTGACTGCCAACGTGGTCGTGAGCTTGTTCGCCGGGGTCGGTGCCGCCGCACTGGGCCAGTTGCTCGGGGGCCATCTGCTCGGGAGCCACCTGTGATCGAAGACTGCCTGAAGCTGACCAGCTATTTCGGTGAGCGGCACCGGACCGGCCGGGCTTTCTTCGCCGACGCCCAGCTGGACCTCTTCGGCCGGCGGGAGATAGCCACCAGCATCCTGCTCCGCGGTGCGGCGGGGTTCGGGCGCAAGCACCAGCTGCGGACTGACCGGCTACTGACCTCGTCCGAGGATCTGCCGGTCGTCTCGGTCGCGGTGGATACCCGGCCCAGGATCGAGGCCCTGCTGGATGAGCTGCGCGCGATCGATCGGCGCGGGCTCATGACGCTGGAGCGAGCACGCATGCTGCGCGGCGGCATCGGTCCACTACGGCTGCCCGGTGATCTGCATGGGGCGGTCAAGCTGACCGTCTACGTCGGCCGTCAAGAGCGCGTGTACCGGGTGCCGGCCTTCGCCGCGGTGTGCGAGCTGCTGCATCGCCGCAGCATCGCGGGGGCTACCGCCCTGCTGGGTGTCGACGGGACGGCTCACGGCCAACGCAGGCGCGCCCGGTTTTTCGGACGCAACGCCGACGTACCGATGATGGTCGTCGCGGTCGGCTCGAGTGAGCGTATCGGCCGGGTCCTGCCCGAGCTCGGTGGTCTACTGCGCCGACCGCTGATCACCGTTGAACGGGTTCGGGTGTGCAAGCGTGACGGCGAGCTCGTCGAACGCCCGCATGCCGCGCCGGCCACCAATGAGCACGGGATGGCGGTGTGGCAGAAGCTGACGGTCTACACCTCGGAACGGGTGTTGCACGATGGGCAGCCAGTGCACCGGGCGCTGGTGCGCCGGCTGCGGTCCTCCGGCGCCCGGGGAGCGACCGTCCTGCGTGGAATGTGGGGTTTCCATGGTGAGGCGGCTCCGCACGGCGATCGCCTGCTGCAACTGGGTCGCCGGGTTCCGGTGGTGACGATTACCATCGACACGCCTGACCGGATTGCGACCTCCTTCGACATTATCGACGAACTCACCGCCGAGCACGGCGTTGTCACCAGTGAGTTGGTGCCAGCGCTGGCCGCATCCACTGATGGTTTTTTGCTCAGGCCGGTAACCGGCATTGCTATGGGCGGTGGCCGGCTGGGGGTTTCCTGAAAAATCGAGGGCGGATCTCGTGTGTCCACCTGGGGTGTAGGAGGGTGTGGTGGTGGCACGGGGCGCTCAGGTGCGGTGGCGGCGACTGGTTGTGGTGGTCGTCGGGTTGGCTGCGGCCGCGCTGGCGGTGCGGGTGTTGTTCGACAGCAGCGACGAGTTGCTCACCGCCGCCGACACCTTGTCCTCGGTCAGCGCGGGTTGGGTCGTGGTGGGGATCCTTGCTGAGGTGCTGTCCTACGTGATGCGAGGGGCCGCGACGGCGGTGGTACTACGGCGCGGGGGTGGCCCAGGAGATGGCCAGGTCGCGACGTTGACCCTGGGAGCGGCCACGCTGGCCGGTGACGCGGCGGCCTATTGCTTGCCGTTCGGGTTCGCCGCTTCCGGTGTGATTATGGTCGGCGTGTTGCGTCGCCGTGGGGTGGGTGCCGCGGTGGCCGGGTGGGTATTCGCGGTGTGCTCGGTGTTCTACGTCAGCGCAGTGACGGTGTTGACCATCGTCGCGGTCCAGATCCCCGGAAACGGGGGTCCGGTTCCCGGCTTGCAGTCAGTCAGTATCGCGCTGCTGGCGGCGCTGGCCATGATCGGTGGCGGGTACGTGGCGTTGCGCCAGCCCTCGGTCCGGCGTCGCATCCTCCGGCCACTTGAGGGTGTTCGCTCGGTCTTAGCCCGACGGCGCGCCAGACCTGAGTTGGGTTCCCGCCAGTTCGGTCGGATTCTGCTGCGGGTGGGCGCACCGATGGTGCGGTGGTGCCGGGAGTGGGCGCGCGAGCTGCGCGCTATCCGGCTGAGCCCGGTCGCCGGAGTCGCGGCCTTCGCGTTGATGATGTTGTGCTGGGTGGCTGATGTCGCGGTGCTGGCGGTGGCCTTTCTGGCGTTGCACAGCACGCCGCCGTGGACCGGGTTGCTGCTGGCCTACTGCGCTGGGCAGATCGCGGCGAGTGTGCCGGTGACTCCGGGAGGGATCGGAGTGGTGGAGGGCAGCATCACCCTGGCGCTGGTCGCCTTCGGTGGAGCCCAAACCATCACCTTGGCGGCTGTGCTGCTCTACCGGCTGATCACCTACTGGGGCTGCATCCCCGCCGGTGGCCTGACGTGGCTGGTGCTCCGGGCGACCTCGCGGGCACCCGCCCCGCCCGCCACGGACCTCGCTACTGTGGAACAGGGTCCGCGCACGAAGGAGCCGGAACCAATACCATGATCATTCTAGGTTGGCGGATAGCTCGTAGCGCAGTAGCTGGGCTCGCCATCGTGCTTGCCCTCGCGGCCGCCTGCTTGGGGCCGGGCGGCGGTGCCCCGGAAAGCGACGTCTCCGGCTGCGCCGCGGTGCTGCCGCTGGCTCGCAGCATCGTCCACGACCGGGGCACGCTGACCTACATCCGGCGGATCAACCAGGCTGAGGCCGATGCCCTCGCCCGCAAGCTAGGCGTCACACCGACCGCACCTCCCCAGCCGCACACAGGGCACCGAAAGCGATACCTACCAGCCCGGATCAAACAGCCCCATACCTGCCTGATCATCTATCACGGCAGCTATCCACGGGGAACGATCACCGGAGCCAGCCCCCCAGCGGTGGCTGGTCACTACGCCCTGATCGTGCTTCGCGTGCGACACCCCTCGATCGAGCGGATTCTGGTCACCGACCGACCTCCCTCCGGCCTCAAACCCCACGTCATCCACTTCTGACCGAATTTCTGGTACCCACTGGTAGGGGGTGCGGTCCGAGCTGGCCCAGCGCATCCCCTTCCTTCCCTTCCCTCCCTTTCTGGGGGTGGCGCAGCGAGACGGCGGCGAGCGCGGCGCACCCAGCTCCGGCGGCAAGGTAGGGCCAGTTGGAGAGCCCCATGTACCCATTGGGGTAGTCGACGATCATCAGCCAGACGGAGCCGGCGATAAGGAAGGACAGCGCCCGGGTCGTCCACGGCAGGGCAGCGCCCATCGCGAGAGCCCAGCTGAAGTACCAGGGCAGCGTGGTCGGGGAGAGCACCGCGGTGAACGCCAGCACGACCGCCATCTGGCGCACCGCTTCGGCTCCGCCCGCGCGGGCCAGCCACCATTGCCGGGCGGTCAATACGGCGATCCGGTGGCCTGCCACAACCCGGCGACGTTGTCCGTCACCGGACCCGACAGCACATCCGGTCCGACGGTGTAGGGATCGAAACCGTGCAGGGTGAGCGCCCCCTGAGCCAGGTAGGCGTAGACGTCGCCGGTGAACAGCGGCGGCGACACCAGCATCGGCACCAGCCACGCCCCCGCACACGCCATGACCGCCCGACCGCCGGCCCGCCCCGCGAGCACGTCCCGGCCCAGCCGGACCCACGCCCCTACCATGAGGCCCAGACCGAGGTAGAGCACCACGATGGCCAGGTCGCGGCCGTGCCCGGAGCGCAGCGCCGAGAGCGGCCCGTCGTCGAGGATCGGATCGGTGAAGAGAATCCCGGTGCAACCGATCCCACCGATGAACACCGCGAGCGAGCCGACCAACCCGAGCCCGAGCGTCCCCAGGGAAAGCCCGGCGGGGGCCTGGGTACCCGCCGGACCGACTGCTGGCATCTGCGTTCCCTCTCCCACATCCCGCTGCCGGCCGATATGCAGGAGCGGGGCCACGCCAGGAATCGCTCATTATCGCCTCAAAGCACCAAATCGCAAACGTGGAGGACGCCCCGAACGTGCCCGAAGCGGGGATGACGCAGCTCACACGGCGGCCGACAGACTCCGCATCAGTCGGGATAGGGCATGTCTTGCCGCGCTGCGCGCAGGCCGTAGGCCCACCACAGCAGTTGGCGCATCATCTGCATCAGTGCCTGGGCGGAGGCGTTGTCGGGATAGTCGATGTTCGGGTCGTCGGCGGGTGCCCAGGGATTGTGCAAGCTGACCGTGTTGCGGATGGTCACCGCGTGCAGCTCGGCGAAGACCGGTCTCAGCGCTTCGACCGCACGCAGCCCGCCGGCCATTCCGCCGTAGGACACGAAGGCCACCGGTTTAGCCCGCCATGGCTCGCGCAGGGCGTCGATGGCCGTCTTCAGCGGGCCTGGGTAGCTGTGGTTGTACTCCGGGGTGACGACGACGATGGCGTCGGCGTGGCCGATCCGGGTGGCGAAGGATTGTACATCGGGATGCTCACGCATGGTAGGTGGAAAGGTGAGGCCAGCCAGGTCGATGACGTCGGCGTCGATGGCCGATTCAGCCAGGCATTTCTGGACCCATGCGCCGACTTGGGGGCCGAACCGTCCGTCACGGACGCTGGCGATGATGACCGCGATGCGCAGATCTGTACTGATTGTGGCAGGATTCATGAGATTCACGTCCTCTCGAGTGCGGGAGGGGTTTGGTGTAGCTGGAGCTCGCTGCGTGGACCGGCCGACAAGCTGCGGTATCAGCGGTGGTGGCGCAGGGCTCATGCGCTGTACGCTAGAAGTTGAACAAATGTTGAAGTCAAGGGGTTAAAGTCAAGGAAACGATGCTCGATGGCCGCTATCACCCCTCTACGGCCTGCTCCGCCCACCGTGGAGCCGATCCTGACCATCAGTGACCTGGTTCGCGCGAGCGGCGTCACGGCCTCGGCGGTGCGGTTTTACGAGAAGCACGGGCTGGTCACCAGCCAGCGCACCGCCGGCAACCAGCGGCGCTTCTATGCGGTCGATGCATGCCTAATCAAGATCATTCGGGTGGCACAACGCGTCGGTCTCTCGGTGGCCGAGATCCGCCAGCTCATGTCCGAGTTGCCCGAGCGCCGCGAGATCACCATCGATGACTGGTTCCGGCTGCGGCGCCGGCTGGAGGAAGAGGTCCGCCAGCGGATCCAGGTACTCACCGAGGTTCTGGACGACCTCACTTCCGACCAGAAACTGTGCGAGCTGCCGCCGGTTCACCCTGCGACTAGCCAACGCGCACCCATCACCACCGCATGTCCAGGGCGCTGACCCGCTACGACGAGGATCTCCTGTGAGAGCGCCGCCTGGTCCGGCGGAGAATGAAGATCGTCGCGGTGGTCAGGTCTCTCTGTCCCGGGCGCCCTCATGGGGTACTACCCGGGTAGTACCCCATGAGGGCATCGGACTTCCGGCGCACCAATCCGTCGCACGCACCACGACGAACACACCGTCCGCATGACGCGGATCATTCCCCATAGATGTGTCTTGAGCGAAGAGCCGCCTTATCTGGTCGATGCCACCATTGCGTGGCGGCGGGGATCATACAAGAAATCGAAGCTCAGGGTCCGTTACATCTCGACCCACCCCACCGGTTTAACATTCCGGCAAGATGGTTCCGTCAGAACCTCCGCCAGAGCCATAACGGGTAGTCTGCTGGTTGGGAACATACTGCTTGCTGCGGACGAGCGCAGCATAGCGCGTTCTCGGGCTGGAAGTTCCCGGAAGTCTCGATGCCAGGGGGCATGACATGCGTTATCGCCAGTTGGGTGAGTCCGGCCTCACCGTGTCGGTGATCGGCTTGGGAGGGAACAACTTCGGCGGTCGTCTCGGTCTGGAGGAGACGCGCGGCGTGGTCGATGCCGCCATCGACTGCGGTGTGACGTTCGTTGACACCGCCGATGTCTACGGGAACCGGGGCGGATCGGAGGAGCTTCTGGGTCAGGTGCTGGCGGGTCGGCGCGAGCAGGTTGTGCTGGCGACGAAGTTCGGCATGGACATGGGTGACGGAACGGTCGCGCGTGGGTCGCGCACGTACATACGACGCGCGGTGCACGCCAGTCTACGACGTTTGCAGACCGATTACATCGATCTTTACCAGTACCACCAGCCTGATGGTGTCACTCCGCTTGAGGAAACCCTGGCGGCGCTCGATGATCTCGTCACGGAGGGGAAAGTGCGTTACATCGGGTCATCCAACTTCGCCGGGTGGCAGATTGCCGATGCAGAGTGGATCGCCAGGACCCAGCATCAGGCCCGATTCATCTCGGCGCAGAATCATTACAGCCTGCTGCGACGTGACGTGGAACGGGAAGTCATACCGTCGTGCCTGAATCGCGGTGTTGGCGTGTTGCCATATTTCCCCCTGGCCAATGGGTTGCTCACCGGAAAATACCGTCGCGGACAGGCTCCGCCTCGAGGGACACGCCTGGCCGAACACGAGTCGGAGCTGGCCGACGACGTGTTCGACCAGCTCGAAGCGTTGGAGCAGTTCGGCGAGAAGCATGGACACTCGCTCCTGGATGTGGCCTTAGCTGGTTTGGCGTCCATGCCAACGGTTGCTTCGGTCATCGCCGGTGCGACGAAACCCGAACAGGTACGAGCCAATGCCGCAGCCGGCGAGTGGGAATTGTGCTCTGACGAGCTCACCACACTTCGCTCCACATTCACCTGAGCTGAGCTATGTCGACTCATTGCCGAGCGAACGTGTCGAGCGCGCTGAGCATCCGCTCGCGCTTGGTGTCGCTGCTCTGGTGCCCGGAGTCGCGCAGCGCAACCAGTTCCGCGTCGGGCCAGGCGCGGGCGAGTTCCCACGCGGTGTCCAGTGGTCCACTGAGGTCGAGGCGACCGTGGATCAGAACACCCGGGATGCCGGCCAGGCGTCCAGCGTCGCGCAGCAGAGCGCCTTCCTCCAGCCACGCGCCGTGGGCGAAGTAGTGCGCGCAGATGCGAACAAACGCCAGCAGCGCGGCCGGTGAGCGATCACCGTAGAGGTTCGGTTTCGCGTTGGGCTCCAGCGAGACAACCGCGTCCTCCCACGCGCACCAGGCGGTCGCGGCTCGGGACCGCACAAGCGGGTCAGAGTCTTCCATCAAGCGCGCGTAGGCGGAGACGAGGTCGCCGTCGCGGTCATTCTCGGGGACACCGGCCCGGAACCGCTCCCATTCCTCGGGGAAAAAGCGCGCGACGCCCCGGTAGAGCCAGTCGATCTCCGAGCGTCGAGTGGTGGTCACGCTGGAGATCACGATTTCCGACACCCGGTGCGGGTGACGCTCAGCGTAGGCAAGGATCAGCGTGGACCCCCAGGAACCGCCAGAGAGCAACCAGCGGTCGATACCGAGGTGCGCACGCAACCGCTCCATGTCGGCGAGCAGATGCTCGGTGGTGTTACAGCTCATGTCCGTGGCCGGATCACTCGCGTGCGGGGTACTGCGCCCGCACCCGCGCTGATCGAACAGCACGACCCGGTACCGATCGGGATCGAAACCCCGGCGCATTCTCGTCGAGCACCCCGACCCCGGGCCCCCGTGCACGACCAGAGCCGGCTTGCCGTCCGGGTTTCCACAGACTTCCCAATACACGAAGTTCCCCTCGCCGACATCGAGCATCCCCTGGTCATAGGGCTCAATGGGCGGGTAAAGCTCGGCCATGTCCTGTCCCCTTCGTCAGCCCGGTTGGACGGTCGGCCCCAGGTACCGGCCGAGGAGCGGCAAGCGGTGCTCGACGCCGACGCAATCTACGTCGCCGCCGCCGAGCGGCACGCAACCGCGCTGCTCACCGCCGACGCTCGGATCGAACGCTCCGGCGCATCGATCACCTGTAAGATCATCACGGTCGGCCCATCGACGCCACCAGCTCCAGGGTGATCTCGTCGAGCGAGCCCACGATGACGTCGGCGAGCGCAAGCGCATCCTCGGAGGGCGGAAAGGCCGCATGGGGCACGGCGAGCACCCCCAGTCCGGCGGCAGCGGCCGACCGCAGCCCGTTGCTGGAATCCTCGATCGCTATCGCCTGCACAGGCTCCACGCCCAACCGCCCCACCACGGTCTGATACACCGCAGGCGAGGGCTTCCCAGCCCCCACTTCTTCGGTGGAGATGCTGACCTGAAACCACGGTGCTAATCCAGCAGCCTCCAGCACGATGTCAATCAGCCGCCGTGGTGAGGACGACGCGAGCCCCAGCGGCCAGCGGCGTCCCAGCCGCTGGACCACCTCGACCGCGCCCGGAAGCAGAGGGAGCCGCTCGTGGTAGCGCGAGGCCATCCGCTCGACGACGGTCGCCGCCACCTGCTCCGGCTCGGCCGGTATGCCCACCGCGTCAGTCAGGTACGCCGACCACTCCGCCGTACTCATGCCCTGCATCGCTCGGGTCGCCTCCGTGGGCCAGGGCCGACTGGCTTCGGCGGCAACACCGCGGCGAACGGCGTCCCACAACTGCTCTGAATCCACGAGCACGCCGTCCAGATCGAAGACCACCGCGCGCACCACGTCCCCGGCCATCATGCCTCCGCAAGCTATCTCCGACAAGTTCCCTACGATTCTCGCCACACGGCTCCTCTTGGCTCACTTCACGGGCTGTCGGTACTCACCAGCAGGGTGTTGATCCGGTGCCGCAGGTGCGCGACTTCGTCGAGGTGTTGATGGGGGGCGGCGTAACGGGCCAGTTCGCGCAGTTCGTCGGTGACGCGGCGAGAACGGATGGTGTCGGCGGCATCCAGTGCCTCGTGTCCGATGCTGGCGGGCGGCGACCTCGGCCACTGCCGTAGTGAGCCGGTCGGTGGCCCGCTCGGGGTGGTGGCCGAGTAGCGCGAGGGCGACCAGGGCCAGCCCGGTGTTGCCGACGAGATAGGCGGTGGTGAAGTAGGCCATGTGCGGCGGGTCGTTGGTCGGGGTGGAGTGCGCGAAGTGGTCCTCGGCGGCACCGATGGCGCTGAGTGCGTCGTTGACCCGGCGCATCTTGGCCAGCGCGCGGGCCCGGGTGGCGTGCAGCATTGTCTGCACGGTCGCGGTGAGCCGGTCATCGGCGCGGACCAGGGCGAGCTAGATCAACGTGAGTCCTTCATCAGGGTGCCCGGTCCGGATCTCCTGCATCGCTATGCTGTCCAGGACACCGGCTCGCAGGGACCAGTCCTTGGCCTGCTCGGCGCAGCCCAGCGCGAAGCGGAACACCTGGCGGGCCTGCTCATGGGCGTTGGCGTCCAGGGCCGTGCGCCCGGCGGTTTGGGCCAGATCGCCGACCGCGAAGTGCAGCTCAGGACTTAGGTGATCTGGGCACCTAACATCCAGCAGCCGGGCTGAGGAGCGCAGCGACGTCATGACGGTGTCCCGGACCAGCCCGCTACTACCGTACGTGGAGGCCCAACTGGCGAATTCCCGCGTGGCGGTGCGGATTTGCGCAATGTCGGTCGCGCTGAGCAAGTCATCAGCAGGGCGGGCGATATGCCAGGTCCAACGAAACGTATTGCTCCCACTTCGCGGGGGTGCGGGTGTCCGGGTCAGGGTGCCTGGTCCCGCTCGGCACGTCCAGCCCCTGGCGTGTGAGCGGGTGAGCCTTTCAGCGGTAGGTGTTGATGACCGTGGTGAGGTAGTCGGCGTAGACGTTGACCGTGGCTGGGTCGGTGAGATGGATCTGGTTTTCGGCGTTGCGCTCGGCGTTTGTGGAGAAGTTGTAGCTGCCGGTGGTGAGCACACCGTCGCTGACCATGACCTTCAGATGCATGAAATCGTGTGGCCCGTTCTTGGTGTAGGGAGCGGAGTGTTTAGCGACCAGGTATCGGGACACTTTCTCCCAGGTGGCGACCAGCTCGGCGTCACGGGGGTTGATGGTCCAGCGTTTCACAATCGGGTCCATCTGACCGCCGTCGTAGATCCCGGTCAACGCCACACCCCGATCGATCGCGTCACTCAACGCGGCGAGCACCTCGTGTGAGGTGAGCACCATGCTGGCCACGATCAGCCGCTGGGTGGCGTCAGTGATGCGCTGAGCCACAGCGGCGTTGACCGCGGAGCCGTCGCCGGGGCAGAAGTCCCAGCCTAGAGTTCCCGCGTCCACGGTGTCCGAGCCTTCGGAACCACGGGCGGTGCCCCCGACCCTCCCGCCTGCCCAGAGCTCGTCGAAATCGGCGCGGTAGGCGGTGGACGCTTGCTGATCAGTGATGATGATGATGTTGTTTTCCTGGCGGGTCCACGCGGCGTCGGTGAAGTTCGTCGACCCGGTCCACACACAGGCCTCGTCGGTGCCGGCGTCTCGGACGATGTACTTGGAGTGCATCAGTTGGTGGCCACCGACGACGGCGAGTGTTTGAACGGCGGTGTCGGAGAAGTGCTCGATGACCCACTGCGCTGTTCCGGGTGGGGCCGGGTCAGCCTCCCACGCGGAGAACGTGGCGAAGTCAGCTCGTGCGGGTTTACCCGCGTCGTAGCCGATCCGCACCGTAACCCCACGAGCAGCGGCAGTGCGCACCGCACCAACCACCGTGTCTGTCGCTGCGGGGTCGGACAGACGGAAGTCATAAATCGCTATGTCCACAGACTGGGTCGCGGCGGAGACGAACCGCGCCAGCGCATCGGCGGTGATGGCCAGCTGATCGGCCGAACCACCATGGTCCACATCACGCAGGAAAATGACGTTGATTGGGTCTGGATCAGTCATGACACCTACCCGACACCGCCTGGCCACGCCCGGCAAGCGACAACTCGATGAACAACACCCGACCGAAGCGCTACTAGTGTCACACGCGAAGAGATGAACGGACAAGGCCAACGAAAAGTGAATATCCCGTGAATTCACGCAGGAGTTCCAACCGATCTGAAGCGGCTTTGACCAGGTGCTTCCTGTATCCTGGTGCCCCTCGTCGCACCCGACCTTGCTCGCCCGAGGGGAGACGGCCGGCGGCGAAGCTCATTGCCGTTCAGGTGGGGTTGGGCGCGGCAAGTCATCGGCAGGGCGGGCGATATGGCAGGTCCGGCGAAACGTATTGCTCCCACTTCGCGGGAGTGAGGGTGTTCGTGGTGGTGGTGCAGATCCGATGGGTCGCTTGGTCAACGTTCATTTCCCACAACCGAGCTGTTTGGTCGCGGCTGCCGCTGGCCAGGGTGTGTCCGTCAGGGCTGAAAGCCAGTGCGTTGATGTAGTCGGTGTGGCCGGTCAGGGGTCCTAGCGGTGTGGGATGAGCCGGGTCGGCCACATCCCACAACCGCACGGTGCTATCGCCGCTGCCGCTGGCCAGGGTGCGCCCATCAGAGCTGAACGCCACCGCGAAGACGGGGTTGGTGTGGCCGGCCAGCGGGGTGGCGAGAGCAACGTTTTCCGTGGTGATCAGGGCCGCGTAGAGATCCGGAGTTGGTCGCATGCGGTAGGCGATGAGGTCGAGTTGCGCCGCGAGGGACAGGTCAGTGCTACGCAGTCGGTCTGCTTGGGCGGTGATCTGGTTGACGATGGCGGTGTCGCGTTGGGCCTGTGCGGTGCCGCGTTGTTGGAAGGCGAAGATCGACGCGACGGTCACGAGCAGCAGCAGGGTCGACAACACAGCGATAATGCGGGTACGGAGACGCCGCTCGCGCTCCTTGACGGCGTGGACCCGCCGGCCGGTGGCATCGAGGAATGCCTGAGCCTTGTCATCAAACTCAACGAGGGAAGGCGAAGCGGGGTCACGGCTGCCACCGTCACCGAGGATTCCCAACGTGGCAAGGGTGGCGGTGAGCCGCTCGGCATCCCAGAGGAAGTGCGCGGGTCGCTTTGCGTCATGCCACTCGGCGGCCGCCTGCTCGACAGCCCGGGCAGCGCGCAGGGCTGCGATGATGTCAGCGGTGGCGGTGTCCAGGGGACGCCACCCGGTGAGCAGAGCTTCGTGGGCCACCGTGAGCCACACCTGGTCGTTGTCGTCAGCGTCGCTGAGCAGCAGGCGACGGTCGACGAAGACCCGCAACGCGACACGCAGTGGCTCGGTCAGACTGGTGAGCCTGATCCGCCGCCGGGCGCGTCGACCGGTCTCATCGACGGTCACCAGACGAGTGAGCCCGGCCAACACCTCACGGTCGGTCAGGCCGCTGGCCGCTACGGCCTCGGCGAGCGCGGCATCGGCATGTCGGGTTAGCGCGCCTGGGACGCCACCGAGGTCACGGTAGTGGGCCAGGGTCAACGTGCCACCGACGGGCAGGCCATCAGCCAGCTGGCGCAGGGTGAAAGCGAGCAGCGGTAGGGCCTCTCCGCTGTCGGTGTCGGCGACCAGCTCAGCCGCCAGCCCACCGTCGAGGCGCAGCCTGGCCACCTTGACGGGCCCTTCGATGACCTCGCGCAGCATCTCCCGGTCCAGCGGAGCCAACACATAAGCCTCGATCGGCACACCAACCAGCGCGGGCAGATCACGCAGGTCATCGACGAACTCCGAGCGCATCGCCGCGACCACCCGCACCGGACCAGCGACGGCGTCGCGCAATAGCTGCCCGAAGCGCTGCCGGGCGTCCGGAGTCGTTCGGGTGAACAACTCCTCAGCCTGATCAATCGTCACCAGCAGCCGCCGCCGGGTAACCGGTCCAGCAGCCAGCAAGTCCTCCGCCACCCGCCGCAGGCCATCGGTGCCGGCTTCGAGCCTGCCGCGAACATCACCGGCCGACCAGCGCAATTCCAGACGCCGGGCCGTGGTCGCCAGCACCCGAGCCAGCTCAGGCAACGGATCAGTGCCCGGCACCAGCGTCGACACCGCCAGCCATGCCGGGTCGCTGGCGAGCAGCGGCACCACCGCAGCGTTCACCAGCGAGGATTTCCCACAACCGGAAGGCCCGACGATGGCCAGCACCCCACCGACGCCACCCATCGCGCGCAGCCGATTACTCACCTCGCGAGCGTCCACCGTGCGACCGAAAAATACCTGGCTGAGCGCCACGGTGAATGATTCCAACCCGGGGAAGGGATTGTCACCCTCCCGCCAGGTGCCGCTACTGTCATCCAGTAGCTGCACCTTCTTGAGCACTCGGGCACGGGCTTGCTGGGGGTCAGCGTGGTAATCCACGTACTGCATACCCTGCATCAACGGATGCTCCACGCCGGTCTCAGCTCGCAGCGGGATGAGCAGACAACCCCGCCCATCTGCGATTCCCAGCTCGACCGAGCACCAGTGTGACTTCAGGATGGACGATGTCACCACCCCGATCACCGCGTCGGCCTTGCGCAGTTCGTCGTATAGGCGCTGTTTCCAGTCTTCGCCGGCGCCGATCCCGTTGCGAAGGTCGTGGTCGAGAAACAGCTCGTGACCGGCTGCCCGCAGCCAACTCGACACCTCGTCAGCGATCGCCCGGTCCGGGTTGGCATAGCTGATGAAGATGTGAGCCACGATCACTCCCGGTCCCTGCACCGTCTCGGCCCGCCCCGGATGCACCCACCGCCACAACCTGCGCACTGCACTCGTGGCCTGCTCCCAGATCGCCGACGCCAACAACTGCACCACCGTGGTCACCTTCGGTGACAACGCCGACGACAGTTTGGGATCAATACCACTCTTACGAGTTACCACGTACGAGTAGACAGGTTACTATAAAGCAATATTCGATGTCGCGGCACCACCAGAGGTACACGGCGGACGACACAAGAGCCAGGTTGACGTCCGCAGGGGCAGCAATGCTGTCAGAGAGTGATGCGGTGGTGTTGCTGGTTGGGGGTCATGAGGAGTTCCCATCCTGGTGCCAGACACCCTGTTCCACTGGCGAGTTCGGTGACATCTTCGCGCGGCGAATTCTCGTCTGGATCCGGATGGAGCGCCGGTTTTGTCGGTGCCCCGTCGTAAAATTGGGTCATGTCGACGGCGCCGGTGTGCCCACCCGTGTGGCAGGGCAGTGATGCCGAGCCGCTCGCTGAGCTAGGGGCGTTGGAGACTCGGTTGCATTCGACGTGGGCGCAGATGTTGTCGGTGGTGGCTGAAGTCGATTCGCGGGGTGTGGCCGGCCAGGTGGGGTATGGCACGACGGTGGAGTTGGTGCGGGCGGTGTCGCGGGTCTCACGGGGTGAGGCGCGTGCCCGGATCTCCGCCGCCGCTGATGTGTTGCCCGATCGCGGGTTTAATGGCGCGCCGGTGGAGCCGAAGCTGCCGGCCACGGCGGCGGCGGTCGCCGAACAGGTGATCGGTGCCGCCGACGTCGCGGTGATCCGCTCGGTGCTGGCCCGCATCCCCGCACATGTGGGTGCGCAGAAGCGGGCCGAGGTGGAGGCCGAGTTGGCCCGCCATGCCCGCACGTTGGATGCGGGGCAGTTGGCGGTGTTGGGCAAGCGGATCCTGGCCTATTTGGATCAGGATGGTCCGCGTCCCAAGGACCCTGTCGAGACGCGGCGGTGGCTGCGTTTCGGTGACCGTGATGGGGGCTTTGAGCTGGCCGGATGGCTTGATCAGAAAGCCGCCGAGATCATCCGCTCAGCGTTGAGCCCGCTGGCCGCGCCGCGCCCGACCACCGATACCGAGATCGACCTGCGCACCGCAGCACAACGCGACGCCGACGCCCTGGTCGAGCTCGCTGCGCGCGCACTGCGCGATGGTGAGCTACCCACCGAGGGCGGCGAGCGCCCGCAGGTCGTGGTGACCGTGAGCCTGCCGGTGCTGCAGGGCCAGATCGGATCAGGATCGCTGGGGTTGGGTGGTCCGATCAACGCTGATGTCGCGCGGCGTATCGCGTGTGACGCTGAGGTCATCCCGGTGGTGCTGGGCTCACGAGGTGAGCCGCTGGACGTGGGACGCGCCAGCCGCACTGTGCCAGCGGCGATCCGCCGCGCGGTGATCTTTCGGGATGGCGGATGCGCATTTCCAGGGTGCTCAGTACCAGCCCGCTGGTGCGATATCCATCACGTGACGCATTGGGCCGATCATGGCTCAACCAGCGTCGGAAACTGCGTCGCCTTGTGCGGTCGTCACCATCGACTCGCCCACCATTCCGACTGGCGCATCGACATGGTCAGCGGCATTCCAGAATTCCATCCACCATCATGGTTGGGTGGGCCACCACGCCGCAATCCCCTGCACCTCGCTCCCGACCTGATCCGAATCCGTCAATAGTGCCCTTATCCCCAGTCCCGCTTGCGTTGCGGTGTGTCATCGGGTGGGGTGTCGGACGACGGTGACGAAGAAGTTGTCGATTTGGCGGATGACTTCCATGAAGCAGGTGAAGTCGACGGGTTTGGTGACGTAGGCGTTGGCGTGCAGGTTGTAGCTGCGCACGATGTCCTCCTCGGCTTGGGAGGTGGTCAGCACGACGACGGGGATGCTGCGCAACTCCTCGTCCGACTTGATCTCGGCGAGCACCTCGCGGCCGTTCATCAGCGGCAGGTTGAGGTCGAGCAGGATCAGGCCGGGTCTGGTCGCGCCCGTGTGCTCGCCCTCGCGACGCAGAAACCGCAGTACGGCGGCGCCGTCGTTGACGACGTGCAGCGGGTTGCGGATCCGGTGGTGCTTGAAGGCCTCCTGGGTCATGAGCACATCACCCGGGTCGTCCTCGACGAGCAGGATGTGCACCTCGTGCCGCGGGTCAGTCATCGCCGGGCGCGGTGGACACGGGGTCGGTCATCGTGGTGTCTTCATTCACTGTGTCTTCCTTCATTGGGCTCACGGTGGGCAGCGTGAAACAGAACGTAGACCCCGATGTGGTGTCGGGGTCGAGCCAGATCCGTCCTCGGTGGTAGTCGATGATCTTCCGGCACAGCGCCAGTCCGATGCCGGTACCGGGGTAGGCGTCCTTGCTGTGCAGCCGCTGGAAGATGGCGAAGATCTTATCCGCGTAGGCCGGGTCGATACCGATCCCGTTGTCGCTCACTCGAAATAACCAGAAGTCGTCATCGAGCTGAACACCGATGTGGATCTGTGGTGGTTGTTCGCCGCGGAACTTGATCGCGTTGCCGATCAAGTTTTGGAACACCGTGGTGAGCAGAGCCGCCTCACCGACCACGGTGGGCAGCGGATCGTGGGTGATCCGGGCTCCGGTCTGGGTGATGACCTCATCGAGGTTGCGGGTGGCCTGGGTGAGCACCGTCGCACAGTCCAGCTGCGACCACGCGGCGGTGGCGCTGCGTCCGACCCGGGAAAACGCGAGCAAATCGTTGATCAGCACGCTCATCCGGCGGGCGCCGTCCACGGCGAAGTGGATGTACTGGTCGGCGCGGTCATCGAGTTGGCCAGCGTAGCGTTTGGCCAGCAGCTCGCAGAAGCTCGACACTTTGCGCAACGGCTCCTGCAGGTCGTGGCTGGCGACGTAGGCGAACTGCTCAAGGTCGGAGTTTGACCGCTGCAACTCGGCGGTCTGGGCGTCCAGGCGCCGGTTGAGAGCCTGCACCGTAGTCAGTTCAGCCACAATCTGGCGGCGCATGCCGTCGATGTCGGTGCTCAGCTCGACGAGCTCGCGGGGCCCCTGCCCGGTGACCTGACGCCCGAACTGCCCATTAGCGACGATACGGACTTCGCCGCCCAAGCGCTCGAGGGGAATAGCGATGATGCGATGCACCCACATTCCGAGCGCCACGAGCAGCACCAGCAGACTCGCCCCAATGGCAAGACAGACCACGAGCAGGATGCTCGTTGCGGAGTCCAGGCTGTCCTGGGCGTTGGCGCGAGCCTTGGTCAGCCCGACTCGCTGGCGCTCGAGGGCGGCTCGGAGGGCATCGAAGCGGTCCTTGCCCAGCGTGGGGTCGACGGTGGCACCAGCCGGGCCGGAGGCGCTCACCGCAGCGATCGTGGGTTGCGCGTAGTCGACTCGCCAGGCCTGTGCCCTGCCGAGAACCGCATAGAGACCGGTGCTCAGTTCCGGGCGGGGTTCGGCGGCGGCGAGACGACGCAGGGTGGCCAGCACGACGTCTTCCTGCTGGCGGCCCTCCTGGTAGGGAGCGAGGAAGTCCCGGTTGCCGGTAATGGCGAAGCCGCGGACTCCGGTCTCCTGGTTGACCAGCGCCGCGGACAGGGCCTGCGCACCCAGCAATGCCGGGTCGAGCTGGTCAACCAGGACCGCGCGAGCCACATTGAGCTGGGCTAGCGCCAGCGCGCCGGCCACGATCGCCGCGAGCGCCACACCCAGACAGACCGCCCCCAGTACCCGCAGCCAACGCCGCAACGACCAGCCGCCGCGCGGGTCAGCCATCCTCGCGCTCCGCGCACGGGGATGAATAGGTCAGCATCAGCACTGCCATATCATCGTTGTTCTCGGGGTCGAGCTGGCGAACAGTCTCGACCAGCCCGTCCACCAGCTGCTGCGGGCACTGAGCGGACTGCGCACGCACCAGGTCGAGGAGACCCTCTACCCATAAGCACCGCTCGCCGCCGGACCGGCCCTCGATCAGGCCGTCGGTGTAGAGCAGGAGTTGCCACTGCGGGCACAGCTCGATCCGGGCCGGCGACCAGACATAGTCCGGATCAATGCCCAATGGCAGCCCACGCGGCACGGCTGGCACCTCCCGCAGCCCGTTGTCATCAAGCAGCAGCGGTGCGGGATGCCCGGCTGACCAGACCATCACCTCACCGCGATCAGGAGAGATCCGCACCATACAGACCGTGGCGAACAGAGCCGGCCGGTGCCGTTCGTGGATCAACAACTGCTGCAGCATGGGCAGGATCTCCTGCTCCGCGTGCCCGGCCAGCACCAAGGTCCGCCACGCGATACGTAGGCATACACCCAGCGCGGCCTCGTCAGGTCCATGCCCGCAGACGTCCCCGATCACCGCCCACACCGACCCCTCAAGGGTCTGCACGACGTCATAGAAATCCCCGCCCAGCAGCAACCGCCCACCACCAGGCCGGTACTGGGCGGCGTAGCCCACCGCCGGATCGGTGATCAGCGGGGCGGGCAGCAGACCCCGGCTGAGCCGAACGTTCTCTGCGGCCACAAACTGTGCCTCAGACAACTGCCTGGCGACCGCCTCGGCCCGGTGCCGCTGCACCGCATACCGGATTACCCGTTCCAGGCTGCTACCGTCGATCTTCCCCTTGACCAGGTAGTCCTGCGCGCCGGCGCCCACCGCAGCCACACCCTGCTGTTGATCATCTAGGCCAGTGAGGACCACCACCGTGACCGCACCGCGCCGCAGCAGCCGACGTAGCCCGTCCAACCCGCTCGCGTCGGGAAGCTGCAAATCCAACAGCACACAGTCCGTCTCCGCGGACCACAGCCCCTCCGCCGCACCCAACGACGGCGCCCACACCAGATCCACCGGCGCCGCAGCATCGGTCAACAACTCCCGCACCAGTACGGCGTCACCCTCGTCGTCCTCGACCAGCAGTACGCGAAGCGCCGCAATGGAAGACTCCTCAGCCCTCATCCACACTCACGTAATCCGCTCCTCGCCGCCGAATCCGTCGGGTCCGCACCCGCCACTTCAACCGCATCGATCGACATGAGTTCGCACCATGGTTGATTTCACGTCCGGCCAGCGCTGGGTCGTACTCGGCGCGGCGATCCAGGCCGCAGCATCCGCAGAGACTACGCCGGATGCGCCGTAGTCTCTGCGGATGCTGCAGGGCCCGCCACCCACGCCACCACACGTGGCCTTCGCGGACGCCGCCTATAGCGTCGCAGGCATTATGGGCTGTGCCCCTTGCGCCGGCCCAGTTATATCGCGATCGACGTAGGGGCCCAGCTCACTTGCGGTAACGCGCCAGAATGCGCTCGCGGGCCTCACCAG
Source organism: Pseudonocardiaceae bacterium (assembly GCA_049673305.1). Taxonomy (GTDB): domain Bacteria; phylum Actinomycetota; class Actinomycetes; order Mycobacteriales; family Pseudonocardiaceae. Next base: position 17,094 of record JBATXM010000127.1, on the reverse strand, counting down.
TACTCATCCGGCCCTCGGCGATGGCTTCGAGCATCTCCAGCCCCTCCAAACTCGGCTCGAGACCCTCGGCTCGCACCGACGCTAGAGCTTCCACCACCGCATCTCGCCGCTCGGCCGCCGCTAACAACGACCGGTAGTGTGACACTGACATGACAACCGCCTCCGGCTTCCGATGCGCACCGACGAACACCGGCCCGCTGTCTGGCTCCTGAACCCGCTTCAACGTCGCCGCCAGTCCCGTCCGAAACTCACGGAACGAAAGAACCTCAGGCGGCTGCATCAGGAAAGGGTACCCGTTTGCGTACGCATTCTTGCGTCGGGTCCTGCCGCCGAGCACGTGAACGAGTGGGGCGCGCGACTCTCCGCCGCCCTTCGCTCCAGTCGTCCTGTTCGTCCGTCTGATGGGCCCGTTCAGCCCGCCTGTGAGGCCGGTGCATCACCTGGGCCGAGGTTAGGCGGCGACGATCGTCTCAGCGCCCACAGCGATCGGTGGCGGGATCGGGTCGCCGTCTTCCCGCATGCCCTCCAGGTGGAACGCGACGGCCTCGCGCATGAGTGCCACACACTCGTCGTAGGTCGACGCTGCCGCCACGACACCGGGCAGATCGGGCGCATACGAGCTGAACCCACCCGCTTCATCACCCTCGATGATGATGACGTAACCGGTCACGATGGCCTCCGCTCCAGTCCTGCTTGCTTCAGGATGCTCGCCTCGGTACCAGGACGCAACGTCTCGCTCGGCCTACCCGAGATCGTCACCTTCCCCGGCTTCGTTGGGTGCACATACTGCCGATGGCTCCCCCGAGTCCGCTTGATCACCCAACCCTCGGCCTCCAGCCGTCGAATCATCTCGCCAACCTTCACCGGCAACGGTTCACCTCCATCCCTGCTGTTCCAGCCGTCCTGCTCGTCTGCCTCCGGCCATCTCGGGGCACATTCAGCGCGTCTTCACGGACGGCTCCACTCCCCCCGGCCGCGCACCCCGTAACCGGGATCTGTCATCAAGTGAACGGTGTAACCATGCCATCGTCACGATTCATCGGCCGAGGTAGCCCACCGGGCAAGCAGCCACGTGAAACCGCCGGGCTGGGAATACCCATCCCACTGAGGCCAGGAGCTGATCTTGTTCGGTCCGGCTGTTCGGCCGTCTACGGGTGACTGTGCCGAACACGTGCCGAGATGTTGCCCGGTTGTGGTCAGTGGGGTGCCAGCGCTGCGGTTCTCCAGCGCCTGCCTGGTCAACCGCCGGGTCACCGTCGCCGGAAACCGCCGTCGCTTGGTCGTCGTTGCCCTGCTGACGGGCGCGCGAACTGAGGAGCTCCGCGCCCTTACCTGGGATCACGTGGACCTGGAAGGCAACCCCTCCGCGTCACCACCCGTGCCGCCCAACGTGAAAGTGTGGCGGTCCGTCCGCGCCGGAGGCGACACGCCAGGCCGTAGGGAAGCGGTGGCAAGACCACGGTCTGGTAGCCACCGAGTGGACCCCACGCGAGCTACGGCACAGCTTCGTCTCACTGCTGTCCGACGACGGCATGCCCCTTGAGCAGATCTCGCGGCTGGTGGGGCACAGCGGGACGTCGGCGGTCTCTAGGCCGAACTTATTTGATCTTCGCGGGCGTGCGTGGCTGTGCGCTGCGGGTGTGGCGTCGGCCTTGGCTTTGTCTGTGGGGAGGCCGGGGCTGTTGCGTGCGACTGTTGCGCTGCGCGAAACCGTGATGGTCGGTGGATCAGCGGGAGTCGAGCCGGCGCAGAATCTCGACAACCGCCATCTTGATCTCGGCCAACACGTCGCTCTGCTCGTGCTGTACCTGCTGGAGCTCGTGCTGTACCTGCTGGACCGCCGCGAGCCCGGTCTCTACGTTCTCCACTTTGCCGCGGACATTGATCAGCGCGGTGGTGTGGTCCCGCTGGGTCTTCTGCACCGCCTGAACGCGAGTGTTGATGTCGAGGACGGTGCCCGCGATGGCCCGCAGATCTTCCTCAGTGCGGTCGACGCGACGGACGAGCTGGTCGGGCGAGGACATGCCGGACAGCGTAGCGCCAGCCGTCGCCACCGGCAGCACTACTTGTTCCCGCCGGGGTGCCTGGGCTCTTCAGGCGATACCTGGGACTTGGTGCTGATCTTGGACCGGCGGGCCTCGCGCAAGGTGTAGGAGCTGGACAGCTTACGTAACCGCTTCGGTGTCGGCAGGCCAGTTTAACGGAGCGTGCAGAGCTAGCTCGATTCTCCTACAGCTCTGCCTGTCCGACTGGTCGTGGTGTGCGGTATACCGAGTGCGACCAAGCCAGCGGTGGCAGGAGGAGTGATGGGCAAGCACGACGTACCGACGCCGGAACCTGGCCCCAGCCGCGACGGTCACAAACCGGGGCAGTTTCCCCCCGCGCGTAAGCCAGGCAAGCATGAGAAGTCAGCAAAGCCCGAGGATCCGCTTGGCAAGCCCGAGCGGACGTGACGGGCGGCTGTGGTGACTGATCCTGCGGAGCTGCGACGTCAGATGGTTGACGCGGTCATGGCCGATGGCTTTGTGACTGACTGGCGGGTCGCGCTCGCGCCGTGGTTGCCGTCGTTGCTGGCGGTGGCGCGGCATCGCTTCATCCCGAATGTCGTGTGGGTGGACAACGACGGCGGTGCTCCGCCGGTTTTGGTGCCGGTGCACCGCGAGCAGGACCCGGATCGGTGGTTGCGGTTGGCCTACGCGGGCGACGGTGTGGTTACCCAGGTGGATGACGGGTGCCCGAGTGGTCCTGGTTGCGCGGGTTCGATGCCGTCCAGCTCGGCGTCAAGTCCGGCCGTGGTGGCGGTGATGCTGGCCGCGCTTGATACGCGCACGGGGCATCATGTGTTGGAGATTGGGACCGGGACTGGTTACAACGCTGCGTTGTTGGCGCACCGGCTCGGCGCTGAGCGGATCACCAGTATTGAGATCGACCCCGATGTCGCTACCCGCGCGAGGACAGCGTTGTCGGATAACGGGTTCGGGGCGGTGACCGTAGTTACTGGCGAGGGAACGCTCGGGTACCAGTCTGGTGCCCCGTACGACCGCGTGGTCGTTACTGCGGCGTGTCATCGGATTCCGTATTCCTGGGTGGCGCAGGCTCGCCCCGGTGGGCGGATCGTGGTGCCGTGGGCGGACACCTATGCTGGTGGGCTGTTGATGTTAACGGTCGGCAATGATGGCACTGCGCAGGGCACGATCGTAGCGGAGAGCGATTTCATGTGGTTGCGTGCGCAGCGGGGTACGCGGGGTGCGGTCAAGCCCGCCATGGGAGATGGTGTGCGGGACCCCGAACGCGTTGACGCGAAGGCCACCACCCTGCATCCTTCCACCGTTACCGGACCGCATGGTGCCCGGATTGCCATCGGTCAGCGGGTGCCTGGCTGCCAGTGGCGGTACTGGCCGTGGGAGCCACGTGAGGCTGTGGGTGTGCTGTGGCTGGTGGATCCCTGGGGTTCGTGGGCCAAGCTGACCCATACCAGTCCAGACGCCGACGAAGCCGAGTTTCCAGTACTCCAGTCGGGGCCGCGGCGATTGTGGGATGAGGTGGAGGCGGCCTGCCACTGGTGGCACGACGCGGGCAGCCCGGAGGCTGACCGCTGGTGGTTCACCGTCAGTCCTGATGAGCAGCGAGTACAGCTCATCTGAGGCGCGGACTTGCTCGGTGACAGCCAAGCCGCTTGCGGCGATGCCGCCCTCCCTGCTGGTCCTGAAGGGCCGGTCCACAGCGCCTCCCGCCCTTGCTGAGTGGAAGGCGGTGGCCCCGCTGGGTTGGGTGTCAGGAGGAAGCGGGGCCACCGCCACGTACCGCCACCTGGGTGATCGAGGCACCAGAGTGGCGGCGTGGAGATGACCTTTCCGGTTTCAGACCCGCCCGAGAAGCACGTGATCACGTTCCTGTCAAGGGCATAGTGCGGGGAGGATTCTCGTTCCTCTCTTCCGTGCCTCCTATGGACTGTCGGTACTCACGAGAAGGGTGCTGATCCGGTGTTGCAGGTGCGCGACCTCGTCGAGCTGCTGGTGCGCGGTGGCGTGGCGGAACAGCTCCCGCAGATCGTCGGTGGCGGTGCGGGAGCGGATCATGCCGGCGGTGTCCAAGGCCTCGTGTCCGAGTGCGGCGGCCTGGAGCGGGTCACCGGTGACCATGGTGAGACTGGCCAGCCTGGCCTGGCATCCCGCCAGAGGCCGGGCGTAGTTGGTGAGTCCAGTGATTGCTGTGGTAAGCCGGTCGGTGGCCTCTTTGGGGTCGTGGCCCAGGATCGCCAGGTTGACCAGAGCACCTCCGGTGCGCATGGCGTGAACGGCGGGGTTGTGGTAGATCGCCAAGAATGGCGGATCGTTGGCTGGGGTGGACTGGGCAAAGTGGTCATCGGCGGCGCCGATGGCGGTCAGTGCCTCCTGCACCCGCCGCATCTTGCCCAGCGCGCGAGCCCGGTCGGTGTGCAGGAGCGACCGCTCGGTCGCGGTGAGTCGATCAGCGCGGACCAGGGCCTGCTCAGCCAGGGTGAGCGCCTCATCAGGCTGCCCGGTCCACAGCGCGTGCACCGTCATGTATCCGAGAACGTCAGCGCGCAGATGCCAGTCCTCGGCCTTCTCCGCGCAGGCCAGCGCGAAGCGAAACGCCCGGCGAGCTTCCTCGTCGGCGCCGGCATCCAGGGCTATGTATCCGGTGGTGTCAGCGAGATCACCGACCGCAGAGTGCAGCGCAGGGCTCAGTTCGTCCGGGTAGGTGGCCTTGAGCAGGCTGGCTGACCAGTGCAGCTGACTCATCATGGCGTCCCGGACCGGTCCGCCACCGTAGGTGAGGCCCCAGGACTGGAATACCAGCTTGGCGGCGCGGACCTGCTCGACATCGGTCGCGCCGACCCGCTTAGGGACGGGGGTGCGCTTGCTGTTTTCCAGGTATTCCAGCAGCGCGGCCATCGGCCCTTGGACGAGCGCTCCCACGCCCAGGGCGGCGCCGCCGCGGATGAGGTTTTGACGGTCCACGTTCTCCAGTTTTACCGCCGCGCGCTGGGAGCGCGCGTTGATGAATCCCAGATCGGAATCTCTGGACACGCTCAAGATCGCCCGGAGCGCCTCTCGGCGAGCCTGATCAGGCCAGCGGATGAGACCAATTTCCAGTTTGCCAATGTAATTCGCCGTAGCAAACACGGTCTTGTTGTGGTGCTCCCACACCCAGGCGTTCACCAGATCAGCGAGCTCTTGCCGGGACAGGGCCATCCCCGGGTTGCTGGGTGAGGCGGCGCGTTCCCGCGCCGCTCGGAGCTGATGATTCGCCTCTGCCATTGTCTTTTCTCCCCCACCTGACGCGAGTCGGCTGAGCGTCGTCGTGAGCCCTGAGCATGCCTGGTGTTTCGTGCCCAGAGCTGGACCACTTGGTGTGTTCGGTGTGTTGGAGGGTAAACCGGCCCAGCAGCGGCCCGCCCGCTGGCCTGATCTCGCGGGGTGCTGGGCGACAGTCGCAGCACGCCAACCCACTACGCCGGGTTCGCCGTAGTCTCTGCGAATGTTCCAGGGCCCGCTGCCCACGCCGCCACGCGTGGCCTTCGCGGACGAATCGTTCCAGGAAGACCCGAGCGGGGGCTGCTACGTGCTGGCCACGGCAGTCCTTGAACAGAAATCACTGCAACCAACCCGTGAGCTGATGCGGCGCCTGCTGGGGTCACGGAGGACGAACAAGCTGCACTGGCACGAGATGGACCGACTTCAACAGAAGGACGCCGCCTACAGCGTCGCAGGCATCAAGGGCTTCCACGTCGTCGCTGTCGGCACTCCGGTACCCCGTCGCCGCCAAGAACGAGCACGCTCAGCGTGTCTGGCCGCGCTGGTCAGCGAGCTGCACGGGCGCGGCGTGGAACACCTGCTCGTCGAGGCCCGGGCCGCCACACTCAACCGCCGAGACGTCACAACCGTGCAAGGCGCCCGCTTCGCTCTACCCCAGGGCAGCAACTTCCGCGTGGACCACCTACCTGGACCCGCCAAGCCGCTGTTGTGGATCGCCGACATCGTGGCGGGTGCTGTCCGGTCCAGCCGCCAAGGAGGCCCGGCATCACTCGAACTCCTGGGCGAAGCGTCATCCCCCAGCCCCACTTCCACCGCTTGTTCACGGCCTCTAACACCTTGGACCCAGCTGCTCCGCCCGTCCAGAACTTCCCCAGCGATTCCCGAACGATGCCGACGTGACAACGTCCGCCTCCGTCTACGTGAGCTGAGCGGGGACAAGCTCGACAAGGTTGCGGAGATCCTGGGCTGCCCGGTCGCACTGTTGGCCACCGACCAGTACGTCCACGGTATCGAAGTTACCTGCCTGCACAACCGCAACCGACATTCCAAGCTCACTTTGATTCCAACCGGTCGAAGTAATTGTCGAGCGGCCGGAGGGAGTTTCACCCTCTGGCTCTCGCAGATCCCAGCGTAAACCTCTCGGCTCACCGGGCTCCTGTCATCCGGCTCTTGTCGCTAGCCAACCAAAATGGTGCCAACAATTTTCGGGATGGGGACATAAGCACAAGCACAGTACAAGGTGATCGGGACCATGCCAATTGCCCGAAGGGCTGCTCCTCGACGCTTTGCCATCGTCTCACAGTAGGAAGCATAAAGCATTATACCTGCAAAAACACGCACTGCCGCAGTCCACAGCAAGGGCATGAATGAACCGGTCACATACTTCATTGAGAACTGGTGGACGTTGTAGACGGTCCAGATTCCCGTGGTGATCAGGGAAACCGAAATTACGCATTTGAACACACGGTCAACTAGTTTCTCGTGATCGTCCAGCCAAGAGCCGTATCGGGCAAAGAGCTGATTGGGGTGGCCGCCGATCGTCGTCTCGGTATCGATCGCTTGACTCGCCCGTGAGAGCCTCAGCACAATTTCTTCTCGGAAGCTCTGCCCCTGGTCAGGATGGACCTAAAGATTCATTGTCTTGATGTAACTCATCAGTCGATCCGCAAATTGGGTGACGTTCGCGCGGGTAAGCGTGTCGCTCTCGCCAATTGCCACATTCCTACTGTCTGGTGCGTCGTGCAGGTATTCGGTGATATTACCCCAGTAAAGCATTTGCATCTCGGGGTCGTACACAATTCCTGCGACGGGAATGTTGGATGTCCGCCAGAGAGCTGCGTGACGGCCTACAGGTATCGAATAACCGATGGTGCGACGATACTTCGTTCCAGACTTGACCTAAATAGCGGCAATATAGTTTGTGAGCCGTCCCCTATTAACGAACCGCACATAGAGGTCTTCGCCGTAGTCGTTAGACCCATCAATCTCTTGCACGATGTGTCCAGCGTCCTCGAGCACCGTGCGCAGAGCGTTGACGCCTGCTCGTTCGATTCGACGGTTGCGCCGTATGCCAGCCATGCTGCCACCCTTCGTGTTGCAGGCTGCGATCGTACGCGTGGGCACCGACAATCTAGTGCCTCTGACAGAGGCGAGCCAAACGGCACTACCCGGCGGCCGTACCCACAAAGGGAGGGGAGGAGCATGTCGCTGCGGCGACCCCTAACCTGCCCGCGAAGTTAAGCGTGCTGCGGAGTCGGAGGACATGAGTGCTTCTCGCAGTGGGAGACCGACGCACCATCCCGTCGACCTGGCGTAGTCCGATCACGCGGACCGGCGGGGGCAACGTGCTCCGAATCGCCCAGCCGACGATGTCAACCTTGCACTACCGGTCCACGTGATAGCCCTTGTGGAGGTCGATGGGTGGCGCGTTACTCCGTTTGGACTACTCGAGAGACCTGCCCAGCGGCGAGCGTCAGCTATGGACCGCCTGTTCCCCACAGGAGACCAGGACAGGGCGGCACGGTCACTCAGTTAGTCACCCAAAGATCAAAAAGGCCCCGTCCATACCACAGTGGACGGGGCCTGACCTGCGAGCCGCCTTGGGGAATCGAACCCCGGACCTGCTCATTACGAGGAGGCACCAGCGGCACCGTTCGACCTGATTTCGCACCACGTTTGATTCCACGGCGGGCTGGCCGCACCATGCCGGGCTCGACGACAGGTCGTCGTAGTCTCTGCCGGATGCTGCAGGACGAACATGAGGCAGACCTCAGCGCCGGTACCCACCATCTCGTGGTTCCGGCGCAACCCTGCCCGCCACCCCACATCTCTACGAGCGCGGCGTGGCTCAGTTGGTCTCACCACGCCGCTGTGCGATTGTTGTTTCCATGGGCCAGGCCGTGTCGATGCTTGCGCGTCCGGTCTACAACTATGCCGAGGTCGACCGGCTGCTCCGCCTGACCCCGGGCACCGCCAAGCGGTGGATCGACGGTTACGAGCGAGCTGGACGGGTCTACGAGCCCGTGGTCCGACAAGAACTCACCGGCTCACCGTGGGTGACATGGGGCGAGTTCGTCGAGACGCGGCTGCTATCTGAGTTCCGCAGCTCCGTTCCGATGATCAAGCTGCGGCCAGTGGTGTAGTGGTTGCGCGAGCGTGTCGGCTGGGACTACCCGTTGGCCTACGCACGGCCATTCCTAGCCCCGGAGGGTAAGGATCTATTGGTGGCTGCACAGGTCGCCACCAGCCTGGACGAAGAGCTGTGGATGGTGGTGCCATCCCAACAGGGCGTGCTGCTGACTCCAACCAGTAGACGTTTCACCGACGCCCACGTACTATCCAGACCTCGAAGGCCCCGCTGAGCACATCATCGCCGATCCCGCGACACCCGCAGTGTGGCTGCACCCGCTGCGGCGGCAGGGACAACCGACGGTGAACAGCATCCGCACCGAAACCCTTACCGAGCTGGTGACTGCCGGCGAACCGATGCAGTTCGTCGCCGACACCTACGGGCTCACGCTCACGGAGGTCGAGCAGGCTGTGACCTACCAGACGACCCGCCGACGTGCCGCCTGAGCTACCTGAGCCGCAGCCCCGACCGCTCGAACAGATCCGCTTCTACGTCGACGAGGACATCCTCGGCGTCTTGGCAGATGAGGACCACCTTGGCCCAGCACTGGACCACGATCGAGAACCAGATCGCGTCGGCCCCATCGGGTCCTTGGTGGCTAAGCGTATCCGGCCAAAAGGCAGGATTGCTGGGCTACCGAGTGTAGCGAGGAGAAACGCCAGGGCGATAGCTGCGCGCCTGACGTCCGGCCGATCGGGAGTGGCCATACAGCGACGGGCATCCACACCATCCTTGCGGCCTCGACCACCTCGCTTGCACCTGACGGCCACGCTGAGGCCTGCCTCAAGCGTGCCGCGAACGGCTGGTGTCCAAAGAGGCTGCGGCACGCCGTTGATCAGGCCTGCCTGCGCCGTCGTCACGTTTCACCGAGGCTGGCGAGCACGCGGCACGCTGCAACCGGGCCGTGAGCTGATGCGGCGCCTACTGCTGGGGTCGCGGCGGACGAACAAGCCGCACTGGCACGAGATAGACCGACTTCAGCAGTGTGCCTCATGCGCCAGGCCAGCGGCTACGCTGAAGTATTGCCCCGGCCGGGTCGGCGACGCGGTTCGTTGTCCCCGGGCATGCGAGGCGCCGGAGCCTCGAAGCCCCGGACCACGGTGGGGGCTTCCGAGGCCGGGGCTCGCTCGCCGGGCACCTCCCGCGCGTCGACGGTGTCATCGACGAGCTCGTTGAGCATCGCGCGCAGCGGTCCGTTGTTGCCACGGTGAGCCGCCTGAGACGCAACGACGTTCACCGTGGGATCCATCCGCGCCCAACGGATCGGGTGCCCGGCGTCGCGGGCAAGCTGGGCGAGGAAGGCGCGCTGGGTGCGGCCGTTGCCCTCCCGGAATGGGTGCAGGGCGTTCACATCGGCCAACAACGCGGTGAGGCCGTCGACGAAGGCCGCTCGCTCGAGGCCCCGGAGATGACCAGCCCGGGCGAGTTTGCCGAACATGTCCTCGGCGAAGGGGCCAAGGTACTGTGGGAGGCAGAACAGGTCGCCCTTGCCGATCGAAACCGAGCGCAACTCGCCGGCCCAGTCGTAGAGGTCGCCGAAGATGTAGCGGTGGAAGGCTTGCAGATGGGCCAGGTCGTAACGGCCCGACAGGCCGGTGCGCCGAAGTTCGATCAACCGGTAGCTCGTCAGTTCCGACTCGGCCTGGGCAAGCTCGGCGGCATCGGCAATACCGAGCCGGTTGCGCAGGACCCCGGTGTCGAGATCGATGTAGGGATCTCCGCTCACCTGCGGTAACGCGCCAGGGTGCGCTCGCGGGCCTCACCAGTGCTCATCCGGCCCTCGGCGATGGCCTCGAGCATTTCCAACCCCTCGGGACTTGGCTCGAGGCCCTCGGCTCGCACCGACGCCAGAGCCTCCACCACCGCCTCCCGCCGCTCGGCCGCCGCTAACAACGACCGGTAGTGCGACACCGACATGACGACCGCCTCCGGCTTCCGATGCGCACCGACGAACACCGGCCCGCTGTCTGGCTCCTGAACCCGCTTCAACGTCGCCGCCAGTCCCGTCCGGAACTCACGGAACGAAAGAACCTCAGGCGGCTGCATCAGACAAGGATACCTGTTTGCGTACGCATTCTTGCGTCGGGTCCTGCCGCCGAGCTCGTGAACGGGTGCGGCGCGCGCTGCGGCCACCGGGCTAGCGATCCGTGTCCTGCTCAGCGGCTCCGCTTTGAGCGAAACCGCTGAGCAGAGGTGGAGCCGCCTCGGGGAATCGAACCCCGGACCTGCTCATTACGAGGAGGCCGTACCACGCCTACTACGGCCTCTACCAGCGACAACAGTTGCAGTTCTCACACCTTTGGGTGCAATAGCGGCACCGTTAGACCTGAGTTCGCACCACGTTTGATTCCACGGCAAGCTGGCCGCACCATGCTCGGCTCGACGACAGGTCGCCGTAGTCTCTACCGAATGCTGCGGGGGCGAACACGAGGCAGGCCTCAACGTCGGTCCCGGTCAGCTTGTGGTTCCTGCGGAACCCAGCCCGCCACCGCACACCTCTGCGAGGGTGGCGTGGCTCAATTGGTCTCAACACGCCGCTGTGCGATTAGTTTCTTCCATGGGCCAGGTCGTGTGACCGCGACCAGAGATCAACATCTTTCGGTCTGCGTAGGGAGCGACCTGAGTCGGCACTGCGCACGCTGGTCGAGGAACGCAACCGGGTCGCGCAACGGCTGGCGAAGATCCCGCAGGACGCCAGGATGCAAGTTTGACAGGTGAACCCGGTGCGTAGTCACGTACCGCAGAACGTGCGATACGAGCCGAAGCTCGGCGGGGCCGGTGCGGCGTAAGGCTCCAGACCGGGTCGTTCGACGAACGGCTGCGCCAGCACGTCGAGTAGTCGTCCAAACGGTCCTAGGTCCCCGGCACTCGCCGCAGCCAGCGCTTGCTCCATCTGGTGGTTCCGCGGGATGTAGACAGGATTGACCCGGTCCATCGTTTCCGCGATCGCCCGTGGGTCAGACGCTTGGGACGACAGCTGTGCCCGCCAACGGTCCGCCCACGCGTCGAAGGCGGAGGGTTCGGCGAAGAGCAATCGCGCAGGTGCCGCATCTCCGCGCACTGCCGACGACAGCGCCCGGAAGCACGAGGTGAAGTCGACCTTCTGTGCATGCAGCAGCGCCAGCAGGTCGTCGATCAGCGCGCCGTCGGATCGTTGGGCATCTGCCACACCCAACTTGGCGCGCATCCCGTGGTTCCAGTACTGGTCGTAACGGTCGGGGAACGACTGCAGCACGTCGGTGGCCGCCGCAAGTGCCGTATCCGGCTCGACGTGGAACAGGGGCAGCAATGTCTCGGCCAACCGCGCCAGGTTCCACTGCGCGATGCGCGGCTGGTTGCCGTATGCGTAGCGGCCGCCGTGATCAATCGAACTGAATACGGTGGCAGGATCGAAGGCATCCATGAACGCGCACGGACCGTAGTCGATGGTCTCGCCGGAGATCGTCATGTTGTCAGTGTTCATGACACCGTGGATGAACCCGACGAGCATCCAGCGAGCGACCAGCAACGCCTGGGCGTCAACGACGCTCTCGAAAAACGCGAGATACGGGTTCTCCGCCTCGGCCGCGTTGGGGTGGTGACGCGTGATTGCGTAATCGGCGAGGCGCCGCACGAGCGTCGGCCCATCGTGCGCTGCTGCGTACTGGAACGTGCCCACGCGGACATGGCTCGCCGCGACACGGGTGAGCACCGCGCCGGGCAGCACCATGTCCCGCGCGACGTGATCACCAGTGGCCACCACAGCGAGCGCCCGGGTAGTGGGGATGCCCAGTGCGTGCATCGCCTCGCCGATCGCATACTCGCGCAGCATCGGGCCGACGGGTGCCTTCCCATCACCCCCTCGTGCGAACGGCGTGCGTCCCGAGCCCTTCAGGTGCAGGTCGCGACGGCGTCCGTGAACGTCGAGCACCTCGCCGAGCAGGAGCGCTCGGCCATCGCCGAGGCGGGGCACGAACCCACCGAACTGATGGCCGGCGTAGGCCTGCGCTACCGGCGACGCCCCGTCGGGCGTGGCGTTGCCGGCCAGGACGGCGACACCGTCAGGTGCTCTCAGCGCATCGGCATCGACACCCAGCTCGGTGGCCAGCTCCTCGTTGAGCGCCAACAACCGGGGTGCAGGTGCCGGTGTCGCTTGCCACGGCTCGTACAGGCCCTCCAGTTCACGCACATAGGAGTTGTCGAACGCGAACAGCAGCCGGGCAGCGACGCTCATAATCCCGAGGCTAACGGGGCCGGTCGCCGCGCCAAAGCGGAGTGACTTCTACAGCAAAGTCAATCGAGTGGGGGCAGTAGGTTTCGAACGCCTTCCGTGCCCAGCAGCTGCCACCAAGAAGCCCGCCCCACCGAGTGCCCGCCGTGGTGCGATCCGACGCGCATGATCAACCGATCTCGCACCACGTTTGATCCCACGGGGATCCCCGGCGGGCTCTCACGAATCAGGGAGCCCCGGGCGCACTCACTCGATCAGGCTACTGACGAGGATGGAGCCAACTGCACGGTCAGCTCAGCCCCCAACGAGCGGGCCAGGCGCTCGAGGACGGGCAACGTCGGCACTGTTCCACCGGCCTCGAACCTCGCCACCGCAGGCTGGGTCAGACCCGCTCGCCGACCTAGCTCAGTCTGGCTTAATCCCTGCTGGACGCGCAGTTCCCGCACCCGCCGACCGAGTTCGAAGGCCAACCGCGCAGCGTCATACGCTTCGGCAGCTCCGGGCTCGGCCATCCGGCGGCTGCGCAGATCCTGCCAGTCAGTCCGCCCTGACATCGCCATCACTCCTCGCCATCATCGTCCGCAGTGTGCGCTGCGGCAATACATCGCTGGAACGCCCGCTGGGCCCGCTCGATCTCCCGGGTCTGCCGCATCCGAGTCTTGACGAACAGGCGAGCCAGTAGGTCACCCGCACCGCTTGACCACTCAGGTGGAACCGCAACTCCCGCAACTTCCCGTCGAGTTGCCGCGTGTACGGCTCGCTCAGCAGCGGACCGTGCTCGGCAAGCAGATCGACATAAAAGGCTGCCGTGGCGAACTGCGTTGTGCTCAGATCTTCGAGCCAGTCGCGGACCTCCGGTTCCAGCTCCACCAGTACCCCAGTTCATACCATGGATGGTATAGATCTGGTCGGAAGTCTCCTTGCGGTCGGCCGCATCGAGCCGACGCTTCGCACCACGTTTGATCCCACGCCAGACCATGACACACGCCGGACGATTCTGTTGATCTTGTCTAATGGTGCGGGGGATCATCGTGGCTTGTGTCCTATGGGTGCCTGGGTTTCCCGGTCGAGGGCGGGCTTCGGCCTGTCAATGCACGGCTACGGTAGGTGATGAATGATGGCTGCCTGCTGCACGAGCCTGTCGGTCCAGACAGCGCGCGAGTGACCCCGTCCCGCGCGTGGCTCAGTTGGTCTCAACACGCCGTTGTGCGATTGTTGCTTCCATGGGCCAGGTCGTGTCGATGCTTGCGCGTCCGGTCTACAACTACGCCGAGGTTGACCGGCTGCTGCGCCTGACGCCGGGCACCGCCAAGCGGTGGATCGACGGCTACGAGCGAGCTGGACGGGTCTATGAGCCCGTGGTCCGACAGGATCGCACCGGCTCACCGTGGGTGACGTGGGGCGAGTTCGTCGAGACGCGCCTGCTATCTGAGTTCCGCAGCTCCGTTCCGATGATCAAGCTGCGGCCGGTGGTGGAGTGGCTGCGCGAGCGTGTCGACCGGGACTACCCGTTGGCCTACGCGAGACCGTTCCTAGCCCCGGAGGGTAAGGAGCTGCTGGTGGCCGCCCAGGTCGCAACCGGCCTGGACGAAGAGCTATGGCTGGTGGTGCCGTCCCAACAGGGCGTGCTCCTGACCCCAACCAGCAGACGGTTCACCGACGCCACGTATTACCAGGACACCGAAGGCCCTGCCGAGCACATCATCGCCGATCCCGCGACACCCGCAGTGTGGCTGCACCCGCTGCGGCGGGAGGGACAGCCGACGGTAAACAGCATTCGCACCGAAACCCTCAGCGAGTTGGTGACCGCTGGCGAACCGATGCAGTTCGTCGCCGACACTTACGGGTTCACCCTCTCAGAGGTCGAGCAGGCTGGTGATCTACCAGACGACCCGCCGACGTGCCTCCTGAGCTACCTGAGCCACGGCCTCGACCGCTCGACCAGATCCGCTTCTACGTCGACGAGGACATCCTCGGCGTTGGCTACTCCCTGATGTGGGCGCGGCCCGATGCGGTGACCTGTGGGATCGAGCCGGTGGCCGAAGAGCTGCCTCGCGGTGTGCTGGACATCGACTGGATCCCCAGGGTGGCCGCTCACGGGTGAGTGGCGATCACCAAGAACCACAAGATCCGGTCCAATCCTGTCGAGGCGCGCACGGCGGTCGAAGCCGAGGCTCGCATCGTGGGCTTCGCCGGGAGGTCCGGAAACATGACCAGCTGGCAGATGGTGACTACCTTGGCCCGGCACTGGACCGCGATCGAGAACCAGATCGTGTCGGACCAGTCGGGCCCTTGGTGGCTAAGCTTGTCTAGCCGAAAGACAGGATTGCTGGGCTACTGGGTGTAGCGCGGAGAAGCGCCGGGGTGGTAGCTACCCGCCTGACATTCAGCCGATCGGGAGTAGCCATACCTTGTCGCTCTGTTGGCCACCACCGGAGCTTCCAGCTCGATGTAGAGCATCGAAGTCTTATCGTGATTGGCGCCTCATCCGAGTGAGCTAAACGCCTCGTTCCAGCGTCGGCGAACGTCCGGTCAGGTCGGTAAGAGACCACGACACTGAGCGGTATCGCGACCAGCCGTACGCCGAGCACCACGTCGACCCATGGGACGTCGTGGCCGATCGGAAAATGGCGGTGCGGCGTCAACGAGCTGACCCCGTCGGTTCGCACACGGTCGGCGTTCTCGAAAGGCTTCCAGGTGAGCCATCCGCCGCCTTTCTCGCTCAAGGTGCTCAGCCGTACCAGCTTAGCGAAGGACTCCTCAGCGTTGTGCGGGTCTGCCACCCACTCACGGGCACCTGCCCCTACAGCGGCTGTCCGGGCCAACACCACGACGTCACTGGATGCCTCGAAGCCGACCAATGGCGCTGAGTCGTCTATCGCCGTCCCGATCAGCTGATTCAGCTAGACGTCCATGACCTGGACGACGACGCCAGCCTCAGACCTCCGGAAGTTGAGTCAAGATCACAGTTGAGGTTGGTTAGGTTGTGTTGATTGTGTAGGTGATGGGGCGGGGGTCGCCGGGGATGTGGGGTGGGGTGGTGTTGAGTTCGTCGAGGAGCAGGCGCAGGGCTTGGGTGATTGTGGGGGTGGTGGGGGTGGTGGGGGTGTCGAGGGCGACGGTGATGGTGTGGGTGGTGTAGGTGATGGTGCCGCCGAGGTGGAGTAGGTGGCGCAGGGTGGCGCGGTATTCGTCGTTGTCTTGTAGGTAGGTGTTGAGGCGGTCGGCTAGCCAGTGCTCGGCGTTGAAGGCGAGTAGCCGGAGGACCATTTGCAGGCTGCGGCGTTGGGTGCGGAGCAGGGCACGTTGGGCGTGGGGGTTGTGGTGGTTGGCGGGGATCTTGGCGGGGATGGTCTTGAGTTTCTGGCGTGCGGTGGCCAGGGCCCGTTCGGCTTTGTCGATCGCGGCTTGGGCGGTGGGGATGGCGGTGTTCTTGGCGGTGACCGAGGTGTTGGAGCCCAGTAGCTGGGCGAGGGCGCGTTGGGTGTTGGCCAGGGTGGTCTCGGCGGCCTTGAGTGTGGTGCGGGCTTTTGTGCGGGTGGGGTTGTTGATGAGGGTGGTGTCGGGGCCGGTGTCGGCGCCGTAGTGGCAGAGCCAGTTGATGCCGTGGTGGGCGGTGAGGTATCAGAACACGTTCTCGATGCGCCAGCGGCAGCGCAGCCAGGCCAGCAGCGCCGCCGCTGGGGCGTTGAGGTCGCTGGTGAGGACCTGCAGCGTGGGCTGGCCGTTTTCGAACAGGGTCAGCTGGCGGCACCGCCCGTAGTCGTTGATCGTCACCATCTCGTCGGCGAGTGTGATCGACTCGGTTGCGCCGTGGGTGTTGACGCGCCAGTGTCGGGCCGGCTCGGCGGTGACCGCGGCCAGCCCACCGCGCCGGTAGGTGATCCAGTCCACGCCTGCGTCGCCGCAGTGGGCGAACACCGAGGCATAGGCTCCACCGCGGTCGAACCCCAGCATGATCTTCGCGTCGCCGGTGGCCTTGCGGAGCTCGGCCAGCGCGGCGGGCAGGGTCTTGGTCAGCCCGGAAGGCGCCCCGGTCACGAAACACACCGCGCGACCGTGGTAGTCGGTGACCAGGGTGTCGGCCAGGCCTTTCTGGGCGTGGCGGCGTGTGGTGTTGTAGCCCTTACCGAGGGGTTTGGCGCCCTCGTAGGGCACGAAGTGGTCATCGACGAAGTACAGGTTCAACAGCGGCGCGTCCGCGGCTAGCATCGCGGTGGCCAGCCTCGCCTGCAGCTCAAGCGGGTCACAGGACTCGGCCAACTGGGCGAGCCGGGCCGCAGGGTGCGCAACGTCGGCAGCCGGTCCAGGGCCTGTCATTTTTTCCGTGTAAGCCACGGATGACTGATGGCATTACCTTATCACAGAGGCAGTCGTCCTGGGAAGAGAACGACCAGCGTGTTCAAAGCCATTTTCCAGCCCGACGTTCCGGTCCCGGATTCGCCTCCTCGCTTACTTGAAATGTTGCGCAA
>JBATXM010000126.1:0-2294 GCA_049673305.1 Pseudonocardiaceae bacterium | reverse complement strand
GCGCCTCGACCCCCACCAGCCCCAGCCCCTCCCACCTCACCGCGAGCAACCCAGGGATCCTCCCAGCCACGAGGCAGGCAACCAAGTTGACGATGCCCAACACGAGCCTTTTGAGCTGCTGGAACATGAGCTGAGGTCATGCCACAGACGCGACCCGGCGCGTTTCTGGCTTGCCTGGAAGCACGAGCCAACCGCCGAGGTTGGTGGGGTACCAGGTCCAGAGGCCGAAAAATCAACGGATATGGGCTGTTGTGCCTGGTCATGTCCGTGGGCCTAGGGTGCTGGGGTGTCGACGCGGGTGTTCTCGAAGGAGGAGCTGGCGCAGCTGCGTGGTTTCCCGGAGATCACTCGTGATGAGCTCATCCGGTTCTTCACGCTGACTCCGGCGGACCGGGCGTTCGTGGACCCGGGGCGGGGACGCTCGCCAAGAGATCGCCTTGGGCTGGCAATCCAGTTGTGTAGCTTGTCGTGGCTGGGGTTCGTGCCCGATGTCGTGACCGTGGCGCCACCGGCGGCGGTGGCCCGACTGGCTCGGCAACTCCAGGTGGATCCTGGAGAGCTTGATGGGTATGGGGAACGGGAGCAGACCCGCACGGATCATCTGCGGTTGGTCCTGCGGTATTCCGGGTGGCAGAGGGCAAGGATGCTTGAGTTCAAGGAGCTGGAGGAGTTCCTGCTGGCCCGGGGGATGGAGCACGATGCGCCGTCGTTGTTGTTCCGGTTGGCCTGTGAGCACCTGCGCAGTTCGAAGGTCGTGCGCCCTGGCGTGGTGACGCTGTTGGAGCGGGTCGCGGCCGCCCGAGCGGCCGCGCAGCGAGAGACCTACGACCGGCTGGCGCATCTGCTCAGCGAGACCCGCCGGGCCGAGTTGGATGGTTTGCTGGTCACCGACCCGGAGATCGGCACCTCGCGACTGCGGTGGTTGAACACCGGCCCGACCGAGGCCTCC
Source organism: Pseudonocardiaceae bacterium (assembly GCA_049673305.1). GTDB lineage: Bacteria > Actinomycetota > Actinomycetes > Mycobacteriales > Pseudonocardiaceae. The sequence continues at coordinate 1,345 of JBATXM010000126.1, read as the reverse complement.
GCGGCGGCGGTGAAGACCGAAGTCAGAAAGTTGTTGTTCCTGCGCGGCTTGGATGCCCACACCCTGGACTTGTGCGTGTTGCCGGCCGAGCGTCGCCGGTTCCTCGCGGCGATCGGGCGCCGCTCCTCGGCCGCGAAGCTGGCCCGTCGGGATCCGGAACGCCGGTATCCGATCGTGTTGACGCTGTTGGCTCAGTCGGCGGCCGATGTGCTCGATGAGGTCGTGCAGCTGTTCGACCAGGCACTGTCGGCGAAGGAGTCGCAGGCCAAGCACAAGCTGACCGACCAGCTGGCCGAGCGGGCCAAGCACAGCGACGACAAGCTCGCGATCGCCGAGCTGGTGCTGCCGGTGCTGGTCGACCCGGGAATCCCCGATGAGGAGGTCGGCGGGCGGCTGCGCGGCGAGATCGGCATGGACCGGTTGCGGGCGGCGATGGCCGAACCGGCCACCACCCGACTACCGCGGGATCACGGCCATCTCGGGGTGCTGTCATCCTCGTATAACTACCTGCGCCAGTTCACCCCGCGGGTGCTCGAGGTGATCGAGTTCGCCGGCGGCCCAGCCGCCTGCGAGCTGCTGAAGGCGGTGCAGATCCTGCGGGAGCTCAATGCCACCGGCACCCGCAAGGTGCCGGCGCAGGCGCCGACCGGGTTCGTGCCCATCCGCTGGCGGGGTTATCTCGATGACGCGGTTGCCGCTGGCGATGCCACGGCCTACCGGCACCATTGGGAACTGATCGTACTGTTGTGCCTGCGGGACGCGCTACGTAGCGGGGATGTGTACGTGCCCGGCTCACGCCGGTATGCCAACCCGATGGCCTACCTCATCCCGCCCGAGGCGTGGCCGGCCCAGCGGGAGGAGTTCTGCCGCCTGGTCGACGTGCCCTCCGACGCCAGCGCCGCCCTGGACCGCAGAAGAGTCGAGCTGGACGAGGCCCTGGGGGAGCTGAATGGGGTGCTGGCCGACGGGACGAGCCCGGTGTGCCTTGATGAGGACGGCAACCTGGTGATCCCGCCGCTCTCAGCCGAGGACATCCCCAGCGAGGCCGACGAGCTCAAGGATGAGTTGACCGCGCTGGTGCCGTTCGCCCCGATCGCCTCGGTGTTCATCGAGCTGGATCGGCGCACCGGGTTCCTGGACTGTTTCACCCACGCCGGCGGCGCGAAACCCCGCTCCCGGGAGTTGAAACGCAACCTCATCGCCGTGCTCATCGCGCAGTTTATCTTGAGTCCTTCCCGGCGGCGGGGCGTTGACCAGCGTCGTTGTGTCATGGTCAGTGTCTAAAAGGTGGGTGTCGAGGCGGTCTTGCTGCTTGGTCAGCGTGGGCCGATCGTTACTGAATCGT
>JBATXM010000125.1:0-1639 GCA_049673305.1 Pseudonocardiaceae bacterium | reverse complement strand
TGGTTGATCATGTAAGTGGTTGATCTTTCGTTTCGTAAGCTCGTCGTCGCTTGCCGGTGTGAGTCCGGTCCGGGTAGCAGCCAGGTGGCCCGGTAGCAGGCTGGCGGTGTCGTCTGGAAACGGGCGGGGTCGAAGCCCAGCGTCGAGCGCCCCAATCTTGGGGGTGTGCAACTGAGCGGTCCGTAACGTGAAGTGAAGCCTGCCGCGTCGTTAGATGACCCGTCCGGTGGGCGGGGACGAGGGAGTGCCGAGCCCGGCAGTGAAGGGCGAAGGCCATGGAAGGCGCTGAAGACCTGGATGCGCAGGCGCTGAAGGACTCCCCGGCGTAAGGGGCTGGAGAACGCTCAGATAGTGGCGGCGGGAACTGGAGAGACCCTCCCCGGCCCAGCCGGCTGCGCAAGGGCGGCTGGAGCGCGGTGACCTATAACCGGTGAGGAGCCGGGAAGTGGAAGCCAGCCAGAAGGGAGTCGGAGGTGGCCGTATTACCGGTTGAGCCGAGCGGACAACACAACCGCCGGTGAGGGAAGGGCCACTACTTCGTCGATGCGTGTTGAGGTAGCTGGAGGTGCCCGGTGAGTGCCGGTTTGGCTAGTCCCACCGACCGCGGAAGCGTTGCTGTTCCCCGGGATAAGGTGCGTGCCCTGCAACACACGCTTTACCGGGCGGCCAAGGCCGATCCCGGGCGAGGTGTTTCACACGCTGATGGACAAACTCCTGCGCAGGGACGTCCTGTGGCGTGGCTGGGTCGCGGTGCGCCGCAACGACGGCGCACCGGGTATCGACAAACTCACTTTGGATGCGGTGGAGGAGTACGGCATTGACCGTTTTCTGACCGAGATCCAGTCCGAGCTGTGTGAGGGCCGGTATCGGCCGTTGCCTGCCCGGCAGGTGCTGATCCCGAAACCGGGACAGCCGGGGCAGACGCGGCCGCTGGCCATCGCTTCAGTTCGGGATCGGGTCGTGCAAGCCGCGTTGAAGATCGTGTTCGAACCGATCTTTGAGGCGGATGTCCTGCCGTGCAGTTTCGGATTTCGCCCGAGACGTTCGGCGCACGACGCCCTGCACGTCCTCGATAACGAGGCACAGCGGGGTCGGAGGTGGGTGGTCGAAACGGACATCGCGAACTGTTTTGACGCGATCCCGAAAGACCAGTTGATGCACGCGGTGCGGGAACGGGTCTGTGATCAGTCCGTGCTGAAGTTGCTGCGCGTCGTGCTCGGCGCCGGGGTGATGACAGCGGATGGGCAGGTCCGGCAGTCGCTGACCGGGACCCCACAAGGGGGTCCGCTATCCCCGTTGCTCTGTAACGCCTATCTGCACCAGCTTGATCGGGTGTGGTCGGTACGCGAGCACGGGGTGCTGGTCCGCTACTGTGATGATCTTGTGGTGATGTGCCGTTCCCGGGAGCAGGCCGAGGCCGCGCTGGCGCGGCTAAGCCAGCTGCTGGCCCAGCTCGGTGTGCAGCTGAAGCAGGCCAAGACCCGGATCGTGCGGTTGGGGGTAGACGGCCCTGGTTTTGATTTCCTGGGTTGTGCGTCCAGAGACTGGAGGTTGATCGTGTAGACGGTTGATCGCTGGTCGTGCTCGTCGTCGCTTGCCGGTGTGAGTCCGGTCGGGGTAGCTGTCAGGAGGCCCCGTA
>JBATXM010000124.1:0-7841 GCA_049673305.1 Pseudonocardiaceae bacterium | reverse complement strand
CGCATCAGCCAGCAACGCATAGATCGTCGAGGGCTCGAGCGCGACCGCCAACCGACGCGACGCCTCGACCTCACAATCCTCGACACTGGTGTCCTGACTCACAGATGGTTCCCTTCCCGGCCGAGTGACGATCACACCGACCGATCTTGGTCCATCCGTGGCTTACACACTTGTAATGACACGCCCGCCAACTCGAACGCGGCGCGCGTATCAGCCTCAGCCTCAGCCAGCTCGCCGCGTCGCAAGGCGACCCATCCCCGGCGGCCGATGGCACCCATGAACCCGAGCACCGACCCGCGCGCCTGAGCGTCGGCCAGCATCGCCTCGGCCAGCGCATGGGCGCGGTTCAGCTCGTCGATCTGGATAAGGGCAAAGATGGCCATGATCGCGGGCACTGCCTCGGAGGTCTCCTCGGCCAGAAACCGCCCGTCATCCCACCCACGCTCGACCAATCGGGCCACCTCATGACAACTCTCCCCGCGGAAAGAAAGCAGATCCGCCAGGGCAAGCTGCGCTGAGCGGCTGGCAGGAATGCCCCGTTCGGCCAGCTCACGCAACCGCCCCAGCGTGACCTCAGGCGCTTCGGTCGGGCCGACGCCGCACACCATCTCCAAGGCCTTGTGGGCGTGCAGCAGCGCCGCTAGGTTCGGGTCGCGGTCGCCGAGGTCGTCCAGTCCGGTCTGCAGCACAGCAAAAGAGCGCGCCACATCAGCAGTGATGAGCAGCACATTAGCCAGCTGGCTGGCCAGCCGGACGCGGGCTACCGGGTCGGTGGTGGCCTGCCAAGCCTGCTCCAGATGCACCACAGCTGCCGGGTCACGGGCAATTCGTTCCGCGCCGCCCAGCTCGCCCAACACCGCCACGCGGACAGATTCTGCAGGCGGCTCGGCCAACGTTCGGCGCAGATAGCCCACCGCGATCTCCGGCGCGCCGCGGTCCAACGCCACCGCAGCAGCCGCTCGCAACGAATGCACCGCGTCCGGGTCACCTGCCGGCTCGCACAACAGCAGCTGCGCGGCGACCTGCTCGTAGCTCGCGCGCTCACGGATCAGCAGTCGCGCGGCACGCGCGTGCGCCTGCGAGCGCGCACCGGGTGCAAGCTGCTCATAGATCGCCGAACGCACCAGCGGATGCACAAAGCGCATCGGCCGACCCCCATCAAACAGGTCAGCGACCAACAGCGCATCAGCCGCTGCTGCGGCAGCATCGATGTCCAGATCGGCCAACGCCGCCGCGAGACGCAGTCCGGTGCCCTCGCCCAACACCGCTACCGCCCGCGCCAGGCGCACCGCTGTCTCATCCAACCGCCCCACACGGGCCAGCACCACCCGTCCCACCTGGTCCGGGACACACTCGGCCACACCCGCCGCCTGCGCCGCACCAGGCGCAACACCGTCCGCAGCCAGATCGAAGATCAATTCGCGGAGCGCAAACGGGTTACCTCCGCTGACCTTCGCGCACGCAGAGACAAAGGCGGGGTCGGGCTGGGCGCCCAACCCCGCACAGATCAGCCGGGCCACCGCAGGCTCGCTGAAGGGACCAGGACACAGCATCCGTGCGCCGCCCACAGCGAGCAGTTCTGTCAGCAGCGGGGAGTGTCCCGGGCATGGCAGCCGGGTCGTGGCAGCCACCAATACAGGCAGTCCCTCTAGTCGCTGGCACAGGTAGACCAACCAACGTAACGACGGCTCGTCAGCCCACTGCAGATCATCACACGCCAACACCACCGGCCCACCGACTATCAGATTGGCCACCAGCCAGTACAACCCGTGCAACGCCGCAAACGAATCCCCGACACCCCCACCCAGCCCCAGCACCGGGCCTGCCAGCGCTGCCGCTCCGGCCAACAGCTCAGTCCGCTCAGACTCGCTGGCACGAACGAGACGCGTCTCGAGCAGCTGGCGGACCACACCGAAGCCAAAGTCGCGTTCCAGCTCGCTGCCCCGCGCGGTCAACGTCACCACCCCCTGCCCAGCGGCGTGCTCACACAGGGCATGTAACAGGGCGCTCTTGCCGATCCCGGCAACACCCTGGATAACCAACACCCCACCGCGCCCCCACCGCACGGCCGAGATCGCCTGTTCGATGCGCGCAAGCTCCCCGCCGCGCTCCACCAACCCCATCCCTACCGGCCGCAGTGTCGATCCACGGGCCTGGTGGAGCAGGGTGTCTGTGGCCCATTCCTCGCGGGCACGATCTCCCCCTGCCCCGCCATGGCCAATGCCTCGTCCCACCCGCAGCATCGACATCGACGTTCTCCTCCACCCACCAGCCCAAACCAGCCCACAGGAAGGAGAACGAGCAACACCCGGCAAATACGTCGAACTCCACGGTGCGACGAGGGCGAGACCTACTCAGGTGTCAGCGCCTTGGACAGCACGGTCAGTGTCCAGGCCGCCACCGAACCGATCATGTCGGCCAGCCCGGGCGGAGCCATCGCCTCAAGACACATCCACCGCAACAGAGCGCGCACCGCGGTGAGCCCGACCTGCACCGACCTCGGACACTGCCCGGCCGCTCGCGCCAAGACAGCTTGGCCAACCCAGTCGAACTCGGCGGCTTCGAGGAGTTCTTCGAACTCTGCCCCAGCCGAGCCTCCAGCTCAGCGATCCGCACCCGCGCAACACCCAACTCCACCGACAACGCCCCGATCAGCGCATCCCGCCGCGAAAGCCGCTCAAACAGCTCCACAACCGACGGCGTCCCAGGCACAACGAGATCATCAACACCCCAGAAGACAAGATCAAGCCGCCACGTCGACCACCAGTACCTGACCAGTTACCTGCCCCAAACATCCGACACAGAGTCCAAAATCTCCGCACCCGTATCCGATGACCGCCAACCGCAACCAGCGCGACACTCGACCCAGCACACCAAAACGAGCAGGCCACTCCAACTAACTAAAGGCGAGATGCCACTATCGAGGAGGTCGCAATAGATGAGATCATCAACGCTCCGTTCACGTTCGAACGTAACCAGTCGGTCAGCTCTGATACGGCCAAAATCTTCATGCAGGACGACGGCAATTTCGTCGTCTACGACAAGTTCGGCGTGGCTCGCTGGGCGCCAAATACCGTCGACCAGGGCTGGACTACCCTTTTCCAGGAAGATGGAAACTTCGTCGTGTACACCCGTACAGGCCACCCGGCCTGGGCCTCCCAAACCGACCACCACCCTGGTTCTCGCCTTCTCGTTCAAGACGACGGCAACGTAGTCATCTACGACGGCAGCACCGCCATCTGGGCCACTGGCACCAACCACTAGCCCTGAACAAGTTCGCCTAACTGCACGATTCCGGCGGAGAGGCCGCAGACATCCGTCAACAGCAGCGCGTCGCTCTCAACCACAAGAGGAATCATGGCAGATCTCATAGTCAAGAATCACTCCGGCGTGAACCTGACTCGCACCGTCATTTCACATGGATTACGGTGAATGATCGGGGGCACCACAGTGTCGCTTTAGAGTGCGAGGCGTCAGTCTCCACCGGAACCGGACGGTTCATGAACTAACGACAATAACCGTAACCGCCTCGGCCCCGATCTCGGTCCTAGCAACGAAGCGAGGACCTGGTTGATTATCTATCTAGGAGGATGAGAGCATGACTACACCGCAGACCGAGTACCTGACCAACGGGGACTTCGAAGCCCCCGGGACAGGACCGACAACTCTTACGCTGATTGGATCGGGTGATTCAGCCGCTCCAGGGTGGACCACCTTCAACCAAGTCGACGGTGTCACGACGACGACCGAGCTAGTGCCGAGCACATTGCCGGACCACAGCCAGATGCTTCATGTGACCACCACTGGCGTTGGTTGTGGCCTGGTGCAGCAGTACCTGCCCCAGGGCCAGGGTCCGACCCCGGCGCATCTTGAGGTCTCGGTATTTGTGCTCAGCGGGCGGATAGGAATTGGCATAGGAAACGGTGGCGATGTTTCGACGACCACGTTCAACACTACTCAGGGCCAATGGGAGAATCTCGTGGCAGACCATTTTGGCACGCCAGCGGGAGAGGTTGTCATCTACGGCGAATGGGGTGATGGCGCCTCCTACTATGTCGGCAATGCCTCGGCTACGGGATCGTAGTAGTTGACAAGTAGTCTTAAGAGTCAACCTCGAACCCCTTCATGGGGTGATGATGGTAACCGCCCTCGAAAGGCCACGCGCCCATGCCAGGACGCTCCGAGGGCGGTTACCATCATCACCTCCCCAGGCTCGGGCACCGGACCAGTGGCGGCCAGCGGCAGGCATCTCCCCGCACGCGGCGCCTCACCCGCGCAGTGCCGGAGTAAGGGGCGAATTCAGCCAGGATTGAACGCTGCACATCCACGCACGCGATGCACTGACGATTCAGAAAGCAGAGCACAATGACCACGAACCCCGCCACCAGTTCGGTCACACAGTCGGCCGACCAGACCTTCGCTGGCAGTGTCTTCATCCAGGGACCAGGCCCGTGGCTCGATGTACGAGCCTTCGGCGCTGGTGACACCCCCGATGACACCCTGGCCATCCAAGCCGCGATCAACGCCGTACCCGATAACGGCGGGACCGTCTTCCTGCCACCAGGTACTTACCTCGTCTCCGCGCCACTCCAGCTCCGGAAAGGTCTGCGGCTGATCGGAGCAGGTCAGCAGGCCAGTATCCTGCGCAGCAACCACACCGGCGACGGTCTGCGCATGAACTCCCCGCTCAACGCGAGCACCGCGGTGAACGTCCTCATCTCCGACCTCGGCCTGACCAACACGCAGGGCGCCGCGAACACCGGCGGAGCCCTCGTCGACATCGGGGGCACGTTCTGGCGCATCGAACGCGTGTCCGTCACCGGTTTCGGCTACGGCGTCATCCTGGATCAGACCGAACTGGCCGACGTCGTCGCCAGCCAGTTCAACCAGCAGAGCCTCGCCTGTGTCTGGCTCGTGAACGGTGAAGACCATCTCGGGGCGGGCAGCGGTGTCAAAGGCGGATTCACCAACCGTATCAGCGTCCAGAACTGCCAGCTCAACCCGAACCCCACCGGTACCGGTCTCGTCGATGACGGCGGCACCACGCACTACTTCCAGGGCAACAACTTCAACGGCGGCACCCACAATATCCGCCTCGCCGGTCTGGACGTCTGCTGGATCTCCAACAACGAGCTCGAATCCGCCTCCAGCGACGGCATCCACGTCACCTTCCGCAGTTCGGTGCTCGACGCCGGAGCAGGCCCCTGCGTCAACGTCACCTTCCAGGCCAACGTCATTGCCGTACCCGGTCAAGGCCGCCACTGCATTCTCCTCGAGAGCGCCAGCCCCGTACTCAGCACCGGAAATCTCTACGCCTCATCGGGTGCGGCGATGGCCGGCGTCGCGAGCTGCTTTGCCCTGACCAGCATCTCCGACTTCGTCAGCACCCCAGCACCACTCACAGACGGCAGAGCCGTCAACCAACTAGTACTCGGCTCCCCCAACCACGGCACCCCCACCGTCACCGGATCCACGGCGGGCAACACAGCTCTCGCCAGCCTGCTCACCGCGCTCGCCGACACCGGCCTGATCATCAACCAGACAACCTAACCCCACTCGGAGGACAGGTCTCCAGTTACTTCGCTACGCCAGCCAAGGGGGCCGGGTGGCCCGCAGGGCTCTGTCATGTTTGTGCGCTTCCCCCCGATATCGTCACACTTATACGGCGACCAACAACTGCCGCGGAGAGGCGGGAATTTCCCAGCGCCCGCGAAGGTGCCTACTCCGTCCCGGGATTGGAACCGTGTGGTCCACGGCTCCCCGGACGGAGCAGGACCTTCACGCTTCCAGGGCCGGCGTCGCCGAACAAGGTCACGGGACTGCCGCAACGCCAGGGCTAGCTTCTCAGCTGTCCCTGACGTTGTAGGCAGGGGCGGTCCTTACGCCTACTTCGTGGAGATTTCGTAACTGACCGTGACCTGAAGGGCAACCTCGGACTCACCTGGTAGAATTGTATTGGATCCTGGCGCGAATGTGGCGAACTGCCGGATCGTCGGCCCACCGCTGAGATCCGACTCGGAGATTGAGATGGCGTTTCCGAGTACTACAGCAAATCCGTCCGCCAGCTGTTGGGCCCGAGCCCTCGCATCGTCGACGGCGCGTTTCCGAGCTTCGATAAGTAAGCTTGAAGGGTCGGCGAAGGAAAAGGAGATACCCTCAATGCGAGTCGCGTCGCCCCCTGCATGAACTGCCGCGTCGATGACGACGCCGGAGCCCTGTATGTCTCGTACCTTGACGCTCAGGCCGTTCCGGGCCCGGTACCCGACGATCTTCGGCGGGCGCGTGTCGTTGGGAGCCTGTTGCTCAAATACTGGATCGATGCTGAGCTGAGTCGTCTGAATATCCCGTTCCTGGACCCCATGATCCTTCAGAGCCGACAGCACGGCCGTCGCGTGCTTGTTGTTGTCGGTCAGCGCGGCCGAGGCGGTCAAGGCCTGGGTCTCCACAGCAAGGTTCAATACGAGGAGATCCGCTGCGGCTGTGACCCGACCCACCCCCGTGACGCTTATCGTCCGTTGAATGTCATCGGTGCTCATCTCGCTCCTTCTCCTTCTTTTTGTTCATCGACTGGTATTTCCGTGAGTCCCGGGCGGCTGGCAGGCAACACCACGTTGCAGCGGGGGACCAGCCTCGACGCGTGAAGAGGTGATGTACACCCTCCTCAAGATCACGCAGCCGGTCGGCCGGTACTCACACACCCAGAACCCTGGCTAGGCTGTGGGCTGGTTGACAACTGGCGAACCGGCACCGGGCTGGTCAGCTCACCAAAGATCCGCATCTGTCCTTCGCTCACCGCCTTGGTCCGGGAACCCCAGCGCCGCCCCGAGCTTCCGCGTGGCCGCAGGATCCAGTTAACCCTCCCCCTTGCCCTGGTCGGTGAGGAGTTCACGCCGAAGCGGGTCGGCTTGGCCGTGTCGTCGAGGCAGGTCGTGCGTGCGGCGATGAGGGAATCGAGGTGCGGGGGAACAGCGGCTGGCACGGCCGGGCAGGGGAATCACGGGGAAGCTGGAGGTGACCCGGCCGCCAGCGTCGCGCATAGTGCCGGCGGTGTCGATGTTCAGCCCCGGGTGACCGACGTCCTCTCACTGGTGTCCTTGCTGATCCTGGTGATCCGGCCTGAACTTCTGGGCTAAGATCTCCCCGCCTTCTGTGCCAGGACCTCAACGAAGGCCCGCAACGCGACGAGGTCCAGGTTACGGTCCGCCGGCGGGTGGTCCACCTGTTCTTGCAGGGTGTCAAGCAGCGCGGCGAGCTCCCCCTGGTCTTGGAGCACCTGCACGAAGAAGGGAATCGGGACACCGGGACGCCCGGGACCAGCTTGTTTGGTGAACTTTCCGTCTCTGTACGTGAAAACGTTGACCAGGTCGTCGCCAGGCCGGCCGAAAATCACGCTCGCGGCCTCGATATTGGCTTGCAGAACTTGGAAACTAGCTGGACCTCTGGAGGGCTGTTCGGCCACAGGATTATCGATCATATTGAGGAGCCTCACTTTCGCGATTTGCTGTGGCGTATTTTGCGCTTTGTTTGGGCGAGAGCGCCGAGGGGTCGATGTGGGATATGGATGATAGGGACCATCTGATCGGATCAGGAGCCAACCTCGGCTACTCGATTTCGGTGAGACTGAATACGTTCCGCTGTGCGTGTCTGGCCCCACTGTGCTTGAGGTTGGGAGTCTCGGCTGATGTTCGAGATCTGGGCGAGGGCACTGAGGTCTTGCGGCGTCGGTATGCCTTGACCTAGCTCTGAGGAGCGGGGTTGGTGGACGCACCGACTGACAGGCCGGGTTGAGTCCGAACCCGCGAGGGTGGTGCTTGTCGGACATCACGCGGGATGTGCCCGCG
>JBATXM010000123.1:0-1995 GCA_049673305.1 Pseudonocardiaceae bacterium | reverse complement strand
CGAGTTGATCGGTGCTCCCATCCCCCTGACCCTCGCCGGCACGTAGCCACGAACACCGACCCAGCCGACATCAAACCCGCAGCTCACAGCCACGCACGCCCACAAAGATCAAGTAAGTTCAGCTTAGGGAGGTCGATGGGACGCCACACCCTGCTCACCCGACCCAGCCGCAGCGGTTTTCGTGGCCGGTCATCCCGGAGGCCTGCCCGCCCGGCGAGGGCATGTTTGGTTGGCTGTGCTGTGTTTGGCCTGCCGGAGTGTTGGGCGAGGTGTGGTTGACCCCGATTTGTACCGGGCCATGCGCGGAGACCGGTATGGGCTCTCAGCTACGCCTTCGGCGCCGGCGTGACGGGGTACCCGTGCCTTGGGTGACCTGTCACTCTCCTGGCCCGGCTCTGGGGCCATCCCGGGGTGGAGTGGCGCGGCGGAGGCGCGTTCTTGCGTCGTGGACCATTGTGGGGGCTGGTTGCTTGTACGGACGTAATTGGTGGTGGCGGGCGTTGGGTGTGTTCTGGTGGTAATTGTTTGCCGGTTGGGGGCGATGGTGATGGGTATCCGGGTGTTAGGGCGGCGCGGGGTTTGGTGTGATCACTGTGGGTGAACCGTGGTCGGCGGAGTGTGATTTTTTCGTGTCCTACGCCCAGGCGGATCGCGCGTGGGCGGAGTGGGTTGCCTGGGAGTTGCAGCGTGATGGGTATCGGGTGTCGGTTCAGGCGTGGGACATGGTGCCGGGGGCGAACTGGGTCAACTCGATGCAGAAGGGTGTGGCGGGCGCGGCGCGCACGATCGCGCTGCTGTCTGCGGAATATTTCTCCTCGACGTACGGCACGGCGGAGTGGCAGGCGGCGTGGCGGGGTGATCCTCTGGGTGAGCAACGCAAGCTGATTCCGCTTCGAGTGACAGACTGTGAGCGTCCGGGCTTGTTGGGTTCGATCGTGTCAGCGGATTTGTTTGGGCTGACCGAGGCCAGGACCCGGAGTGAGCTGCGCCGGGTCATTGATCAGGTGGTGACGGGGCGGGGCAAACCGGCGCGGAAGCCCTTGTTTCCCGGGCCTGGTCGGGTGCGGGCGGTGGAGGTGGTGCCGCTGTTTCCGGGGGCGTTGCCGGAGGTCTGGAACATTCCCGCGCGCAACCCGAATTTCACCGGCCGCCGTGACCTCCTGGATCGCCTGCACCGCCTGCTGACCGGGGGCGATCCGGTGGCCGTGCACTCGTTGCACGGAATGGGTGGGGTGGGCAAGACCCAGGTGGGCATCGAATACGCCCACCGCTACGCCAGCGAGTACGAGTTGGGCTGGTGGGTTCCGGCCGAGCAGCCGGAGCTGATCCCGACCCACCTGGCGCGACTGGCCGCTGAGGTGGGGCTGCGGGTGCAGGGTGACCTCACCATCGCTGTCCAGCAGGTGCTGGCCCTGTTGCGTCGCCAGGCGCGGTGGCTGCTGGTGTTCGACAACGCCGATGACCCACAGGCGCTGCGCCCGTTTCTGCCCGGTTCCGGGGGGCACGTGGTGATCACGACCCGACGTGCCGGATTCGCCAGTGTGAGCGGTGTGCTGGAGGTGGACGTGCTGGAGCGCGCCGAGTCGCTGGCGTTGCTGCACCGTCGGATCCCCTCCCTCACCCCTGAGCAAGGCCAGCGGCTCGCCGAGCTGTTGGGTGATCTGCCGCTGGCCCTGGAGCAGGCCGGGGCCTATCTCGACACCACGAAGCTGCCGGTTCCTGAGTACCTGACGCTGATAAAGCAGCGTGGCGGGGACATGCTGGGCAAAGGCAGGGTCGTGGGCTATGAGCACACCCTGACCACCGTGTGGAATCTGGCATTGGATCGGGTGACCCAGCAGCGACCGGCAGCGATGGAATTGCTGGGAGGGCGTGTCATTACAAGTGTGTAAGCCACGGATGGACCAAGATCGGTCGGTGTGATCACCACTCGGCCGGGAAGGGAACCATCTGTGAGTCAGGACACCAGTGTCGAGGATCGTGAGGTCGAGGCGT
>JBATXM010000122.1:0-2521 GCA_049673305.1 Pseudonocardiaceae bacterium | reverse complement strand
GCAGCCCCGACTCACTCATCGCCATGGCCGACCTCACCCGAGGCGGCCTCTGCCCACCACTCCCCGGACGATCATGACAGCTACCCAAAGTGACCGAAAAGTTACCCACAGTAATATCAGTAGAGCCTGGTTGGCGACGAGGTGATCCTGGTCTCACAGTGGCGCAGCCCAGCGGCCTCGAAAAGGGTGATGGACTCGGTCTCGGTCCGCTCCACGGCCGGAGAAACACGCAAGCATGACGATGTCCATGAGTTTTCCGAAGTGGGCAGTGTCCTCATCGGGGATGACTGTGTCGATCACCAGGATCCTCCCGGCCGGATCCATCGCTCGGCGCACGTTAACCAGGATGGCTGCGGCCTCTATATCGCTCCAGTCGTGCAGGATCATTGACAGCACGTACGCGTCGCCGCCGGCGGGCACAGAGTCGAAGAAATCGCCGCCCACGAGCTTGACCCGGTCACCGACCCCAACCTCGGCGAGCACCGCTTCGGCGCCGGCCACGACGTGGGGCTGGTCAAACACCACCGCGCTCATGCTGGGGTAGCTGCGCACGATCGCGGACGCCAGGTGACCATGCCCGCCGCCAATGCCGACCAGTCGACGCACCTCTGATAGATCGTAGGCTTCGATCGCCGCAGCGTGAAATTGGTGAGCCAGATATCCCATGGCATCGTTGAAGAGAGCGCCCCGCTGAGGGTGGGCGGCCATATGAGACCATCAGTCAATGCCATGGACATGATCGAAGGTGGGGCGGCCGGTGCGCACGCTTCAACCTCACAACACCACACCGAGCCGACCCAGAAACCCCAGATCAACACCATGATCCAACTAAGTTAAGCGGCATTGCACCCTGGCCCCGGGGCGTTCACCCCCGGGGCCACCCGACCCTCACGCCGACGCAAATGAATAGTTACACCAGCGGTATCGAGGGAAATTTTCGTGCGTGAATTTATTTCTCCGGGCGCTTGGCTAAGACCATAAGGTAGCCTAATTCCGGAATATCAATCAGTTCCTCAACGTCGAGTCGATCAGTGGTTATCTCGTCACCCTGATCAAGGTTTTGACGATTCGTCCACCGCGACCACCAGATGTAGCTATTGCGAAGCGTCTGCTCACTGATGTCCAGAATCTCCTCGAACCACAGTCCTGCGTGCCGGAGCATGGGTGGGTAGTCCTCGGCCTGTACCATGGTCGCCATGGAGTTGAAAAACCGGTTCACCGTAGGTCGCTTTGCGATGGGGATCGGTGCACGCTCGAAGGAGTCGGTCAGGACTAGCCGGCCTCCCGGTCGGAGTGACCGGCAGATCTGCGCGAGGACCTGTCCACGATCCGGCATGTGAAAAAATGATTCAAGGGCAATAGCAGCGTCGAAGGACTGGGCTGGAAACGGTAATTCCATCGCATTTGCCCACTGGAACACCACTCTTTCGGCGACTCCCGCTGATTCCGCAAGGGAGTTGGCGAGCCTAATTTGCTCCTGACTTACCGAGATGCCGGTCACCCGGGCTCCGGTGAGTCGAGCTATCCGCACCCCAGGTCCGCCGATCCCGCAACCGACATCAAGGACGTGGCTTCCGGCCCCGATCTTCAACTTCTCGGTCAACATATCGGTCAGCCGGTCGGTTGCTTCACTGAGAGGAACCTCACTGTCGGGGTTATCCCAGTAGCCGACGTGCAGGTTGTTACCCGACGGCATTAGGCCGGGAGAAATGAAACGATCATAAAGCTGACCGACTTCGTCGGGCATGGGCATGAGAGAGGGTTTCCGCTGTGACATAATTTCCCCTTCTGTAGCATTGGCGACCTGACCGTAGAATAGACTCGACGAGCGGAGCGTTGCCACCATCCTGAGATCGTGGCATGTTATCTGGAGTTCACGAAACTGTTCAGCTCGGCCGGGTTGGACCACTGGACCTAGGGAAATTATAGTACTCTTGAGTGGCCGCGTGTCGTTGATGAGTAAAGTGGCCCTAAGCGGCGAACAGGAGGGTGTCAAGATCCTCATGTTCACGTGGATCGAGGAGCCACTTTTAAGTGGAGGTTACCACGGGTCGAAGGATTTGACAGTGGAGGTGGCTGGGCACGGGGTGGTATCCTACGTTGGGTCGGGCCATGGTGCGGATGATCGCTGATGGCACCGGTGCGCGGAGATTTCGGACGCCTGTGGTCAACCCCTTGGCTGACAACGAGATCACCAGATCATTCACCCCGGACAGACGTCCTGCACATGGGGACCATCACCCAAATTCGCCATGACACCCCCGGTTGCGCCTATTACCGGCCTGGTCTGCGTCGTTGAGCGTGCAGACCTTGTTTGGGGGCGGTGTGGGTGGGTTGCCGTTGTTTATCGGCGCCATCACCGTGACGAGGTCCCGGGAGGCGACCCCCCGTCGTGTGTCCATTCACGGGTTGGGCTGTGATGTCAGGCTGTTGTGGGTGTGGGGAGCCAGGGGTTGCCGGTGAGGGCGGTGTGGATGGCGTCGATGGCGTGGATGCCGTGGTTGTGGGCGCTGAGGAGGTA
>JBATXM010000121.1:0-54307 GCA_049673305.1 Pseudonocardiaceae bacterium | reverse complement strand
TACCTCCTCAGCGCCCACAACCACGGCATCCACGCCATCGACGCCATCCACACCGCCCTCACCGGCAACCCCTGGCTCCCCACACCCACAACAGCCTGACATCACAGCCCAACCCGTGAATGGACACGTTCGTGCTCGTCCACTTCGAGTGTGGTGGACATGATGCAAGGTTTCCCATCAGCAACACATCGTACGAGTGCCTGCTGAGTTGTGATCATGATGTGGCGGCCCTCCACTGCCGATGATCACAAGTGATCATCGGCAGTGAGCTGTCAGCGAAACCAGTCACGACCAGGGCACACAAGCAGATTTCCACCTGGTGCATACTCGTACGTCAGCGGCACTCGCCGACACGTGGACGCATGGCCGATCAGCGTTCACACCGAAGAGCGCTCACCCGGATCTCCGTCCCCTCACAGGTTCCTGGGACCGTTCTGCGCCGCCTCGCTGCACGATTTGTTGCTGGAAGGTGTCAGCGGGTGAGGAGCTCTGCGGGTAGTTTTGTGGCGGCGGTTCGATCCAGCAGCCAAAGCGTGCGGCGGCGACCTGTCGCGCCTGCGGCAGGTAACTGCACTTCTCCCGCGCCGCGCAGCGCCATCATCACCGCTGGGGCTTTTTCCGGCCCCGAGACGATCAACCACACCTCAGTGGCACACCGGATGGCCGGCAGGGTCAGGGTGATCCGGGTGGGTGGCGGTTTGGGACTGCCCCGCACACCGGTCACCGCGCGCTCGGTCTCGTAGCTCGCGGGGGAGCCGGGAAACACTGAGGCGACGTGGCCCTCCGGGCCGATGCCGAGACAGCAGATGTCAAACGACGGCGCCGGGCCGCGGTCCTCCGGTCGTCGCTGGCTGCGCAGCAGGTCTTCGTAGGCGTGGGCGGCGGCATCCGGGTCATCACCCCAGGGGCCGTCGGAAGCCCCCATCGGGTAGACCCGGGCGGGGTCCACATCGACGTGGTCGAGAAGCGCCTCGCGAGCCTGGGTTTCGTTGCGTTCCGGGTGGCCGCTGGGCAGAAAGCGCTCGTCGCCCCAGTAGATATCCAACCTTCGCCAGTCCACCGCCGTGGCTGCCTGGGTGTTCGCCAGTTCCCGGAGCACTGCGATCCCGATGCCACCCCCGGTCAGCACCAGCGATGCGGACCCCGAGGCGGTCTGGATGTCCACGATCCGGGTAACCAGCCGGGCGGCCGTGGCTGCAGCGAGCACCTCCGCGGTGGCGTGCACCACCACATCAGGGCGGCTCACGAGTCGCCCCCGGCTTCGCCTTGCGCCTCGCCTTGAGTCCCACCTTGCGATTCGCCTTGAGTCTCCTGGGAGCGCAGGCCCTTCGCTGCGCCGGCGCGACGGTTGTCCACCTCGGTCACCGCTTGCAGCGCAGCCTGGTAAATCTCGTCAGGATCCAGCCTGCGGAGCTCTTCGGCGAGACACTCGCGCACTGGGCGCCGTCGCAACGGCATCCGGCGCTCCGGTTGGCCTGGTTGGCGCAGAGTGCCCATTTTTCCGTCGGGCCGGACCAACTCCACCGGACCGCAGCGGCGCTCCAGGACCGCCGAGCTGATCCCGCCGCCGGGCGGGCTGGTGCGCCGCCGGACCGGGACGTGCAGGCGCGACCGCAGCCAGCCGGCGAGCAGGTCGGCAGACGGATTGTCTGCGGCACCGGTCACGGTGGCCGCCTCGACATCCGCATAGGGCGGCAGATCCAGGGCCGCGGCGAGCAGCGCGCGCCACGGGGTGATCCGGGTCCACGCCAGGTCAGTGTCCCCGTCAGCATAGGAGGTGCGGCGGCTCTCGAGTGCCTTGATCGGTTGGCGGGCCGCGGCGGCGTCGGTGATCCGGCGTTGCGCCAGCCTCCCGATGGGATCTTGGGCGGGGATCGCGGGGGCCGCGCCTGGCCACCACGCGACGACCGGGCAGTCCGGGAGCAGCAGCGGTATCACCACGCTGTCCCCGTGGTCGGCCAGCGGACCATACAACCGCAGCACGAGTACCTCAGAAGCGCCGGCGTCACCACCGACGCGGATCTGGGCGTCCAGCCGGGTCCCGGCCCGTTTCAGACCCCGAGCTACCACGAGCACCCGGCAGGGATGCTCCTTGCTGGCCTCGTTGGCAGCTTCGATCGACTGCTCCACCTGCGCGGAGTCATCGGTCACGATCACGAGCGTGAGCACCCGGCCCAGCGCCACCGCGCCGCCGCGCTCCCTGATGTCGATCAGCGTGTGGTTCACCGCTGCCGTGGTGGTGGAAGGCAGATCGACAATCATTGTTCGCCTCCGGGCACGACCCGCGCCACTTCACCGGCTTTATCCCGGGCCGTGCGAAAGTAATCCGCGCCATCGCGAAGGTCGATGATGGGGTCGGGATAGTCGAAGCGGGCTCGGTGGCGTGGGTCCAGCTTCCAGGGTTGGTGCACTGCGGGGCCGGGGAGGTCCTGGAGCTCGGGCAGGTAGCGGCGGACGTAGTCCCCGCTTGGATCATAGCGTTGGGCTTGACGCAATGGGTTGAGAATCCGATTGGGTCGAGTGTCGGTCCCGGTGCCGGCGACCCATTGCCAGTTGAGCTGGTTGTTGGCGACGTCGGCGTCGACAAGCAGGTCGAGAAAATGCCGAGCGCCGATGCGCCAGTCCAGATACAGGGTTTTAGTGAGAAAACTGGCGGTGATGAGGCGGGCGCGATTGTGCATCCAACCATCCAGATGAAGCTGTCGCATGCCCGCGTCGACGATCGGATAACCGGTGCGGCCATTGCGCCAGGCCTGGGCGGCCGTTTCGTCGCAGCGCCATTGATCGTGGCGCGTGCGGTAGTCGACGGTGGTGGTGTCGGGGCGCGCGGCGAGGACCTGGTGATGGAAATCGCGCCAGGCCAGTTGCCGGTTGAAGGCTTCGCCGCCCGCCGTTGACTTCTCGGCGGCACGTAACGCCTCCGTGGGGGAGACACAGCCGAAATGCAGGTAGGGCGACAGTCGCGAAGTGTCATCGGCGGCAAGGTCGTCGTGGGCATGCTCATAATGACAGATCGTGCCCGCGAGCCAGTTGCGCAGGATGTGCCGTCCCTCGGTCTCCCCACCCCGTGGCAGGTGCGGCGAGGGTTGGCCGGAGCACAGTTCCTCGGGGCTGGGCAGCGGTTCGCTCGCGATCGGCGGCACGGTGATCCGGTCAGGCGGATTGAGCGGGCTACGGGTGTCCGTCGCGACCCAATGCCGGTAATAGGGGGTGAAGACCGTGAAATGATCCCTTCCGCTCGAAGGGGTGATCGCCCCGGGTTCCACAACGGTAATCGTGTTGGCGTGGATCCGCAGCTGGCAGCCCTGGCTGGCGAGGCGTGCGCGCAGGGCCTGTTCGCGGCGGTGGCTGTAACCGCTGGCGTCGGCGGCGAGATGAACCTCGACGACCTGCAGGTCCGCGACGATGCGCTCGACTTCCGTGACAACCGATCCCGCGCGCACCACGAGACGCCCTTGCCTGTCCCTCAGGTGGGCATCCAGGTCGGCGAGCGCCTCGGCTAGAAACGCCGCCCGGTTTGCCGACATCGAGCCGCCGGTGAGGATCGCCGTGTCAAGCACGAACAGGGGCACCACCTGGGTCGCGGCGTGGCAGGCGGCGTGCAGCACGGGATTGTCATGCACCCGCACATCGCGGGTGAACAACGCGATCGCCACGCTCACGGCCGTCTCCAGGTGCGTCCGGTTCTGGCGAGCATCTGGTCCGCGGATGACGGTCCCCACGTGCCCGCGGCGTATGGCTCGGGCCCCTCTTGCTTCGCCCAGTGCTCCAGCACCGGGTCCAGAATCGCCCAGGACAGCTCCACCTCGGCGTTGACCGGGAACAGCGACGGTTCCCCGAGTAGGACGTCCAGCAGCAATCGCTCGTACGCTTCAGGGGAGGACTCGGTGAACGCCGTGCCATAACGAAAATCCATCGTGACGTCCCGGACCTCCATCGCGGTGCCGGGCACCTTGGAGCCGAATCGGATCGTGACACCCTCATCTGGCTGGATCCGAATGACCAGGGCATTGTGCCCCAGCTCCGCGGTCATCGTCTTCTCGAAAGGGAGGTGGGGAGCCCGCTTGAAGATCACCGCGATCTCGGTGACCCGCCGGCCCAGCCGCTTGCCGGTGCGGAGGAAGAACGGCACCCCAGCCCATCGCCGGTTGTCCACGTGCAGGGTGATCGCGGCGAAGGTCTCGGTGGGGGAGTCCTGACGGAATCCCTCCTCTTCGAGCACTCCGACGACTTTGCTGCCGCCCTGCCAGCCGACCGTGTACTGGCCGCGTGCGGTGGTCTCGTCCAACGGTTCGACGAGCTTGATCGCGGAAAGCACCTTGGTCTTCTCGCCGCGCAGTGATTCGGGGGAGAAGGACAGCGGCTCCTCCATCGCGGTGAGGGCGAGCAACTGGAGCAGGTGGTTCTGGATGACGTCTCGAGCCGCCCCGATGCCGTCGTAGTAACCGGCGCGGCCGGCCAGCCCGATGTCCTCAGCCATGGTGATCTGTACGTGATCCACGTAGTTGCTGTTCCAGATCGGCTCGTAGAGCTGGTTGGCGAAGCGCAGCGCGAGAATGTTCTGGACGGTCTCTTTGCCAAGGTAGTGGTCGATGCGGAATACCGACTCCTCGGGAAAGACGTCACTGACGATGTTGTTGAGTTCCCGGGCACTACGCAGGTCGTGTCCGAATGGTTTTTCGATGACCACCCGGCGCCATTGGTCGCCGTTGCGCTCCGTCAACCCGGTGCGGGCGAGTTGCTTGAGCACCACGGGGAACATTGCGGGCGGGATGGAGAGATAGAAGGCGTGGTTGCCACCGGTTCCGCGTTCCTGATCGAGGTCTGCGACCACGGACGTGAGGTCATCGAAGGCTCCGTCGTCGTCGAAGCTGCCCGGCACGAAGCGGATGCCCTCCGCCAGCCGAGCCCAGACTTCTTCCCGGAACGGGGTCCGGGCATGCTCCCGGACCGCGTCGTGGACCAGCTCGGCGAAGTTCTCGTCGGCCCAATCACGGCGGGCGAACCCCACCAACGCGAAACCGGGCGGCAGCAGCCCGCGGTTAGCCAGGTCGTAGATCGCCGGCATCAGTTTCTTGCGGGACAGGTCCCCCGTCACGCCGAAGACGACGACACCGCACGGGCCGGCGATCCGGGGTAGTCGCTTGTCCCGGCTGTCCCGCAGCGAGTTCACCCACCCGCCCGGGTGCCTGCTTTCTGTGCTTATTTTGGGGCTTATGGGGGGGCTCATTGGGGGCTCACTTAGGCTCTTGTAACGCGTGTACCAGTGCGACCAGGCCGGCCGGCCGGTCGAGCAGATGCAACCGCAGCACGGGACGGCCGTGCGCGGCGAGCACACCAGCGTCCCCCAATGCCTGGGCCTGCTGCAGCTCGCCAAGGGTGAACCCGGTCCCAGGTACCGGGATGTCCTCCTCGACCGCACCGGTCAGCTGCAAAAACGCCCCGTTTTGGTGCCCGCCCTTGTGGTACTGGCCGGTTGAGTGCAGAAAGCGGGGGCCCCAGCCAAAGGTGGTCTGCAGCTGGGTGCGCCGGGCCAGCTCGCTTCGAAGCACTGCGGCGGAGGCGTCGGCGAAGCGATCCAGATACGCCTGCACCGCAAGGTAGCCCCGCTGCGGAGTGGCGGTAACCAGTGCCCGCAGCGCCTCGCGCAGCGTGGCAACGCCGGCCGGTAGCCAGTCCCCGACGGGATACACGGCGATGTCACCGTCGACGAACGCCGGCGCGGGCCCGGTGGCCGGCCTGCCGTTGTTGTCCGGCCCGCCCTCGAGTTGTGCGCGGGCGGCGGCCTTCGCGGCTTCCACATCCGGCTGGTCGAAAGGGTTGATCCCCAGCAGGCGACCGACCACCGCGATGGCGTGCTCCCAGAGCAGCATCTGCCCACCCAGAGTGCCGCTGGTAGCCACGGCGACCGTCGCGGTAGGGCTGCTTGCCACGCTCGGGCCGATCGCGACGGTGGTCGCGTCCGCTCCGGCGTCGGCAAAGCCTGGTGCGGCCGGGTTCTGCACCACCACCGGCAGCAGGCCGGTGCCCTCCTTGCCGGTGGACTCGGCGATGAGTTGTTCGGCCCAGTCGGCGAAGCCGAGGATCCCTGAACCGGTGTCGGCGAGCACGACCTTCTCGGCACCGGCCCCGTGCCCGGCAGCCAGCCCGGCGGCCAACCGCAGTGCGGGGTTCGCCGGGTCGTCGGCGGCCAGCAGCGGCGCTACCTGCGCCGCGTCGTGGAGCAGGTTCGCGATGTCCGCCCCAGCCAGCCCGGCCGGGACCAGTCCAAAAGCGCTCAGCGCCGAGTAACGCCCGCCCAGGTTCTTCTCAGCAGTGATCACCGCCCGGTAGCGTTGCTCCTGGGCAATCTGGTGCAGCGGCGATCCCGGATCAGTCACCACCACCAGGTGCGCCGCCGGGTCCAGCCCCGCTGCGGTAAACGCGGTGGTGAACACCCGCCGGTGGCTGTCGGTCTCCACCGTGGTGCCCGATTTGGACGACACCACGAGCACCGTGTGCGCAAGGTCCCCGGCCAGCGCGTCGGCCACCTGGCCGGGATCGGTGGTGTCCAGCACCGTCAGTGGCACCCTTGCGGTGGCGCAGATCACCTCCGGGGCGAGTGACGAGCCACCCATCCCGGCCAGCACAACGCGGTCGATGCCCTCGGAGCGCAGATCGGCCCGCAGCGCCTCAATGGTGGCTAGCAGCGGCCGGGAGGTTTCGGGCAGCGTCACCCAGGCGAGCCGCCGGACGGCCTCCGGTTGGGCTTGCGGACCCCATAGCGTTGGGTCCTGGTTGGCCAGCGCGGAAGCCACCCGCTCATCGACAAGCTTGTCAACGAGGGGCGCCACCCACGCCTGGGCTTCGCCCACTCCACCAGGGGAGCTGATCTCAACGGTGAGCTGCGACATCAAACCTCAGACCTCCGATCGCGGTGCGGCTTTGGTGAGCTGTCCGGCTACCGTCTCACCGAGTTCGGCCCAGGATGCGTCGAACTTCTGCACGCCCTCGCGCTCGAGCACGTCGAACACGTCGTCGAGATCGACCCCCACCTCAGCCAGCTCATCGAAAATTCGCTGGGCCCGCTCGGCGGTGCCCGATACCTGGTCACCGCGCACTTCACCATGGTCGGCCAGGGCGAGCAAAGTATTTTCCGGCATCGTGTTGACCACCCCCGGCGCGATCAGTTCGGTGACGTACTTGGTGTCCGGGTAAGCCGGATTCTTCACCCCGGTGGATGCCCAGAGCGGTCGCTGTGGCCGCGCCCCAGCTTTCTGCAGGTCAGCCCACCGCTGCGTCGCGAACTCCTGCTGGTAGGCCGCGTAAGCCAGCTGGGCGTTGGCCACCGCGGCCCGCCCGCGCAGCGCCAGGGCCTCCTCGGTGCCGATTGCCTCCAGTCGCTTGTCCACCTCGGTGTCCACCCGGGAGACGAAGAACGACGCGACTGAGGCGATCGTGGCCAGCTCGCGCCCGCTGGCTCTGGCCCGCTCCAGGCCGGCGAAGAAGGCCGCCATCACGTCGCGGTAACGCGCCACCGAGAAAACTAAGGTGACATTGATGCTGATCCCGTCGGCCAGTGCGTCAGCGATGGCTGGTAGGCCCTCCACCGTCGCCGGAATCTTGATCATCACGTTGGGTCGATCGACTAATTTCCACAGCTCGCCGGCCTGCGCGACGGTGGCATCGGTGTGATGGGCCAGCCGGGGATCGACCTCCAGCGACACCCGGCCGTCCACCCCGCCGGTGGTCTCCCAGGTGCCGCTGAATACGTCGCAGGCCAGTTGTACGTCCGTGACGGTGATCTCGCGCACGGCCTCATCGACCGAGGCGCCGCGAGCTGCCAGCGCGCGCACCTGTTCGGCGTAATCTTCAGCGTGTTCCACCGCATGGGCGAAGATGGTCGGGTTGCTGGTTACCCCGACCACGTGCCGCTCGGTGATCAGCTTGGCCAGATTGCCCGAGTTGATCCGCTGCCGGGACAGGTCGTCCAACCAGATCGACACTCCCGCCTCGGACAGGGCCGTCAAGGTATCGGTGCTGGTCATGAGGAATTCTCCGTTGCCAGGAATGGTGGGTCTGGGGTGTTTAGTCTGTTATGCGACCCAGGGTACGGTGTGCGGCGGCGGTTACCGCCTCGGCGGTGAAGCCGAACTCTCGGTACAGGGTCTGCCAGTCGGCCGAGGCGCCGAAATGCTCCAGCGAAATCACCTCACCGTGATCGCCGACGAAGCGGTGCCATGGCATCGCGATGCCGGCCTCAATGGCCACCCGGGCCGGTACTGACGGAGGGAGTATCTGGTCGCGGTAGGCATCGCCCTGCTCGTCGAACCATTCCATGCAGGGCATTGACACCACCCGGGCTTTGATTCCCTCGGCCGCCAGCGTCTGCTGGGCGGCGACGGCGAACTGCACCTCGGAACCGGTGGCGATCAGCAGCACGTCGGGCAGCCCACCGCTGACCTCGGACGCGGAGTCGGACAGCACGTAACCGCCACGGGCGACACCCGCCGCGTCGGTTCCCTCCAGCACCGGCACGTTCTGCCGGGTCAGGATCAGCCCGGTCGGCCGGATGCCCTTCTCCAGCAGCGCCTTCCATGCCGCTGCGGTCTCGTTGGCATCGGCCGGGCGGACCACGTCCAGCCCGGGGATGGCCCGCAACGCGGCCAGGTGCTCCACCGGCTGGTGAGTAGGGCCGTCCTCGCCGAGCCCGATCGAGTCATGCGTCCAGATGTAGGTGGTCGGCGCCTTCATCAGCGCAGCCAGCCGCACCGCCGGACGCATGTAGTCACTGAAGATCAGGAACGTGCCGCCGTAGGGTCGGGTCGGCCCGTGCAGCACGATCCCGTTGAGGATCGCGCCCATGGCATGCTCGCGGACCCCGAAGTGCAGAGTGCGCCCATAGGGGTGCGCGGTCCACATTTTTGTGGAGATTTTCTCGGGACCGAACGAGTCGGCGCCCTTGATCGTGGTGAGATTGCTCTCGCCGAGGTCAGCGGAGCCACCCCACAGTTCCGGGAGCACTTCCCCGATCGCTGACAGCACCTCCCCGGAGGCCTTGCGCGTCGCCACGGCTTTCGAGCCAGGCTCCCAAGTGGGCAGCTTCTCCGCCCAGCCGGCCGGGAGCTCCCGGCGGATCAGGCGGTCGAACAGCGCGGCCCCCGACGGGTTGGCTTGCCGCCAGGAGTCAAAAGAGCTCTGCCACCGCGCGTGCGCTTCCTGGCCGCGCGCCACCACCTGTCGGGCGTGCTCGAGTACCTCCGGCTCCACCACGAAGGATTGTTCCGGGTCGAAGCCCAGCGCCTTCTTCACCGCGGCCACCTCGTCGGCGCCCAGCGCGGAGCCATGCGCAGCCCCGGTGTTCATCTTGTTCGGCGCCGGGTAACCGATCACGGTGCGCAGCACGATCAGCGAGGGGCGGCCGGTCTCGGCCTTGGCCGCCTTGAGCGCGTCGAGGATGCCGACGACGTCCTCGCCGCCGTCGACGGTCTGCACGTGCCACCCGTAGGCCTCGTATCGGGCGGCGGTGTGCTCCGACAACGCGATCTTGGTGTCATCCTCGATGGAAATCTCGTTGGCGTCGTAGATCACTACGAGGTTGCCGAGCGCCTGGGTGCCGGCCAGTGAGCTGGCCTCCGAGGTGACGCCCTCTTCGATGTCACCGTCGGAGGCGATGACATAGATGTGGTGGTCGAACGTGCTTTCGCCTGGCGCGGCGTGCGGATCGAACAGGCCGCGCTCCCGGCGAGCCGCCATGGCCATCCCGACTGCGGCGCCCAAACCCTGGCCCAGAGGTCCGGTGGTGATCTCCACGCCGACGGTGTGCCCGTACTCGGGGTGGCCCGGGGTCTTGGAGCCCCAGGTGCGTAGCTGCTCGATGTCCTCCAGTTCCAGCCCGTAGCCAGACAGGAACAGCTGCAGGTACAGGGTGAGGCTGGAGTGGCCGGCGGACAACACGAATCGGTCCCGACCGGTCCAGGCCGGATCGGTGGGGTCGTGCCGCAGCACCCGCTGGAACAGTGCATACGCCAAGGGGGCGAGACTCATCGCGGTGCCCGGGTGCCCATTGCCGACGCGTTGCACGGCCTCAGCGGCGAGCACCCGGATGGTGTCCACCGCGCGGGTGTCCAGATCGGTCCAGTCGTCGGGCACCCGGGGGGTGGTGAGCTGGGTCAGATCGTCGGTGACGGACACATTCGTGCTCCTGACTGTGCTCGATCCAGCGGCCCTCGGCACTGATGGCCTGGTCGGGCCGATCTCTGCGATCCCACCCTAGCGAGGTGACGCCACCGATGTGGACTCATCTCGACCAAGTGCCCCTAGTCGGGGTGACACACGCCACGCGGCTACCATCGTGAATAACGCATTACCCGCCTGGACCGCTGCTCAATCCTGTTGCGGTCCGTGACCTGGCAACCTTGCCAGGCTTGCTTTCGGGAGGATGCAGGAGTTGAGTCCAGCACCCCGGCCCTCACGATTACGGCCTCTTGGAGCACAGTGAGTAGCGCCGTTCGCGCGCCCGCGATACCGCGAGCCGGGCGCTGGGTTGGTGTGCTGCGCGGCTACCTCGCTTTGACCAAGCCACGAGTGATCGAGTTACTGCTGGTCACCACCATACCGGCGATGTTTCTCGCCGCCCGTGGTGTGCCTTCGCTGTGGCTGATCCTGGCTACCCTGCTGGGTGGCAGCATGGCTGCGGGCAGCGCTAACGCGCTCAACTGCGTCGCCGACGTCGATATCGACACTGAGATGCACCGGACTCGAGCCCGGCCGCTGGTCACCCACGCGGTGTGCATCCGCCATGCGCTGATCTTCGGGATCTCGCTCGGAGTGGCCGCTTTCGGCTGGCTATGGGCAACCACTAACCTGCTCTCAGCGCTGTTGGCGGTAGCGACGATCCTGTTTTACGTCCTCGTCTATACGCTGCTGCTCAAGCGCCGTACGGCGCAGAACATCATCTGGGGCGGTGCCGCCGGATGCATGCCGGTAGTGATCGGCTGGTCGGCCGTCACCGGCACGGTGAGCTGGCCGGCGCTGGTGATGTTCGGCGTGATTTTCTTCTGGACGCCGCCGCACACCTGGGCGCTGGCGATGAAGTTCCGTGAAG
This sequence comes from Pseudonocardiaceae bacterium, assembly GCA_049673305.1. Taxonomy (GTDB): domain Bacteria; phylum Actinomycetota; class Actinomycetes; order Mycobacteriales; family Pseudonocardiaceae. Next base: position 43,221 of record JBATXM010000121.1, on the reverse strand, counting down.
ATTACCAGCGGGTCGGCGTGCCGATGCTGCCCGCAGTCGCCTCTCCGGCCCAGGTGACCCGCCAGATCGTGGTCTTCAGCTGGCTGATGATGGCCTGGAGCCTGCTGTTGATGCCGGCCACGAGCTGGGTCTATGCGGCGGTAGCGGCGGTTGCCGGTGGTTGGTTCGTGGCCATGGCGCACCGGCTGCACGCCGCGGCGCGCCGCGGCGCGGTAGTCAAGCCCATGCGGCTGTTCCACTTGTCCAACACCTACCTGGCGCTGGTGTTCGTGGCGATCGCCGTCGACTCGGCGCTAGGTTGGACGCCCCTGGCGGTGGCTTCCGGGTGGACGTCCTAGCACTGCCACAGAGCGTGTACCGTGCAGAACGCTGGTGTCGCCGGGCGTGCCTGGTGGAGCACCTTGACGGCCGCTGACGGCATTGCTCGGTTGCAGGAGGATCCGCTGCAGGAGGAGTGGTTGTTCACCGGCCGCCGCGCCGTCTTGACGCGGATCCTGGCCTGGGTTCACGCGGAGGTACCCGGCGCATTCGTGGTGACCGGGTCGGCGGGTAGCGGGAAGTCCGCTGTGGTGGGGCGCATCGTTGCGCTGTCGGACGCCTCGCGGCGACGGGCGTTGCTGGAGCACGCCCCGCTAGCGTCGGCGGATCCGGACCCAGGCATTGGCGGCATCGATGCGGGGGTGCACCTGCGTGGCATGGGAGCCTACGACCTCGCGACCGTCCTAGCGGACCGTCTCCAACTGCCCACGCCGCAGAGCTGCTGGCAGTTGGTCGAGGAAGTGGCGAAGATGCCCTATCCCCCGGTCCTGGTGTTCGACGGGTTGGATGAGGCAATCGCCGAGCAGGCCACTGAAATCGTGACAGACTTGCTGGTCCCGCTCAGCGTGCTGACAAATGTGCTGATCGCGACCCGGCATCAGGAGTTCGGGTGGCGCCAGCCGCCATCGGGCCAGGAGGCCGCCGTCCGGCTGGGTGAGCTGTTCGGCGGGAACGCGTTGGTCGTCGATCTGGATGCCGAGCCGGGCACCAGGCGAGACATCGAACGGTACCTGACCCGCCGGCTGCGTGGCGCTGGCCAGGCCGATCTCGCGGCGCGGGTGGCGCCGGTGCTCGCCAGGAAAGCGGCCGTCCAGCAGGGCGGGTTCCTCTACGCCAGCACCGTGGTCTCCCAGATTGTGCGAGGGGTCATCGACGTCCACGCGCAGGGCTGGGAAGGACAGCTTGCCGCGACGGCCGTGGGGGCGCTGGAGCACGACTTGTCGAGCAGGACCCTGGTGCGTGCTGGGGTGGAGCTTCCTGGCGCCGCCACGGACCTGCTGCGCGCGCTCGCCTGGGGGATGGGCCAGGGATTGCCGGGAGCAGGGGTGTGGGAGGCTGTGGCCACCGCGCTGAGCCCGGACGGTGTCGAGTACCACGCCGCCGATCTGGACTGGGTGCTCGAACACTACGGGTCTTACATCGTCGAAGACGAGCAAGACGGTGAAGCGGTCTACCGGCTCTCGCACCGCACGTTCGTCGAGCACCTCGTCGCGTCCTCCCCGGACGTGGCCGGTCTCCCAGCGGGCCAGGCATTGGCCGAAGCCCTGGTCACGTTCGCCTATAAGCAGACCATGCAGACGCAGAGCAACTCCGATACGGCTGATCTGTGCAGCCCCTACCTGCGACGTCACCTGCCCAGGCACGCTGCGCACGCCGGTCCCGCCGGGGTTGCCGCGCTGCGCGGGTTGGCCGAGACCGACCCTGAATTCTATCTGCCTGGCCTCGCGGTAGCGCTGACTGATTTCGGCACTCATCTGCTCGCGGTAGGCAGCCGCGAGGCTGCACTGATCGCAGCCCGGCACGTTGTCGAGACATACCGGGCACTGGTGGACGCGAACCCCGATACCTACCTGCTCGGCCTCGTGGCCGCGTTGGGCAGTCTCGCAGCGCAGCACGCCGAGCTGAGACAGCATGAGGCAGCCCTGCCTCCCGCCCAGGAGGCAGCCGACATCTGCCAGCGGTTGACCGAGACGTCCGCCGAGGTCTACTTCCTCCACCTTGTCGTCTCGCTGAAGAACCTGACTCGCCAGCTCGCGGCACTCGACCGGATCTCCGCTGCTGTCGACGTCTACACCGGCTGTATCGAGACCTTCGCCGCGTCACCGGCCCCCAGAGATGCGTTGATCGTCGAGCGGGCCGAGTTCCACATCAACCACGGTGATGTGTCCACTGGTCTGCGTGAGCTTGTCATCCTGCTGACGTTGGACGACGGCCAGACCCCGGATGGCGTCGTGCTGGCCGCGCGCAATGTCCTGCGCGCGCACCGCTTTCGGGACCCAGCCGCCGTGAACCGGGTCTGGCAAGAGATCACCAGGATCGAACAACCGGGCTGGCTTGCCCTCACCCTGGCCCAAATTGGCCTTGTCACCGAGTGGATCACGGCGCCGAACTGGGCGGAGTCGAGAGATTTCTTCGTCGTGCATTCCGGGGAACTGCTGGACGACCCAGCCACCGTCGTGCTTGATGAGTTGGTCCTGGTGGCTGCGGCGCAGGTTGATCTGCACCGGCACCTTCTCGACGGGGTGCGGGAGCTTGGCCTGGAGCGGGCCTATCGGCCCCTGTTGCTGAAAGATCTGCTGACGGACTGGATCAAGTGCAAGGACTGGAAGGACTCCCGATCCTTCGCCGAAGAGCACGCAACTGACCTGCTCACTGCCGAGGCCGAAGTCGCGCTGATCCATCTTGGCGATCCCATCGGCACCCTGGTGCACTTCGCACTGCTCCGCCTTGCCCGGCGGGACGGCATCAGGGCGGCGTACGCCTGCGTAACTGATCGCCAGAGCGCGGCCGACCGGATGCGGCGAGCCATCGCGGAGGGGGAACCAGACCCCATCGCCGAGCTCGCTGCGCTGGAGGGGCAGGTCTTTGGTGAGCGGTTCATTGCCGCCGCGCACCTTGCCGTCGCTGCGTCGCTCATGGGTGAGGTAGTGACCGATTCCACAAAGCTGGAAGAGCTCGCCAAGCAGGCCGACCCAGCCGATCGGCAGCGAGTGGCAGCCGAGATCGCCGATCTCATCAGCCGGGTCCCTGATCGGTCTGAGCTGTTCGGCGCCCTGACCGAGATCCTGAGCAGCCCGGACGCTCTCAGCGGCGGTCGCGGTGAGACGGCGCCGTAGGCACGCACCGCAGGTGGGAGCTAACCCTGCGGGAGGCCAGCAGCATCAGCAACTGCCCGCCGATACCCTGGATCCATGAGTACATCCGCTACGCCGGACGAGGAAGGCTTCGAGGTCGTCGTCGGTATTGACGGTGCCCTCACCGTGCTTGCTGAGGAGCTTGCTCGACACGGTGTGCATCCCGGGGCTCACCTGTGGTTGGTTCCGCAGCCGCAGCCGCTACGACGCAGCGTGCGTGGAACTCTCGCCGGGGTGGGAGACGCCGAGGTGCTCGACGCGTTCGACGACGCACTTGACGACTCGAAGGCCGAGCGTATCGCCGCTGTCGAGCGGCGATGGGCGTGAAGGTAGTTGCCGACTCGCACGCCCTCGTCTATTACCTGGTCGACCCGGAACGCCTAAGCAACCCTGCACTCGCAACCCTGCACTCGCAACCCTGCTCGAAGCCGAGAACTCCGACGGCGTGATCATCTCGGCTGCGACCCTGGGAGACCTCTGGTACGCCAGCCAGAAGACGAGTTCTGCGCCGGTTGCCCCAGGTATCTTCGAACATATCCGAGACACCGTTCTCGACCCGTCGACGAACTTGGTGGTTCATCCGATTTCGTTGGCAACCATGGTGTTCTTCGGCGACGTTCCTTTGAATGACCTTAGGGACCCGTTCGACCGGTTCATCCTGGCGACCGCAGCCCAGCTCCGCAGGCTCCTCGTAACGGCCGATCGAGCAATCTCGAAAACTGGGGCGGTCGAGATTATCTGGTAATTGGGCTCGCGCCGACCAGATGGGCTGCACCAATGCCGAGCTCACCCCGGCCTATTTGGTCATCGACTGGCATGACCGGTGCGTCTCGCCCTCCGGTCTCGAGTGCAGCGTCAGCTCCACGATCTCGAGGATTTCCTCCAGTCCTGGACGCTCGCCGGTGCAGCGCTGATGGCGCCTGACTACCTTACCCTTGACATCGGGGGGTCTGCGCGGCCTCTACTTCCGGATGCTGCCGCCCGGCGAGGTCCCGGCGGTGCGGGACTTCTTGGAGCGAGCGCGGGGGCTTGGTGGAGGGATAGAGGGATTGGACAGGCGGGAAGGTCGACCAGGTTCGGTATGTTGCCGGTGTGGCAGACCAGGAAGCCGAGCGGACCGTGGATATCTACACCGACGGTGCATGCAGCGGCAATCCGGGGCCGGGCGGGTGGGGCGCCGTTCTGCGGTATGGCACTCGCGAGAAGGAGATCTACGGAGGCGAGCCGGCCGAGACCACCAACAATCGGATGGAGCTGATGGCCCCGATCCGGGCGTTGGAAAGCCTGACCCGGCCTGTGGTGGTGCGGCTGCACACCGATAGCAAGTACGTGCTGGACGGCGCCACCAAGTGGCTACCGCGATGGAAGGGCAACGGTTGGCAGACCGCTGGAAAGCAACCTGTCAAGAACGCCGACCTGTGGCAGCGCCTAGATTCCGCCGTGCACCGCCATCAGGTGCAGTGGCACTGGGTCAAGGGCCATGCTGGACACCCGGACAACGAGCGCGCCGACCAGCTGGCAGCCAGGGGCTTGCACGAGGCGTGTGGATAGCAGCCATAAACCTCTATGTGTACGGGTGGTTAAATTCGGCGGCGCGGCCTTCGACGAGAAGTGCTGGAACGCTGGTGAACATGGTCAGAAGATACTGGCTAACGGGGTGACCTCTGGCACAGTTTTCTTCGTGGAGGCGAAGAAGCTTGGCGGCGGCTCGAACAATGACTGGAGTGGTACGCTAATCTACTGAGCCACCTTGCCCGGCCTGAGATTGCACTGGATGGATCGGGTGGTGATCCTGGGCTTCTTGTGACCGAACAGTAACGGGATGACGGGACCGGTAAGTACCCGCAGTCATCTGCCGGTCCCATCACCCTCACAGCGCCAAATGTTGGTTGACGGCGGAGTCGCTCTCGCTCTTCTCGGGATTTTTACGATCTTGACGCTGGGGCAGCAGAATCCGGAGATTTCTTTCATCGGTAGATCTCCCGGCGGTGGCCACCGTCTACGACGGTCACCAGCAGCACGTGGTCGCGGACTTCGTAGATGACCCGGTAGGTGTTGGCGACGCGGATGCGCCAGGCATCCTGGCCGTCGACGAGTTTCTTGCAGCTCGGCGGGCGAGGGTTCTCGGCCAAGGCATCGATGGCCGCGAGCCCCTTCCGTCGCACCGGCTTGTCCAGACCCGTGATGACCTTCGCTGCGGACCGGCTGGTTTGGAGCCGGTAGGTCACGAACGGCTCTCGGCTTCGGCAACCAACTCACTGAACGGGATCACTTCGTCCTCGCCCGCCGCGAGCCGATCGTGTGCCTCTGCGGCCCGTCGCGCCCAGTACGCGTCCTCGATTTTCTCGTAGTTCTCGGCGATGTCCACCGGCATCAGCGCTGCGACCCGCTTGCCCCGGCGGGTCAGGTAGATGAACGAGTCCTCGTTTCGGACCGAGTCGACCAGATCCCCAAGTCGTTCCCGCGCTTCGCTCAAGGGAAGTTCCACAACACCGGACACATCACCTGTCACCCGGATTTCCGCAGTCATGGGTTAAGTGTACAACTGAGGAAGATTGCACATAAAGGCTTGTCGGACCATCCCGCCCGACCATCCGGTGACCGTGAAGCTAGGGTTCCCGGGTGGTTTCTCATCCCCCGCCTCCCGGCTCCGTTGTCCCTCTCACCATCACCTTAGCCGCCGTTGCCTCAGCGGCCCGGCGCTGCGAGGCGTTGAGCCGAGCGCATCGTCTGGCCACTTGGGTGGGCGACGGCAGGCCTGTCACGCCCAAGCACGTGCTGCGACCGCACGACGTGCCGGCGGCGGCACGAGTCCTGGGCTTTCTGGCGTCGTCCCGGATCAACACAGCTGCGAGCGTCCCCGCCCTGCGCCGCCCCTGGAAGGTCATCCTCGCGATCGGTTTTCTCCGGATTGTCGACGGTCAGGCCGTGGTCGGTCCGGCACTCGAGCAGTGGCCCGACACCGACGACACCACCCTGTGCGAGCTGTGGTTCACTGGGTTGGTCGCCGCGTTGGCGGCCGATTCCAGTAACGAGAACAAGGCCGGAGCGACCGCGTTTTCCCGCATCATGCTGGGTGCGTTGGCCACCGACCCATCACCGTCGGTCTTCGAGCTTTGGGAGCGAGCCTGCGATGCGCTCACCGTCGAGGATTCGTATGTCGCCGATCCGTTCTTCACCACCTATCGTTACAAAGCCGGTGCTCCTTTCACAGTGCTATCCGATGTGCTCGTCGAGTTCGGCGCCGCCACGCGACACGGCGCGCAGCTGGAGATGACGCCGCTCGGTCGCTGGGCGTTGCAGGAGATGCGCGCGCACATGCCCAAGCCAATCAGCGCGGACCTTCCGGCGGACGAGTTGATCGCCCGCGTCGCCGACCTCGACGAGGACGACGCGTGGGATAGCGCGCAGCCTTGGTTGATCGGCCGCGCCCCGCTGCAGGCGGCCCGTGAGATCCTCGCGGCCGCGGCGACTGCTCCCTCAGCGCAGCGCGTCGCCGCCGTGGAGATTGTCAATGCGCTCGGTGAGCCGGTCCACGCCGCTTGGCGTGACGTCACTCCAGTGCCGAATCTCGCGGCGCACGCCCGAATGGCCCTCGCGGGCTGGAGCCGACCGCACGCACCGAGCCCCGAGGACGGTGCCTGGCTCGCGGTCGAGTATGCCGTGGCTGCACTCACCGATTCCGGACCGGATGAAGCGTTGTCCTGCATCGACGAACGGATAGTCGGCCCGGACCTCGACTCCCGGATGCAGGAAATCCGACGTGGCAACCACCCGGACACCGCTACCCTGACTGAAGCGCTGACCACTTTCGTCGCTTCAGGAACCAAGCCGACCTCGTCCCAGGTCTATCAGCTCAAGATCTCACTGGCGCGAATGAGAAACCCGGTCTGGCGCCGAGTGCTGGTACCCGCCACCGCCCGCCTCGGCTTGCTCCACCAAGTGATCCAGATCGTGATGAACTGGGACGGCGACCATCTCCATGCATTCTTCGTGGGGAACGAGTGTTACGGCGACCCCTTCTCCAGCCCCGATCTCCGCGACGAAGAATGCCTGAGGCTGAGCGGCGCGTTCACCCCAGCCACCACGAAGATCACTTACTGCTACGACTTCGGTGCTAGCTGGCATCACGACATCACTCGCGAAAGGGTGCTCGATCTCGACATCGGCGCCACCTACCCGCTCTGTGTCACCGGCAGGGGAGACTTCCCCATCGAGTACTGGACCGGCGAGGACGACGATCAGGAGTCCATCCCCTTCGACAAAGACAAAATCAACAGCCGCCTGGCCGATCTGAGTTCACGGGTCACCGGATAGCGTGCTGGCGCCGTACGAGCAGTAGCGCCAAACAGGGCTTGCTATCGAGGCCCCGCCCGACTCAGGGGCAGGGGCTCCACCAAAATGTTCGGATACGGCGCGGTGAGGCGCTGCAGGTCGCTCTCATCCCCGGTGAGGATCAGCCCACCATCCATCTCAACCGCGACAGCGACTACGTGTGCATCAGCAAGATGATCTGATTCGGCACCCGCCCCCGCCAGTACCCCCCGATCAAGCGAGCCAGATGCCGGTCGGTGTCAAGGATCCGCACGCCAGTCTCCCGAGACAGACACGAGTCAACGAACTGGTTGTGCCGAGGACCGCGGTACAGCTCAGCAAGGATCACTGTGGACACGAGACCACATCACGCCCCAGCCGTTCGGCGGCTCGCATCGCGGCATGAACCTCGCGCTCACATGGTGTCGCGCGTTCGGCCAGCGCAGAGAATGCCTCAGCGTCGAGGACGACAGGTCCGCTCACCCAGCAACCGGGTGTACTTCGATACCAGCTGCTCCTCGACCGGACCCCGTTCGGCGTCCAGTGCGTCGAGGAGTTCCGACAGCAATGGTGCTTTATGTCCGGTCGGGGTCCGGGGTGAATGGATACATCCTCAGATGGACGAAAACGGCGGTGTTGTTGGACTCGTAACACGGTGTTGTTGGACTCGTAACAACGCGCAAGCTGGGGATGGTGAGCAACCTCAGCGGCTCAGAAGGGCGGCGGTGGGGGACTGGCGCCGGGCGTAGGGTGTCGCTACCTCCTTGCCGAGGTTCCGCCCCGGGGTCGCTCCCCGGGGCATCGGCAGGTCCGCAAGTCTCGGCGCAAGTCACTGGTGGTGATCGCGGGGTTGGCTGGGATGAGTAAGTCGCAGCTGTCCCGGATCGAGCGCGGAGAGATCACGCTGGACCGCCGATCCGAGATCGTGGCCCTGGCCAACGCGCTGGGCATCTCGCCGTCCGAGGTGACCAGGCTGCCGATGCCGACACCGGGCAACGGCGACGTAGACGCCGGGGTGAAGGCGCTGCGCCTCACGATCCAGCGCGTCAGCTTCGAGTCTCCCGGCCGGCATGTCGTCTCAGTCGAGGCGCTGCGGGAACGGGTGCACTCCGTGCTAACTGCGCAGAACCGCTGCGAGCACCATGCGGTAGGTGCCGCACTGCTCGCTCTGGTAGCCGACCTGCACACATCGGTAGCGGCAGGGCGTGACGTGGCCGAGCTGCTGGCACTGGCTGCGCTGCTGCACGTTAATGGTACGCACTCATGGCTGCGCAGTGCGGGCGCGAACAATGATCTGTCTGATCGCCTCGGGTGACTTTGATTTCGCGCGGATCGAGCTGGATCGGCTGGACCTGGTGCTCCCGAGCCCAGCGACCGAGCAGCTCGCGGGCGCGCTCGCCGTCACCCGGTCCCTGCTCGCCGCGGCGCGGAAACAGGCTGGTGAGGTAGACGGTCCGCTGGACATGGCTGCGGAGCTTGCTGAGCGCACCGGCGAGCAGAACGCTTACCACCTGGGGTTCGGCCCGGCCTCGGTGGGAGTGTGGCGGATGTCCGTGGCGTTGGAGAGCGGTGATCATTCCTGTGCCGCCGCAGTGGCGGAGACGATCCGTCCCGAGTCGCTGGCCACCCCCACCCGGCGGACCACGTACTGAACCGGCTACGGCCGGGCGTTGGCCCGTTCGCGCCGCGACTCCCCGCCTGAGCGGGAGCTGCGGGGGATGGCGTACCGGGCTGGCCTGCCCGTGTAGCCCATTCGGGGGGATTGGGGAGTTTTCCCGGCTGCGTGAAACCCGCGGCCGTCGATCGTCCACGGTCGTCAATCGTGATCGAGATATCCGACTTCTCCGAGACGTCGCACTCGCACCGAGAGCCTGGCCAGATTCAGCTTCAGAGCACCGACAACAGCGACCACACGTCGCTGATTTTCACTCACGAGGCGGATGGCTCGTGGACGATCCACGGCCTGGGCGTGCTCGGGCTGACGCTGACAGCAGACAAGATGATCGCTCTGGCCGAGTCCATCTTGGGGCGTGCCCGGTGAGCGCGCCGCACCCTTGGAGTGTTCTTCATCTGCTGGTGGCTGATGATGCGCTGACCGAGGGGCACGTCTACCGGTGTTACCTGGCACTCTGCGGCGCGCTACTGCCTACGTCGGAACTTCCGCTCTCAACCTGCCCGGATGGCTGCGAGTTCGATGTCCTGTACTGCACTGAGTGCGTGCGCGCAGCCGCCGAGTGGACCGCCGAGGCCCAGCGCGCGTCAGGAACCCTCCAGTGAGCGCCACCCTACCCTGCACGAGAAGCCCTCCAGGGTGCCGCGCCAGACGTGCGCCAATCCGCTAGTCCTCGTTGTGTCCGGGTTCACCGGGTGGAGTCACGCAGGGAGCGGTAGTACTCGCGGCTGGCGAGGATCTGCTTGCGGCGGGCTGCGGTGAGATAGTCGGGCGAGCCGAGGTTTGTCTCCCCGTAGTTGTGGTGGTGAGGATCGACGCCGATGGCGCGCAGTAGGGGCTCGCTGCGCTGCGAGACACCGCCCTGGCTGATTCCAAAGTGGGCCAAGAGATCCTTGACCCGCAGCTTGGGGCCGAACAAGTCGTTCGCTTTCCCGATACCCCAGCAGATCGCCGCAGCGGCGGTCTCGGCCCGGCTGCGGCGCCGGAAGATCTCCGGATCCGCTGCGGCTGCGCGGCTGAGGTACCGGCGGCAGGCCGTCCGGTATTCCACGTCGAGCAGCTCGTCGCAGCACTGGTCGAGCAGCCGGAGCACCTCGTCCACCCGCTCGTGAATGTCGGCCGGGATCGGGTCCCATGCGAAGGGTTCGTCGGGCAGCGGGACCGCGTCGAGTGTGTCCAGGGCGTCCTCGCCGCCGACGGCACGGCGCAGAGTGTCGAGCATCATCTCCGAGAGGCTTGGTGGTTCGGTTCCGGGCAGCGGCCACCCGCCACCCGAAGACAACGCGCCCATCGCGGCCAGCAATGCGGCCGGGCCGGGTGGTCGCGGCGAGCGGATCATCTGCTGGTACTCCGGCTCGTACTCATCGACTGTGGCAAGGGTCTTCGTGGTGAGTGCGGCCCGGATGCCGCGTTCGTGGTGGCAGAAGCGGATGAAGGCCCGCAGCAGCTCAGGGGCCTTAGCGAGATATGTTGGTCCGGCGGCAATTTTGCGTGGAATCCAGTGAATGAGCAGGATCTCCACGGCCACTGGGCTCCAGCGCAGTGGGTCGCCCGGTCCGTAGGCGGTGCCGAACCACAGCACCGACTCGAGCAGGCGGCGGTGGTCTGCGTCGTCGAGGCCGGCTCCGAACGGGGAGGCAAAGAAGCGCTTGGTGAGCTCGGCCAGTGTGCCGGCGTCCCAGAACGGCCGTTGGTAGCCGGTGCCACCCGCAGGCAGCATGCCCAGCGCCCACTCGACGAGCGGGCGGCAGGCGGGCCAGGTGTCGGTCTCGAACGGCATCAAGGAGACGTCGCCCAACGTGATCGCTTCGCGGATCCGTACCCGGGCGTCGGCCGGGGCGAGGTCCGTCCACGTCGTGTCCGGGTCGTCGCCGCCGGCAAGGCACATCCGCTCGACTAGGACGTCGAGTGATTCCGGGGCGGCGAAGGCATCCTTGACCAGGGTCCCCATGTTGTGGTCGATGTAGACCACAAGTGACAGCGCCGAACCGCCGGGCAGGCTCATCCCGATCATGATGTTGTCACCGTCGCCGAGCACGTGGACCATCTCGATGACCCCATCAACCGTGGCTTGGCCCAGGTCGGTGAGCCAGCCGGGTAAGGCGTGCACCCGTTTGGTGATCGCGCGACGGACCCGGTGGCGCATGATGTCGTCACCGGACAGCTCGGCCATCACGGCGAGCAGCGCCGACGTCTCGGTGAGCTCGACCTCGAGGAAGGTCGCCACCAGCTCGTCGCGAGTCGGTACGTTGGACTCGAGCGCCCGCTCGAACGGGTTGAAACGCTGCGGCTCGAGTGCCGCAAGTAGCCCGCTGACCAGCAATATCAGGGCAAGTGGGTGGTCGTCGGCGAGAGCGGCCGCAACATCTTCCATCAAGTTGGGCTCCGCCGGCTGAGCCCGCAGCGGGGTAGGTTTACCCTGACCCGGCCGTCGCTTCGCGGGGCTGCGCTTCTCATCGCGCGTTCGCTTGGACACCCGGGAAGATTAGACCTTAGCCTGCCTTGGCTGCGCGTCAGGCGAAGCCGCTCGAGATACACCTCCGCCAGTCATCTCCATCACCCCGGGAACTCTTGTCTAACGTAGACGTATACGTATACACTAGCCGTGGATGGAGGTGAGGCAGATGATCAACATCATGTTTCTCCTGGCAGGTGTCTTGCTGGCGGTAGGTATCTTGATCGGCTCAGGGCTGCACACCCGAGCCATTGATCGGAAATACCGGCAGGTGACTCAACTCGTGCGAGAACTCCATGAGCAAGAGGAGTCCCTGGCAAGGAGCTATTACTCTCCTGCCGAGGTGCCGTACTCTCGCAGGTAACACAGGTGGGGAGTGCCACCGGCTGTGGTAGCATTCCCCACCCGACGTTGTGATGGCCAGTGCCGCCTCCCTACCTCCGATGGCATGCTGTGGCCCGTACGGTTGACGTCGACCGTACGCAGCGGATCGGAGTGGGGAAAACGATGATTACCGAAGAAGACCGCCCTAAGCCGCCAGAACTTGTCAGCCTTTACGCTGCCACCTCGGAGGCGTTCGGAACGCTCAAAGAGGAATTTCAGGTTCCGGACACTTACGAATTGGTGTTGCACGATGTCGATGCAGCGGAACATTTCCTGACAAGCACCCTGGACATTGCCGCGATCACTATGCGGAAGATCCAAGCTTTACGTTGGGTGACGAAGCCTGGCGTCGAGACCGTGAACGACGTCGTCGTCACTCTTGCCGCGGATCTGCTGCGGGCTCTTGATCATTTGGTGGGCTGCTGCGGCGACCCAACCAGGGCTGATGCGCTGACCACATTCAAGAACCATGTCGTGCTCGCTGCGCGGCGAGCTGGCGGTGATGGCGGCGTCGCTAGGCTACGGTGAAGCATTTTCGCTGGCGCGAGACCGTGTCCCCGTGCGGCTGCACGGGGGGCAGGTCCTTACGGGTTACTCTGCGGACAACGGAAAGTGGCACCATCTCAGTCAACGAAGGACGCAATACCCTGGTGAGATGCCAGCACATGAAGTGCCGGCGAAAGTCCGTACCATCCGCGCTCTCGATGTCGATCAGTAGACCCGTGATGTTCACTCCCGCGTCGAGGCGAGCCTGACCGACGGCGCCCCGGACCGCACCCACGACTGCGCGGGACTCCGCTTCGCCACTGCCGATCATTGCCGCCTCCGGGTCGTGTCTGTGGTCAATCGGGAGATTTATGGTGTTGCTGGGGGAGCAGCCGGGTGCGGAACTCGTCCACCCTCGCGCTCACCTCTTCAGCTCGCCGAGTCTCGATAGTCTCGAACTTCTTGAATACCGCCTCGACGCCATACTCGTCGATGAGACCCTGGGCGACCCGGGTCACGGAGTTCCGGACGAAGGCGGAGAGTGTCTGCCCCTGGTGTCGCGCGACCACCTCGAGCAAGGATCGCTCGTCAGCGGGCACACGAAAGCAGATGGGAGAGGATTCGCTGGCCACTGGATCGCCCTTCCACTAAGTTGAAGATCTCTCGGTAGCGCCAGCCCACGCTAGTACTCGGCAGCCTAACGCTTGTATAACGGATACGTCAACACCCTTCGCCCACCCTTCGCTACCGAGAAGTTCTCGCCGGTCAGCCGGGCAGCAGCAGGAGCTTGCCCGTGGTGCGGCGACCCTGCAGGTCCTGGTGGGCGCGGCTGGCCTCGGCCAGTGGGTACCGGCCGCCGATGATGATCCGCAGCGACCCGTCCAGAATCGCGTCGAACACCTCGGCGGCGCGCCAGGTGAGTTCCTCGCGGGTCACGACATAGTGCGCCAGCGCGGGGCGGGTGAGAAACACCGAGCCGGCCGAACTCAGTCGCTGGGGGTCCACCGGCGGACCTCGCCGGCCAGGTCGTCGATCTGGGTGTAGCGGATCACCTCCGCCGCCCCGGCCTCCCGGGCCAGCCGCTCTTCTCACGGACACCACGAGAATGCCGGCACCCTCCGCGCCGGGAATGAACGGCAGCGCCGTCGGGTAGGCGCCGCTGCGGTAGTAGGTGTCGATGTAGTTGACGCCAGCCGCAGTGACCTCGACGAGTAACTGGCCGAGTCCGGGCTCGGGATCGGGCGGCTCGGCGAGCCGCAGGACGTCGGGGCCGCCGGTCTCGGTGATCTGGATTGCCCGCATGCCAGCAACCTACGAGTCACCGGCCACGGCTCGCTTGGCCCGCTCGAGCGGCAGGCACCTGGAGCCGGACGCGGGATCGTGGTTTACAAGCATCGAAGTTGCCCCAAACTACCGGGTGGGTCAGGGGGTCAGGCAAGTGGAAGGGGCCACCTGTACCAACTGTGATCGGTGTCGAACCAGACGAATTGGGTGGTGGGGTTCGCAACGATCCCGAAACGGCCGGGGTCGGGTTCGCCGAGGTGCTGCCAGAGCTGGTGAGCGGCTTCGGCACTGTCCCAGAGCCGCCGGGGGCCGGCCTGGATGACTGGGCGGTGTCCGTCGAGTTCGGGCTCGGTGATGACCTCGGCGTAGGAGCCATCGAATGTCTCGATGAGGACCCCGTCGCGCAGGGTGCGGTTACTGGGGTCGTAGACACTGGTCGGGCGGAAGTTGCGGATTCCGCGGAGCTGAAGCTGCAGCAGGAACCGGTAGCTGTCGTTGTAGACCAGTATTGAGGGATCAAGGGCCAGCGGAACACGGTTCCGCCACCGAGTGCGTCATCAAGGCGGCGCCGCGATTCGGCGACCCGTTCAAGGTCGTCGACCACAGTATGATCCGCCCGCTTGCCTTGCACGGAAGCAGCGATGCGAGCCGGATCGAGCAGCCAGTCATGCGCGAACGCGGTCAACTTGGTACCATCGGTGACCACGAAATGCCGTCGATCCATACCTATCGCCTTCAAGACTTCCCGCAGCGACGCGACCGCCCCGCAAGGGTCCCAGGCGTGGTCCAGGCCGTCGTCAGCTGGAACGTAGAGCGCACCAGCGCTCGTCTGCCACCCCAAGGATGCCAGGGTGATGAGTTCGTGGAGCCGGCGTGTCAATAGTGCGCACACCAAACCCGGCCAGGGCTGGCGCGGTATGCAGGGCAGGACACTCGGTGGTCTGGCCTTCAGCCACCGGCGGGGCGTCTTCGGATGGATCTCATCGGGCAGCCGCAGGCAATGCGCGAGCCCGTTGAGGTGGCTGGCGAACTGCTCGGGTGACCAGCCCAACCGGGTCAGACAACTGTCCAGCGCGACATTCGTCGTCACAGAATTCCCCTTGTGGAGTCGCGCACCGTCGAGGAGATCCACCGTCGGCTGCGGCGCGAGGCTGCCCTCCCGAGGCGATCCATCCTCGTCCGCAGTCGGTGCGGGTTACCCGGTGCCTGCGCTGGCCAGGGGGCGCGTGCTGCCGGCGGTGGCGGGGGGCAACTCGTCGCGGGTCCGGCAGCTCGTCCAGAGCGCGGCCATCGCCACGACCACCGAGGCGGCACCCAGGACGTGCAGCGAGACGAGAACTTCAGGCACCCCCGTGAGGTATTGCACGACGCCTAACGTGCCTTGCGCGAGCACCACGCAGATCAGCACCAGGTAACGGCGCCAGGTGCGGCCGGGCATACCCATGGCGCGAAGCGCACATCCCAGGCCGACGAGCAGCCCCAGGAATCCGACGAGCAGATCGGCGTGCAGTTGCGCCAGCGTCGGGACACTGACCGCGAGCCGGGCAGTGGCGGTATCGCCGGCGTGCGGCCCCGCTGAGGTCACGAGCGTCCCGGCGATCAGCAGTCCCGCCAGTGCCGTGGTGGCGGTGTACAGCAAGCCGCGCAACGGTCCAGGGAGGTGCCAGCGTGGCGGGGCATCGCCCTCACCGAAGGCCGCGACCAGCAGCACCGCTAGCCACACCAGCACCATCGAGACGAGAAAGTGCACGGCGACGGTCCACCAGGTTAGCCCGGCCAGCACCGTGACGCCGCCGAGGACGGCCTGCACCACGACACCAGCCGGCATCGTCGCCGCCAGCAGGACCAACCGACGGCGCCGGGGCCGGATGAGCAGCGCGACGACCAGGCAGCCCAGCCCGACCAGGCCGACCAAGCCGACGAGCAGGCGGTTGCTGAACTCGATCCACTGGTGCAACGTGGCGATCTCGGGATGCGGCTGTGGCACCAGGCTGCCCGGAAAGCACTGCGGCCAGGTCGGGCAACCCAGCCCCGAGCCGGTGACTCGCACCACCGAGCCGGTCACCGCGATGCCCGCCTGGGTGATCAGCGCGGCGAGCGCTGACGCCCGTGGCAGGTTTGCCGGCAAGCGGTTTTGCGAGGGCGCGGCAGGCACAACGCCGATGGTAGGCAGCCGCCGTACCTGCCTGTGGTCGGGTGGCCGTGCTACCGGGGGAGCGCTGCCATTGCCCGTCAACCGCATCACGACACTCCCGATCATTGTCCCTCGATAGGGTGCATCTGCACGTGCATTTGCAGGGGAACCAACTCGCGCGCTTGCGCGCGTTTGTGCACGTACACCCCTGTGAAGCGCGAAGCCGAGCAGCCGCCCTTGCCCGTCGAGCGTCCACCGTTCGAGTGGGACGACGGTTGTGACCTTCGGCGGTCCGCCGTTACTGTCCGGCGTTATGTTAACCCTCACAAGAACAGCATCAACCCCACTAGATACAGACTTCAACCGAATGGCCCCGCTGCGCTGCCGCAGCGTATTGGGCCACATCAACGGCTTAGCTGAGGATGGGGAATGGCACTGTCAACTGCTGGATGGCCACGAGGGCGTCTGCCGGGCTCCGGAGGGAACGACATGGTGAGGCCGGGTCTTGTTCCTGGTATCGGGCGGACGGTGACCTATCGGGTGCAGCCGCGGGATTTGGTGACGTCGTTGTTTCCTGGGGTGTCGGAGTTCGCTCGAAAGCCTGCGGTATTGGCTACCGGGATTTTGGTGGCCTTGTGTGAATGGCCGGCGATGGATGCGTTGCGTCGGGTGATTGCGGACGATGAGGACAGTTTGGGGATGGGGGTGAGTCTGTCTCATCAGGCACCGGTATGTGTGGGGACGAAGCTGGCGGTGACCGCACGGTGTATCAGTGTGCGGGGTCGGGTGAGTCGGTGGGATGTGTGCGCTCAGGATGAGACCCGAGTGGTGGCCAGTGGCTGGGCGGAGTTCGCGGTGGTGCGGACGGCGGCGTTTGTGGAGCGGCACATGCTCACGCCGGCTAACGGTCCGGCTCTGGGTGGCAGGGTGGGCGCATCAAGCGCCCAGCGGGTTGAAACCAGCAGGGAGCTCCAGCCGGTGGGCGCTCATGAACCCGGGGTCAGCGAGCACTTCCCGAGTTGGTCCGTCAGCGACGATCTGCCCATGGTCAATCACCAACGCGCGCGGGCACAGTTCCAGCGCGTAGGGTAGATCGTGAGTGACCAGCAGTGTCGTCATCCCGAGCCGCTTGATCAGATCCGCGAATTCCCGTCGGCTCGCCGGGTCGAGGTTAGCGGTCGGCTCATCGAGCACCAAGACCTCGGGATGCATCGCCAGCACGGTGGCCACCGCGACGCGCCGCCGCTCGCCCAAGGACAGCCGGTGTGGCGGGCGGTCGGCGGCGTCCGCCAGGCCGACATAGGACAACGCCTCGGTGACCCGAGCCTGCAGGGCGGCGCCGGACAATCCTAGATGGGCCGGCCCGAACGCCACGTCGCGGCCCACCGTGGGGGTGAACAGCTGATCATCAGGATCCTGGAAGACCACCCCAACCCGTTTGCGGACCTCGGCCAGCGTGCGCCGCCCGACATGCACGCCGCCGATGAACACCGATCCAGCCGAAGGCGTGAGCACCCCGTTGAGCTGCAGCACCAGCGAGGTCTTGCCGGCGCCGTTCGGGCCGAGGAGGGCGACCCGTTCACCGGGTTCGACGCGCATCGATACCCCGGACAGTGCCCGGCGGCCATCCGGGTAGGCGAAGTCCAGATCCCGCACCTCGATGGCGGCGTGATCGTCAGCAGGCCGCGAGTCGGCCTGCGAGCCGACGAACCGCCCGCGACGGATCTGCGGTGCTGGGGTGGACGCGCGGGTGGCCCGGCGAGCCCGCCGTGAACCAGCGGTGCCACCGTCGCTGGGTGCAGCCAGCGAGATCGGCGTGCCCACCTTGGACTCGTAGCCGGGAAGCTGAACCCGGTAGGCGCACAGGTCGCAGTTCATCCGCACGTCGCCGGCCCACGCCTCTCGGTAGCGTTCCAGCACCAGCCGGGCCAGTCGCGGGTCGGGACCCAGGTGTTGAGCACTTCGGACCTCGACTTCAGGGTGCTCCCGCGCCCAGGTGCTCGCCTCAGCGTAGATCCGGTTCCGCAACACTCCGGTGAACAGGAAGAACGGGGCGACAACCGCAGTCCCGACGCCGAGCAGCCGCAGCCGCTCCAGTGTCTCGGGCACCGATGGGGTGGCGACGGAGATGAACCCGGACTCGACGGCGCCCAGCCCGCGCCCATCAGCGAGTAGCCGGCTGACCTTCCACAAGTCCGCACAGGCGTCTGGGTCGCTGCACCCTCGCCCAATCAGCGCCACCCCCAGCTTCGCTGGGTCGGCAGCACCGGCCGCGTCCCGGATCCGGTCTGCGGCGATCTCCAGGACGCCCGGCTCGATGCCCAGATCACGGCCCAGCACGAAGCGCACCCCAGGGTGGCGCGCCCGGGCCCGGGCCAGTGCCGCCGGACCGTCATTCTTCAGGTGCCCGGCAGCCAGCAGCACCAGCGGCACACTGACGATCTCGGTGGCGCCGAGGGCGACCAGCTCGTCAATTGCCTCATCGACGGTCGGCGCGGCCAGCTCGATGAAGCCGAACCCGGTCAGCAGTTCACCCGCGATGGCGCGGATCGTCCTGGCCAGTTCCCAGAACTCCGCCACCCCACCGGCGTCCCGGCTGCCGTGCCCGACCACCAGCATCGCCCTCATCTCAGCACCGTGCCGACCGCGGCCAGCGCCGGCACGGCCAGTGTGCCCACCCACGCCATTCGAGACGCCGCGGCACCGGTCAGCGCAGTCGGCAAGGTCCCGGTGTACCCACGCGACGCCATCGCCAGATACACCCGCTCGCCACGCTCGAAGGAACGGACGACCAGGGCGCCGAGTCCGGCCGTCACGTCGCGGACCTGCCAGAGCCAGCGCGGGTTCCCGCCTCGGCAGGCTGCGGCGGTCCGCATTCTGGCCAGCTCGGCGGCCAGCACTTCGGTGTAGCGCACCATGAAGGCCGCGACTGCGGTGAACACTCGAGGCACCCGCAACCGCTCCAGCCCCGTGATGATCTCCGGCAGCGGCGTTGTCGCGGCAAGGATCCCGGTGCTGAGCAGCCCGAACGTCGTCTTGAGCGTGATAGTCGCCGCAGCGTGCAACCCGGGTACCGACAGCCCGAATCCCAGCACCGTCAGCTGCGGTGCTCCGTCGAGAACCGGCAGCGCCAGCAGGAACAGCAGGAATGGCAGCTCCACCAGTAGCCGGCGGCTCAGCGCCAGTGGTGGCAGCCGAGCTGCCGCGGCGACCGCAGTGAGCAGCACCAGATACCACAGGTAGGGCCAGTACGCGCCGGCCGGAGTGGCCGCGACGACGAGCACGAACAGCGCGGTGGCGGCCACCTTGCACTGCGGCGCCAGCCGGTGCACCGGGGTGTCAGCGGGAACGAGCAGGAGTTGGTGCGTCGCACTCATGAGCTCGCCTCACCCGCCGTGACGTCCAGGGCCGCCACGGCGCCGATCACCGTGGTCAGCGGTGCGGGCAGCCGCGCGGATGGTGGTCGCGCCAGGGTGCCCCGGACGGTGCGTTGCCCAGGGCGGCTTGCGGCGCTGATCGCGGCGACCGGAGTGTCGTCGGGCATCCCGCCCGCCCGCAGCGCGGCGAGCACCCGGTGCAGCACCGCTCGGCCGGTGAGCAGCACCACGGTGCCACCCAGGCGGGCCACGGCGTCCCAGTCCACCTCGTCGACGTCGTCGTTGCCAGCGACCACGGTAAGTGTGCGGGAGCGCTGCCGGACCATCACCGGGATCCCCGCTGCGGCTGGCGCCGCCACTGCGGCGGACACTCCGGGTACCACCTCGACGGGCACCCCGGCGCGGGCCAGGGCCAGGGCCTCCTCGCCGCCGCGAGACACCACGAACGGGTCACCGGCCTTGAGGCGCACGACGCACGCCCCGGTCCGGCCAAGCTCGATGAGCAGCGCGTTGGTCTCGTGCTGTGGCGCAGCCGGAGTGGCGCCCTGCTTGCCGACACAGTGCCGGGTCGCGGTGGGGGCGAGCGCCAGGATGTCGGCCATCGAAGGGCGGTCGTAAACGACGTGCTCGGCGTGGGCCAGCAGCGCGGCGCCGCGCCGGGTGATCAGCTGCGGGTCACCGGGGCCGGCACCCACCAGATGAACGGTCATGGCTGGGCACCGAGTGATCTGGCGGTCACCAGCCAGCTGCCGAGCCGGCTGGTGCCCGCCGCACCGATGATCACCACTGTGCGCATCCCGGCGCTGGCTGGGTCCAGGGCGGCCAGCGTGGTGAGCTCCATGCGCTCATCGTCGCGCCCCGCGTCGGTGACCAGCCCGACCGGGGTGTCGCCGGGCCGGTACTCAGCAAGGACATCGCGGGCCCGGTGCAGCTGCCACGTCCGCCCTCGCGAGCGCGGGTTGTACAGCGCGAGCACCAGGTCGGCGGCGGCCACCGCGCGCAGCCGGGTTTCCACCGCTTCCCAGGGGACGAGCAGGTCGGACAAGCTCAGGCAGGCGAAGTCGCGAGCCAGCGGGGCGCCCAGCAGCGCACCCGCCGCGATGGCCGCCGTGATGCCGGGTACCACCCGCACCGAGGGCCGTCGTGCTGGCGGCAGCGCGGCGGCGGTGGTCAACGCCAACGAGGCCATCCCGTAGATCCCGGCGTCACCGGAGGACACCAGCGCCACCCGCGCACCGTCGGCCGCCGCTCGTATTGCGACCTCGGCGCGCTGTTGCTCGGCGCCGATCCCGCTAGGCACCACACTCTGGTGTGGGCCAGTAAGATCGGCGCAGGTCGCCAGGTATCCGTGGTATCCACAGACAACCTGCGCGGCACGGACAGCGTCTTCAGCGGCCCGGGTGCGATGCGCCGGAGCGCCCGGGCCTAACCCGACGATACTGAGCAGGCCGGTCATCGGCTCCTGCGCTTGGCGGCGGGGATCGGCCGGCCGGTGGTGCTGCCGGGCAGTGAGCGGCGGCGGCAGCCGTGTGAGTAGGTGGGGTCGTACAGCCGGCTGCGGGCCCCCGCGCCAGCCAGTGCTGGTCCCACGAGCACCAGCGCGGCGGTGCGGATCCCGGCGGCAGTCAACACATCGGCGAGGCGGTCCACCGTGGTAGTGATCACCGTTTGGTCCGGCCAGCTGGCTTTCGCGACGACGACAGCGGGGGTCTGTGGCGGGTAACCGGTCAGCAGCTCCTCGCGCATCGCGGCTGGCCGGGCCGCAGACAGGTAGATGGCCATGGTGGTGCCATGGCGAGCGAAGCTGGCGACACTCTCCCCAGCCGGCATCGACGCTCGGGTCCGGCCGCCGCCGAGCCGGGTGAGCACGGCGCTTTGCGCCACTCCCGGCGCGGTGAGCTCCACTCCGGCGGCGGCTGCGGCGGCGGCGAGCGAGCCGACCCCGGGCACGATCTCGAAGGGCCGGTCGTTACGGGTGCACCAGGTGATCTGCTCGGTCAGCGCGGAGTACAGCGAGACATCCCCGGAATGCAGCCGCACAATCGCGGCGTCCGGGTGCGCCATGTACACGGTGAGCACATCCTCCAGTGTCATGCCCGCCGAGTCATGGAGCTCGACACCGTCGCGGCAGTGTTCCAACACCGCGGCAGGCACTAGCGACGAGGCCCAGACCACCACGTCAGCGCCCGCGAGCCGATGCGCGCCACGCAGGGTGAGCAGGTCAGGTGCGCCGGGTCCAGCGCCCACGAACGAGATCCGACCAGGAGCCAGGAAGTTATTGATCGTCAGGGTCGCTTTCCATGGCGTGGACAAAGTTCTTTACGTAGCGTAGTGCCAATTCCTGGCGATCGGTGGGGTATGGCGCCCAAGCAAGCGCGTCTCCTGCGCAGCGCAATAATTGATCTTGGCTGAGTCTCGACACGATCAGCCCGGCGAGCCCATCTCCGTCCAGGTCCGGACGCAGGCGTCGGGCGAGCACATACTGGGTGGCCAGCTCGTCATCATGATCTTCGATGCTCATCCGCGATCTCCGTTCGGTGCAGCACCATTGTGGCGGCAAGCTGTACCGCGTGCTGTAGGTAAAAAGAGTAGGAAGGTGACGACGTGACGCCGGCACAGCATCCGATCGAGGTCGAGTCGTATCGGATCCTTCGCTCCCAGGTGGACACCGCGAGACTGCCCTCAGGTATCCGCGCGGTGACCGAGCGGGTGATCCATGCCAGCGCGGACCTCGATTACGCCACTGACCTGGTCTGTGATGAGGACGCGCTGTATGCGGGGCAGCGGGCGCTGGCTGGCGGGGCGCCGTTGGTGGTTGATGTTCGGATGCTCGCCGCCGGCATCACCTCGCGGCCCTGTGTGGTCGCGCTCGACCTGGCGCCAGCGTCGGTGCCTTTAGCGGGGCCGGTGCAAGGGCCGGTGCAGGGGCTGACGCGCTGCGCGGCGGGAATCCAGGTGGCCGCTGCCGAGTACTCCCAGGGCGCGGTGTGGGTGGTGGGCAACGCGCCGAGCGCGCTGCGTGAACTGATCCGCCTCGCCGTGTCCGGCGTGCTGCGTCCGGCGCTGGTCATCGGGCTACCGGTGGGCTTCGTCGACGCCGCGCAGGCCAAAGCGGCGCTGCGGGACTCGGGTTTGCCCGCACTGTCCAACCGCAGCGCCAAGGGCGGTACTGCGGTCGCTGCGGCGGCGGTCAACGCGCTGCTGTCCTGGAAACCGGCCCGGTGAAGCCATACCTCGTGGGGCTGGACCTGACCGGGCGCCGGGTCGTCGTGGTCGGCGCGGGCACGGTCGCGCAACGGCGGCTGCCACGACTGATCGCGGCCGGCGCCGACGTGCTGCTCGTCGCCCCCGACGCCACCCCGGCCGTCGAGGCGATGGCCACGGCGGGGGAGCTGCGCTGGGACGTCCGGGGCTACACCGACGGTGATCTGGAGGGCGCCTGGTATGCCCTGGCCTGCAGCTCCAAGCCTGCGGTCAACGCCGAGGTGGCCGCTGAGGCGCAGCGGCGGCGGGTGTTCTGCGTGCGGGCCGACGATGCGACCGGTGGTAGCGCCGTCACCGCGGCCACCGGGGAACACGAAGGGTTGCTCATCGGCGTGCTCGCCGGGCGCCGCCCGCGCCGCTCCGCCGCCGTCCGGGATGCGCTCCTTGATGCGCTACGCACCCGGGTGGTGGACGATGTCCCGGACGCCGAAGAGCGCGTCATGACCCCGGGGGTGGCGCTGGTCGGCGCGGGTCCTGGTGATCCCGATCTGATCACCGTGCGCGGGCGGCGGTTGCTGGCCCGAGCCGACGTGGTGCTGGCTGACCGGCTCGCGCCTCGGGAGCTGCTGGGGGAGCTCGGCGCACACGTCACGGTGATCGACGCCGCAAAGGTGCCCTACGGCCGGGCGATGGCTCAGGAGCAGATCAACGCGCAGCTGATCGAGCACGCCCGGGCCGGCCGGTTCGTGGTGCGCCTGAAGGGCGGCGATCCCTACGTCTTCGGGCGTGGCTTTGAGGAGGTGCTGGCCTGCGTGGCGGCCGGAGTGCCGGTGACCGTGGTCCCTGGCGTCACCAGCGCCATCTCGGTACCGGCGGTAGCGGGGATCCCGGTGACGCATCGCGGCGTGACCCATGAGTTCGTCGTGGTGTCCGGGCATGTGGCCCCGGATGATCCCAGCTCGCTGGTGGACTGGTCGGCGCTGGGGCGACTGCGCGGCACCGTGGTGCTGCTCATGGCGGTGGAGCGAATCGGCGTGTTCGCTGACGCCCTGCTCACTCACGGCCGCCCGCCGGACACCCCGGTCGCCGTGATCGCCAACGGTACCCTGCGTAACCAGCGGGTGGTGCGCTGCACGCTGCGCGAGGTGGCCAGCAATGTCGCCGCGGCTGGGATCCGCCCACCCGCCATCGTCGTCATCGGACCGGTGGTGGCGCTCGGCGGCCCGTAGGCTGAGCGCCAGCCGTCACGGCGCTAGGGCTGCCTGGTTCGGGCGGGGAGGATGATCGATCCGTCAGCGAGAACCTCGCTTGTGCCGACTGTGCACGACTGAATGCGCACGACTCACTGCACCGGGTCATACTCCGGCTCCTGCCGCTATTCGGAGCCGAATGGCGGTGTGGGCAGCTTCCCGATCGCCATTCGGCTCCGAATAGCGGCCCGTAGCGCGGCGCTGGCGGCACGCCAGCTTGGTGAGTAAGACCTGCGGAGCGCGTTCACCGTGATCCCGCGCTCGCGAGACTGGCGGACGGTGGTGTGGCGGATGGTGTCGCGTTGGGCGGGTGAGGTGGGCCGGCGAGATCACCCGGCGTCAACACCTACCTCACCACGCACGACGCCAGCGGCTGGGGCCTGCACTGGGACTCCCACGACGTGCTCTGCATCCAGCTCGCCGGGGAGAAAAACTGGGAGGTGTGTGGACCCTCCCGCCCCGCACCCATGGAACGTGACTCAGTCCCCAACCGGAACTCACCGCCACAGCCACCCGGCATGGACCCGACTGCGGCGGTAAGCGACCATAGGTTTCATGGACGACAACAACGAGTTTTCCGCCGGATCGATTGACCCATCGGACGATCCAGGCGTTCGGATCAGCGCCCTGAACGGGGCGACGATCATCGTGCGGACCGACCTGGCGACTCGGCTCGTCACCTTGGACTTGGAGGACCCTGAAGGCATGTTGGTCGCGAGTCGGGTCCTCGGCGGAGAGGACCTCCAGCGGCTCGTCGATGCGCTCACTGAAGCGTCGGAGCGAGCCCACACGTCTGATGGCCCGGTGGTCGTCGATGTCTCACAGGTGATTGGTCGGGACTGAGACGCTAACATGATCACCAGGTTGTCCACGCTGTTCGTGCGGACCCTGCGGGAGGATCCGGCGGACGCCGAGGTGCCCAGTCACAAGTTGCTGGTGCGCGCGGGGTACATCCGCCGGGTTGCTCCAGGGATCTACTCATGGCTGCCGCTGGGCCTGCGGGTGCTGCGCAACATCGAGACTGTGGTGCGCCAGGAGATGGACGCGATCGGCGGGCAGGAGATCCAGTTCCCCGCGCTGTTGCCCCGGGAGCCATACCAGGTCACCGGTCGCTGGACCGAGTACGGCGCGAATCTGTTCCGGCTGCACGACCGCAAGGGTGGTGACTACCTACTCGGCCCCACCCACGAGGAGCTGTTCACGCTCACCGTCAAGGGCGAGTTCAGCTCCTACAAGGACTATCCGGTGATCCTCTACCAGGTGCAGGCCAAGTACCGGGACGAGGAGCGCCCCCGCGCTGGGATCCTGCGTGGCCGGGAGTTCCTGATGAAGGATTCCTATTCCTTCGACCTCTCCGAGCAGGGGCTGGCGCGGTCCTACCACGCGCACCGCGAGGCCTACATCAAGATTTTCGATCGACTCGGGTTGCGCTATGTGATCGTGTCAGCGCACTCCGGCGCGATGGGTGGCTCGACCAGCGAGGAGTTTCTTGCTGAGGCTGAGACTGGTGAGGACACTTTCGTTCGCGCCACTGAGTCCGGGTACGCGGCCAACGTGGAGGCGGTGACCACCCCGGCACCCCCGGAGCTGCCGATCGACGGGCTACCGCCGGCCCGGGTGTTGCCTACCCCGGACACTCCGACCATCGATACGCTGGTGGAACACCTCAATGCGGCGGGCCTGGGCCGCACTTTCAGCGCCGAGGACACCCTGAAGAACATCATGGTCAAGACCCGGCAACCCGGTGCCCGGCTTTGGGAGCCGCTCGGCATCGGCTTGCCCGGCGACCGTGAGGTCGACATGAAGCGGCTGGAGGCCTCGCTGGCCCCAGCCGAGGTGGCGCTGCTCGACGATGCGGACTTCGCCGCGCACCCGTTCCTGATCAAGGGCTATATCGGGCCGGGCGCGCTCGGCGCACACGGGGTGCGCTACCTCGTCGATCCCCGGGTAGTTCGAGGTACCGCGTGGGCAACCGGTGCTGACCGTCTCGACCACCACGTCATCGACCTGGTCTGCGGGCGTGACTTCACCCCCGAAGGCACCATTGAAGCCGCGCAGGTACGCGCCGGGGACCCCTCACCCGACGGGGCCGGCACCTTGGTCACCGCTCGCGGTATTGAGATCGGGCACATCTTCCAACTCGGCCGCAAGTACACCGACGCCTTCGGGGTGGACGCCCTGGGTCCCGACGGCAAGCCGATCCGAATCACCATGGGTTCCTACGGCATCGGAGTCTCCCGGCTGGTCGGCGCGATCGCTGAGCAGAGCTACGACGCGCACGGGCTGGTCTGGCCGCGCGAGATCGCTCCGGCCGACGTACACCTGGTGATCGCGGGTAAAGCTGACATGATCAACGCCGCTGGTGAGCGGCTGGCCGCTGAGCTGGATGCCGCTGGCCTGCGGGTGATCCTTGATGACCGCCCGGCCACCCCTGGCGTGAAGTTTGCTGACGCCGAGCTGATCGGTGTGCCCACCGTCCTCGTGGTGGGGCGTGGCCTGTCCTTGGGTGTCGTGGAGGTCAAGGACCGGCTCAGTGGGGAACGCACCGAGGTGCCGCTGGGTGGGGTGGTAGCCCACCTGCGGGAGTTGTGTAGTAAAGAGGCGGGAGTTGGGTAGCAAGGAGGCGTCAGCTTCGTCATGCGGGTGCTCCGGGAAACGGCACCGTCAACGGGCTTACGCTCGCGGTTGCCCGCCAGCGGGTTGCCCGCACGGCCGCTTCGGTAAGCGCATCCAGCGCGGCACCGCGCAGGCCCGGATCAGCGGGGCTGCGCTCGGCAGGACTGAGTTCGGCAGGACTGAGCTCGACCACTGAGCGCCACGCCGCCGCCGCGTCGGTCTCCGCAGTGATCGCCAGCCGTAGGGCCGAGGTGGCGTCGGTGACCGGTTCGGGGATGAGGTAGCCCGGTTCGGGCGGTACGGGCGGCGCGCCCGCGTCGATCAGTATCCGCTCGGTGGCGTCGCGCCGAGCCTGATGCGCGCTTGCGGCCTCCTCGAGCTGACCGTCCAGTGCACCCGGGACAAAGGCCGCTACCACACCATAGGCCCAGATCGCCGCATGCTCAGCAGCCAAGGCGCCCTGCAAGGCATCCACCAGCACCTGCCTGGGGCTCATGACAGCAGCGCCGCGTGGCTCGCGCAGCAGGCCGCTAACGACGCCAGCAGCGCCGCGCGGTAGCCAGGCAGTGTCATGGCCAGCTCGGCTGCCTCGTCTTGTGCCGCGCGCACTGCCCGGGCCAGAGTTCCGCGAGCGCTAGATAGGTCGAGAGTAGTTGGCAGGGGCGCAACCGGCAGGGGCGAAACCGGTGGGGAGCCACTCCGGGAGGCTGGCCTGGGCCGGGCCCGGCGCAATTCGGCGCGCAACGCCGCCGCATGCGTCATCCGGTCCGCAGCCAGCGCCTTGGCGCTGGCACCCAGCGCTGGGTCGGTGACGCCCGCTAGATGGGCCACCGCCGTCGCTAGGGCAGTGTCAGCCTCGGCGCGTCGAGCTGGCGACTCTAGCGGATCGGGCCCCTTGGGTGCGCGTGCCGGTAGGGTGCACCCGACCAGCGCCGCCGGACCGGCCAGGAGCAGGGTGGCTCCGGCGGCCAGCACGCGGCGACGGTCGGGGCCGGCTCCTGGCATGATTGTCCATCTTTCCAGGGCCTCGGTTTGCTGTGCGGCCAGCACCGTAATCCGCTCGACGCGGGTAGGTTCCGCGACGCGATACCCTAGGTAACCTCGACCGGAGTACGCAGCGCTGGTCCGTCGCCCGCATCCCCCGCCCTAGACATGCCCTGGACAGACAATCACTTCTCCTGAGGAGGCCATGGTGACCGCGCAACCCGCGAATCCCGGCTCAGCAACCGAGTCGGTGGTGCGCGACGCGGTGGCCAGCGCCGGGTTCGAGCTCGAGAGCCTGGAGGAGGTGCGCGCAGGCCAGCGCTGGCTCATTCGAGTGATTGTCGATTCGGACACCGGCGTGGGGCTGGACGACATCGCCACAGTGAGCCGCGCGGTGTCGTTTGTCCTGGACCAGCGCGATGAGCTGCTTGTGGGGCCCTATACCCTTGAGGTGACCTCGCCTGGAGTGGACCGGCCGCTGACCCAGCCACGGCACTGGCGGCGCAACCGGTTGCGGCTCGTCCGGACCGCCCTGGAATCCGGGGCGGAACTCTGCGGCCGGATCGGTGACTGCGATGACGAGGGCGTCACACTGCTGGTGTCAGGAGCCCTTCGCCGAGTGCGTTACGCGGAGCTGCGCCGCGCGGTGGTGGAAGTGGAATTTCGCCCGCCGCCCGCCGCCGAGCTCGCAGTACTCGAGGGAGCCAGCCGGCAGGATGTGGAGGAACGATGAACGTCGACATCGCCGCGTTGCGCGCCATTGAACGGGACAAGGACATCTCCTTCGAGACGGTTCTCGAGGCTATCGAGACTGCGCTGCTCACCGCGTACAAGCACACCGAGGGCCACCAACCGAACGTGCGCGTCGACGTTGACCGCAAGACCGGCCTGGTCCGGGTGCTGGCCCACGAGCTCGACGACGACGGCAACGTCGGTCAGGAGTGGGACGACACCCCTGAAGGTTTCGGCCGAATCGCGGCCACCACGGCCCGCCAGATCATCCTGCAGCGGCTGCGCGACGCCGAGCACGAGCGCACCTTCGGTGAGTTCTCGGCCAAAGAGGGCGAGATCGTTGCCGGGATCGTGCAACGTGACGCCAGAGCCAACTCCCGGGGTGTGGTGGTGGTCCAGATTGGCGAGACCGAGGGGGTGATCCCCCCGGTGGAGCAGGTGTCGAGGGAGACCTACCGGCACGGCGAGCGGATCAAGTGTTACGTCGTGGGGGTATCCCGGGGACTGCGCGGACCACAGATCACCTTGTCTCGCACGCATCCCAATCTGGTCCGCCGGCTGTTCGCTCTGGAGGTCCCCGAGATTGCCGACGGAACGGTGGAGATTCCCGCGGTGGCCAGGGAGGCGGGACATCGTTCGAAGATTGCCGTCCGATCGACCGTGGCGGGAGTCAATGCCAAGGGCGCCTGTATCGGACCGATGGGACAGCGGGTCCGCAATGTGATGAGTGAGCTGGGTGGTGAAAAGATCGACATCATCGACTACGCCGAGGATCCCGGGACTTTCGTGGGTAATGCGCTGTCTCCAGCGAAGGTCGTCTCGGTGCAGGTGATCGATGCTCGAGCTAAGACGGCCCGGGTCGTCGTCCCCGATTTCCAGCTGTCGCTGGCGATCGGTAAGGAGGGGCAGAACGCCCGATTAGCCGCCCGGTTGACCGGATGGAAGATCGACATTCGAAGCGACGCCGACCCCATGGCGTCCCCCTCGGCCCGCCCTGCGCGCCCCGAGGTACCGGTAGCCAATGCCGGTACTCCGCCCGCTGCGCCGACGCGCTAGAATCGTGGTGTCCCGCCGTCGGGGGACGGTCTACGCCTGCCCGGACGAGGTCCGGTGCCGCCGCGAGCGGCCCGCCGAGCCAGTCCGGACCTGCGTGGGTTGCCGGACCAAGGCGGCGGCTTCCGGATTGCTGCGTGTGGTGGCGGTGGATGGGATCTTGGTCCCGGACCTGCGGCGTCGGTATCCCGGTCGAGGTGCGTGGGTGCATCCCGATATCGAATGCCTGCGTCTGGCCGAGCGGCGCCGGGCTTTCCTGCGGGCGCTGCGCCGCGCGGGCACGCTCGACACCGCAGCGGTGCATGCCTTTCTCGCGTAGCCGTGCGGAGATGCTTGAGGTCCTCAGCTCGCTGGGGACGTATCCGACGTTCGGGACCGCCCCGAGCTCGGTCAACTCAGAGAGCAGGTCGATTCCGAAATGTACCCGCAGTCGTGAAGCTCTGACAGCGATGGACATGTACTAGCAACGGGGTCGAGCGGGATTGCCGCCGGCTCCACCAGTGAGGAGAGCAGTGGCAGGCAAGGCCCGGGTGCACGAGCTCGCGAAAGAGCTCGGTGTCACCAGTAAAGATCTACTCAAGAAACTCGCCGACCTCGGTGAGTATGTGAAGTCCGCCTCCTCAACGGTGGAGGCCCCGGTCGCTCGCAAGCTTCGTGACTCATTTCCTTCTAGTGGTCCCTCTGGGGCACGCTCTGCTGGAGCCAGGCTGCCGCACGGCAACGGTGCAGTGGCCAGCGGTCGCGTGAGCAGCGGTGACTCTAGCGGGATCCACCCCACCCCCGGTGGGGCCATGGCTAAGCCTGGCCCTGCGCCCACGCCCGCCCGTCGAGGAGAATCCTCCATACCTGGCGGTGTCTCTCCAGGGGTTGCACCGGGGACCCCCGTTCCGGGAAGCCCCCGTCCAGGGATCCCCGGAGTGGCCCCCGGCCCGGGGGTTTCTCCTCTGGGAGTTCCGCAGCGCCCAACACCAGCTCAGCGCCGGATAGTTCCGGGTGGTCCAACCGTCGGCCAGTCCCCATCCGTCGGCGAGCCCCCACCCGTCGGTGACCGCCCGGCCGCGACCACCAGCCCGGCGGCACCCCATCCTGCCGCGGCGGAACATCGGGTGGTTGCGCAACCTCAGCCAGCCGGGCAGCACCCTGGATCGCGGCCCGACGATGGTGGTGGCTCTACTCCCGCTCTCGCCGCAGCTGCTCCCGGACACCCCCGGTTGCCGAAGCCGGGTCCGCGCTCGCCCCGGGTCGGCAACAACCCCTTTGGCGTCGGTAGTTCCGCGCCGCCACGTTCGTCAGGGCAGCGCCCCGGCCCAGCCGCGAGTCCGGCCGGGCCGAGCAACCCGCCACCCCGCCCGGGCGGAGGTAACCGCCCAGCCCCCGGCCGCAGCGGCTCGCCTGGCAGCGGTGGGCCGCGGCCGAATCCCGGCATGATGCCGCCCCGGCCGCCAGGCCCGGGGACTGGGCCGAGCCGCCCGGGGCGGCCCGGTGCCGGCGATGGCGGGCGCGGTGGTCCAGGAGGTCCGGGTGGTGGTCGTGGTGGGCCCAGTAGCCGTGGGCCCGGTGGTGGTGGTGGTTTCCGCAGTGGTGGCGGTGGTGGCGGGGCTTCTGGTGGCCCCGGAGGTGCTGGCGCTCCCGCTGGTGGTGGCGGCTTCCGGGGCGGGCCGGCGCGTCCTGGTGGCGGCGGTGGTGGTGGTCGTAGCCGTGGCGGTGGCGCGGCTGGTGCCTTCGGGCGGCCTGGTGGTCCCGCGCGCAAAGGCCGTAAGTCCAAGCGGCAGAAGCGCCAGGAGTTCGACAACATGCAGGCGCCGTCGGTCGGTGGGGTTCGACTGCCGCGTGGCACCGGTGAGACCGTCAGGCTGCGTCGTGGTTCCTCGCTCACCGATTTCGCCGAGAAGATCGACGCCAACCCGGCCGCGCTGGTGCAGGCGTTGTTCCATCTAGGTGAGATGGTGACGGCAACCCAGTCCGTCTCTGACGATGTGCTGGAGCTGCTCGGGCAGGAGATGAACTACAAGATCCAGGTCGTCAGCCCCGAGGACGAGGATCGCGAGCTGCTGGAATCCTTTGACCTGTCCTATGGCGAGGATTCCGGTGGTGAGGAGGACCTCGCGTCCCGTCCGCCAGTGGTCACCGTCATGGGCCACGTCGACCACGGCAAGACCCGCCTGTTGGACACCATCCGCAAGGCCAACGTGATGGGCGGCGAGGCCGGTGGGATCACCCAGCACATCGGCGCTTACCAGGTCGCCGCCGAGCTGGAGAACGTGGAGCGGCTGATCACCTTCATCGACACGCCTGGCCACGAGGCGTTCACCGCCATGCGGGCCCGCGGCGCGCGCTCGACCGACATCGCGGTGCTGGTGGTGGCCGCCGACGACGGCGTCATGCCGCAGACGGTAGAGGCGATCAATCACGCGACGGCGGCTCGGGTGCCGGTGGTGGTCGCGGTGAACAAAATTGATAAGGAGGGCGCGGACCCAACCCGGATCCGCGGCCAGCTCACCGAGTACGGGCTGGTGCCTGAGGAGTACGGCGGCGACACCATGTTCGTCGATATCTCCGCCAAGGATGGCATCAACATCGACTCGTTACTGGAGGCGATCCTGCTCACCGCGGATGCTTCCCTGGACCTGCGGGCCAACCCAGAGATGGAGGCCCAGGGGGTGGCGATCGAAGCGCATCTGGATCGCGGTCGCGGTCCGGTGGCCACCGTGCTGGTGCAGCGGGGAACCCTGCGGGTTGGCGACTCAGTGGTCGCCGGTGACGCCTACGGGCGAGTCCGCAGGATGGTCGATGAGCACGGCGATGATGTCATCGAGGCACTGCCCTCACGTCCGGTGCAGGTCATTGGGTTCACCTCGGTACCAGGGGCCGGCGATAACTTCCTGGTCGTCGACGAGGACCGCATCGCCCGCCAGATCGCCGATCGCAGGCGCACTCGGGAGCGCAACGCTGATCTCGCCTCCCGCCGTCGCCGGGTCAGCCTGGAGGACCTGGACCAGGCGCTGAAGGAGACCAGCGAGCTCAACTTGATCCTCAAGGGCGATAACTCCGGCACAGTGGAAGCGCTGGAGGACGCCCTGTTGAAGATCGACGTCGGCGACGAGGTAGAGCTGCGAGTGATCTCCCGGGGTGTCGGTGGCATCACCGAGAGCGATATCAATCTCGCCATCGCGGACAACACCATCGTGCTCGGGTTCAACGTTCGGGCCGACGGTAAAGCCACCGCACTGGCCAACCGCGAGGGCGTGGAGATCCGCTATTACTCGGTGATCTACCAGGCGATCGACGAGATCGAGCAGGCGCTGAAGGGCATGCTCAAGCCGGAATACGAGGAGGTGGCACTCGGCCGCGCCGAGGTCCGCGATGTGTTCCGGTCCTCCAAGGTCGGTACCATCGCCGGCTGCATGGTCACCTCAGGGGAGATCCGGCGCAATGCCAAGGCTCGGCTGCTTCGGGACAACGTGGTCGTCCGCGAGGACTTCACGGTCTCATCCCTGCGCCGGTTCAAGGATGACGCATCATCGGTTCGTGAGGGCTTCGAGTGCGGTCTCACGCTCTCGTCCTACCATGATCTCCGGGTTGGCGACGAGATCGAGACATACGAGATGCGCGAAAAGCCCCGCGCCTGACATCGGTGGGGTTGGGGGCCTCCACGGGCCACCAACCCCAGGGCCGATGGTCTTCAACAGATACCAACCCCGGTGGTGAGCGGTGTACGTCGGCGCTGTGGAGTTAGATGTCATGTTCGGTGACGTTCGGTCCCTGAAGCAGAAGCGCTCGCTGGTCCGGCCCGTGATCGCGGAGCTTCGGCGGCGTTTTGAGGTCGCGGTGGCCGAGGCTGGGCACGCAGACCTGCACCGGCGGTCGCTGATCGGGGTGGCCGCCGTTGCCGCTGACGCCCGCCACGTGCGCGACGTGCTCGAGGCATGTGAGCGGCTGGTAGCCGGGCGGCCCGAACTGGAGTTGCTGGCCGCCCGGCACCGGCTGTTGGGCCCGAACGACGATTAGGGAGGCACTGCTGCGATGGTCGACCACCCACGGGCCCGCCGGCTCGCCAAACGGATCGCCCAGATCGTCGCGTCGGGGCTGGAGCACGAGGTCAAGGATCCTCGGCTGACGATGGTGACGATCACCGACGCGAAGGTCACCGGGGACCTCCGGGACGCGACGGTCTACTACACGGTGCTCGGAGAGACCGTTGATGCGCCGCCGGACGTCGCCGGGGCGGCTGCCGCGCTGGCCAGCGCGACCGGCGTGTTGCGTTGCCTCGTGGGGCGGGGCACCGGCGTCCGGTTCACTCCCACCTTGACCTTCTGCTGCGACGACCTCCCAGACGGGGTGCGCCGGATTGACGAGTTGCTCGCGCGGGCGCACGACGCCGATGCCCAGGTCGCCCGCATTGCGGCGGGTGCGTCGCCCGCCGGTGAGCCTGATCCGTACCGGCTGCCCCGGGACGCTGGCGAGGACGATGACTGACCGCGCCCGGGACCCGCAACTGTGGCGCCAGGAATTGCGAGCTGCTGCGGAGCTCGTTGGCGGCGCGCGGGACGTCACGCTGGTTGCTCACGTGCATCCCGACGCCGACGCACTGGGTAGCGCGCTGGCTCTGGGGTTGGCACTTCGCCAGCGCGGCGCCGTAGCGCGGGTGAGCTTCGGTGCGCCGGCGGAAACCCCGGAATCGTTACGTGGGCTCGATGTCGCTGATCTCATTGTGGCGCCCGGCCAGGTACCTGTGCGCCCGGAGCTGCTCGTTGCCCTGGACACGGCGAGCCGAAGCCGGTTGGGCTGCCTCGCCGACCGGGTCGACACCGCCAGCGCCGTGCTCGTGATTGACCACCACGCCACCAACGACCAATTCGGTACCCACAATCTGGTGGATCCAGGTGCTGCGGCCACCGTGGTGCTGGTGCTCGAGCTGCTTGACGCGCTGGCGGCCCCCCTGGAAGCCGCCTTGGACGAGCCGATCGCGCGCTGCCTCTACGCAGGCCTGCTTACCGACACCAGCTGCTTTCGCCGGGCCGACCCGGGTACGCACGCGCTGGCCGCCCGGCTGCTGGCTGCGGGAGTCGATCCCGACGCCACCGCCCGGGAGTTGCTGGACACCCACCCTTTCGGCTGGTTGGCCATGCTGGGCGCGGTGCTCGGTCGCGCGCGACTCGAGCCCGCCTCGGCACGGGGCCTGGGGCTGGTGTACACCACGGTGCGGCTGGCTGATGTGCTAGGTCTGCGCAGCGAGGAGGTTGAGAGCGTAGTGGATCTTGTACGGACCACCTCTGAGGCCGAGGTCGCCGCGGTGCTCAAGGAGACTGGCCCAGATGAGTGGTCGGTGTCGCTGCGGGCCAAGCAGCGCCTCGATGTCTCCGCCGCTGCGGCCGAGCTTGGTGGCGGCGGCCACCGCCTTGCTGCCGGTTTTTCCGCTGACGGCACCGCCGCCGACGTCCTGGACGCGCTGCGCACCGCCCTGCACCGCGCGCCCATGATCCTTCTCACGTGAGCTCCGCGCTGGCGCCTGGCGGTCTGGTGGTGGTGGACAAGCCCGCCGGGCTGACCTCCCACGACGTGGTCGCCCAGCTGCGCCGGCTGCTGCGCACCCGCCGGATCGGGCACGCCGGCACCTTGGATCCGATGGCCACCGGTGTGCTCGTCTGCGGTGTGCAGCGCGCCACCAAGCTGCTCGGTCATCTCCCGTTGGAGCCCAAGGTCTACCGGGGCACGGTCCGGCTCGGCGCGTTTACCAGCACCGACGATGCCGAAGGCGAGCGCACCGGCGGCGCCGACGCCTCCGCGCTGGACGAGCGGGAGATCCTCGCGGCCATTGCGGGCCTGCGCGGCGCCATTGAGCAGGTGCCCAGCACAGTGAGTGCGGTCAAGATTGGCGGCCGGCGCGCCTACGCGCTGGCTCGCGCCGGTGAGCAGGTGCTGTTGACCGCCCGACCAGTGATCGTGTCCCGGTTCGAGCTTCTCGCGCTGCGTCGCGGTGACGCCGTGACTGACCTCGACGTGCTGGTTCAGTGCAGCGGCGGTACCTACGTCCGAGCGCTGGCCAGGGACCTCGGCGTTGCGCTGGGAGTCGGGGGACACCTCACCGCCCTGCGCCGCACCCGGGTGGGCCCGTTCGGTCTGGACGGCGCCCGCACTCTCGACGAGCTGGCGGGGCAACCGAAGCTCTGCGCTGAGCTGGACGAGGCCGTGGTGACCGCGTTCGGCGCGTTCGGCCACCGCGCCGTGGACCCCGAGCAGGTTCGGGTGCTGGCTCATGGTGGATCGTTGCCGGCGGCTGGACTGGCCGGAACGCACGCCGCGATCGACTCGCAGGGGCACGCCATCGCCCTGCTCACTGAACGTGATGGGCTGGCCCGTCCGGTTCTGGTGCTGCGTCCCGCAGGCGGCTGAGGTTCGGCGCGATAGCCCAGTTAACCTCAGTGCCTGTGCAGCGTTGGCGTGGGATAGAGGCCATTCCGAACGGATGGGGCCGCAGCGTGGTCACCATCGGGGTGTTCGACGGGGTGCACTGCGGCCACGTCCAGCTGGTGGGCCACGCCGTGCGGCGCGCCCGGGAGATGGGCGTTCCGGGTGTGCTGATGACCTTTGACCCGCACCCCTCGGAGGTGGTCCGCCCCGGCAGCCACCCGGCCCAGCTCACAACCCTTCGCCGCCGCGCCGAGTTGGTCGAACAGCTCGGAGTGGAGGTGTTCTTGGTGCTGCCGTTCACCCCTGAGCTGTCCCGGATGCCGGCCGACGAGTTCGTCCATGCGGTGCTCGTCGAGCGCCTGCACGTGGCGGAGGTGGTGGTGGGCGACAACTTCACTTTCGGGCATAAAGCGGCTGGAGACATTGAGTTGCTGCGGGTCTTGGGCCGGCGGTTTGGTTTCACTGCCGAGGGAGTGGGGCTGCTCTCTCGGGGCGAGTTGACGTTTTCCTCCACCTACATCCGTTCCTGCATCGACGCCGGTGATGTGGCGGCAGCTGGCATCGCGTTGGGCCGGCCACACCGGGTGGAGGGGATCGTGGTTCGCGGCGACCAGCGTGGCCGCAGCTTGGGCTACCCGACGGCTAACCTGTCGACCCCGCGACACGCCGCGATCCCCGCCGACGGCGTGTACGCGTGCCGCTTCGTGCACCGTCGCCGGGAACTGGCGGCGGCAGTCTCGATCGGGACCAACCCGACGTTCTCCGGACGGGAACGCAGGGTGGAGGCATTCGTGCTGGATCTGGACGAGGACTTCTACGGTGAGCGGGTGGCGCTGGACTTTGCCGAGCGGTTGCGCGGCATGTGCCGCTTCGACACCCCCGAGCAACTCGTGGCCCAGATCGACGATGACGTGGCGCGCACCCGCGAAGTGTTCGACCGGACTAGGTGACCGATCACTGTTCGTGCTCCCCTTAGTACCGGTGCGCGCCTAGGTTCCTGGCAGGATGCCAGTACAGGGCATGGAAGGGGGGTTCGGTGGACGAGCAGCTCGCCATCGCGCGCAACATCGCCCTGCAGCGGCAGTGGTACGGAGAGCCGCTCGGCGACCGGGTGCGGCGACTCGTGGTTGCCTTCGATGTCTCCCAGGCGCAGTTGGCGGAAGTCCTCGGGCTGAGCGCACCGATGCTCAGCCAGCTGATGAGCGGGCGTCGAGCGAAAATCGGCAATCCCGCAGTGCTGGCTCGCCTGGTGATGTTGGAGCGCCGGGTGCTCACCCCGGAGGTGGCATCCGGTGACCCAGCCGCGATTCGTGCCGCGTTGGAGCAGGTCCGCGACTCCCGGCCCACCGTCAGCCGGCCCGTTCTTAGTGGAGAGGCTGGCGGGGCTGGCGGAGCTGGCGGAGCTGGAGAGGCTGGAGAGACACTGCCGGTCGTGGCGCACGGCAGTGTCTCTGACGAGGTGCTCGTCGCGGCGTTGCGCGCGTTGGTCCCTGCGGCCGAGCTGGCTGCTGCGGCTCGCCTGCTGAGCGAGGGGTCCCCGTTGCTGGCCGGATTGCTGGAACGTGCCGCTGGCCCCGACCACGACCCTGGGCGATCGAGGGCGGTCCCGGACGCCGACACATGATCTGGTAGTCTCGCCACGTCGGCTGCGGTCCGTGGCGGTCGGCTCCGTTCATAGCTGGTTAATGGCTGCCGCAGAATGTTGCGGCGCGCACGGCACGATGATGATAGGAGAACATTCATCCGTGGCACTGTCCACCGAACAGAAGAGTGAGATCCTTGCCGAGTATGGGCTTCGTGGTGGGGACACTGGGTCTCCTGAGGCGCAAGTGGCCCTGCTGACCAAACGGATCAGGGATCTTACCGAGCACCTCAAGCAGCACACGCACGACCATCACTCCCGGCGTGGCCTGCTACTCATGGTTGGTCGCCGCCGTAACTTGTTGAACTATCTCGCCAAGGTCGACATTGCGCGCTACCGATCCCTGATCGAGCGCCTCGGCCTACGCCGCTGACCCCACAGTGCTGATCCCACAGCAGCTGGCAACCCGAGCCAGCACCCCATATATAATCACACATCGCCTCACGAGCCGCCTCGTCACCGTCGTCGGGACCGTCGTCCGCCGGTCCTCGGTAGTGGCTCCCGAGAACATCTCACCATGCTCCGGGGGCTTCGATCGAAGACCGGCCTGTTGTCCTCGCTCCCGCGCCGATGGTGCCTCGCCTGGCCCGTGTTGCGAGGAGGAGTAGAAATTGACCCACCCCACGACAAGCACCGTCACCCCCACGGCGCATGAGGTCCATGAGACGATCGCTGTACTGGACAATGGTGTCTTCGGTACCCGCACCGTGCGGTTCGAGACCGGCCGGCTGGCTCGCCAAGCCGCTGGAGCTGTGGTCGCGCACCTCGACGACGACACGATGCTATTATCCGCCACCACAGCGTCCAAGCAGCCCAAAGAGCAGTTCGACTTTTTCCCGCTGACCGTCGACGTTGAGGAGCGGATGTACGCCGCCGGGCGCATCCCCGGCTCTTTCTTCCGCCGTGAGGGCCGCCCCTCCACGGACGCGATTCTCACCTGCCGGCTGATCGATCGCCCGTTGCGGCCCTGCTTTGTGGATGGGCTGCGTAACGAGGTCCAGGTCGTCGTCACCGTGCTCAGCCTCAACCCGGCTGACCCCTATGATGTGCTCGCGATCAATGCCGCCTCGGCGTCCACTCAGCTGTCCGGTTTGCCGTTCTCCGGCCCGATCGGAGCTATCCGGGTAGCTCTGGTGGAACACGACGACGTGAGTCATGAAGGCGGCAGCCAGTGGGTCGCTTTTCCGACTCATGAGCAGATCAGCCGCGCGGTATTCGACATGGTCGTCGCCGGCCGGATGGTCGGTGAGGGTCCCACCAGCGATGTGGCGATCATGATGGTCGAAGCAGAGGCCACCGAGGCCACTATTGCGCTGATTGCCGGTGGCGCCCAAGCTCCGACCGAGGACGTGGTGGCCGCCGGGTTGGAGGCTGCCAAGCCGTTCATCCGTACCCTGTGCCAGGCCCAGCGCGAGTTGGCTGCGGCTGCCGGCAGCTCGGAGTTGGAGTTCCCCACTTTCCCCGCGTATCAGCCCGATGTCCTGGATGCCCTGCAAGCGGTGGTGGCCGACGAGCTGGCGCAGGTCTTGGCCATTGCGGACAAGCAGGAGCGGGAGAACCGGCTAGAGGAACTCAAGTCCGGCGCCCTGGCCCAGCTTGCTGAGCGCTTCGAAGGCCGGGAGAAAGAGATCAGCGCCGCCTTCCGGGCCGTGCACAAGTCAGCGGTACGCCAGCGCATTTTGCGGGACAAGGTGCGCATTGACGGTCGCGGTATCACCGATATCCGGCCGCTCTCGGCTGAGGTCGAAATGATTCCTCGGGCACACGGTTCGGCGTTGTTCGAACGCGGTGAGACCCAAGTCCTCGGTGTCACCACGCTGAACATGCTGCGTATGGAGCAGCAGATCGACTCGCTGGGCCCCGAGACCACCAAGCGCTATCTGCACCATTACAACTTCCCGCCGTTCTCCACTGGTGAAACTGGTCGGGTGGGCTCGCCCAAGCGACGCGAGATCGGTCACGGTGCGCTAGCTGAGCGGGCGCTGATCCCGGTGCTGCCCAGCCGCGAGGAGTTCCCCTACGCGATTCGCCAGGTCTCCGAGGCGTTGGGTTCCAACGGCTCCACATCAATGGGTTCGGTGTGCGCGTCCACGATGTCCATGTTCAACGCGGGAGTTCCGCTCAAGGCGCCAGTGGCGGGTATCGCCATGGGCCTGGTGTCAGGTGACGTTGATGGCAAGGACACTTTTGTCGCGCTCACCGACATTTTGGGCGCCGAGGATGCCTTTGGCGACATGGACTTCAAGATCGCTGGCACCAGCGCGTTCGTGACCGCGTTGCAGCTGGACACCAAGTTGACCGGGATTCCCTCAGACGTCCTGGCCAGGGCGCTATCCCAGGCCCGAGATGCTCGGTTGACCATCCTCGACGTGATGGCGCAGGCCATCAACGGGCCGGATGAGATGAGCCCGTACGCCCCGAGGGTCACCGCTATCAAGATTCCGATCGACAAGATCGGTGAGGTGATCGGCCCGAAGGGCAAGATGATCAACTCGATCACCGATGAGACCGGCGCGGACATCTCCATCGAGGACGACGGCACGATCTACGTCGGTGCCAACGACGGCCCGTCCGCTGAGGCCGCCATTGACCGCATCAACGCCATCGCCAACCCGCAGTTGCCCAAGGTCGGGGAGCGGTTCCTCGGCACCGTGGTGAAAACCGCGGCCTTTGGTGCCTTCGTCTCGCTGGTACCCGGCAAGGACGGTCTGGTGCACATCTCCAAGCTGGGGAATGGCAAGCGCATCGGCAAGGTTGAGGACGTGGTGAAGGTCGGCGACAAGTTGCGTGTCGAGGTGGCCGACATCGACAACCGCGGCAAGATCAGCTTGGTGCCGGTGAATGACGACAACACAATTGTCGCCGCAAGTATCGACCCCGCCGTAGATACCGCTGAGGTCTCGGCCGGCACGTGAGCCTGCGGCAGCACCCTCAGATGGGAATACGTCAGGACGGAACACTCCAGCGCAGCGTGTTGCCTTCCGGCTTGCGGGTGGTGACCGAGCAGCTGCCTAGCTCGCGCTCTGCTCTGGTGGGGATGTGGGTAGCGGTGGGCTCGCGTGACGAGCCTGCCGCAGTGGCCGGCGCGGCGCACTACCTGGAGCACCTGCTGTTCAAGGGCACCGCACGGCGCTCCGCCATCGCGATCGCCCAGGAGATCGACGCGGTGGGTGGCGAGCTCAATGCGTTCACCACCAAGGAGCACACCTGCTATCACGCGCACGTGCTCGACTCCGATCTAGAGCTCGCCGTTGATCTGGTGTGCGACGTGCTGGGTGATGCGCTCCTCAAGGAGTCCGACGTGGACACCGAGCGCGGCGTGGTACTCGAGGAAATTGCGATGCGCGATGACGATCCGGAGGATCTGCTGCATGACGAGTTCTGCGCCGCGTTGTTCGGGTCACATCCCCTGGGTCGCCCGGTGCTCGGTACTGAGGAGTCGGTCACCGGGATGAGCCACGAGGCGTTGCACCGCTTCTACCGGCGGTGCTACACCCCGGAGCGGATGGTGCTGACGGTAACCGGCAATGTCACGCACGGCGCGGTGCTGGCTGCGGTGGCCCGCAGTTTCGGGCACCACCTGACTGGTTGCGCGCAACCCGTGCATCCGCGCCGCGGCCGGGCCGAGATCACTGACCGGCGCGCGTTGGCCTTGTGCCCCGACTCGTCCGAACAGGCCCACCTCATGCTGGGTGTGCAAGCCATCGACCGCTATGACGACCGGCGCTACGTGCTCGGCGTGCTCAACGCCGCGCTGGGTGGCGGGATGAGCTCTCGATTGTTTCAGGAGGTCCGCGAGCAGCGCGGACTGGCTTATTCGGTGTATTCCGCGGTGGACCGTTACGCTGACATCGGTAGTCTGTCGATCTATGCTGGCTGTTCCCCGAGCCGGCTGGGTGAAGTGGCCGTGGTGGTCGGTGACGTGCTGGCTGGCCTGGCCCGTGACGGTCTGGCTGACGCCGAGCTGGCTCGTGGCAAGGGGCAGCTGCGGGGTGGGCTGGTGCTGGGCCTGGAGGATGCTGGTTCTCGGATGACGCGGATCGGCACCGCAGAGCTCAATCACGGCGAGCACCACACCGTCGAGCACGAGCTACGACGGATTGACGCGGTGACCGATGAGCAGGTCGGTGAGCTCGCCCGCGAACTGCTGCGCCGGCCGATCACCGCCGCCGTGGTGGGCCCCTACGCTCATGCGGAGGATTTGCCCGATGAGATAGCGGAGTTGATCGCATGACGTCCCCGCAACGGATGCTCCCCGTGAAGAACCGCTCGGATGAGAACCCCATCCGGGTGGGAGTGCTGGGGGCTCGCGGTCGGGTGGGCACCGAGGTTTGTAAGGCCGTGGACGCCGCCGAGGATATGGAACTCGTCGCGATGGTCGACGCGGGTGACTGGATGTTCAACGTCGCAGACGCGGGTGCTGAGGTGGTCGTCGACTTCACTCACCCCGACGTGGTGATGGACAACGTGCGTTTCTGCGTGGACCAGGGCATTCACGCCGTGGTGGGCACCACCGGGTTCACCGAGGCTCGGCTGGCCCAGGTCCGTGAATGGCTTGCACCCAAGCCCGACCTGGGGGTACTGATCGCCCCCAACTTTGCCATCGGGGCGATCCTGTCGATGCGGTTCGCCGCGATGGCCGCCCCATTCTATGAATCGGTGGAGATCGTGGAACTGCATCACCCACGCAAGGCCGACGCACCGTCGGGCACCGCGGCCCGCACCGCAGCGCTCATCGCCGCTGCCCGCGCACAGGCTGGAATGGACCCGCCCCCGGATGCCACCACCCGTTCCCTATCCGGGGCCCGGGGCGCCGATGTCGACGGAGTGCGAGTACATGCGGTGCGTTTGACCGGGCTCGTCGCGCACCAGGAAGTGTTGCTGGGTACCGAGGGTGAGACGCTGACGATCCGCCACGACACCCTGGACCGCTCGTCATTCATGCCCGGCGTCCTCCTAGCCGTTCGCGCAGTCCCCCACCGCCCCGGCATCACCGTAGGCCTGGAACCCCTGCTCAATCTGTAACCCGCTCGCCATTCGGAGCCGAATCGCTGTCCTGCGCCCCGCGCTGATCGCTATTCGGCTCCGAATGGCGGCTTCCGGCGTGAGTTAGTTGCATCGGGTGAGTGCGGCGCGGATTGTGTGGAGCATTCTGGTGGGGTCGTTGAGGAGCTGGGCTGTTACGAACACGATCTCCCAACCTGCGGCCTGCACTCGGTTGAGCCGATCCCGGTCCCGGTTGAGCGCCCAGCGCTCGCCGTCGCGCCACGAACCGTCGTACTCCACCGCGACTTTCTGTTCCGGGAAAGCCAGGTCGGCTCGGGCCAGCCGGCCGTTGGAGTCCTCGATCCAGTACTGGGGTTCGGGATACAGGCCGTCCATCGCGAGCCACACCCGGACCCGCGACTCTGGCCGGGACTCGGCTCGTGGATCCGCCAGTTTTATGGCCCGACGGGCCAGCACGATGCCCTTGCCAGAGCGTCCCTCGATCACCGCCTCGACCTGGGGCAAGGTCACCAGACTAGCTCGTAACACGGCATCGAGGTC
This sequence comes from Pseudonocardiaceae bacterium, assembly GCA_049673305.1. Taxonomy (GTDB): domain Bacteria; phylum Actinomycetota; class Actinomycetes; order Mycobacteriales; family Pseudonocardiaceae. Next base: position 503 of record JBATXM010000121.1, on the reverse strand, counting down.
GGCGACGGCGTCAGGCAGCGGCTGGTCCAGCAGCAGGTCGAGAGTTGTCCGCAGCGGGCTCGCGACGGCGATCTGGGACCACGATGTGCGCTCATCGGCTCGCCCCGGAGCGCGTAAACACCCTGGAACAGGCGCTGCACTGTCGGTCCTCGCAGCTGGCCACGAGTCAGATCGCCCGCCAGCACCGCGTCGGTGCCCTTGAAGACCGGCGCCGGCTCCCGGAGTGTGATTTCCCTACCCATAAACGGAACCCTGCCGCCCCCACCCCAAACCACCAAACGTCCATCCACAGCCAACCCGAGTTGTCCACAGCCTCGTGCCATTCGGAGCCGAATCGCGGTCTCAGGCCACACCCTGAGCGCGATTCGGCTCCGAATAGAGTGTTCCCGATTTTATTGACACCGGTTTAGGCTGCCAGGTCGGTTAGTTTCCTATATCCTAGCTCGTATTCGATGGGTGTCAAGTAGCCGAGGGTGGAGTGTCGGCGACGACGGTTGTAGTAG
>JBATXM010000120.1:0-11732 GCA_049673305.1 Pseudonocardiaceae bacterium | reverse complement strand
AACGTCTCCACTCAGGACTCGGATACAAAACCCCACGCGAGGTCCACGACGAGTTCCTGAACCGGCAGCACACAGCGTGAAATAGCCACCAAGAGAGCTGTCCGGAAATCGCGGGGCCCATCAGCCGGTGCTGCTGTCGTCGGAGTCGGTGTGGCGCGTGTCGGTGGTGGTGGTGGTGGGTTGGTTGGGTTCGGGGTGGTGTTGTTCGGCGATCTGGTCGAGTAGTGGGATGAATCCGGTGATCTCGTTGGTTTTGGAGTCGACGGGGTGCTGGGCGATGACGGTGGCCTCGTCGTGGGCCAGCGCGGCGAAGAGGTGCAGTTGGTTGCCGTCGGCGTCTTTGGCGCCGCGGACGGTCTTGCCGTCGAGGGCGATGACCAGGGCGGTGAGCTGTCTGGTGTTCAGTCGTCCGGCGTTGACCTGGGTGTGGAGCCATCCGGAGACCGTGGTGTCGAGGGCGTGGGCGTCGATGGAGCGGATCGCGCGGCGCAGGGTTTGGTAGGACGGGGCCACATAGGTGTGGGTGCGTGTGTTGCGGCGGATCCCGAGGGTGGCCAGGGCGGGCTGGGTCAGGGTGCGGGCGTGTTGGGCGATGGCGGTGGTGGAGTCCGCGCCCGAGAGCACCGCCGCGGTCGCGACCGCGAGGACCGCCGCGAGGTCGTGGCGGATCCCGCGGGCCATGCGGTGCTCGGGTACCTGGCGCAGCGCCGCCAGCAGCCCGCCAGGCCCATCGATGTCGAGGGTGTTGATGTCCACAGCTGCCCTGCCTTGGCGGTCGGTGATGAGGGGGGAGTCGAAAGCGGCGCACAGCGCGCTGAGGCCGTGGCGGTGCAGCGGGCGCAGCCAATACACCTTCGGCTGGCCGTGGCGGATCTTGGTGCCGCGGTTGCGGGCGTACCCGGCGCTGGGCCCGACCGGGGTGAACCCTGCTGCGGCATAGCAGGACCCGGTGTGCCGGGACGGGTCGGTGAAGGTCTCGACCGCCAGCACCGGGTGCCCCCATACCGCGAGGTGGTCAGCGGGCAGGCGGCGTAGACACCCAGCGAGTACCGCCGAGGCTAGGTTTGGGCGCCGCCCCGCCGGCAGCACACACAATCGCTGGTTGCCGGTGATCAACCCGAGCCGACGCAACCGCAGCTCACGGTCCCAGCCGAGGAACCCCTCCCGGGCCGCGCACGCCAGTGCTGCGGACCCGAAACCGGCCACCGCGACCCACTCGTCGTCGACCGTCGCGACATAGCGCAGCACCCGACCGGTAAGCCGGTGACCCAACCAGTGATGAGCACCCAACTCGGTGTTGAACCGCTCCAGCTCACCCACCACAACCGGCCGGACCACCAGACCAGCCCGCCACGACGACACCATGGCCACTGTGTACCAGACACAGACCAGAATGTCCAGCCGGACATATCAGCCCAGTTCAACGCACAAATTCAAGGACTTTGGTCAGGTCCCTGGGCAGGAGGGCGCGCAGCGTTGTGTTGAGCTCCTGGACAACCGCGCCGCATTGAGAGCGCTCGTCGTCGACATCGTCCGGCGACGAGACGAAGATTCGAATCCTCCGCGCGACGTTCACGCCAGCACTGTACTCAGTTTGCGGATGACCTGGTCGTCCAGCGCGGCGAGGCGTGTGCTGGCCTGGACGTTTCCTCGCTGGGCCGCGAACCGGATCAGGCAAGCGCGTTGATTTCCTGGAATGACGTAGCCACCAAGAGCTCGCGCGGCCTCGTCCAGCGGGCGCTGCTGCGGCGTCGACGCGGCGAGCCGGTCGGCGATGGGGCGGTGGACCTGTGCCACGGCGCCTACCCGCTGGTGACTTCTCGTAATTGCTAGGCCGCAGGTTCGAATCCTGCCGGGGGCACATACGGGAACAGAGCAGCCTCCTGGACGCCGGAATGGCGTCCAGGAGGCTGAGCGGGGTAATGAGCGCCAGATAACCCCGCTCAGCCCGTTGGATGCGTCTACCAGCTAGGTGTGTCGGGGTGATTAGGGTGGTCGGGGTGGGTGTCGAGGGCGGGCTCGGTCGCAGGGGTGAGCTCCGGGTGCTGGTCGCAGTCGGAGTGCTCCTGGGTATGGCTGTCGGTACCGGACTGCCCGTATTCCTGGGTGGTGCCGGGGGGTTGTCCGATCCCGGGCTGTTCACCCGGGTTGCGCTGCCAGCCGTGCGGGTGCTGTCCGAAGTTGCTGCGGTGGTCACGGTGGGGTCGCTGCTGGTGGCCGCGTTTCTGGTACCGCCGCAAGCGTCTGGCTACCTCGACACCGGCGGCTATGCGGCCGTGCGCACGGCCCGGATCGCCGCCCTGGTCTGGGCGTTGAGCGCGACGTTGATGGTGCCGCTGCTGGCTGCGGACGTCGTGGGCCGCCCGGTGACCGAAACGCTGGATCCGCGACTGCTGGCGTCCATGGCGGTCGCGCTGGCCCCGGTCGGGGCCTGGGCGCTCACTGCGGGGATCGCTCTGGCGCTGACCGGGTTCTGTTGGACCGCGTTGACCTGGGGCGCGGCGGTGTGGCTGTTCGCGCTGTCTATCGCCGGGCTGATACCGGTGGCGCTGACCGGGCACTCCTCGGCGGAGGGCGCCCACGACGTCGCCACCAACAGCTTGCTGTATCACCTCATCACCGCCGCCCTGTGGGTCGGCGGCCTGATCGCCTTGCTGGCCCACCTGAGCCGCCGGGGTGAGTACGCCGGGTTGGCCTGCGCTCGCTTCTCCCGGCTGGCGCTGGTCTGCTGGGTCGTCATGGCCGCCTCCGGGGTGATCAACGCGCTGGTCCGCATTCAGCCTGGCCAACTGCTCAGCACCTACGGGCTGCTGGTGCTGAGCAAGGTGGCCGCGCTGCTGGTGCTGGGCGTCATGGGCTGGTTACACCGCCGTGGCGCGGTGGCGGCGATGGTCGAGCGGGGCGATCGCGTGGCCATCCTTCGGTTCGGTGGCGTCGAGGTGCTGGTCATGTTCGTGACGATCGGCCTGGCGGCGGCGCTGAGCTGGACCGCGCCACCGAGGGGAAACACCCCGCAGCTCAGCCGTACTGAGGTGCTGCTGGGCTACAACCTGGCGGGGCCACCCACCCCGGCGCGGCTGCTCCTCGATTGGCGACCAGACCTGGTGTTCGGGGCCGCCGCGCTCGTTCTCGCTGGCGGCTACTTCGCGGGAGTGCGACGGTTGAGGCGGCGTGGCGAGGCATGGCCGATGGGCCGCACGACGGCCTGGTGGGGCGGTTGCGCGGCCATCCTGATCGCCACGTCATCGGGTATCGGCCGCTACTCGACGGCGATGTTCAGCGCGCACATCGGTGCGCACATGCTGATGTCAACGCTGGCTCCGATCTTGCTCGTGCTCGGCGCGCCGGTGACGCTGACGCGCCGAGCGTTGCCCCCTGCGGGGGCGGCCAACCCGCCGGGGCCGAGGGAGTGGCTGCAGGCCTTCACGCACTCCTGGGTCGCGCGGAGGTCCACCCACCCGTTGATCGCTCTTGGCGGATACGTCGGGTCGTTCCCCGTCATGTATTTCACGAGCTTGTACGACGTCGCGGCGCCGTCGCACTGGGCGCATCTGGCGATGAACGCGTCCTTTTTGCTGACGGGCTATGCGTACTACTGGCTCATCATCGGCATCGACCCGCCCCCCTACACGATGTTTCACCTGGGCAAGGTTGGCTTGCTGCTGGCGGCCATGCCCTTTCACGCGTTCTTCGGGATCGCGCTGATGCGCTCGACGACGCTGGTCGGTGGCGACTACTACCGTTCACTCGCCCTGCCGTTCGTGCCCGACCTGCTGGCCGATCAGCGCGCGGGCGCGGCGATGGCGTGGGCCTTAGGCGAGATCCCGATGGTGATAGTGCTGGTGGCGCTGCTGGTGCAGTGGTCCCGGAGCGACGCCTGCGAGGCCCACCGATTTGACCGCGGGGCCGCTTCAGACAGCGACGCCGAGCTGGCCGCGCACAACGCGCTGCTCGCCCGACTGGCTGAGCGCGGCCCAGCCCGCGACAACAGCTTCTGACGGGCGATAGCACCAACCCCTGACAACTTCGGGTCCTGGCACTGCCGCGCCAACGCGGTTGTGCACATCACCCCCAACCATCCCCATCTCGATCATGACTCGCTATCGGAGATGCTCCTAGTCGCGCAGCCTGGGTGTCGCCGGCCGAGGGGCCAGCATCCCGCCGCTGACGGCGGGACGGCAGCACAGGAGGGCATGTGATCATGAAAGAGACACCGGTGACTGTGGTGGGAACGCTGGTGAGTGACATGCGACCGCGCCGGGTCGGTCCCGACGGGACGCTCGTGCTCAATTTCCGGGTCGCCTGCAACGAGCGTCGGTTCGACAAGGCGTCTGAATCGTGGGTGGACGGGGAAAGTCTGTACCTGTCAGTGAGCTGCTGGCGCAGGCTCGCCGAGAACGCCGCCTCCTTGGTCAAGGGTGATCCGGTGATCATCACAGGGAAGCTGCGCACCCGGGAATGGACCACTGAGCAGGGCGAGCGCCGTTCGGTCGTCGAACTGGAGGCCAACGCGGTCGGCCCGGACTTGGCTCGCTGCGCTGCCACCGTGCGCAAGCAGCGCCGCGAGGAGCCTGCTCGGGGCGGAACTGAGGACGTCCTGGCATTGCCCGAAAAGGACCCGTCAGAACTGCTTGACGGGGTGGACCCACCGTATGGAGTGAGCTTGTCGGACCTGGCCGAAGCGGCCCGCCCGCTGGTGGCTGTTCCCGCGTGAACAGCGCGCCGGGGCCGGGCGGCGGGTTGGCCGCGCTGTCCGGCCCCGGCGCTCCCCTCTACGATCGCGGCCGTGGCGGAGTTCATTTACACCATGAAGCAGGTGCGCAAGGCGCACGGCGACAAGGTCATCCTCGACGGCGTCACCATCGCGTTCTATCCCGGCGCGAAGATCGGCGTGGTCGGGCCCAACGGAGCTGGCAAGTCCAGCGTGCTGAGGATCATGGCGGGGCTTGACCAACCGAACAACGGGGAGGCTTTTCTTGCCCCGGGTGCGACGGTGGGCATCCTGCAGCAAGAGCCCACCCTGGATGAGGACAAGTCCGTCCTGGGCAACGTCCAGCAGGGTTTGGGGGAGATCAAGACCAAGCTCGACCGGTTCAACGAGATCGCCGAGACGATGGCGACCGACTACTCCGACGAGCTCATGGAGGAGATGGGTCGGCTACAGGAGGACCTCGACCACGGCGACGCGTGGGATCTTGACTCACAGCTCGAGCAGGCCATGGACGCCCTGCGGTGCCCCCCGCCCGACGAGCCGGTGATCCACCTGTCCGGCGGAGAGCGGCGCCGGGTGGCGCTGTGCCGGCTGCTGCTGTCCAAGCCTGATCTGCTGCTGCTCGACGAGCCCACCAACCACCTGGACGCGGAAAGCGTGCTGTGGCTGGAGCAGTTCCTGGCCAGCTACTCGGGCGCGGTGCTGGCTGTCACCCACGACCGGTACTTCCTGGACAACGTCGCGCAGTGGATCCTGGAGCTTGACCGCGGCCGGGCCTACCCCTACGAGGGCAACTACTCCACCTACCTGGAGAAGAAGGCTGACCGCCTCGCGGTTCAGGGTAGGAAGGATCAGAAGCTGCAGAAACGCCTGCGCGACGAGCTCGCCTGGGTGCGATCGGGAGCAAAAGCCCGGCAAGCCAAATCCCGAGCGCGGCTGCAGCGTTATGAGGAGATGGCAGTCGAAGCCGAGCGCAGCCGCAAGCTGGACTTCGAGGAGATCCAGATCCCAGCGGGTCCGCGGCTGGGCAGCGTGGTGGTGGAGGTGTCGCACCTGGACAAGGGCTTCGACAACCGCCTCCTGATCAAGGATCTGTCCTTTACCCTGCCCCGCAACGGCATCGTGGGGGTCATCGGCCCCAATGGAGTCGGCAAGACCACGTTGTTCAAGACCATCGTCGGTATGCAGCAGCCCGACTCCGGTACGGTCAGGGTTGGCGAGACGGTGAAGTTGTCCTACGTCGACCAGGAGCGGGCGGGCATTGATCCGGACAAAACCGTCTTTGAGGTGGTCTCCGACGGCTTGGACTACATCCAGGTTGGTAACACCGAGATGCCGTCCCGGGCGTATGTCGGGGCTTTTGGATTCAAGGGCCCCGACCAGCAGAAACCGGCTCGAGTGCTCTCCGGTGGCGAACGCAACCGGCTGAACCTGGCGCTGACCCTCAAGCAGGGCGGCAACCTGATCCTGCTTGATGAGCCCACCAACGACCTTGATGTCGAGACGCTGGGCTCGCTGGAGAACGCGCTGGAACAGTTTCCCGGCTGCGCGGTGGTGATCTCCCACGACCGATGGTTTCTGGACCGGGTGGTGACCCACATTCTCAGCTGGGAGGGCGCGGAGAATAACCCCGCCTCCTGGTTCTGGTTCGAGGGCAACTTCGAGGCCTACGAGCAGAACAAGATCGAACGACTCGGAGCGGAAGCGGCGCGACCACACCGCGTGACGTACCGCAGATTGACCCGGAATTGACCAGGCATGGGCGTCCGGTGATCGGTAAAGTCGAGGAGGGTGGGAGGTGAGCAGCACGGCGCGCGATGGAGTCCAGGCCTGCATGCCGGCCAATGTGGGTGAGGCCGCATCACTGGTGGAATCGGCGATGCTCTTGCGTTGGCGAGCGCCAGAGCTGGCGCTGCTGCTGGCCGATCGGGCGGTGACCGCCGGGCAGGACGACAAGATGGCCGTGCTGCGGGCAGGCCATCTCGCGGTTTTTGCGCTCAACCGTCTCGGCCGGCACGGGGAAGCGGCGAACCGACTCTTTCCGGCGATTCGAGACGCTGACACTCCACCAGGACTGCGGCATGAGCTGAACGTGGAGCTAGCGCACTGCTCCGCCGCGCTCAGTGAGCCCGCTACCGCACTCGGCGCGGTGTGTGCCGTGCTAGCCGCTGGTGACGATGTCGCTCCGGTGCTGAGGGGCCGCGCGCTTGTCGTCGTGGCGGAGGCCTCGGCCGGGCTTGGCTGCGACGATCTTGTCACGTCCGCGCTTGAGGAGGCCGACGAGCTCTACCGTGAGGACCCAAGCCTTGACCACGACACCGCACTGTTGCTGCGGGCCGCCGCCCGGGCAGCGGACGCAGTGCGCCACCGTCGCCGAGACGCGGTCGCTGAATCAGAGGCGAAGGCTAGAGAAGGCCGCGAGCTGCTCACCGGGCTGGCCGATCCGGAACACGACAGCGGCGAGGTGAGCGCGCGGCTGATGCTTGAGATAGTGCTCGCCCTGCTCGACCGAGACGCGGGCGACATCGCACTGCAGGAAGTACGGCCACTGCTGCGGCGTCCGGTGCGCGCCGCTGCGGCCGGTGCGGTCGGCAGGCTGCGGCTGGCGCTGGCCACCCGGGTACACCTGGCGCAAGGCCGTCATGAATCGGCGCTGACCCTGCTCGCCGACGCGGTTGAGGGGGCTCAGCGCTATGGGGTGGACGCGGTCCTGGCGGAATGCCTCGAGGGCTTGTCCCACGTGCACGAGGCTCGGGGCGAGTTCGCCGACGCCTTGCATTGCATGCGCGCGGCCCGCGCGGCGGAGGACCGCCACCGCCGCCATGTGGAGGCTGTGCGCTCCATGCTGCTCGAGAATTGCGGGACCGCGCGCCGCGAGGAAGCGCGCTTGGTCAGCCAAGTCACCGTGCTGCTCGGCAACGTCGGGACGGGGTGTAGTGCACTCGATTCGGACACCGGTCCACTGAGCGCTGTGATTACCCCCGGTACTGCCACGCACCAGACCGCCCAGCTGGAAGCCGCCCAGCCAGAAGCCGCCCAGCCAGAATTGATTGACCCTTCGGCGGCGGTGGAACCCGTGGTTGAGGGCCCGGATCCGGTATCGCAACAACTCCAGGAAACCCCGGAAACCCTCGACGCGCAGTCCGCTGAGTCGTCGAATGTGCCCGATTCTGGGCAGTCCGGGGCACGGCACCATCGTGGTGTCGGCACTCTGGTGTTTGTGAGCGATCTGTTGCCCGCCTCGGCGTTGTCGTCAGGACGCTCCGGCCGGCGTCGCGCTGCGGAACCCGCAGAGGATCGTGCTGATGAGACGCCCGTCGCCGAGGAGCACGAGATTAGCGTCTCGTCGGAAGACACCCAGGATGTTCCGCTGACCTGGGAGGAGCTCCCGGTCGCTGGGCCGCCGCCGGCCCCGGCGCCACGGGAGTTGGAATGGGAACCTGTGGATGAGGACTCAGCACGTGAAGAAGAGCCGCACCAGATGGGCCTCGGTGATCTGCTGGCCGAGGCGCTCTCTGCGTACCACGAAAGCCGTGATATCCACGTTGACGCCCATTCTACCGAGATGCCCGGCAATGATGATGCCACCGCAGCTTATGCCGAAACCAGCTGTGATGTGCCTCGCTACCGTGTTCTCGGGACGCGCTGGGCGGCCGGCCTGGCGCTAGCCCCGAAGCCGACCGGCGCAGATAAAGACGATCCCCTCGAGGCGATGACCAACCCCCTGCTGCGGCTGCCGGATCTCACCGCCGAACCACGGTGGGCGCCGCCCGAGACGGGTCGCCGGTCCGCCGTCGGCGACTAGCGGCCAGCCCTGCATGCGCAGCGATCTCGCCGAGCTCATTGCGCTGTACTACCGGCTCGTCCCCCTTGAGGAGCTGGTGCCAAACGGATCCCGGTCAGCGCGCAGATGAGCCGTGCCCTAGGTAGTTCTCGGGACATTTCCGAGCTGTCCCCGCCGAAGCTCATCCGGGCGATCCTGCTCAGCCCGGCGCAATTGTTGTTCAACGGCGGGATCGGCACCTACGTCAAGGCCGGCACGGAAACTCACGTCGATGTCGCGGACAAAGCCAACGACGTGATCTGGGTGGAAGGCGCGCAACTTCGGGTCCGGGTGGTCGCCGAAGGCGGCAATCTGGGGCTGACCCAGCGCGCACGAGATGACTGATGAGGTTGCCGCATTGGTGCTTGCCCACAACGCCGAGCAGAACACCCAGCTTGGTGTCAGCCGGGCGCACGCCGCGTCGATGGTGTCGGTGCATGGCCGGTTGATGACGTCTTTGGAGGAGCGTCACGGTCTGGACCGCAGCTTGGCGATCCTGCCGACCCGGGCACAGTGGCAGGTGCGGGAGGCCGAGGGTGAGGGGTTGACCTCGCCAGAGCTGTCCACCCTGATGGCGCACGTCAAACTCGGGCTGACCAGTGAAGTGCTGGCCAGCGACCTCCCTGACACCGAGGTGTTCCGCGCTCGGCTACCGGAGTACTTCCCCGCCCCGCTGCGCGACCGGTTCGCCGGAGCTATCCGCGAACATCCGCTGCGCCGTGAGATCACCACCACGTTGCTGGTCAACGAAGTCGTCGACCGGGGCGGCATCACTTATGCCTACCGGTTGGCCGAGGAGCTGGCGGCCTCGGCCGCTGACGCGGTGCGGGCGTACTCGATGGTGGTTGCGGTCTTTGACCTGCGGGCGCTCTGGCAGGCGACCGCTGACCTCGGCAATCCACTGTCCATCAACCCAGTGCCGGTCGAGGTAGCCGACGCCATGATGCTCGCGATGCGTAGGCTGCTGGACCGGGCCAGCCGGTGGCTGCTGCTCCACCGGCCGCAGCCGCTCGCCGTCAGGGCTGAGATCAACCGGTTCCGCCCGATCGTGCAGACGGCGCGCCGGGTGAGTGCGGGATTGGCCAGCTTCGGGCTGTTCGACGTCGTCGAGGTCGCCGAGCAGGCCGAACACGATGCCGAGCAGGTTTCGCAGCTGTACTATGCGCTATTGGCGCACCTGGACATTGACCGGATGCTGAGCTTGGTGAGTCAGCTGGAACGCGGCGACCGCTGGCACGGGCTTGCTCGGCTGGTGCTGCGAGATGATCTTTATGTAGCGTTACGGGCGATCACCTTGGACGCATTGCGCACCGGTAACGTCGGGGGTGACGCAGCGACGACGATCGCGGCGTGGGAGCGGGAGAACTTTTCGCGGCTGTCCCGGGCTAGGGCAACCCTCGATGAGATCTCTGATGCCGGAAGCCTGGACCTGGCGACCTTGTCCGTCGCGGTTCGAGCGCTGGCGCGCTTGTGAATGACTAAGTTCCTGGCCGCATTTCGAGACGGGGGTGGCGGTGACTGAACTTCGTATTCCGGACTCCGTGGAACGGGACGATCTCGGCGCCTTCGTGGCTCGCGCCCTCCGGCTGGACCGTGATGCGATCGTGCGGTTACGGGGCGGGAACGGGCGGGTATACGCGTGGGCGGACACCCCGTTCGACACGTTGGTTACTCGCTCGGTGCGAGGTTCGGTGCGTCCCGCTGATCTCACCGTCGGGGGAGGGGACCTGCTGGCTGCGGTGGCGGTGTGTGGTGCCGCAGTGGTTGATCCCGGCGCGGCAAAGGATGTGTTGTGGCGCTGCGCGCTGCCGCCGGAACGGGGCTGGCGGGAGGTGGATCAGGTGCCCGCTGAGGTGCTCGCCGACCTCACTGACCAGGGTGCTGCCGTCGCCAGGCGCAACTCCGGCCCGCACGGCTCGTCGCCCTCCGCGTTGCTGGACCAGAAGGTGATCACAGTCAGTGGGGCCGGTTTCGACGTGGGAGTACCGCTGCGTTGCCTGTTCGCGCTGTCCGGCATGGGCTTCGTGGGTACCCACGCCGCAGCCGAGACTGTCCGAGTGTCAGCCACCGACTCGTGGCTGAGGCTGGACGCCCGCTACGGTGCCGTGCTACGTCGCCGGCACGCCCTGCTCCCGCTGCTCGTGTGAGCGGGTGGTGTCCTACGCTGGTTTCGGGCGTCTGAGCTGGCTCGCCCGCACTAATGTCCAGTCGGTGGGGATGACATGCGAGGAAATCCCGGTAACGTTGGGCAGGATTTGTCAGGGGGATGGTAATGTGGACGATTTCGTATTCGACGACGGTATCGCCGCTGCGTTCGACGACATGTTGGATCGCAGCATCCCATTCTACCGAGAAATCCAGCGGATGGTGGTGGAACTGGGTCTGAATTTCCTTAAAAAGGGCGGCGGCACTGTCTACGATATCGGCTGCTCGACCGGTAACACGCTCCTCGGGTTCATGGAGGCAATGCCTGGTGATGGCTCGACGACCTTCGTAGGGGTCGAGCCGTCCGCGCCGATGCGTGACAAGTGTGCCGAACGGCTGGCTGCGTCCGGACGTGCGGGAGCCACTGAGCTCTGGCCGCAGCCGATTGAAGACGTGGGCTGCCTCCCGGACGCCAACGTCATCGTCATGCTTTACACTCTCCAGTTCGTCCGTCCACCGCGTCGCAATGCCGTCCTTGCGATGTGCTTCGAGTCTTTGCGACCAGGTGGATGCCTGCTGCTCGGCGAGAAGATTCTTTCGGACAGCTCCACCCTCAGTCGCCTCTACATCGAGCGGTATCACGAGTTCAAGCAGCGCAACGGCTACAGCGTCACAGAGATCGCCCGCAAACGTGAAGAACTGGAGAACGTTCTCGTGCCCTATCGGGACTCAGAGAACCGCATGGCGCTCGCCGAAGTCGGTTTCAACCCCGTCGATCAGGTCTTCCGCTGGTACAACTTCGCCGTCTACCTTGCCGTCAAGAGGCAAAGTTGACCGTACCAGTCAAGCGGACTGGAATGACACGTCGATCCCCGATAAATCACCAGAATGGACTAGTGTAGCTAGTGTAGCTAGATATGTTTAGCTGTGCGTCCAGAGACTGGAGGTTGATCGTGTAGACGGTTGATCGCTGGTCGTGCTCGTCGTCGCTTGCCGGTGTGAGTCCGGTCGGGGTAGCTGTCAGGAGGCCCCGTAGCAGACTGGCGTTGTCGA